>NZ_JBWMAV010000016.1:0-135024 GCF_056521425.1 Rhodoferax sp. LS1P39 | reverse complement strand
TTCTACAACAGCGTGCGGCTGCACTCCAAACTGGGCAACTTGCCACCCAATGCTTTCGAGCAGCAATCGGCAATCAAACAACCTATCGCGGTGTCCGAAAAAACTTGACCAGCACAGTGCCGAGGAGCACAGCTTTGGGCGGATCAGGGCTGGCGTCTGTTTGAGCGCCAGCGAGTTTAGCCAGACCCCGACCAAAGCGAGCACCGCAGGTTCCCGAAGCGCCAGCGGAGGGCGCAGACAGTTGGGGCGCCTTTCTTTTGGTTACTTTTCTTTTGCGCAAAAGAACAAGTGACTGCGCCGCCGGGCGCAACTCCCGGCCGGGGATGCTGGCGGGCAGCCAGAAAACGTCAATCCGCCAATAGGGGTCGGAGCCCAAATGCGGGCCACATGGTGCTCGACCCGCCAGCAGCCTGCGCGCAATTGGGATCCGACCCCCATTGGCTACCGCCCGCGCAGTCGAACCAGTTTGCTTCTCTTTTAATAGTAAAAAACAGGAGCACGTAACGCCGATTTGATGGGCGCTAGCAGGCATTTTGGTATCTGAAAATAAGCTCAAATTTCAAATGTAACAACCCCACCAAGCGGCCCGCATCCTTACGTTCGCAGAGCGGGTAAGCTCAGTAGCATCTGCACGCAGCCCAGCTACGAACGCGTGCGCCTCCCCAGCGCCTTTATCCATTCCCCAACACCCCTATGACCCCCGCCTTGGCCCGCCTCATCGCCGCCCAGATCTGCCTGCACGCCTGCATGACCGGCATACGCCTGGCCGCGCCGCTGCTGGCTCTGCGCGAGGGCTTTAGCGGGTTGGCGGTGGGGCTTTTGCTGGCCTTGTTTGCCCTGACCCAGGTGTTTCTGGCCCTGCCTGCCGGGCGCTACGCCGACCGCCATGGCCTGCGCAAACCGGTGACCATCAGCGTGGCCATGGCGGTGCTGGGCGCGGGACTGGCGGCGGTGTGGCCTATCTACCCGGTGCTTTGCATCAGTGCGCTGCTGACCGGCGGGGCTACCGGGATTGCGGTGATTGCTTTGCAGCGCCATGTGGGCCGCGCGGCCGAAGGTGCGACGCAGCTGAAAACCGTGTTCAGCTGGCTGGCGCTGGGCCCGGCTTTGTCCAACTTCATTGGGCCGTTTGCAGCGGGGTTGATGATCGACCACGCGGGCAGCGTGCCCGCCGATACCTGGGGTTTCCGGGCGGCGTTTGCGCTGATGGCGCTGCTGCCGCTGGCCACCTGGGCGCTGGTGCAGGGCGTGCAGGAGCTGCCCGCCATCCACGCACCCACCGGTGCCGCCAAGCCGCGCGTGCGGGATTTGCTGGCCGATCCCATGCTGCGCCGCCTGTTGCTGGTGAACTGGTTCTTGTCGTCCTGCTGGGATGTGCACACCTTTGTGGTGCCCATCTTGGGCCATGAGCGGGGCCTGAGTGCGTCCACCATCGGCGGCATTCTGGGGGCGTTTGCGATTGCCGCTACCGTGGTGCGCATGGCCATGCCCCTGGTGGCGGCACGGCTGCGCGAGTGGGCGGTGATGGTGGGCGCGATGTGGGTGACGGCGGCACTGTTTGCGCTGTACCCGCTGCTACCGAGTGCGCTGGCCATGGGCGTGTGCTCGGTGTTTCTGGGCCTGGCGCTGGGCTCGGTGCAGCCCATGGTGATGAGCACCTTGCACCAGATCACCCCCGAGCACCGCCACGGCGAAGCGCTAGGCCTGCGGCTGATGACCATCAACGCTTCCAGCGTGGCCATGCCGCTGCTGTTTGGCCTGGCCAGCGCCTATGTGGGCGTGGCCGGGCTGTTTTGGGTGGTGGGGGCGCTGGTGGGCGGTGGCTCTCGCACCGCGTGGGGGCTTAAATCTTATAAAACGCCCGAATAGCGGCCCACGCATCCTCTGGCGTGTCGACGTAGGTGAACAGTTCTACGTCGCCGGGCGAGATCGCGCCTTCTTCGATCAGCAGGTCGAGGTTGAGCAATTTTTGCCAGTAATCGACCCCAAACAGGATGATGGGCACGGCCCGGGCTTTGCCGGTTTGCACCAGGGTCACCACTTCAAACAGCTCGTCCAGCGTGCCAAAGCCGCCGGGGAAGGCCACCAGGGCTTTGGCGCGCATCATGAAATGCATTTTGCGCAGCGCAAAGTAGTGGAACTTGAAATTCAGGCTGGGCGACACGTAGCGGTTGCCGCCTTGCTCGTGGGGCAGGGCGATGCTCAGGCCTACGTTGAGCGCGCCCATTTCGTGGGCACCGCGGTTGGCGGCTTCCATGATGCCGGGGCCACCGCCGGTGCAGATGTAGAGCCGGTCAGAGGCGGGCAGGTTGGCGCTGTAGTTGGCCACCATGCCGGCGAACAGGCGGGCCTGGTCGTAGTAGTGGGCGTTGCGCATGCGGCGCTGGGCGACTTTCAGGGCCTCTGCATCGCCGCTGGTTTGGGCGGCTGCCAGGGCGGGTTGGGCGTCTTCGGGGGCCGGGAAGCGGGCGCTGCCAAACACCACCACGGTGCTTTCAATGCCCTGGGCTTGCTGGGCCAGGTCGGGTTTGAGCATTTCCAGCTGGAAGCGGATGCCCCGGGTTTCGCGGCGCAGCAAAAACTCGGGGTCGGCAAAGGCCAGGCGGTAGGCATCGGTGTCGAGCGGCTGCCCGTTGTTGGCATGGGCTTGCAGGTCGGCCCAGGCCAGGGCGACGTTGCGGTCATTGAGTTTGTCGGTGTTTTCCATACAGAGATTGTGGTCCTAAAACATGACGCTTTTGCGCAGCGGGGCGGTAATTTGCAGGCCGTACGGGCCAAAAAAAAGGCAGCTTGCGGGCGGGGCCGCAAGCTGCCTGGACCGGGGCGTGGTGCTTACGGGCGAACCACCAGGTCGTTGCGCACCGCGGTCACGCCCTTGACGCTGCGGGTGATGGACTCGGCCTGCATCTTTTCAGCGCTGGACTTGGCAAAGCCCGACAGGAGGACGGTGCCCTTCAGGGTTTGCACGCTGATGGCACCGGCGTCGACGGTTTTGTCGGCCACAAAGCGGGCCTTGACCGACGAGGTGATGGCCGAGTCGTCCACGTAAGCGCCCACGGATTCTTGCTGGCGCACCACGGCGCAACCGGTGGCGGCGAGGATGGTGGTACCTGCAATGGCGGCAAAAGCAATGGCACGGATGAATTGCATGGAGAGAGTCCTCGGATAAGTTGTACAGGGACTGCTAAAACGCCGCCTCTCAGGCCAGGGCCGACAGCCGAGGCACTGAAATTGTTACAAATTGCTATAACTGGGGTGGGGCTTGCCGACCAGCGGGTTTCTACCGTAGTAACCACAATGGTCAGGTGGAATTTCCGGAATAAATTAACGATTCCTCGCCCACCTTGATGGGCGGTGATTTACTTAATTCAAAAGGTGTGCTCTATGCAAGCAGATGCTCCGGTGGCCAAAAAGCCGATCTACAAATCCCTCTACGTGCAGGTGCTGTTCGCGGTGGCCGTGGGCATCTTGCTGGGGCACTTCCAGCCCGAGTTGGGCGCGCAGATGAAGCCGCTGGGCGACGGTTTCATCAAGCTGATCAAGATGGTGATTGCACCCATCATTTTCTGTACCGTGGTGGTGGGTATCGCCGGCATGGAAGACATGAAGAAGGTCGGCAAAACCGGCGGTCTGGCGCTGCTGTATTTTGAAATCATGAGCACGCTGGCGCTGATCGTTGGCCTGGTGATGGTCAACCTGGTGCAGCCCGGCGCGGGCATGCACATCGATGCCAGCACGTTGGACACCAAGGGCATTGCGGCCTACACCGCGCCCGGCAAGATGGCCACCACCACCGACTTCTTGCTCAACGTGATTCCCAGCACCGTGGTGGATGCGTTCGCCAAGGGCGAGATCTTGCAGGTGCTGCTGTTTGCGGTGATGTTCGGCTTTGCGCTGCACAAGTTTGGCGGGCGCGGCACCATGGTGTTTGACTTCATCGAGAAGTTCTCGCACGTGATGTTCGACATTGTCGGCATGGTCATGAAGGTCGCCCCCATCGGCGCGTTCGGTGCCATGGCCTTCACCATTGGCAAGTACGGTGTGGATTCGCTGGTGTCGCTGGGCAAGCTCATGGGCACCTTCTATGGTACCTGCCTGATCTTTGTGTTCGTGATTCTGGGCATCGTGTCGCGCATGCACGGCTTCAGCATCGTCAAGTTCATCAAGTACATCAAGGAAGAGCTGCTGATCGTGCTGGGCACCTCGTCCAGCGAGTCGGTGCTGCCCCGCATGATGGAGAAGATGGAAAACGCCGGTGCCAAGAAGTCCGTGGTCGGCCTGGTGATTCCTACCGGCTACTCGTTCAACCTGGACGGCACCTCCATCTACCTGACCATGGCGGCGGTGTTCATCGCCCAGGCCACCGACACCCCCATGACCATCGCCCAGCAGATCACCTTGCTGCTGGTGCTGCTGCTCACCTCCAAGGGCGCAGCCGGTGTCACGGGCAGCGGCTTCATCGTGCTGGCGGCCACCTTGTCGGCCGTGGGCCACGTGCCGGTGGCGGGCCTGGCGCTGATTCTGGGTATTGACCGCTTCATGTCCGAAGCCCGCGCCCTGACCAACCTGGTGGGCAACGGCGTGGCGACCCTGGTGGTGGCCAAGTGGACGGGCGATCTGGATATGAAGCGCCTGGATGCCGCCATGAACAACCAAACCTGGGAAGAGGCCAACGAGCCCGAGGTAATCCTCGACAAGGTGACCTCGCACATGGCGGTTAAATAAGGCATAAAATCGGTCTCTAGCGCTTACGCTATAAGCACAACAAGCTATTAAATAGATAGTATTTCAAAACGCCATCGCAGGCCTGTCTGCGGTGGCGTTTTGCTTTTTGGCGGGTGTTGGGCGGGGCTTATCGCCGTCTGGTTTGGCACCATTTTGGATTTTGCAGAGTCTTACCATTTTTCATACCAGTGCACCACGGGAGTGCGTAATTTCATCCACAAAAATAGGTACATTTGCGGTGGGCTCAAGGAGGCGTAACAGGGCATGCAAAGTACTATGGAATAAGTCCGTTTTACGAAACAATCTGTGCGTTGAATAGGTCTTAAATCCAATATCAGGGAGTAAGCATGAATCTGACGACGACGGTGCGTGGCATTTTTGCTGCGCGAAGCGGGCTGGTGGGCGCGGTAGCTGCGTCACTGCTCACAGGCTGTTTGCCCACGGACTACGCGGCCGCGATCCGCACTACGTCCTACGGTGTGCCGCACATCGTGGCCGACAGCTTCACGGGGGCGGGCTATGGCTATGGCTACGCGTTTGCCCAAAACAACTTTTGCCTGTTTGCCGAAGAGCTGGTGACCCTGCACGGCGAGCGGGCCAAGTACTTCGGCGCTGCCGGTGGCTACCTGGGCCAGATGGGCACAGTGCTCGGCAATGTGGACTCTGATTTCTTCTACAAGCTGGTGCTGGGCTCTGACCAAGCCGCCCGCTTCAAGGCCGGTTCCAGCCGCGCCACCCGCGAGCTGGCCGACGGCTTTGCCACCGGCTACAACCGCTACCTGACCGATACCGGCCTGGCCAAGCTGCCCGTGGCCTGCCGTGGCAAGGCCTGGGTCAAGCCCATGACCGAGGAAGATGCCTACCTGCGCTTCTCGCAAGCCGCCATGACCGGCAGCTCGTTGGGCTTCATCGCGGCCATCGGCAGTGCCACGGCACCCACCGCCGCCGTGGCCAAAGCGGCCACCACCACCACTCTGGCCAAAGCCAAAAAACCGGCTCCGCCGGTGGACTACGCCCAGTCGCCCGCGCTGATGGCCATGCAGACCCTGCGCGACCACACCATTGGCTCCAACGGGGTGGCCCTGGGCCGCAACGCCACCCAGAGCGGCAAGGGCCTGCTGCTGGGTAACCCGCACTTTCCGTGGTGGGGGGCGCTGCGCCTGAACCAGGTGCACATTACCGTGGCCAGCGAGAACTACGACGTGATGGGTGCCACCCTGCTGGGCGTGCCGCTGCCCCTGATCGGCTTTAACGACAAAGTCGCCTGGACGCACACCTTCTCCACCGACAACCGCTTCACCCTGCGCTACCTGGCCATCGACCCCAGCAACCCCACGCGCTACATGAAAGACGGCCAATCCATCGCCATGAAGGCCGTGCCGTTGACCGTGTCGGCAATGTTGGCCGATGGCACCCAGGTCCCCATCCAGCGCACCCTGTACACCACCGAGTACGGCCCCATGCTGAAGGACAGCAGCTTTGCCTGGACCACCGGCAGCGGCTATGCGCTGCAAGATGCCAACGCCGCCAACTTCAAGCTGATCGACCAGGTCATCCTGAATGGCAAATCCACCAGCGTGGACAGCCTGCGCACGGCATTGGCCACCTATAACGCCATGCCCTGGGTCAATACCATGGCCGCCGACAAGGACGGCGATGCCCTGTACGCCAACTACTCGGTAGCGGCCAATGTGGCCGATGCCCAGTTGGCGGCCTGCGTGCCCCCGCCGTTCCAGCCTTTGATGGCCAGCACCGGCGTGGTGGTCATGGCCGGTACCACGGCGGCCTGCGACTGGACCGGCAGCATCCCGGCATCCGGGCGGCCCTGGGTCAAGCGCGCGGACTATGCGCTCAACGCCAACGACAGCCACTGGTGGCCCAGCCTGAACTCCTACCTGGGCGGCTTTGCCAAGATCATCGCCACCGGCCCCAACGCCGAGGCAATTGCGCAAAACAACCGCACCCGTACCGGCCACGCCATGGTGCGCGACCGCCTGAACGGCACCGACGGGCAGGGCGGCTACCGCTTCACCCTGGCCAACCTGCAGCAGCTCTACCTGAAGAGCCGCTTCTTTAAGGCCGAGAAATGGTTGCCAGGCTTTGTCTCGGGTTGCCTGGCCAGCGGCAGCGGTGCCACCCCGGCAGCCCAGGATGCCTGCGCCGTGCTGCAAGCCTGGAGCACCGCCCATACCCCGTCCGCACAGGGCGTGGTGCTGTTTGACGAGTTCTATGCGGCCCTGGGTGACCTCAACGATGCATCGTGGTGGAGCGTGCCGTTCAACCCCGCCGATCCGCAGGAAACCCCGCGTGGCACCGCCAACCTGGCCGCCGCCATGGCGCAGCTGGAAACTTTGGTGGCCAGTACCCAGTTTGATGATCCCATCAAGCGGCGTGCCCGCACCCAGGATGTGCAGCTGCTGCAACGTGCCGAAGGCGTGTTGGCTATTCCGGGTGGCCGCTCTACGTTCAACAACTGGGCGGGCGTACGCACCCAGGTGGCCCCGGGCCAGTTCATCTACACCGCCGACCCCGCCACCAACGCCGGTGCCTATGGCAATAGCTACATCCAGTTTGTCACCTGGGACAACGCCGGGCCGGTGGCCGAAGGCATCCTGACCTACAGCCAGTCGTCCGACCCGACCAGCGCGCACTTCAGCGACCAGACCCGCAAGTACGCCGCGGGCGAGTGGGTCAAACTGCCTTACACCGACAAGCAGATCAAGGCCGACCCCAACTACACCGAGCGGGTGCTGTTTGAGCAGCCTATTGTTAAAAAGTAATAGCAGTAAGCGCAGGTGAAATAAGCGCTGGCCGCCTATTTCACCTTGTTTTTGATCGCCAGGGCTGCCTGCTGCACCAGGGCAGGGCCCTGGTAGATCAGCCCGGTGTAGATCTGCACCACGTCGGCCCCGGCGGCTATCTTGGCCACCGCGTCGGCCGCGCTCAGGATGCCGCCCACACCGATGATGGGAAATGCCGGGCCCAGGGCGCTGCGCAGCTGGCGGATCACGCGGTTGCTGGCCTCCAGCACCGGCGCGCCGCTCAGGCCACCGGCTTCTTCACCATGCGCCATGCCTTTGACCGCATCCCGCGCTAGCGTGGTGTTGGTGGCAATCACGCCGTCCATGCCGTGGCGCACCAGGGTAGCGGCGATCACGGCGACCTGGGCTTCGTCCAGATCGGGCGCAATCTTCACAAAAATCGGCACCCGCTTGCCATGCTGCTGGGCCAGCGCGGCGCGGCGGGCGGCCACCGCCCCCAGCAGGCCGTCCAGCGCTTCGTCGCTTTGCAGGGCGCGCAGGTTCTTTGTGTTGGGGCTGGAGATGTTCACCGTCACGTAGTCCGCATGCGGGTACACCCCGTCCAGCGCCAGCAGGTAGTCGTCGGTGGCGCGCTCGATGGGGGTGGCGGCGTTTTTGCCGATGTTCAGGCCCAGCAACATCGGCTGGCCACCCTTGCGGCGGAACTGGGCGCGCTGCACATTGGCCACAAAGGCCGCCAGCCCGCCGTTGTTGAAACCCAGGCGGTTGATCAAGGCATTGGCCTGCGGCAGGCGGAACATGCGCGGCTGCGGGTTGCCGGGCTGGGCCAGCGGCGTGACCGTGCCCACTTCCACAAAACCAAAGCCCATGGCCCCCAGGCCGTCGATGCAGCGGGCGTTTTTGTCCAGCCCCGCCGCCAGGCCCACCCGGTTGGGAAACTGCAGGCCGGCCAGGGTGACGGGGTCGCTGACCCGGGTTTGGCGGTACAGGCATTCCAGCGGCGTGCCCTGGGTGCGGGCGATGGCGTTCAGCGTCAGGTCGTGGGCGGCCTCCGGGTCCATGCCAAACAAAAAGGGGCGGGTCAGGGCGTAGGGGATCAGGGGCATTGGATAATTCAAAGGTAAGCGATTGTGAAAACTCACTGTAACAACACACCCCAGCTTCAGGCTGAACGGGCGCTGCCAGAGATACCGTGGAACCGGCTTTGCCGGGCCACTGGTATCGCCCCCTGCAAGGGGGGTTGGAGTAGCGCAGCGAAGCCTGGGGGTGAGCCAACAAACTAACCCCGGATTTTCCCAGATGACCAACCTCATTCCTGCTTTGACCCAAGACGAACTCAAAACCCTGGTCGGCCACGCCGCGCTGCGCTACGTGGTGCCCGGCGAAATCGTCGGCGTGGGCACTGGCTCCACCGTCAACAAGTTCATCGACGCGCTGGCCACCATCAAGGACCAGGTCAAGGGGGCGGTGTCCAGCTCCGAGGCCAGCACCGCGCGGTTGCTGGCGCTGGGCATTGCCGTATTTGATGCCAACGACGTGGGCGAGCTGGCGGTGTACATCGACGGCGCGGACGAGATCGACCACCAGGGCCACATGGTCAAGGGCGGTGGCGCAGCGCTGACCCGCGAGAAGATTGTGGCCGCCCAGTCGCGCCAGTTTGTCTGCATTGCCGACGAGAGCAAGCTGGTGCAGGCCCTGGGCCAGTTTCCGCTGCCGGTGGAGGTGATCCCCATGGCCACCCAGCGTGTCCAACGCCTGTTTGCAGCGATGGGCGGCACGGCCACCCTGCGCCTGAAAGACGGCCAGCCCCTGGTGACCGACAACGGCCAGCACATTCTGGATGTCACCGGCCTGCAGGTTACCGACCCGCTGGCCTTCGAGTCGCAGGTCAACCAGTGGCCCGGCGTGGTCTGTGTGGGCGTGTTCGCCCACCAGAAGGCCAGCGTCTGCCTGCTGGGCACAGCCCAGGGTGTGAAGACTTTGGAGTTTTAAGTAAAAAGAGCTGCTCACGCTTATGGATTAAGCGTGAGCAGCTCTATATTTAATAGCAATACCTGGTAGCCTAAAACTGGATACCGGTCGGGTTGTTGCTGGTGTCGATGGGCTGGGGTTGCGCCGGGGCCGCCGCCGGAGCGGGTGCCCGCGCCGGTTCTGCCGCCTTGGCAGCCACCAGGGGACGGGGCGCAGGCGGCTGGTAGCTGGCCGGTAGCACCGAGGTCTTGGGGTAGGCGGCGGCATCTAGGTACTGCACCCATTCCAGGTCCGAGAAGCCCTTGAGCTGCTGGCTGCCGATAGTGCCAAAGGGCAGGGTGGTGTCGCCGCTGATGCGTTTGAGGGCTTCGCCGTCTTCGTTGGTGTTGACGGTGCGCTCGGTGAACGGCACGCCGCGCGAGACCAGCAGGTTGCGGGCGCTGGCGCAGGGACCGCAACTGGCGCTGGTGTAGAGCGTGACCGGGTAGCGCTGCACCACTTCCTTCAGCTCGAACGGCAGCGATGCGCTCGCCGCACTGCCGCCGCCGGGGGCCGCCGTGGTCACCTTGGCCTTGCTGCTGGGCGGCGGCGGCTGGTCGGAGAACGACACCTTGCCGTCCGGCCCGACGATGCGGTAGACGGTTTGCGCCGAGGCGCTGGTGGCCAAGGCCGCACAGGCCAGAACGAGGGTGAGGGTGCGCATCAAAGTCTCCTGATCAGGCTTCAGCCATGCCCTGGTGGCGCAGCAATGCATCCAGCGTGGGTTCGCGGCCCCGGAAGGCCTTGAACGACTCCATCGCCGGGCGGCTGCCACCGGCTTCCAGAATCGACTCGCGGTATTTGCGGCCCGTCTCAATACTCGGCAGGCCGTCGGCACCGGCGGTCTCTTCGAACGCGGCGTAGGCATCGGCGCTGAGCACCTCGGCCCATTTGTAGCTGTAGTACCCGGCGGCGTAACCGCCCGCGAAGATGTGGCTGAAGGTGTGCACGGTGCGGCTGAAGGCCGGGGCCTGCAGCACGGCCACCTCGTCGCGCACCTGGCGCAGCAACGGCATGAAGTCTTGCGACGGGTCGTGCTCGGTGTGCAGCAGCATGTCGAACAGCGAAAACTCGATCTGGCGCAGGGTTTGCAGGCCGCTCTGGAAGTTTTTGGCCTCGGTCATTTTGTCGAACAGGGCGCGGGGCAGGGCTTCACCGGTCACCACGTGGGCGGTCATGTGCTTGAGCACATCCCACTCCCAGCAGAAGTTTTCCATGAACTGGCTGGGCAGCTCCACCGCGTCCCATTCCACGCCGCTGATGCCCGACACATCACGCTCGTTCACCTGGGTCAGCATGTGGTGCAGGCCGTGGCCGAACTCATGGAACAGGGTGGTCACGTCGTCGTGGGTGAGCAGCGGCGGCTGGCCGTCCACACCGTCGGCAAAGTTGCACACCAGGTGGGCTACCGGGGTTTGCAGCTGGCCGGTGTCGGGGCGCAGCCAGCGGGCGCGCACGTCGTCCATCCAGGCACCGCCGCGCTTGCCGGTGCGGGCCGGTTGGTCGAGGTAGAACTGGCCTACGAGCTGACCGCCGCGTTCGATGCGGTAGAACTCGACGGACGGATGCCACACGGGCGCGCTGTCTTTGCGGATGGCCACTTCAAACAGGGTTTCGATGATCTTGAACAGGCCGCCCAACACCTTGGGCGCGGTGAAGTACTGCTTCACCTCTTGCTCGCTGAAGGCGTAGCGCGCTTCCTTGAGCTTTTCGCCGATGAAGGACCAGTCCCAGGGCTGCGGGTCGGCCAGGGCCAGGTGCTCTGCGGCAAAGGCGCGCAGGTCGGCCACGTCTTTCAGGGCGTAGGGCTTGGCGCGCACGGCCAGGTCGCGCAGGAAACGGGTCACTTCCAGGGGCGATTTCGCCATCTTGGGCACCACCGAGACTTCGCCAAAGTTGGCGTAGCCCAGTAACTGGGCTTCTTCCAGCCGCAGCGCCAGGATCTCGGCAATGATGGCCGAGTTGTCGAACTGGGTGGCGTCGCCCTCGGCCTGGTCGGACGCGCGGGTCACGTAGGCGCGGTACAGGCGCTCGCGCAGCGTGCTGCTGGTGGCGAACTGCATCACCGGCAGGTAGCAGGGCATCTTCAGGGTCAGCTTATAGCCGTCTTTGCCTTCGGCCTTGGCCGCGGCCAGCGCGGTTTGCTGCACGTCGGCGGGCACGCCATCCAGCTCATCCGCTGTGGCGTAGTAGGCAAAGGCATCGGTGGCATCCAGCGCGTTTTCGCTGAACTTCTGGCTGATCTCGGCCTGGCGCTCCTGGATGCGGGCGAAGCGCTCTTTGGCAGCACCCACCAGGTCGGCACCGCTGAGCACGAAGTTGCGCATGGCGTTGGTGTGGGCCTGGCGTTGCTCGGGGTTCAGGCTGGCGGTGTCCACGGCCTTGTACTTGGCGTACAGGCGCTCGTCGGCACCCAGGCGGGTCCAGAACTCGGTGACGCGGGGCAGGGCCTCGTTGTAGGCCGCGCGCAGGGCCGGGGTGTCGGCCACGCTGTTGAGGTGGCTTACCGCGCCCCAGGCACGGCCCAGCTGCTCGGCGCTCACGTCCAGGGCCTTGGAGATGGCCGTCCACTGCGCGGGGAAGTCGGGCTGGGTGACGGTTTCCAGCGCGGCATTGGCCTGGGCCAGCAGGCTGTTCATCGCGGGGCCTACGTGTTCCGGTTGGATTTGGTCAAACAGCGGCAGATCAGAAAAGTCGAGCAGTGGATTGGTCATGGTGGGCATGTGGCGGTGGGCTCGTAGGATTCAAGTGGCAACAGATCGTTCCGCAGCTTCCAGCGTGTTGACCAGCAGCATGGTGATGGTCATGGGGCCGACCCCGCCGGGCACCGGGGTGATGTAGCTGGCGACTTGCCGGATGCCGTCAAAGTCTACGTCGCCGCAGAGTTTGCCGTCGGGCGTGCGGTTCATGCCCACATCCAGCACCACGGCACCGGGCTTGACCATGTCGGCGGTGAGCACATTGCGCTTGCCCACGGCGGCCACCACCACGTCGGCCTGCAGGGTGATGGCTTTCAGGTCGGCGGTGGCGCTATGGCATACGGTGACGGTGGCGTTCTTTTGCAGCAGCAGCAAGGCCATGGGCTTGCCGACGATGTTGCTGCGGCCAATCACCACGGCGTGCTTGCCGCGCAGGTCGTAGCCAATGCTTTCCAGCATCTTCATGCAGCCGTAGGGCGTGCAGGGCAGGAAGGCCGAGTTGCCGGTCATCAGCGCACCGGCGCTGGCGATGTGGAAACCGTCCACGTCTTTCAGCGGGGCAATCGCTTCGATGACCTTTTGCGCGTCGATGTGCGCGGGCAGCGGCAGTTGCACCAGGATGCCGTGGATGGCCGGGTCGGCGTTGAGGAACTTGATGCGCTTGAGCAGCTCGGCCTCCGACAGGTCGGCCGGGTACTGCTCCAGCACCGAGTGCAGGCCTGCGTCGGCACAGGCCTTGACCTTGTTGCGCACGTAAACCTGGCTGGCCGGGTTTTCGCCCACCAGCACGACGGCCAGGCCAGGGGTGGTGCCGTGGGCCTTCAGGTTGGCGGCGCGTGCAGCGACATCCAGGCGCAGGGTGCGGGAGAGGGCGATGCCATCGATGAGTTCAGCGGTCATGGGGTTCTAAATATCAAGTAAAAACGCCCGCTGATGCTTATCAAACGGGCGTGAGCAGCTATAAATTTGGTAGCTTCAAGTCTTGGGGGCGATCTGTCCCAGGGCAATCTTCAGCAGGTCGGCCACGGTGTTGGCATTGAGCTTTTCCATGATGTTGGCGCGGTGCGCTTCCACCGTCTTGATGCTGATGCCCAGGTCGTCGGCGATTTGCTTGTTCAGGCGACCGGCAACGATGCGCTCCAGCACCTGGCTTTCGCGCGAGGTCAGCTTGGACAGCAGCGCGCCACGGCTGGCGGCCTGTTGGTGGTCGGTGAAGGCTTCCTTGGCGTGCTCCAGCATGCGCTCGACCAGGCCGACCAGTTCGTCTTCCTTGAACGGCTTCTGGATGAAATCCATGGCGCCTTTTTTCATGGTGTCCACCGCCATGGGCACGTCGCCGTGGCCGGTGATGAAGACGATGGGCAGGGGTGACTTGCGTTCGATCAGGCGGTCTTGCAGCTCCAGGCCGGTCATGCCGCCCATGCGGATGTCGACGATCAAACAGGCCACTTCGCGGGCATCGAAGCGGCTCAAAAAGGACTCGGCTGAGTCGAAGCAGCGGACCCGGTAGTCCTTGCCTTCGAGCAGCCATTGCAGCGAATCGCGGACGGCTTCGTCGTCATCGACCACGTACACAGTACCTTTTTTGGGGATCAAACTCATGCAGTCACTCCGGGGGTTAACGTAAAAGTTCAGGGGTGTTGGCTGGGCCACTCTGTGCACCGTTTTGCGTGACAGAGGATTGCGCCAGCGGCAGCCAGAATGAAAAACGGCACCCTGTGCCTTCGTTTCCATTGTAGAGGTTCTCGGCCTGCATCCGGCCCAGGTGGGACTCGACGATGGTGCGGCACAAATTGAGGCCAATGCCCATGCCTTCGGCCTTGGTGGAGAAGAAGGCTTCGAACAGCCGCTCCTTGACTTCAGGGGCCAGGCCGTTGCCGGTGTCGGCCACCGAAAACTCGATGCCAGCCTTGTCGTTCACCACCTTGGGCACCACCCGCAGCTCGATGTTGCGGTTGGCCGTGGGGCGCTGTGCCAGGTCGATGGCTTCGGCCGCGTTACGCAGCAAATTCACCAGCACCTGCTCGATCAGGATCGGGTCCACCAGCAGCTGGGGCAGGCGGGCGGCCACGTAATGGCTCAGGCGCACATTGCGTCGGCGCAGCTCGATGCCCGCCAGCTCCATGGCCTCGAACACCATGTGTTCCACATCGGACAGGCTGCGGTTGGGTTCGCTGCGTTTCACAAACGACTGGATGCGCTGGATGATCTGGCCCGCACGCTGGGCCTGGCGGGCGGTTTTGTCCAGCGCGGCCAGCAGGTCTTCTTGCGCAATGCCCGGGCCCTTGATGCGCGAGACCATGCCGTTGCAGTAGTTGCTGATGGCGGCCAGCGGCTGGTTTAGCTCGTGGGCCACGCTGGAGGCCATTTCGCCCATGGTGATCAGGCGGCTGGAGCTTTGGGCGCGCTCGGCCTGGGCGGCAGATTGCTCTTCGGCGCGGCGGCGCGGCGTGATGTCGGTGGCAATCACCATCTGCACCAGGCGGGCATCCACCCAGCTCAGGTAGCGGGTGCGTACCTCCAGCCACTTGCCCAGCTCGGGCACAAACACTTCGGTGCTCTCGGATTGGGTGTCGGTCAGGCTGTCGGTGGGCAGGCCGACGAATGCGTCCACGTCGTCGTCCATGGCCTCGTCGCTGGCCACGATGCTGGGCACACCCGCTTCGGCCACCAGCTTTTCATGGCCTTCGGTCTGCACGCCGAACCACAGCCGGTACAGCTTGTTGGCAAACAGCAGCTCGTGGCTGTTGATGGGTGCTACAGAAACAGAAGCATCCAGCGCTTCCAGTACCTTGGTAAAACGCTCATAGGATGCCGACAACTGCTCGCGCACGCGGTTGGGCTCGGTGATGTCGGTCATCGAGGTCATCCAGCCGGTTTGCTTGCCCACCGCGTCGATCAGCGGCGATACATACATGCGGCCATCAAAAATGCTGCCGTCGCGGCGTTTGACCCGCACCTGGAAGCCGCCGGGCGGGGTGCGGCCATTGAGCTCGTCTTCCAGCCGCGCCACCAGAAAGTCGCGGTCCTCCTCGGGCCAGTGCACAAACGGGGCGGTGTGGCCCACCAGGGCCGATTCGCTCCAGCCCGTCATGCGGCAAAACGCGGTATTCACATAGGTGATGCGGCCTTGCATGTCGAGTGCGCGCATACCGGTCAGCATCGAGCTTTCCATGGCGCGGCGGAAATTGGTTTCGGACACCAGGGCCTGCTGGGCCTGCAGGCGGCGGCGGGTGTGCTTCCAGTTGCCGATCAGCATCCAGGCCGTCAGGATGCTCAAGGCCCCCACCAGCCAGAACAGACCGCTGCCGATCACGCCTTGCGAGGTGCGGTAGGCCTGGGCCCGCAGCACCAGGCCATTGCCCACCGGCGACACCGGCACTTCATAAGGCTCCGACTGGCTGGACCAGGGCAGCAACCGGGCCCCCACCGTGTGGGTGGGCGCGGCATTGCCTGCCAGCACCTGGCCGTTGCCGTTGAGCAAGGCCACCGCGTACTTGGCCAGCACCTCGGCGGGCACGCCGTAACGCAGCAGGCTTTCGTTGGAGTATTCGGCCAGCAACACGCCCGCAAAGTGGCCCCGGTCGGACAGCGGAATGTGCAGTTGCAGCAGCGGCACGCTGTCGGGTGTGCTGGCGGGCTGGGCGTACACCGGCTGCTGCAGGTCGCGCGCCAGGCTGAAGGTGCTTTCGGTGTCGCCACCGGGGCGCAGCAGGGTGTCTACCGTGCGCAACTGGGGCGTGGGCAGGCTGGGCGCAGCGTAGCTGGCCTTGATGCGGCGGCGCTCGTCGATCCAGCTGACGGACTGCAGGTCGGGGTGCTGCGCTACCAGCGACTCGGCGCGGCTGATGAACTCTTCGGTGTCCACCTCTTCGTTGGAGATGTCGCGGCCAATACGCATCAGCTGCTCCTGGCGCTCCAGCAGGCGCAGGCGGATCTGCTGTTGGGTGTACTCCACATCGCGCTTCACTGCTTCTTGTTCGCGGTCGATTTCTTCCAGCCGCAAATACATGAAGGCCGAGCCGATGGCAGCCAGAAACATCAGCACCGCAATCAGCGGCGCCAGCATGGCAAAACGGTCTTGCCGGTGCGGCGTTTGGCGGCCCCACCAACGCTTCCACCAGCGCGTGGGAGCCAGCGCTGCGGGCATTTGAGGAGGGGATGGTGGACGCTGTGGCATACCTGAAGTGTAGGTGAGTGTTCGCTTAGGCCCCAAAGGCCCAAAAAACCATGCGTGTTTTTACGCAGATTTAAGCGCTTTTAAACCACATTGTGAAATCAATATCCATATATTGAAAATTACAAACTTTTGTGCAAAAATAGGTATGCCGCCTTAAAAAGCCGTGCCAAACCGCCAAAATACCGCTACCCAACCTAGGAGACAAAGCATGTCAGCTGTACCCGAAAGCCTGTCAGGAGCTGCGCAAACCGACGCAGACAGCCAGGAAACCCGTGAGTGGATGGACGCCCTGTCCGCCGTCATCGAGAGTGAGGGCCCAGAGCGTGCCCACTTCCTTTTAGAGCAGTTGCTGGAACATGCGCGACAAAAAAGCATTGACATGCCTTTCTCCGCCAACACCGGCTATGTCAACACCATCCCTTCCGACCAGGAAGTGCGTTGCCCTGGCAACATCGAGATCGAAGAGCGCCTGCGCGCCTACATGCGCTGGAACGCCATGGCCATGGTCGTCAAGGCCAATCGCCACCACCCGGTAGACGGCGGTGACCTGGGCGGCCACATCGGCTCGTTTGCCTCGCTGGCCCATATGTTTGGTGCCGGCTTCAACCACTTCTGGCACGCCGAGAACGAAAACCACGGTGGCGACTGCCTCTACATCCAGGGCCACGTGTCGCCCGGCGTGTATGCCCGCGCCTACCTGGAAGGCCGCCTGACCGAAGAGCAACTGCTGAACTTCCGCCAGGAAGTGGACGGCAAGGGCTTGTCCAGCTACCCGCATCCCAAGCTGATGCCCAATTTCTGGCAGTTCCCCACCGTCTCCATGGGCCTGGGCCCGCTGATGGCCATCTACCAGGCCCGTTTCCTGAAATACCTGCACGCCCGTGGCATTGCCGACACTTCCAACCGCAAGGTCTGGGTGTTCTGCGGCGACGGCGAAATGGACGAAGTCGAATCCCTGGGTGCGATTGGCCTGGCCGCGCGTGAAAAGCTCGACAACCTGATCTTTGTGGTGAACTGCAACCTGCAGCGCCTGGACGGCCCGGTGCGCGGCAACGGCAAGATCGTGCAAGAACTCGAAGGCGAATTCCGTGGCTCCGGCTGGAACGTCATCAAGCTGCTGTGGGGCAGCGAGTGGGACCCTCTGCTGGCCCGCGACAAAGACGGCGCTTTGAAGAAACTGATGATGGACACGCTGGACGGCGACTACCAGTCCTTCAAGGCCAACGACGGTGCCTACGTGCGCAAGCATTTCTTCGGCCGCGACCCGCGCACCCTGGAGATGGTCGCCCACATGACCGACGACGAAATCTTCGCCCTGAAGCGCGGCGGCCACGATGCCAAGAAGGTCTACGCGGCCTACCACCAGGCCGTCAACCACAAAGACGAACCCACCGTGCTGCTGATCAAGACCGTCAAGGGCTTCGGCATGGGCAAGAGCGGCGAAGGCAAGAACAACGTCCACCAGACCAAGAAGCTCACCGACGAAGACATCAAGATCTTCCGCGACCGCTTCAACATCCCCATCCCTGACAGCCAACTGGCCGAGATCCCGTTCTTCAAGCCCGCCGACGACACGCCCGAAATGCAGTACCTGCACGAGCGCCGCAAGGCCCTGGGCGGCTACCTGCCACACCGCCGCGTCAAGGCCGACGAGCAGTTCACTGTGCCCGCGCTGGAGACCTTCAAAACCGTGATGGAAGCCACGCCCGAAGGCCGTGAAATCTCCACCACCCAAGCCTATGTGCGCTTTTTGACCACGCTCTTACGCGACCAGGCCCTGGGCCCGCGCGTGGTGCCGATTCTGGTGGACGAAGCCCGTACCTTTGGTATGGAAGGCCTGTTCCGCCAAATCGGTATCTACAACCCGGCTGGCCAGAACTACACCCCGGTCGACAAAGACCAGGTGATGTACTACCGCGAAGACAAGGCCGGTCAGATCCTGCAAGAAGGTATCAACGAAGCCGGTGGCATGGCCAGCTGGATCGCTGCGGCCACCAGCTACAGCACCAGCAACCGCATCATGGTGCCGTTCTATGTGTACTACTCGATGTTCGGCTTCCAGCGCATTGGCGACCTGGCCTGGGCAGCGGGCGACATGCAAGCCCGCGGTTTCCTGCTGGGCGGCACCTCGGGACGCACCACGCTGAACGGCGAAGGCCTGCAGCACGAAGATGGCCACAGCCACATCCTGGCCAACACCATCCCCAACTGCATCAGCTACGACCCCACGTTTGCCCACGAAGTCGGCGTCATCCTGCACCACGGCTTGAAGCGCATGGTGGAAAAGCAGGACAACGTCTACTACTACCTGACGCTGTTGAACGAAAACTACCCCATGCCCGGCCTCACCGCCGGTACGGAAGAGCAGATCATCATGGGCATGTACATGTGCCAGCCTGCTGCCAACGGCAAAGGCACCGTGCAACTGCTGGGCTCGGGCACCATCCTGCGCGAGTCGCTGGCCGCCCAAGAGCTGCTGGCCGCCGACTGGGGCATTGCCGCCAACGTCTGGAGCTGCCCGAGCTTCAACGAGTTGACCCGCGACGGCCAGGATGCCGAGCGTTTCAACCTGCTGCACCCGCTGGAGGCGCCCCGTAGCTGCTTTGTGGCCGACCAACTGGCGGGCTCCACCGGCCCGGTCATCGCGTCCACCGACTACATGAAGGCCTACGCCGAGCAGATCCGTCCGTTCATCCCCAAGGGCCGCACCTACAAAGTGCTGGGCACCGACGGTTTTGGCCGCAGCGACTTCCGCAGCAAGCTGCGCGAACATTTCGAGATCAACCGCCACTACATCGTGGTCGCCACCCTCAAGGCACTCAGCGAAGACGGAACCGTGCCCGCGGCCAAGGTGGCCGAAGCGATTGCCAAGTACGGCATCCAGGCCGACAAGGTCAATCCGCTGTACGCATAAAAAACCCCACCTTGCAGGACCACCACGGGTGGTCCTGCGCGCAACTTTGGAGACACAAACATGGCATTGATTGAAATTCATGTCCCCGATATTGGGGACTTTGACGAGGTGACCGTCATTGAGCTGATGGTCAAACCCGGCGATACCGTCAAGGCCGACCAGTCGCTGATCACCGTCGAATCCGACAAAGCCTCGATGGAAATCCCGTCCAGCAGCGCCGGTGTGGTCAAAGAGATCAAGGTCGCCCTGGGCGACAAGGTCAAGCAGGGCTCTTTGGTGGTAATGCTGGAAGTCGCCGGTGGCGCTGCCGCAGCACCTGCTGAAGCACCAAAAGCGGCCCCAGCGCCCGCTGCACCAGCACAAGCAGCTACAACTCCTGTAGCAGCACCTGCAGCGGCACCTGCCGCCACGGGTCCGGTCGAGATCTTCATCCCTGATATTGGCGACTTCAAGGACGTGACCGTCATCGAAGTCATGGTCAAGGTCGGCGACACCATCAAGCAAGAGCAATCGCTGATCACCGTCGAGAGCGACAAAGCTTCCATGGAAATCCCGTCCTCCACCGCCGGTGTGCTCAAAGAGCTCAAGGTCAAGATGGGTGACAAGGTCAACATCGGCGACCTGTTGGCGATTCTGGAAGGTGCGGCGGCTCCCGCTGCAGCAGCGGCTGCCCCGGCTGCCGCTGCCGCTGCCCCCGCCGCGGCTGCTGCCGTCGCGGCCAGCCCTGCACCTGCTGCTGCGGCTCCAGCCGCCGCTGCGCCTGCCGCCCACAACCCCACCGTCGCCCCCACCGGCGCGTTGCCCCACGCCTCGCCCTCGGTACGCAAGTTCGCCCGCGAACTCGGCGTGCCGCTGGCGGAAGTCAAGGGTACGGGCCGCAAAGGCCGCATCACCGATGCCGACGTGCAAAGCTTCACCGCTTCGGTCATGTCCGGCGCGGTCAAGACGGCGGCCATGGCTGCAAGCCAAGCTAAGTCGGCCCCCGCTGGCGACGGCGGTGGCGGCCTGGGCCTGCTGGCCTGGCCCAAGGTCGACTTTTCCAAGTTCGGCCCGGTCGAGCGCAAGGACATGTCGCGCATCAAGAAGATCAGCGGCGCCAACCTGCACCGCAACTGGGTCATCATTCCGCACGTCACCAACCACGACGACTGCGACATCACCGACCTGGAAGCCTTCCGCGTGCAGATGAACAAGGAAAACGAGAAGGCGGGCATCAAGCTCACCATGCTCGCCTTCATGATCAAAGCCAGCGTGGCCGCGCTCAAGAAGTTCCCCGAGTTCAACAGCTCGCTGGACGGCGACCAACTGGTGATGAAGCAATACTTCAACATCGGCTTCGCCGCAGACACGCCCAACGGCCTGGTGGTCCCGGTCATCAAGGATGCCGACAAAAAAGGTGTGGTCCAGATCAGCACCGAGATGGGCGATCTGGCCAAGAAGGCCCGTGATGGCAAGCTCGGCCCTGCCGACATGAGCGGTGCCTGCTTCACCATCTCCAGCCTGGGCGGCATTGGCGGGCGTTACTTCACGCCCATCATCAACGCCCCCGAAGTCGCCATCATGGGCGTGTGCAAGAGCGCGATCGAACCCAAGTGGGACGGCAAGGCTTTTGTGCCCAAGCTGATGCTGCCGCTGTCGCTGAGCTGGGACCACCGCGTGATCGACGGCGCAGCGGCTGCCCGCTTCAACGCGTACTTCGGCCAGGTCCTCACCGACTTCCGCCGGGTTCTGCTCTGATATGACGACCGTCGTCGTGGTCAAAAAAGCCGGTGTGGTGGCCATTGCGGCCGACACGCTGGTGACCTTCGGCGACACCCGCCTGGGCCAACGTTTCGAAGACAACAGCAAAATCTTCAAGATCGACACCCCGGCGGGCCCCAGCTTTGTGGGCATGGCAGGCACCGTGGCGCACTTTCCCGCGCTGCGCCTGGCCATGGCCGGGCTGCCGCCCGAGCAGCTTTTGCTGGGCAGCAAAGACGAGGTGTTCACCACCTTCACCAAGCTGCACCCGGTGCTGAAAGAAGCCTTCTTTCTGCAGACCAAAGAAGACGACAACGACCCCTACGAGTCCAGCCAGTTCAGCGTGGTGGTGGCCAACGCCACCGGCATCTACGGCCTGTACAGCTACCGCGAAGTGTTCGAGTTCAAGGAATTCTGGGGCATAGGCTCTGGCCGCAGCTTCGCGCTGGGCGCTCTGCACGCCACCTGGGGCAGCGCCAAGTCGGCCCGCGATCTGGCCTTGCTCGGTGTGCAAGCCGCCTGCGAATTCGACAAGAACTCCGCCGGGCCGGTAGAGGTTTTTACCGTCAAGTTAAAGAAATAAGTGGAGATCAAACAAATGGCATCCCTGGAAATCAAAGTCCCTGACATCGGCGATTTCGACGAAGTCACCGTCATCGAGCTGATGGTCAAAGTGGGCGACACCGTCAAACCCGACCAGTCCCTGATTACTGTGGAAAGCGACAAAGCCTCCATGGAAATCCCGTCCAGCGATGGCGGCGTGGTCACCGCGCTGAACGTCAAGCTGGGCGACAAGGTCAAGATGGGCTCCGTTGTGTTGGTGCTCGAAGCTGCCGGTGGTGCTTCTGCACCCAAAGCGGCTCCTGCGCCCACTGCACCGGCACAAGCAGCTCCTGTTTCTGTAGCGGCTGCCCCCGCACCCACCGCCTCCAGTTTTGCCGGTACAGCCGATCTGGAATGCGACGTGCTGGTTCTCGGCGGCGGCCCCGGCGGCTACTCGGCTGCCTTCCGCGCAGCCGACCTGGGCCTGAAGGTCGTCATCGTCGAGCGTTACGCCACCCTGGGTGGCGTGTGCCTGAACGTGGGCTGCATCCCCTCCAAAGCCCTGCTGCACGTGGCCGCGGTGATGGACGAAGTCAGCCACCTGGGTGCCCTGGGCATCGAATTCGGCAAGCCCGAAGTCAGCATCGACAAGCTGCGCGGCCACAAGGAAAAGGTCATCGCCAAGCTGACCGGTGGCCTGGCGGCCATGGCCAAGATGCGCAAGGTCACCACCGTGCGCGGCGTGGGCTCGTTCGTCGGTGCCAACCACCTGCAGGTTGAAGAAACCACCGGCGCCCAAGGCCAGGAAAAGACCGGCAAAACCCAGACCATCGCTTTCAAGAAGGCCATCATCGCTGCAGGCAGCCAGGCCGTGCGCCTGCCTTTCATGCCCAATGACCCGCGCGTGGTGGACAGCACCGGCGCGCTGGCGCTCAAGGAAGTGCCCAAGCGCATGCTGATCCTGGGCGGCGGCATCATCGGCCTGGAGATGGGCACCGTCTACAGCACCCTGGGCGCACGCCTGGACGTGGTGGAAATGCTCGACGGCCTGATGCAGGGTGCCGACCGCGACCTGGTCAAGATCTGGCAAAAGATGAACGCGCCGCGTTTCGACAACATCATGCTCAAGACCAAGACCGTCTCCGCACGCGCCTTGCCCGAAGGCATCGAGGTTACCTTCGCATCGGCAGAAGAGGGCGGCACCGCCCCCGCACCCCAGGTCTACGACCTGGTGCTGCAAGCCGTGGGCCGCACGCCCAACGGCAAGAAAATCGCTGCCGATAAAGCCGGTGTGGCGGTGACCGACCGTGGCTTCATCAACGTCGACATCCAGATGCGCACCAATGTGCCGCACATCTTCGCCATCGGCGACATCGTCGGCCAACCCATGCTGGCCCACAAGGCGGTGCACGAAGCGCATGTGGCCGCGGAAGTGATTGCTGGTGAACTGCAAGGCAACAAAGAGCTGGCAGCCGCCGCCTTCAACGCCCGCGTCATCCCCAGCGTGGCCTACACCGACCCCGAAGTCGCCTGGGTCGGCCTCACCGAAGACCAGGCCAAGGCCCAAGGCATCAAGGTCAAGAAGGGCCTGTTCCCCTGGACCGCCTCCGGCCGCGCCATCGCCAATGGCCGCGACGAAGGTGTCACCAAGCTCCTGTTCGACGACAGCCCCGAAGCCCACGGCCACGGCAAGATCCTCGGCGGCGGCATGGTCGGCACGCATGCAGGTGACATGATCGGCGAAATCGCCCTGGCCATCGAGATGGGCGCGGATGTGGTGGACATCGGCAAGACCATCCACCCCCACCCCACGCTGGGCGAAAGCATCGGCATGGCGGCAGAAGTGGCGCATGGCAGCTGCACGGATTTGCCGCCTGCGAAGAAGTAAGTTATTGAATTGCTACTGATTCAGTAGCTGGCCGCGCTGGTTCCGAAAGGACTGCGCGGCTTTTTCATGTATTTTTTTGAAACAAGGCGCCGATCTGCCGACGGTTTCTGAATACTATTCAACGACACACGCCCTTTCCTCTGCATGGCTCACTTTGCCCATACCTACCGCTACGTCCAACCTTCGGTGCTGGACTTTGGCGGTGGTGCACGCATCCGACTGGCCACCTCTTCTCCTGGGTCCAACCCCCACCCGCACTTCTTCGAGGGCGTACTCCACCAGCCCCAGCTCTGCGCCCAATTGCTCAGCGCGGTGCATCTCCTGGTGGGTTCGCGATTTTTTACACCGGCCAATAGCGTGGGTCTGGCGATTGCGCTGGCGGACCCGGTGGTCACATCCGGTGGCGGCATGTTGCGCCTGGAGGGGTTTTCGGCCTGCTGCAGCAGCTACATCCGGGTGGATATTGAGCCGCAAGCCTATGCGGGCGATATCGTCGGCAAGGGCACCACCAATATCGATTTCAATGCCCCTATGCGCGAAGCCTTGGCCAAGGTGCGCGACGCGGATGGTTTGGGTCTGTCGGTGGGCAGCACGGAATTTGTGTTGCACTCAGCCGACGCATCGGTGGTGGAAAAGAAAGTAGAGCTGCCGCTGCGCTGGTTGCGCGGCATGGTGGCCGTGCAGGCTTACCAGGCAGCCATGCATAAAGTGTTTGAGGTGGGAGCCGTGGCGGCCCTGCGCTTTTTGCGTAGCCTGCCCAAGGCATCGACCAGCAAGACACCCTTGTGGGTTGTTGCGGGCCCGCAAGGTTTGCGTACCACTGCACAGAGTGACGGCAGTGGCGTGCGTTTTACCGACAGCCGTCGCCTGCGGGTGCTGGAAAGCCTGTTGCCCAAAGCCAAGGCCTTGACGCTGTATGCCGACCCCCAGCAGCAAGCCAGCGCCTGGTGTCTGGACTTTGGCCCCATGCGCCTGACGCTGGTGCTCAGTGCCGAAGTCTGGCGTGGGTTTTCGGGCGAAGGGCAAGCGCTGTCTGCGCTGGTATCGGCTGATGGTGATCACTCCATTTCCGCCGTGCGCGCTCAGCTCAACTGGCAAGACATGCTGCGCACTGGTGCGCTGGCCGAAAAGCTGCATCGGCCAGTGGATGAGATTGACCGCGCCTTGCAGGTGCTGGGCATATCGGGCCTGGTGGGTTTTGATTTGCTCCAGAGCGCTTATTTCCACCGCGTCCTGCCATTTGACCTGGCCCTGCTGGAGGATATGCATCCCCGCCTGGCCGATGCACGGGCTTTGTTGCGGGATGGTGCCGTGAGCCTGATATCCGCCATGCCGCTGGAGGCGCAGGTGCAGAGTGCGGATGTGCGCTACCACGTGCGCGAACGGGACGGCCAGATGCACTGCACTTGCCCCTGGTTTGCCAAGCACGAGGGCGAGCGCGGTCCATGCAAGCATGTGCTGGCCGCGCAGGCCGCAGCCTATTCCAACCCCTCGTAGTCCCCATTACCGTATGCCGAATACTGAACCCGAACCGACTTGCTACCCACCACTGGAAGCACGCATACTTGCCGGTGATGTGCAGGGAGTGATGGACGTGGTCGATGCCATGGACGCTGCAGAAAAGGCGACCAGCCTGCTTGCTGTACAGGACCTAATGTCCAGCCGGTGGCGCATGCGCCAGGGTAGCGACAAGGCCCAGACTAATCGCCTGTTTCGCGCCATCGACCTGGCCCGCTTCATGTGCTCCGCCGAGCACCCTCGATCAGACTACTGGATGCACATCGGCGTGGAGGATATTGCCACTTTCAAGCAGCGCTACCAGCCCGCACCATCTCAGCAGCCTATCGAGAAGCAGTTGCGCGGCGAGCACAACTGGCATTACCCACACCACATCCACCGGGCCGTCATTGCGGGTCTGGTGGAGCGTCCGCAGAGCGAAGAGTATGTGGATGCTTTGTTTTTTGGCGATTTGCGCGCAGAGTCCAACGTCATCCTGAAGCATGTAGACGCGGACCCAGGCCTGGCACCTCATCTGCTTCAACTGTTTGAACGCGAGGGTACGTCTGACGGCAGCTTCGCCGCCCGGGAAAAATATTGCCACGACCCAGAGCTCTACTGGAGCTACGCCTTCATGGCCTTGTGCGAGCGAGGCACTTACACCCGCATGCAACTCCTGGACAAGACCCTGGGGGCGCTGGCCTGTGACTGGCCCCAGTTCAAGTCTGGCTGGTTCTCGCGGTTTCACGAGATTCTGGCCCCCAAGGTCGATGAAATGGCTCCCTTTGTGCAGCGCTACCTGGCGCTGTGCCATAGCCGCATCGCGCCGACAGTGAGCCTGGCCATGGATGCCATTACCTTGTTGTACAAAGCGGGAAAAGTGGCCGACGGGCCACTGTGCGAGGCTATGCAGCCGGTTATTTCCTCGGCGGTCAAGGGCCGGGTGGTGTCCGCGCTTGATCTATTGGGCCAGGTAGTGAAAAAGTCACCGCAGCGAGGCTGCACCGCCAGCGCTATCGCCGTGCATGCCCTGGGCCACACCGCTGCCGATGTGCAAAAGAAGGCCATCGCTGCGTTGCAGTCCTGGGGAATGGATGCGACAACCCAGGAGCTCGTGCGGGGTGGCTGCCGTGAACCAAGTGGCACTGGGCGCGTTGCTAGGGGGCGAAGCCCAGCCCCAAGCTCCCGTCATTGCGAATGCGTGCACAACAGCCACGTCCGGGAGGCTATCGCCACTGGACCCTGGCCGTGCGCTGCAGCCTTTGACCCAGATACCCGATCTGGTCGAGGGCATGGCCTATGTGCTGGAGAACCCGGACGACGTGGACCAGTGGGAGCGGGTGGCCGAAGCCTTGGTGCGCATGGCCCCGATACCAGCAACCGACCGCGCAGCGTTTTTGGCCTTGAAGAAGCGTGCCAAGCGCTTCGACTGGCACACAAAACCCTTGGGCTTTGCGCTCGCCCGGCTGATGGCCTGCGCGGTGGACGGTGAAGACACGTCTGCTGATGCCCTGCATTTAAGGCCCGATGCGGATGTGACATCGGCGCACTTCATCGCCTGGCGCACGCTCAGCCTCATCGCGCAGGCGCGTACGGGTGCGGGGCTGCCGCCGCTGTCCACGCCCACACACCGTGGCGGCTTTATCGACCCCCGGCAACTGGCTGCACGTATTGCCACCTATACAAAAGCGGGTGTTGGTATTGCTACAGCCGAACGCACTTTTGCGCAGATGCGTACCGTGCCGTCGGCCCCAGGCCAGGTCCTGGCGGCATTTGAGTGGCACGTCACCAGCAGCGATCCTTCGGAAGGTGGCTATGTGTTCCACACCTTGCATGTAGTCGCCAACCCCCAGCCGCAGCCCTTGCACGACCAGGACTTTGCCGCGTTGCTGTTCATCAAACATTTGGCGGGTGGGCGCTGGGGGACCGAGCACGACGCATCCCACATCCGTTTTGCCGCCAGCTTACAGCCAGGCGACCTGGAGCCCTTCTTCGCCGAGGCAGCGAAGGCACTCGGCAATAACCTGGACTGGTGGGAAGCCCAATGGCAAAACCGTGTCTATCTCGACGTGTTGCTGGAACCTACGACCGCCATGGCCCCCATGGCCTGCCTGGCGCTGGGCCTGGCCCTGGCGGGTAAGGAGCCCGGCCAAACGGCGCTGGCGGTAGATGCTCTGGTAAGCAGTGTGCAAGACGGTCGCCTGGACATTACCGCCATGGGTAATTTGCTTGCGCGCCTGTGGGCCACGCCCTTGGTAAAGGGTCCGCGTTACGGCAAAAGCTTGGCCGCAGCGGCGCATGCCGATGCTGCCATGCCCGCACCGGTGTTTTCGCTGCTCTGTGCCATGGTGGCCGTCCAACCCGAAGCGCCCCGTAAAGACCTGGCACCGCTGTTGGAACTGCTGCTGGAGTTGAAGCTGGCGCACCACCTCGCGTTGCCCAACCCCACGCGCACGGCGCTGGCCGCCATGCGTTTGAGCGGCAAAAGCAAATTGGCGACGCAGAGTATTTTGGGGTGATGTACTGGACCGCATTGCCAGCTTCGCAGTGCTTTGCGTACAGTCTGACCGCAGAAACGGCGCATGGTGGCTGCACAGACTTGCCGCCTGCGAAGAAGTAGAGCCGAATCCAAGTCCCCATGAAAAAGACCCGGACCGGCGACGGTTCGGGCTTTTTGCTGCGTGGGCGGAGGATGTGTAGGCTCGGCGTTGGCATTCCAGGTCAAGCAGTCACAATCGTGCGTGATCCTTGAGGCAAGACCGGGGACTACCCGGGAGTTGATGAATGCAGAGAAGGCCCACCATGACAGCGCAACCCCCTAAACCCAAAGGCAAGAAGACCGCCGAGATCATTGCTCCCGAAGGTTTCACACCTTTGCTCGGCGCTTTGCGCCAGCTCATTACCGACTCGCGCCAGCAGGTGTTGCGGGCGGTGGATGTGGTGCAGGTGTAAACCTATTGGCGCATTGTGCAGCACATCGTGGAGTTCGAGCAGGGCGGGGCGCAACGGGCAGCCTATGGGCAGCGTTTGCTGCCCCAGTTGGGGCAGGCGCTGGCGGCAGAGTTTGGGCGGGGCTTCGACGCCACCAATTTGCGGCATATGCGGGGGTTCTACCAGGCCTTTCCAATTCGCGACGCACTGCGTCGCGAATTGAGCTGGACGCACTACCGCCTGCTGCTGCGGGTGGACAGCGCCGAGGCTCGAAAGTGGTATGTGCAAGAGGCGGCGGCCCAGAACTGGAGCACGCGCGCGCTGGAACGGCAAATTGGTAGCCTGTATTTCGAACGACTCTTGTTGAGCCAAGATAAGGCTGGCGTGACATCCGAAGCACAAACCAAGCTGAGTGAGCTGGAGCAATCGCCTCGCGCTTTCGTGCGCGATCCGGTGATGCTGGAATTCTTGGGCCTGCCTGACACGGGCCGACTGCTGGAAGCCAAGCTGGAGACGGCCTTGATGGACAAGCTGCAACAGTTTTTGATGGAGCTGGGCAAGGGCTTTGCCTTTGTGGCCCGCCAACAGCGCATTAGCACCGAAACGCAAGACTTCTATATCGACTTGGTGTTTTACAACTACCTGCTCAAGTGCTTTGTGCTGATCGACCTGAAAACCGGGCCGCTCACGCACCAAGACGTGGGGCAGATGGACATGTATGTGCGCATGTACGACGACCTGCGCCGGGGCGAGGGTGACAACCCTACGGTGGGCATCCTGCTGTGCGGCAGCAAAGACCAGTCAATCGTGCGCTACTCCGTGCTCAACGACAGTGAGCAGCTCTTTGCCAGCAAATACCGTTTGGTACTGCCCAGTGAGGAAGAACTGCGGCTGGAACTGCAGCGTGACAGAGAAGAGATTGAGGCCCAAAAAAAACTGTGTGAAGAAGACGAAACCTGATCGGACTCCGCCAAAAAACGGGTCAAGACCCTCTGGGCTACCACGCTGGTTAAGCACAATGAATTTCTGAAAGAGCCGGGAGTCGGACTGGCCAACCCACCCGGGCCGCATAATGGCCGATGACAGACCCCACCCCTCCCCACAAGCGCCGCGTACGTTACGCGGGCACCCATCCCCGCCAGTTTGAAGAAAAGTACAAAGAGTTGGACCCCACGCGCCATGCGGCGGAGGTGGACAAGGTCATGCTGCGCGGGCAAACGCCTGCGGGCATGCACCGTTCGATTTGTGTGGACGAAATCCTCGCCATCCTGAAACCTGTGCCCGGCGAAACCGGGGTGGACCTGACCCTGGGTTTTGGTGGCCACATGCTGGCCATGCTGCCGCTGGTGCAGCCGGGGGGGCGTATGTTTGGCATGGATGTGGACCCGATCGAGCTGCCCCGCACCACGGCGCGTCTGCGTGCCCTGGGCTTTGGTGACGAGGCGCTGATCGTGCACCGCGCTAACTTCAGCGAACTGGCCACTTTGCTGCCGCAAGCGGGTGGCGGTTTCGACTTTGCGCTGGCCGACCTGGGCGTGTCGTCCATGCAAATCGACAACCCGGCACGGGGCTTCAGTTTCCGGGCCGACGGGCCTTTGGATTTGCGGCTGGACCCGACCAGCGGCCAGTCGGCCAGCGAGCTGCTGCTGTGCGTGACCCGGCACCGGCTGCGCGACTTGCTCACCGACAATTCCGACGAGCCTTTTGCCCTGCCATTGGCCGCCGCCCTGCAAGGCCAGTACCTGGAAACCACCGTGCAGCTCGCCGACCTGGTGCGCGCCACCATGGAGCTGGCGTACAAGCGCAGCATGCCCGCAGAAGAACGCCTGGCCGAGACCAAAAAGGTGCTGCAGCGCACCTTCCAGGCGTTGCGCATCGAGGTGAATGACGAGTTTGGCGTGCTCGACACGATGTTGCTGAACCTGCCCGCCTGCCTGAAGCCGGGCGGGCGCGTGGCGATTCTGAGCTTTCACTCCGGCGAAGACCGGCGGGTGAAAAAGTGCTTTCAAACCGGCGAGCGCAACGGCACCTTCAGCAGCGTGGCCCCAGACCCGATCCGCGCCTCGTATGAAGAGCAGCGCAGCAACCCCCGTTCCTCGTCGGCCAAGTTGCGCTGGGCGGTGCGGGCACTGCACTGAGGCCTGGCTGGTTATGCATAAAAACCGCACTTACCGCCCATCGGATGGGTGCAAGTAGCTATATTTTTGAGAGCGGCGTGCCGGGCTACTCGGTCCAGCGGTCTTCTGCGATGGGCGCTTTGTCGCCTACCTTGTTCCAGGCGACTTGGGCCAATTCACGGCTGTTCGCTGCCGCCCGTTTCTCAAAGAATTTGGCCGTCTCCATGGCACTGATTTTTTCGGCAATGGCCACCACGAAGAACTGGTTCATGGTGGTGTCATCGGCAGCGGCAATTCGCTTGGCAGCAAGCTTGAGGGACTCGGGTAGGCGCAGGGCGTAATTGCTCATGGGTGTGAACTCCGTTGAACGGCAAGTTTGAATTGCTTAAAAGCCTGCTCAGGGTTGAGTACCGGTATGCCAAAAAGTTTAGCGGGCTGGAAATTCCGCAGGTTGTAGGTCACCAGGGCATCCGCCTGGGCATTGGCGGCTGCTTCCAGCACCATTTCATCTGCGGGGTCACGCAGCTGGGGCCGCCATTGGTAATGCGTGCTCACCGGCGTAATCAGTCCCGCAAGCTCATTCAAAATGGCATCGATGTCACTCGCCAGAAGCCCCGACGCGCCGAACTGGTTAGGGCGCTTGAGCACATGCTCGTACTCTAAAAAAAGTGCTGGACTACAGCACATGGTGACATTGCCAAGCCGGACGAGTTGCACCAAAGCGAACGAGGGCCCATGCCGATTGCGTGTGGCTGCCACCAATATGTTGGTATCCCAAACCAATTTTGGCAATATTTTCATATTGCTGGTGGTGTTGGCATGAGGCGGATCTACATGCCGCGCGAACCATCTCCGTTTGATCTGCATAGAGGGCAGCAGCAAGTCTGCCAGGTCGCCACACCGGCTTGGCTTACAATCCAAGTGCTACAGATTCAATAGCTATTCACGCCCATTCCATCAGCGGTGGGTGCCAATTTCATCCATAAATACCAAGTTTTATCCTGATGCAAGCCCTGCTCAACGCCATCGCCACGATGGACCTGCGCACCGATGCGCAGCGCATATTCCATGGCCGGGGTGGTTTGTACCCGGGCTGCGAACAGTGGGCGCTGGACGCGTTCCCGCCGGTGTGGGTGTTGACCAGCTTCCAGCCCGCAGCCGACGAAGAGCTGGCCACCATCGGCGCGGCCCTGGCTGCGCGCTGGCAGCAACTGGCGCCCGACCAGCCGCTGAACTGGGTCTACCAGTGCCGCTTCGATGGCCGCACCGAGACCCGGCTGATGGCCGGTGCCGTGCCCGACCCGCATGTGGTCACCGAGCAGGGCGCGCGCTACAAGCTGCATGTGCTCAAGGGGCAGAACCACGGCCTGTTTCTAGACATGGCCGAGGGGCGGCGCTGGGTGCGCCAGCATGTGGAGGCCTTGGCCCAGGTGCCGGGCCGCGCGGAATACCGGGTGCTGAACCTGTTTGCCTACACTTGCGCGTTCTCGGTGGTGGCCTTGCAGGCCGGGGCCAAGCATGTGGTGAATGTGGACATGGGGCAGGGGGCCATCGCCATCGGGCAACAGAACCACCGGCTCAACGGCCTGGTCACCGGGGCCAGCTTTTTGCCGCACGACATCTTCACCACCTGGGGCAAGATCAACCGCGGCGGGCCGTACGACCTGGTGATCGTCGACCCGCCCAGCTTCCAGCGCGGCAGCTTTGTGGCCACCAAGGACTACGCCCGCCTGATGCGCCGCCTGCCCGATCTGCTGATGCACGGCGGCCATGTGCTGCTGTGCCTGAACGCGCCCGAGCTGGGCATGGCGTTTTTGCAAGACCAGATGCGCGAACTGGCCCCGGAGCTGGTGTTTGTGGAGCGGCTGGCCAACCCGGCGGCGTTTGCCGATGTGTCGGATGAGCGGGCGCTGAAGGTGCTGGTGTACCGCGCACCATAAAAAAAGCCCCGGCTGTGGGGCCGGGGCTTTGTGCAGGGACTGCAGTTCTTACATCTGCTGGATGCCCGACAGCACCCAACCACCCGCGCCTTGCAGCGGCTTGGTCAAATGCCAGACTTCGTCGAACGGCTCGGACGGTGCCGTAGCCTCTTCGCGGATCAGGCCGGTGAAGCGCACGCTCACCACGTAGTAGCCATTTTCTTCAGCCACTTCCAGCACATCGCCGTCGATGTTGACCACATCGGTTTGCTGCGCAGCGGCACCACGGTCGCTCAGGTCCATCTTCAGCTGGGCAAACATTTCCGGCGTGGTGAACTGGCGGATGTCGTCCAGGTTACCGGCATCGTTGGCGGCTTGCAGGCGGATGAAATTGACCTTGGCGTTGCGCACAAAGCTGGCCACATCGAAGTCCGCAGGGATGGCCGAGCGCACAGGAACGCTGCCACCGATGCCGGAACCAATGCTGGAGCCGATGCTGGAACCGGTCACATGGCTGGAAGTGCCGGGCATTTCCATCTTGTAGGCAGGCGCAGCGGGCGACAGGTGGGTGGGGGCACCTGCTCCGGCGTACTGCATGCCACCGGTAGCACCGGTAGCACCGGCCTTGGCCGCAGCGCGTTTGCGCAGGAAGAAGCCCACGGCCAGCATGATGGCGGCGGCCAGCAGGCCCATCATCATCATGGAAGCCAGTTCGTCACCAAAGCCGAAGTGCGATGCCAATGCGGCCAGGCCCAGGCCGGCGGCGATACCGGCCAGCGGGCCCATCCACGAGCGTTTGGGCGCGGCGGCAGCGGGTGCAGCAGCGGCCGCAGGGTTGGCTGCGTTCGTTTGTGCTGGAGCGGCCGTGGGGGCCTTGTTCGGCGTGGTGTCGCGCTGCATGCCAAGCGATTTGCCTGCGCCCATGCGTTTTGCGGCTTCCGCGTCGGTCGCGACCGTGGACATGCCCAGGGCCATGACCACAGCCAGCAGGGAAAGTAATTTTTTCATGTGTTCTCCAGCAAAAACGAGTTGATGTGCCCGCGATACTAGCCCACAAACCATCCTGAAAAAGCAGCTAAATAGAGATATTCATTTCTAAAAAACCAGATGGTTTAGTGTCTGCGACACTAGCACCCATGGATAATCCCCACGCCACCCGCCTGTGTTTGCCGCTGGATACCGACCTGGTCGCCGCGCTGGCCACCATGGTCGAGGCCATTGGCAGCCCCGACTGGTTCGATACCGTGCTGAATGTGCTGGGCAAAGTGTGCGCCGTGGACTCAGGCGGTGCCATGCTGTTCCACCGCCACCAGCAGCCGCGCCGCATTCTGCACCGCTTTAACCCGCAGGAGCGCAGCCTGCCGGAAGATGCCTTTTTGTCCGGCCCCTATGTGCTGGACCCGAACTACCAGCTGTTCTTGCAGGGCTGCCCTAGCGGCGTGTACTGGCTGCGCGATATTGCGCCGGACGATTTCTACGACTCCGAGTACTACCGGGTGTTTTATTCGCAGATCGGTTTGTCGGACTCGGTGGACCTGCTGTGGCGTATCAACGAGGACACGGCGCTGAACATCTTCATCGAGCGCAGCATCCGCCACACGCCGTTCCAGGCCACCGATCTGCTGGCGATCCGCACGCTGGCCCCCATCGTGATTGCGGCCACCGCCAAGCACCACGCCCTGACGGCCGCCGCCGCCGAGCGCCACAGCGACCGGCTGACCCACCGCAAGGTGCAAAGCACGGTGGAAAACTTTGCCAGCTCGCTGCTCACCCAGCGCGAGCGCCAGGTGCTGTTCTACATGATCAGCGGCTATTCCTCGGCGCTGACGGCCCAGCGGCTGAAGACCACTGAGGGCACGATCAAAATCCACCGCAAGAACATCCACCGCAAGCTCGATATCGGCTCGCAGGCGGAGTTGTTTTCGCTGTTCATCCAGTGCATTCCGTTTGCCGAGCCCGATGCGGCGGTGGACCCGCTGGCGGTGTACCAGAGCGCGCCCGCCACCAGCCGCTGCAAGACGCTGCTGGAGGCCGGGCCCAGTAGCGGCTGATTACTTGCCGTACACGTCGAAATCGAAGTACTTGCTGGCAATCTTTTGGTAGGTGCCGCTGGCGTGCACGGCCTTGAGTGCGGCGTTGAATTCGGTCTTGAGCTGGGTGTCTTGTTTGCGCATGGCCACCCCGGTGCCGTAGCCCAGCACGGCCGGATCTTTGAGTTCATAGCTGGCAAACTCAAACGGCTTGCCTTCGGGCTTGGCCAGAAAGCCCATCTTCATCTCCACCAGGTTGCCGATGATGGCGTCGAGCCGGCCCGAGGCAATGTCCAGGTACGAGTCCTGGGTGGACTCGTAACGCAGCACCGTGGCCCCGGCCTTGGCGTAGTATTTTTCGGCGTAGTCGGCCTCGGTCGAGCCCTTGAGAACACCCACCTTTTTGCCTTTGAGGGCGGCGGGTGAGCCGTCCAGGCCGCTGCCGTGCTTGATGATCACGCGGTAGGGAATGTCGGTGATCTTGTCGCTGAAAGCCACGGTTTTGCGGCGGTCGTCGGTCACCGTCATGCCGGACATGATCATCTCGAACTTGCGCGCCTGCAGGGACGGCACCAGTGCATCCCAGGGCGACTCTACAAACACGCAGCGGCGCTTCATCTCGGCGCAGATGGCGTGGCCCAGGTCGATCTCGAAGCCCACCAGCTTGCCGTCGGGGGCTTTGTACTCGAAAGGCTCGTAGGTGGCATCGGTGCCGATGCGCAGATCTTTGGTGTCCGCTGCCTGGGCCGACAGGCCTAGCGACAGGCAGACTAGAGCAAGTAAAGAGTTCAGTTTCATAGGGGTTCCTGCAGGGTTGAATGGGTGCAAACGCGGCGCAAGAATACGGCGATTTACCGGGTGGTAAATGGCCTCTACCCCCAGAGGGATAGCGCCGTTTTGCGCGGCTGGGCCGGGCCTATCCCTGTGGGTGTACTGCCTGCACGACGGACGGTTTTGGGGCAGCAAACCGGCTTACGCTCCGGCCTGCCAAAGCCTTTGGCGCGCGACCGGCTGTGCGATGACAGGCCACCTGAACCGAATCCAAAACCATGCACCAACTCCGTAAACCCTATCTGTTGTTTCTGGGCGATGTGACGCTCAAATCCGATGCCAAAACCGCTTTTGGCCTGCGCGACTGGTGTGCCGACGATGTCCTGGGCGAATGGAGCCTGCCCACCGCCACTGTCAGCCTGGGCCTGCCCCGCCTGTCGCCGCAGCAAGCAGCGCAGGAAGGCGCGGGCTCGCTGGTGGTGGGCGTGGCCGCCGTGGGCGGCGCGCTGCCCGAACACTGGCTGGCCGAGCTGGAAGCCGCGCTGGACGCGGGCCTGGACATCGTCAGCGGCCAGCACTCGCGTTTGAGCTCCTTCCCGCGCCTGGTGCAAGCCGCCGAGCGCAGCGGTGCGCGCCTGATCGATGTGCGGCATTCCGACCAGAGTTTCCCCGCGGGCACAGGCCGCAAGCGCACGGGCCAGCGGGTGCTGACCGTGGGCACCGACTGCGCGCTGGGCAAAAAATACACCGCCCTAGCCCTGGCCCAGGCGCTGCAGCGCCGGGGTGTGGCCGCCACCTTCCGCGCCACCGGCCAGACCGGGGTGATGATTGCGGGCGAGGGCGTGGCTATCGACGCGGTGATCTCCGACTTTGTGGCCGGTGCCGCCGAGCAGCTGTCGCCCGACAACGCCCCTAACCACTGGGACGTGATCGAAGGGCAGGGCGCGCTGTTCCACCCGGCCTATGCGGGCGTGACGCTGGGCCTGCTGCACGGCTCGCAGCCGGATGCGCTGGTGCTGTGCCACGACCCGTCGCGCGACTGCATCGAGGGCTACCCCGGCTTTCCGATTCCCGACCTGCAGGTCGCTATCGACCGCTATGTGGAGGCGGGCCGCCTGACCAACCCGGCGGTGCGCTGCGTGGGCATCAGCATCAATTCGTCCAGCCTGTCGGATGCCGCATGGGATGCCTACGCCCACCGCATCGCCCGTGAGCTGCAGTTGCCGGTGGTGGACCCGATGCGCGGCGGCGTGGAGGCGCTGGCTACCGCCTTGCTGCAAGCATGATCCGCTGCCACACCCGCATCGAACAGTGGGCGATGCATGAACCCTTCGAGATCGCCCGCGAGGTCATCACCCACCAGCCGGTGCTGCTGCTGACCCTGTCCGACGCGGCAGGCCACACCGGCCAGGCCGAAGCCGCCGGGGTGGACTACGACGGCGAAACCCCCGCCAGCATGGCCGCGCAAGTAGCCGCTGTGCTGCCGTACCTGCACGACGGCCTCACCGGGGCCGAGCTGTTGCAGATCCTGCCCGCAGGCGGTGCGCGCAATGCGCTGGACTGCGCCCTGTGGGATCTGCGCGCCAAGCAAACCGGCGTGCCGGTGTGGCAAGCCGCCGGGTTGCCACGGTGGCAGCCTGTCACCACCGCCTACACCATCGGCCTGGGCGACGAGGCCACCACCCGACGCAAGGCGCGGGCGGCACGGCACTACCCGCTGCTCAAGCTCAAGGTGGATGCGCAGCGGCACCTGGACGTGGTGCGCATGGTTCGCGAAGAACACCCAACCGCCCGCATCGTGGTGGATGCCAACCAGGCCTGGTCACCCGGGCTGCTGCACGAACTGTTGCCACTGCTGGCCCAGGCCGGGGTCGAACTGGTCGAACAACCTCTGGCGCGCGGCCAGGATGCCGCGCTGGAAGGCCTGCAGTCGCCGATTCCGTTGGCTGCGGACGAGTCTTGCACTGACCGGGCCTCGCTGGCGGCGCTGGTGGGGCGCTACCAGTACGCCAATATCAAGCTCGACAAATGCGGCGGCCTGACCGAGGCACTCGCCCTGGCCGCCGAGGCCACGCGGCAAGGCCTGGGTTTGATGGTGGGCAATATGTGCGGCACCTCGCTGGCGATGGCCCCGGCTTTCTTGCTGGCCCAGCGCTGTGCCTATGTGGATCTGGACGGCCCCTTGCTGCAACAGCAAGACCGGGCCGCAGCCATGCAGTACGACAAGGGTCTGATCCAGCCGCCGCCACCGGCCTTGTGGGGCTGAACAGCCCCGATTTCTGCCCGTAACACGGGGCGGTAGATGGTTTTATTTCGTGCGTACGCGGGCTGTACACACGATGGTTTTTGAAGGTAGTATCACAAAACTACTGGCTGTACTGATCGTGAACCACCGCCCCGATCCACCCCTCCCGCCTGCGCCGCAGGCTTGGACCCGTTCGCCGGAGCACGGTGATGCCACCAACCCCTGGAAGCTCGCCCTGGAGGGTTCGGGCGTAGGCGTGTGGGACTGGGATCTGCGCACCGACACTCAAACCTATTCCCCGCGCTGGGAGGAGATGCTGGGTTTTGCCAGCGGTGAGGTGACACCCGGTTTTGCCGATTTCGCCAGCCGCGTACACCCGGATGACCTCGCCCCCATGCAAGCGGCGATGGCGGCCTACCTGGACGGCTCGGCCCCAGGCTACAGCGTGGACTTGCGCATGCGCCACAAGAACGGGCACTGGGTGTGGATTGCGTCCAGCGGCATGGTGGTGCACCGGGCGCTGGACGGCAGCCCTTTGCGCATGATTGGCACCCACACCGACATCAGCGCGCGCAAGCAGGCCGAGGCCGAGTTGCGCGCATCCCATGCCCAGTTGCTGGAGCAAACCCGGCTGCTGCAGACAACCTTGGCCAGCGTCAGCCAGGGCATTTTTGTGTTCAGTGGCGAGATGCGCCTGATCTCGTTCAACCGCCGGGTGTGCGAGTTGCTGGACCTGCCGGAAGACTTTTTGGCGACCAGGCCCCTGCTGGGCGACATCACCGCCCTCCAGCTGGAGCGCGGCGACTTCGGCCCCCAGGCGCAATGGGTGGAGCCCACGGCCCGCCACTACGTGCTGGAGGGGGCTTACGCCGAGGTACCAAACTACTACCTGCGCGTCACCGTGGCAGGCCAGACGCTGGAGGTGAAAACCCAGACGCTGCCTGACGGCGGCATGGTGCGCACCTTTGCCGATGTCTCCACCTACGTGCAGGCGCAGACCGAGCGCAAACGGCTGGACCAGCTGCTGACCACCATGCAGACGCTGGCCCAGGTGGGCGGGTGGGAGGAAGACGGCGTGCGCGACCGCGTCTACTGGACCGAGGGGGTGTACCGCATCTTCCAGACCAGCCCGCGCGAATTCAAGCCCACCACCGCCATGGCAACGGCCGGGCGGCTGTTCACCCCATCCTCCATGGCCAGGATCCGCGATGCCTTCGGCATGGTGGCACTGCACACCTGCAGCCACGACCTGGAGCTGGAGGCCACCACCTTGCGGGGCGAGACCATCTGGGTGCATGCCACGGGGTCGTCGACCTGGGAAGAGGGGCAACTGGTGTTGCGCACTTTGGTGTTGCAAAACATCACCGAAAGCAAGCAGGCCCACCTGGCACTGCAGGCCACCGAAGACCGCTGGCGGCTGGCCATGGAGAGCACTGGCGACGGCGTGTGGGACTGGCACATCCAGCGCGGGCAAGAACACTTCTCGCACCGCCTGGTCGAGATGTATGGCTTTGAAGAGGGCGAGGTTCCCAACCTGCCCAGCATGCTGGACCAGCGCACCCACCCCGACGACCTGCCCCAGAAAGAGCGCGACCGCGATGCCCACCTGGCCGGTCTCACCCCCAGCTACGCCAACGAACACCGGGTGCGCTGCAAGGACGGCAGCTGGAAGTGGGTGCTGAGCCGGGGCATGGTGGTCAGCCGCGACGCGCAGGGCCAGCCCCTGCGCATGATAGGCACCCACACCGACATCACCGACCGCAAAACCGCCGAGGCGCTGATCCGCCAGCAGGCGTTTTTTGACACCCTGACCGGCCTGCCCAACCGCCGCATGCTGCGCGACCGGCTGGAGCAGGAAATCAAGCGCTGCAAGCGCGAAACCCACCAACTGGCCATTTTGTTCATCGACCTGGACCATTTCAAGGAAGTCAATGACACCTTGGGCCACGGCCATGGCGACCTGCTGCTGGTGGAGGCGGCCCGGCGCATCCAGGCTTGCGTGCGCGAGGCCGACACCGTGGCCCGTATGGGCGGTGACGAGTTCACCGTGATCCTGCCCGAAGTGGCCGATGCCAGCCGCCTGGAGCCCATGCTGCAGAAGATTCTGCGCACGGTGGAGCAGGTGTTCCAGCTCGGCAACGAGCAGGTGTTTGTGTCGGCCAGCATCGGCATCACCCTGTACCCGATGGATGGCCGGGAGATCGGCGACCTGTTCAAAAACGCCGACCAGGCGCTGTATGTGGCCAAGGGGGCCGGGCGCAACCGCTTCAGCTTTTTCACCCCGGCGCTGCAGGAGGCGGCGCAAACCCGGGTCCGCCTGGCCAACGACCTGCGCTCGGGCCTGCAGGAGCAGCAGTTCCGGCTGGTCTACCAGCCCATCGTCGAACTGGCCACCGGGGCGGTGCACAAGGCCGAAGCGCTGCTGCGCTGGCACCACCCGGTGCGCGGCATGGTCAGCCCGGCCCAGTTCATCCCGATCGCCGAGTCCAGCGGCCTGATCGTGGAGATCGGCGAATGGGTGTTCCAGCAGGCGGCGCTGCAGGTGCGGGCCTGGCGCGGCCAGTTGCACCCCCAGTTTCAGATCAGCATCAACAAGTCGCCGGTGCAGTTCCACCACGAGGGCCAGGGCCGACTGCCCTGGGCCGCACAGCTGCAGGCCCTGGGCCTGCCCGGCTGCAGCGTGGTGGTGGAGATCACCGAAGGCCTGCTGCTGGACACCAGCAGCCGGGTCAGCGACCACCTGCTGGAACTGGCCGCCGCGGGCATCCAGGCCTCGTTGGACGACTTTGGCACCGGCTATTCGGCGCTGTCGTACCTGCAGCGCTTTGCCATCGACTTCATCAAGATCGACCAGTCGTTTGTGCGCCACCTGGTGCCCGACTCCACCGACCTGGCCCTGTGCAAGGCCATGGTGGCCATGGCCCACGCCCTGGGCATGAAGGTGGTGGCCGAAGGCGTGGAAACCGCCCAGCAGCGTGACCTGTTGGCCGCCATGGGCTGCGACTACGGCCAGGGCTATCTGTTCTCGCGCCCGGTACCGGCGGCCGACTTCGAGGCCTTCTGGGCCGCCAACCCGCCACCGGCACTGCTGGCAAGCTGATGGTTATTTTGTGAGAGAAATCAGGCCTCTGTGCCGATGGAATAATCCCTGGTAGCTATTGATTTGATAGTGATTTGTTCAAGCGGCTGGGCGGGCCTGTTCGCTGAACTGGTTCAACGGTCGCTCCAGCCCCGGCTTATCCCCCAAGTCCCCCGCGCCCAAATGTGCGTACATAGTCTGTATACCTGCATGGTTTTAGAATCGGCCATTACCCGCTTATTCAGCTTTTGGCCTCTTGATCTTGAACCATCGCTCCGTCCCACCCCATTTGCTTGCGCCGCAGGACTGGACCCGTGCGCTGGAACATGGCGATGCCACCAACCCCTGGAAGCTCGCCCTGGAGGGCTCGGGCGTGGGCGTGTGGGACTGGGATTTAGGCACCGGTCGCCAAACCTATTCCCCGCGCTGGGACGAGATGCTGGGCTTTGCCAGCGGCGAATCGGCCCCGGGCTTTGAAGAGTTCACGACCCGCGTACACCCGGACGACATCGCCCCCATGCAGGCGGCGGTAGCGGCCTATCTGGACGGTTCGGCACCGGACTACAGCATGGACTTGCGCATGCGCCACAAGCACGGGCACTGGGTCTGGATCATGGCCAGCGGCATGGTGGTCAGCCGTGCTGCCGACGGTAGCCCCTTGCGCATGATTGGCACCCACACCGACATCAGTGCGCGCAAGCAGGCCGAGGCCGGGTTGCGGGCATCGCATGCCCAGTTGCTGGAGCAAACCCGGCTGCTGCAAGCCACTACGGCCAGCATCAGCCAAGGTATTTTTGTGTTCGATGCCGGGATGCGTTTGATCTCGTTCAACCGGCGTGTGTGCGAGTTGCTGAACCTGAGCGACAGCTTTTTGGCCGCGCGCCCCACGCTGGAGCAGATCAGCAATTTTCAGCTCGAACGTGGCGACTTTGGCCCCCAGGCCCAGTGGGTGGACCCGGGGGCCCGCGGCTACGTGCTGGCAGGCGGCCATGCCCAGGTGCCCGCCCATTTTCTTCGCGTGACTCTGGCGGGTCACACGCTGGAGGTCAAAACCCAGACTCTGCCCCACGGTGGCATGGTGCGCACCTTTGCCGATGTGTCCGACTACGTGCAGGCCCAGGCCGCGCGCCAGCGGCTCGACCAGTTGCTGACCGCCACCCAGGCGCTGGCGCAGGTGGGCGGTTGGGAGGTGGATGGGGTGCGCGACCGCGTCTTCTGGACCGAGGGTGTGTACCGCATCTTCCAGACCACACCCGAGGAGTACACCCCCACCACCGCCATGGAGACGGTCGAACGGGTGTTCACGCCACAGGCCGTGGCCACCATCCGTGCTTCCTACGATGTTTTGCTTCCACATGCCGGCACCCACTCCAGCACCCATGACTACGAGCTGCAAGCCACCACTTTCCGGGGCGCGCCCATCTGGGTGCATGCCAGGGGCACCACTACCTGGGACAACGGGCGGCTGCTGTCGCGCACCTCGGTGCTGCAAAACATCACCGAGCGCAAACAGGCCCAGATGGCGCTGCAAGAAACCGAGAACCGCTGGCGGCTGGCATTGGAGAGCACTGGCGACGGCGTGTGGGACTGGCATATCCAGACCGGGGTGGAGCACCTCTCCAAGCGCCTGGTCGAGATGTACGGCTTTGCAGAAGGCGAAATCCCCGATCTGCCCACCGAGCTGGACCGGCGCACCCACCCTGACGACCTGCCGCAGATGGACCGCGACCGCGATGACCACTTTGCGGGCCGCACCCCCAGCTACGCCAACGAACACCGGGTGCGCTGCAAAGACGGCCGCTGGAAGTGGGTGCTGAGCCGGGGCATGGTGATCACCCGCGACGCGCAGGGCCAACCCTTGCGCATGATAGGCACCCACACCGACATCACCGACCGCAAGGCCGCCGAGGCGCTGATCCGCCAGCAGGCTTTTTTCGACACCCTGACCGGCCTGCCCAACCGGCGCATGCTGCGCGACCGGCTGGAGCAGGAAATCAAACGCTGCAAACGCGACGCGCAGCAACTGGCCATTTTGTTCATCGACCTGGACCACTTCAAAGAGGTCAACGACACCCTGGGCCATGGCAATGGCGACCTGCTGCTGATGGAGGCGGCCCGGCGTATCCAGGCCTGCGTGCGCGAGGCCGATACCGTGGCCCGCATGGGCGGCGACGAGTTCACGGTGGTGCTGACCGAAGTGGCCGACGTCCACCGCCTGGAGCCCACCCTGCAAAAGATTTTGCGGGCCATGGAGCAGGTGTTTCAGCTCGGCAACGAGCAGGTGTTTGTGTCGGCCAGCATCGGCATCACCCTGTATCCGCTGGATGCCAAGGACATCGAAGACCTGTTCAAGAACGCCGACCAGGCGCTGTATGTGGCCAAGGGCGCCGGGCGCAACCGCTTCAGCTTTTTCACCCCGGCGCTGCAGGAGGCGGCGCAAACCCGGGTCCGCCTGGCCAACGACCTGCGCTCGGGCCTGCAGGAGCAGCAGTTCCGGCTGGTCTACCAGCCCATTGTGCAGCTGGCCACCGGGGCGGTGCACAAGGCCGAAGCGCTGATCCGCTGGCAGCACCCCACGCGCGGGCTGATCAGCCCGGCCCAGTTCATCCCGATCGCCGAATCCAGCGGCCTGATTGTGGACATTGGGGAGTGGGTATTCCAGCAGGCGGCGCTGCAGGTGCAGGCCTGGCGCAAACATCTGCACCCGGGTTTCCAGATCAGCATCAACAAGTCGCCGGTGCAGTTCCACCACGAAGGCGAGGGCAAGCAGCCCTGGGCCGCACAGCTCCAGGCCCTGGGCCTGCCCGGCTCCAGCATGGTGGTGGAGATCACCGAAGGCCTGTTGCTCGATACCAGCAGCCGGGTTAGTGACCACCTGCTGGAACTGGCCGATGCGGGCATCCAGGTGGCGCTGGACGACTTTGGTACCGGCTATTCGGCGCTGTCGTACCTGCAGCGCTTTGACATCGACTTCATCAAGATCGACCAGTCGTTCGTGCGCCACCTGGTGCCCGACTCCACCGACCTGGCTTTGTGCAAAGCCATGGTGGTGATGGCCCACGCGCTGGGCATGCAGGTGGTGGCCGAAGGCGTGGAAACCGCCCAGCAGCGCGACCTGCTGATGGCCATGGGCTGCGACTACGGTCAGGGCTACTGGTTCTCGCGCCCGGTGCCGGCGGCCGACTTTGAGGCCTTCTGGGCCGCCCATCCGGCCCCCGCACTGCTGAAATCCTGATTTTTATTCTTTAAGGGAAATAGGTCTCCCGTGCTTATGGAATGGGCGGGAGAAGCTACTTATTTCGTAGCAAATGCGGAATGGGTTCAAAAATAATGCAAATCTGCTGCATCCAAAACCGGGTCTGGCGTGTAGTACCTGTAGCAGCGCACAAAAGCTGCCTGTTGTCCTTATCCGCTAAACCTTTTTTTGGAGCACTTTCATGCCGATCAAATCCCTTTCGCTGCTTGCCATCGTCTCCGCCGCTGCCGTACTGAGCGCCTGCGGCTCCATGGCCCCCATGAAACCCATGTTCAGCCAGGACAGCCTGCCCGAGGCTGTGAAGGTGCCCATGGGCAACAAGGTGGCGATGGAAACCGTGGGCGTGGGCGAGATCACCTACGAATGCCGCGACAAGGCCAACGCCCCCGGCATGACCGAGTGGGTCTTTGTGGGCCCCAACGCCGCCCTGAACGACCGCAGCGGCAAACAGGTGGGCAAGTACTACGGCCCGCCCGCCACCTGGGAATCCATGGACGGCTCCAAGCTCACCGCCACCCAGCTCGCCGTGGCCCCCGCAGGCGCAGGCAATATCCCCTACCAGCTGGTCAAGGCCAACCCCGCCATGGGCATGGGTGCCATGGCCGGTGTGACCCACATCCAGCGCGTGGCCACCATGGGCGGTGTCGCCCCGGCCACGCTGTGCAGCCCGGCCAACAAGGGTGCCAAGGAAATCGTCAAGTACCAGGCCGACTACATCTTCTGGAAAGCCGCCTAAGTTTGGCGACTACCATCGAGAGACATACATTCTCTCGATGGAACGCCCTTGACGACTGCCCCCGATGATTTTGACTACGAGCGCGCCCTGGTGGGTTGCGCCCGTGGCGAGCGCCAAGCCCTGCAGGACATCTACCGGCAAGACAGCCGCCACCTGCTGGGCGTGGCCCTGCGTATCGTGCGCCAGCGCCAGCAAGCCGAGGACGTGGTGCACGATGCCTTCATGAACATCTGGACCCAGGCCGCCAGCTTCGATGCCCAGCGCGGCTCGGGGCGGGGCTGGATCTACAGCGTGGTGCGCAACCTGGCGCTCAACGCGGTGCGCAACGGCGCGCGCGAGGTGCCGGTGGACGAAGAAACCGCCGAGGCCCTGGATGCCCAGCATTCCCTGCAAGCCCATGCCGAGATCGCTGATGCGTTTGATCTGCGCGTCAGCCTGGGCAAGCTCAACGACTGCCTGGCCCGGCTGGAGCCCGCCCGGCGCAACTGCATCCTGTACGCCTATGTGGACGGCTGCTCGCACGGCGAAATTGCCGAGCGCACCCAAACGCCCCTGGGCACCGTCAAGGCCTGGATCAAACGCAGCATGGGCAGCCTGCGGGAGTGCATGGCATGAGCACGCAACCAAACAATCTATCGCCAGACGAGTTGGCCGCCGAATACGTGCTGGGCACGCTCTCTGCTAACCGCCGCCGCATGGTGGAGCAGCGCCTGCCCACCGATGCCGCCCTGCAGGCCGCCGTGCAGCGCTGGCAAGAGCAGTTGCTGCCGCTGGCCGCCCTGGCCGAGCCGGTGGAGCCGTCTGCCGAGCTGTGGCAGCGCATAGACCGCAGCGTGGCCCACGCCGAGGCACCGCGCCGCGCTGCTATGCCACCCGCACCGCCACCGTGGTGGGACCGCCTGGGCCTGTGGCGCGGCTTGGCCGGTGCGGGTTTTGCCACTGCCGCCATCCTGGCCTCGGTGCTGGTGACCCGCCAGGGCGTGCTACCCACCGGGCCGCAGTACATGGTGGTGCTGGTCGCGCCGCAAGACAAGGCACCGGGCTGGGTCATCCAGGCCAGCGACTCCCGGCAACTCAGCCTTACGGCCCTGGGCCCGGTAGCGGTGCCCGCCGAAAAATCCCTGCAGTTCTGGACCAAGGGCGAGGACTGGAAGGGCCCGGTGTCGCTGGGCCTGGTCAAGCCGGGGCAGACCATCACCATCCCGCTGGACAAGCTGCCGCCGCTGCAACCCAACCAGTTGTTTGAGCTGACCCTGGAGCCAGTGAACGGCTCGCCCATCGATAGACCCACCGGCCCGATCCAGTTTATTGGCCGTGCGGTGAAGGTGCTGTGATACCAGTGCGATAATCCAAGTCGATACCGGGAGAGACTGCTCCCCCCTGAATTCGTTCAGGAAATCAGCGCCGAAGGAGCAACCGCCCCGGAAACTTTCAGGCAAAAGGACCGGTATCCACACCACACACATCTGAAGAGCAGTTGGGTTTCGTCACCCGGCTCACCGCAGGAGCAAGCGACTGGTAACACGCCAGCCGCGAATCTCTCAGGTCCAAAACAGAGGGGGCGATAGCTGCGCACGTTTGTTGCTATCCCCCTGTTGACGTTTTGGAAGTCTCATCATGAAAAATTTTGCCGTTATCGGCGGTGGTATCACGGGTGTCACCACGGCCTACGCCTTGGCCAAACGCGGTTACGCCGTCACCTTGTTCGAAAAACACCGCTACGCCGCCATGGAAACCTCGTTTGCCAATGGCGGGCAGTTTTCGGTGTCCAATGCCGAGGTGTGGAACCACTGGTCTACCGTGCTCAAGGGCGTGAAGTGGATGCTGCGCAGCGATGCGCCGCTGCTGGTCAACCCCAAGCCCAGCTGGCACAAGATGGCCTGGTTTGCCGAGTTCATCGCCGCCATCCCGCAGTACGAGAAAAACACCATCGAAACCACCCGCCTGGCGATGGCCGCGCGCCAGCACCTCAATGCCTGGGCCGCCGAAGAGGGCCTGGACTTTGACCACCAGCGTGAAGGCATCCTGCACATCTACCGCGACAAGGGCAACTTCGAGCACGCGGGCAAGGTCTCCAAGCTGCTGGCCCAGGGCGGGTTGGACCGCCGCGCCGTCACCCCGCAGGAGATGCGCGCCATCGAGCCCACGCTGGCGGGCGACTACTACGGCGGCTATTTCACCGAGAGCGACACCACCGGCGACATCCACAAGTTCAGCACCGGCATCGCCGCTGCTGCCGAGCGCCTGGGCGTGCAAACCCGCTACGGCCATGCGATCCAGACGGTCAAGAGCGATGGCAAGACCGTGACCATCACCGCGCAAGACGGCGACCACACCCACACCAGCGTGTTCGACGGCGTGGTGGTTTGCGCGGGCACGGCCAGCCGCGACATTGCCGCCCAGCTGGGGGACAGGGTCAACATCTACCCGGTCAAGGGCTATTCCATCACCGTGAACCTGGACGACGCGCACAGCCAGGCATCGGCCCCCATGGTGAGTTTGCTGGACGACGAAACCAAGCTGGTCAGCAGCCGCCTGGGGCGGGGGCGCTTTCGGGTGGCGGGCACGGCCGAATTCAACGGCTACAACCGCGACATTCGGGCCGACCGCATCCGCCCGCTGGTGGAATGGGTGCAGCAGTGCTTCCCCGGCGTGCGCACCGAGAGCGTGGTGCCCTGGGCCGGGCTGCGCCCCATGATGCCCAATCTGATGCCGCGCGTGGGCCCCGGCAAGCGGCCCGGCGTGTTCTACAACACCGGCCACGGCCATCTGGGGCTGACGCTGTCTGCCGTCACCGCCGACATGGTGGCGGCGATGGTGGGTAGTGCCATGCCGCACTGAGCCTACGGTCCGGGTCCGGGCTCCTGGCTTTTTTTGGATATGGAAAGCCACCCGGATGTCCCGGAAGGGATACAGTCGGTTACACGGCAGTCGTGCACAGCGCACCCACCACCGGTTTGTCCGTTTGGCCATTTGCGGCGGGCTGAAAGGACGTTCATGCGTATCCCCGGGTCATTGTTGCCACGCCTGCTGCTTGCCGCCATCCTGGCTTGCCTTGCCCATACGGTGGGGGCGGTAGAAGCCTGCAAACAGCTGGTTGCCACGGGCAACCCCGAATACCCCCCATACCTGTGGCGCGACGGGGCCGAGGGCAGCCGCCTGGTGGGGGCCAATGCCGATCTGGTACAGATGGTGGCCAAAGAGATCGGCATCCCCATCGAGGTGCGCTATGTGGGCTCCTGGGCCCGGGTGCAGGAAGAGGCGCGGCTGGGCCGCATCGACCTGATCGCCGGGGCATTTTTTACCGTGGACCGGCTGGCCTACATGGACTATGTGTACCCGGCGTTTCGCGAGACCCGCTCGGTGGTCTGGGGGCGGCAGGCCGCGCCGCTGAAGTACCGGCAGTGGTCGGACTTAAAAAGTCTGTCGGGCATGACGGTGATCAACAACAGCTTTGGCGAGGACTTCGACCGCTACGCCAAAAGAAACCTGACCATCAACACCGTGCCCAGCCTGGACCAGGCCTTCAAGATCCTGCAACTGGGACGCGTGGACTACCTGGTCTACGAGGAAGACCCGGGGCTGGCGTACATCGCCAAATTTGCCATCGCCGGGCTGGTGCCCGCCAACCCGGCGGTCAGCAATGAAAGCCTGTACCTGACGCTCTCGCACAAGTCCCCCTGCAACACCAGCGAAGTGCGCGCGGCATTGGCCAAGGCGATGTACAGCCTGGCCAAGCAGGGCGTGATGAAGAAAATGGTCGAATCCAACATCCAGCTCTGGCGCACCAAGTAAGCCAAAACTTATTGGGACTTACGCATCGCCCCTGTATCGCCCTTCGGGCTTACAGGGGGAGCTTGCGTCAGTCCTGTTTATAAAAAATACGGCTCCCGCGCTGATAGATTGGGCGGGAGTAGCTACTTTTTTGATAGTACGGCTTATGCCCGGCTGCCTGTGCGACCCCAGCGGCGTGCGGCTTGCTCTGGAGACTGCGCGGCGGTCAGGCTGCCCAAAGGGGCCAGCAGCGCATCCAGGTCAGCCGCGTCAAACTTCAACCCGCCCTGCGCATCAACGCCCAGCACGCTGTGGGCCAGAGCCAGTTTGCGGGCCTGCAGCTCCAGCATGCGCTCTTCGATGCTGCCTTCCACCACCAGCTTGTAGACGAACACCGGCTGGTCCTGGCCGATGCGGTGGGCGCGGGCGGTGGCCTGCTCTTCCACGGCGGGGTTCCACCAGGGGTCCATGTGGATGACGGTATCGGCGGCGGTGAGGTTCAGGCCCACGCCACCGGCTTTCAAACTCAGCAACAGCACGGGCACCTCTTGCGCCTGGAAGCGCCGCACCACGCTGCCGCGCTCTTTGGGTGGGGTTTTGCCGGTGAGGCTCAGAAACGGCAGCTCCAGCAAGGTCAATTGCTCTGCCACCAGCGCCAGCAGTTCGGTGAACTGCGAAAACACCAGCACCCGCCGCCCCTCGGCCACCATCTCGGGCAGCATGTCGGCCAGCAGCGCGAGTTTGGCGCGCTCCATGGTTTTGGCGGGTTTTTTGCCTTTCAATAAATGCGGGTCGCAGCAGACCTGGCGCAGCTTCAGCAGGGCATCGAGGATGGTGACCTGTGCGCCGTTGAAGCTTTGCCGCTCCAGCACGCGGCGCACCTGCAGGTCGGCGGCCGCCCGCACGCCCTCGTACAGCTCGCGCTGCTGGCCTTGCAGCTGCACGCGCTGGATCACCTCGGTGCGCGGGGGCAGTTCGCTGGCCACGTCTTGCTTGCGGCGGCGCAGGATGAAGGGGCGCACGCGCTGGGCCAGCAGGGCGGCACGCAGGGTTTCGCCGTTTTCTTCGATAGGCTTGCGCCAGCGGGCGGCAAACTGGCGCGCATCGCCCAGAAAGCCGGGCATCAGCCAGTCGAACTGCGCCCACAGCTCGCCCAGGTGGTTTTCCAGCGGCGTGCCGGTGAGGCACAGGCTGTGGCGGGTCTGCAGACGGCGCAGGGCGCGGGCGCTGCGGCTGCCGGCGTTTTTGACCATTTGCGCTTCGTCCAGGATCACCAGGTGGAAGTGCTGTGCCGCCAGCGCATCCATGTCGCGCCACAGCAGCGGGTAGGTGGTCAGCACCAGGTCGTGTTGCGGCATCTGCGCAAACAGCGTGGCGCGCTCCGGCCCCTGCAGCGTCAGCAGGCGCAGGCCGGGTGCCATGCGGCGGGCCTCGGCCTGCCAGTTGAAGATCAGCGAAGTGGGCAGCACCACCAGCGCGGGCTGGTCCAGGCGACCAGCCTGCTTTTCCACCAGCACGTGCGCCAGGGCCTGCGCGGTTTTGCCCAGGCCCATGTCGTCGGCCAGGATGCCGCCCAGGCTGTGGGTGCGCAGGTACTGCAGCCAGGCCAGGCCTTCGAGCTGGTAGGGGCGCAACTGCACCTGCAGGCCCTCGGGTGCGGCCACCGGCTGGGGTGCGCCCAATGCTTTCAGTCGCTTCGCCAGGCTGGCCAGGCCCAGGTCGCCCTCTAGCTGCCAGGCGTTGTACGGTTTTATGCGGTGCGCGTCCAGCAGCCCGGCGCGCAGGGCCTCCAACCGCCGCGCCTCCCAAGCGCCCAGGCGTAGCAGGCCGTTGTTCTGGTTGCGCAGCGGGTCGGTGAGGAGGTCGACCATGGCGCCGATGATGGCTTTCAGCGGTGCTGCCGGTGCGTCGATGCGGCGGCCCCCCGGCGCGCGCAGGCTGATCACCGCTTGGTCGTCAATGGCGGCGATCTGGTCTGCGTGCAGCCAGCGGCTGTCGCGCTGCAGCAGGTTGGCCAGCATGGGGGCCAGGTCCAGGGTTTCGCCGTCGATCTCGATACCCAGACTCAGCAGCCACGCGCCTTCGCGCTCGGGCAGGCGCAGCTTTTGCACCCCGCGCGCGGGCGGCACCAGGGGCTCGGCCAGTTCTTTGGAGGCGATCTCGCCAGTGTCGGGGTGGACCAAAAGCTTCCAGCGCTGCACCGGCACGCTTTCATGCGCAAAGCCGGGTTGCACGGCTACTGCCCAGCCCTTGGCTTGCAGGCGCGGCACCTGGTCGGCCCAGAAGTCGCCAAAGAAGGCCTCTTGCGCCAGCGTCCACACGGGGCCCAGGTCCGGGCGGTCATCCCGGCTGCGCCACTGGAAGCTGTGCGCGGCCACCGGCACCAGGCCCATCTCCCACACCACATCGATGGCATCGGCCTCGGCCGCCAGGTCGCGCTGCATGCGCACCACCGGGCCGCCGGTGTCGAACAGCTCCTGCACCGCGGCGGGGCGGTTGTTCAGGATGGAGGTGGGGGCGGGCGTAGACCAGCGGTGGCCGCCGTCGGTGCGGTAGGTCCAGGCTATCTGCGCCAGTGTCACGCTGTCGCCGCGCGGGCCCAGCTTGCCTTGCGGTTTAAGCCCCAGCAGCCCGTCGCCCCGGCCCAGGGTGAGGAGTGTGATGCGTGGGCGGAAGTGGCCGGGGACGGTGTCGGCCTCTGGTTCAGGCACCGGTGCAGTTTCCTCCTGCACCGCGTCCATCCGCAGCAAAGCCATCACCCGCGCCGCATCGGCATCCGCCAGGGTGGGCAAGCCCTTCAGCGTCGCCGCGTCCGCCTGGTTGCGCAGCGCATCCACCCAGGCGGCGACGGCGTGGCTGGGGGGCGGGGGATTCGGGCGCGGCATGGTGGGATTGTGCCGCGCGGGGGTGTGCTCGTTTCTCAAGAGGAAAAAGTGCCCTCTGTGCTTGTACTGTAAGCGTGAGTAGCTATTATTTTGGGAGTGTGGCGATAGTGTGGCCCCATCGCCCAAACCTCCTTCAAGCGTTTACTACGGCAGTTTGCACGGACAGCTTGAAGCCCAGAGCCCGTATGACCTTCAACAACGTGTCGCTGCTGGGCGCGCGCTCGCCGGACAGGCTTTTGTACAAGCTCTCCCGGGACAGGCCGGTGTCTTCGGCCAGCTTGCCCATGCCACGTGCACGGGCAATGGCACCCAGCGCACCGGCGATTTCTGCCGGGCTGCCGTCTTCCAGCGTGACGCTCAGGTACGGCGCCATCTCTTCATCGTCTCGCAGGTAGTTGGCGGCATCGAATACCGGCAAGTTTGCAATGGGGGTCTTGGGGGTCATGGTTTATGCATTAGGTTGGTCGCCCATGTCCAGGTTTGCGGCAAGGCGTTTGGCCGCTTCAATATCGCTTTGAATACATGCGCCAGCCAGGGCCAAAGAATTCACGCATCTCGTACACGCCATCGCCGACCGGCTGCACGTCACCCAGGTTGCCAGCAGCGACCCGTACCAGGCGTTTGATGAGGCGGGTCCGGGTGAGCTTGTCCTTCACACCGTTCAACCACGCGTCGAATTCGGGCAGCGGGATCAGCGAGTACGTGCCCAGTTGTAGCTGCGTGGCTACGAGCCGGGTAGGTTATCGGGTCAAGTCTTGTTTTTACAGCAGCTTCCGGAGCTCTGCAATCCAACACTCCGATAACCCTAAACCCATTAAACCCGATATGCTTTTTGATAGTCTGACATTTGGCAGATGCGATTGTCCGGCAGTGTGTGCTATCAAAATAATTAAAAACTCAGAAAAAAATTAATTTTTTGCGAAAATTTTATTGATATGTACAGTTCTATAAGACATAGAAAATTCTAAAGCTTTGATGGCACTTTCACATTTTAGAAGGTGGGTTGAGTGCGGGTGTTGTACCTGGCGACTGCGTGTATTCAATTTTTGTAGTGACTGATTGCTCGAGAAGTGCTTTTTGAGCTTCGTAGCTTAAGGAGATTTTTTGACCGTTAATTTCTACACATGGCTGGTCCGAAATAAGGGTATTCAAAGAGTTCGCTATAATAACCGCACTTTTAGCTAGCTCTTCTTGAACCAGAGAGACATCGACACCGCTTTCTTTTAGACGATTCGAAAAGTTGAGGATTGCTTCAAGTGAATCAAGCTTTTTGGGTATGGATGTAAGCTTTCCCTCTTTTGTATAATTTCGATAAAGGTACCGTGCTGATTCCTCTAAAAAATTTGCCATCAAACTGACAACCCGTGTATCGCCGAAAAGTCGAGTCCAAAGACTTCCGTACTCAATTTCCCCAATTCTGAGCGGATGCGAAGCATTTGAGATATTAAGTAAATTACAAAGCTCAAAATAAAAAGACTGCAATTCTTTTAGTTTTTCTGAAAAATCATTTATATTTTTAATATTTACTAAGGTGAGAGTGAATTCGGATTCGCCTTCTTGTAGGTTTAATTGATTTGATGTATTTTTGTATGTATATTCTAGAAACGCGCGGAGGTTTAATATATGAGTTTTTAAATTGCGAGAGGTAAATAAAAGATGGTATGCATTTTTTCCAGTTTGATTTGCTACGTACGTGTTGTAGGTTTCTGCAAATGCATCCAATTGTTTTAAAAAATTAATAATTAAATCTGACTCGTCTAAGCCTTCGCTAAGTGAGGTTTTTAAGCTGTTTTCTAATGTTTCGATGTCTCTAAATAATTGCCTCGCACTAAATTCCTTGATAAGTCCAGAGAGTGATGAGAACTGAGTATGTACTGCAGAGGCTAGCTCTCCAAATTTGTTGCCGTTGTCACTTGCAATTCCCAGTAGATTGGTGTCAATGTGATGGTTTGCTGAATTAAGAGTATTTAAAACTGTTAGTAGCGGTTCGGCAGTGTCAAGTGCAACTAATGCATGCTTTACGCGTTTATTTAAATTGTTCTGGAGCATGGTTTCGAGGTGGTTAGGATGAATATCGAATTGAAATTGTTTATTATATTTAAACGATAATATGTAATTATTATATTTTTAGGATTTTTTTAAAATATTCAGTCATCCAACACATGCACAAACCGCTGATTACCCGGCAGCCGGTACACCGAGAAGTCGCGCACATCGGTGGTGGCGATGCGGTGGATTTTCAGGTGGACGGCCAGGTAGACCAGGCTGGCATCGCAGAAGTCCATGGGTAGGTCTTCGTAACGGTCCACCATCTCCCAGAGGGCGGCGATGGCATCGGCGGGCGGGGATTCGATGCGCAGATGGCCCAGGGCCTGCGCTTGGGCGGCCCAGGTGAAGAAGGCTTTTTGCTGGTGGTGGGTCAGCAGGGCGCAGACTTCGGTGAATACCGCCCAGGTGGTGGTGGTCTGGCCCAGGTAGCTGGCAAAGAAGGCTTTGCAGCGCGCGTGGTGGTGGTCTTTGGGACTGAACAGCGCGATGAAATAGCCCGAGTCGGCCAGGATGTTCATACCGGCTTTATGCCGGTTTCATGGGGCGGCTGGCCGAGTGCGCCGCGGGCACGGGCGGAGCGTTCGGCGTGTTTCTGGCGCAGGGCATCGCGGGCCTGGCGCTTGTGGGGGCGTTGCTCTGCGGCTTCGCGCACTGCGTCGGCGCTGGGGTCTTGTGGCACGCCGCGCATCGCCGCCTCATACAGGTCAAGCGAGGAGGGTTGGGCGTGTTTGCTCAAAAATTCCTGGATGCTGCGCACGATCACCGCCGATTTGCTCAGGCCCTGGCGCGCGCCGAACTCAGCGATCTGGTTTTCAGTGTCGGGAGGGAGACGAAGGGAAATAGGCATGGCGGGCACCATTTGAGATACAAGTTGTAAATTGTATCGCCATGCGCCTGTTTCAGCATGCCCCACCAACAAAGTGGGAGGGCAGTCTGCGCATGCTATAGAAATCGCTTTAAATTCTGCACAACAAAATAGCCTCTAGCGCTTATCTTATAAGCACAAGAAGCTATGTATTCGATAGTGAAAATGCAGAAATTTCTGCGGATCTCTGGGATCAGCGCGTACGCGTCACCTTGGACAAATGGCGCGGCTTGTCCGGGTCCTGGCCGCGGGCGCGGGCCACGGCTTCGACCAGCAGGTAAAAGCTCTGGATGGCGGTGATGGGGTCCAGGTCTTCGTGCGGGGCGGTGGCCAGGGTCAGGTCGCGGCTGGGCACATCGGCCGGGGCGGCCAGCAGCACGTGGGCACCGCGCTGGCGCATGGCGGCGGCCAGGGCGACCAGGCCGGGCTGGGCCGGGCCGCGCGGCGCGAAGATCAGCATGGGGTAGGCCTCATCCACCAGGGCCATGGGGCCGTGCTGCACTTCGGCCCCGCTGAAGGCTTCGGCCTGGATGGCGCAGGTTTCCTTGAACTTGAGCGCGGCTTCAAACGCAACCGCCAGGCCGGGGCCGCGGCCGATGACCATCAGGCGCTCGGCCTGCAGCAGCGGGGCGATGGCGGCCGACCAGTCCTGGGCGCAGGCCTGGTCCAGCGCGGCGGGCAGGTCGGCCAGTCGGGCGGTGAAATCCGCGTTGTCGGTCCAGGCGGCGGCCAGGCGGGCTCCGGCGACCAGGCTGCAGATGAAGCTTTTGGTGGCAGCCACGCTGTGCTCGGGGCCGGCGTGCAGGGGCAGGGTCCAGTCCACCGCTGCGGCCAGTGGCGAGGCGGCATCGTTGACCAGGGCGACAGTGGTGGCTCCGGCCTGCTGGAAGCGCTGCATGGGCTCGACCAGGTCCGGGCTGCGGCCCGACTGCGACACCGAGATGGCCAGCATGTCGGCCAGCGGCAGCGGGGCCTGGTACAGCGTCAGCAGCGACATGGGCAGCGATGTCACCAACTGGCCGCTGCGCGCCATGATGAGGTAGGCCAGGTAGGCGGCGGCGTGGTCGGAGCTGCCCCGGGCGATGGTGACGGTGCCGCGCGGCGGTCGGGCGCGCAGGGTGGCACCGAGAGCGGCGTAGCGGTCCTGGTCGGCGGCGAGTTGCAGCTGGACTTGGCGCGCCGAGGCCATCGCCTCGGCGTACATGTGCGTAGTGGTAGTCATGGTGGGGTAGAGCACGGTTGGAGGTTCAAGGAAATTGCAGTGCCAGCAGCTGCAGCGCGCCCTGCAGGGCATCGGTGCGCGGCGGCACCAGGCGGGCCTGCACCGCAGGTGCGAAGCGCGGGGCCAGGCGCTGGCCCACGCTGCCCCAGACCACCAGCGGCAGCTGCCCTTGCGGATCGACGGCGGCTACCAGTGCCTCCAGCGCCTGGACCGCATCGGCCAGCAACCGCGCGGCGGCGGGGTCGTGGGATTCGCAGTCGAACACTAGCGGGGCCAGGGTGGCGAAGGCTGCCTGGTTGGCGGTGCAGCACCAGGCCAGCAGGCTCTCGGCATCGGGGCCTATGGCCTGTAGCACGGCGGTGGTCAAAGGGTTGGGCGCGCGCCGACCATCGGCGGCCTGTTGCGCCAGGTGCACTGCCTGCAAGCCCAGCACGGCACCGCCGCCCTCGTCGCCCGAGGGAAAGCCCCAGCCACCCGCCGCCATGCGCCGGCCATCGGCATGGCGCGCCTGGGCCACGGTGCCGGTGCCCGCGATCACCAGCGCACCGGGCTGGCCCTGGTGGGCCCCCAGCAGTGCGGTGAATACGTCGGTATCCACGGCCAGGTGGGTGTAGCCGGGGTTGGCGGCCAGAAAGGCGTTGCGCCACTGCGGGTTGTTAAAGCCCGCCACGCCGATGCCGAGCGCGCAGTTGTGCCGGTCGGGCGGCGGCAGGTCGGTGGCGGCCATGGCCTGCGCTGCGCGGTCCATGGCCCATTCAATATTTCGCCAGGCTTGCGGAATACCTTGCATCAGGCCCGAGGCACCGGCCTTGCCTTCGCCCAGGGGTGTGCCATCGGCCAGGGTGATGCGGGCGCGGGTGCTGCTGCCGCCGCCGTCTACACCCACCCGGTACAGGATGTCTTTGGGTAGCGTCATAGTGCGTGGGCCGATCGCATATTGCCGGGGCGCAGGCGCGGGCAGGCGCTGCCGTCGGCGCGGAACAGGTACATGGCTTCGGGTACGGCGCGGACGATCACCGAGTCGCCCAGGCGCACGGCGGCATTGCCGTCGCCGCGCACGATGAGCTCCTGGCCGTCGTCGGTCTTCAGGTACAGCAGGTTCGATTCGCCCAGGTGCTCGACCAGGGTGATTTCGGCATCCAGCGCGGCATCGTCCTCGCGCGGGGCGCGGCCATCGGCGAGCACTTCGCAGTGCTCGGGGCGCAGGCCCACTTCCACCGATTCGCCGATCTGCAGGCCGGTGGGGTCTACGGTGGCCAGGAACTTGCAGCCGTTGCCCAGCTGTACCCGCACACCTTGTTCGGCCAGCTCGACCACCCGCGCAGGCAGCAGGTTGATGGTGGGTGAGCCGATGAAGGTGGCCACAAAACGGTTGGCGGGCTGCTGGTACAGGGTGAGCGGCGTGCCCGCCTGCTGCACCCGGCCCTCGTGCAGCACCACGATCTTGTCGCCGAGGGTCATGGCCTCGATCTGGTCGTGCGTCACGTAGACCATGGTGGCCGCCAGGTCGCGGTGCAGACGGGCCAGCTCGATGCGGGTCTTGGCGCGCAGGGCGGCGTCCAGGTTGGACAGGGGTTCGTCGAACAAAAACAGCCGGGGCTCACGCACGATGGCGCGGCCAATCGCCACGCGCTGGCGCTGGCCGCCAGAGAGTTCGCGCGGCAGGCGCTCCAGCAGGTGGTCGATGTGCAGCACCTTGGCGGCCTCCATCACACGGCGGTCGATTTCGGCCTTGTCGGCACCGTGGATGCGCAAGCCGAAGGCCATGTTGCGGCGCACTGTCATGTGCGGGTAGAGCGCATAGCTCTGGAACACCATGGCAATGCCGCGCTCCGCCGGGGGCATGCTGTTGACCACGTCGTCGCCTATGCGCAGCGTGCCGCTGTCGATGCTCTCCAGCCCGCACAGTACGCGCAGCAGGGTGGACTTGCCGCAGCCGCTGGGGCCCACCAGCACGACCAGCTCGCCGTGCTCGATGTCCAGGCTGACATCCTGCAGCACTGGCGTGCTGCCAAAGGATTTGGAGATGTTTTGAAGGGATACTTTTGCCATGATGTTTGAACGGGTTAGGAATTACGCAGCGCCCTCTGGGTCGCCCTCCGGGCACCCAGAGGGTCTTGCGTAAGTCCTGTGATTATTTGACTGCACCGGCGGTGATGCCGCGGATCAGTTGGCGTGAAAACAGGGCGTAGAGCACGACCACGGGGATGATGGCCAGGGCCAGGGCGGCGAGCACGGCGTTCCAGTCGGTGGCGTACTGGCCCACAAACTGCTGGATGCCGAGGGTGATGGTCTGGGTTTTTTCCGACGGTGCCAGGATCAGCGGAAACCACAGGTCGTTCCAGATCGGCACCATGGTGAACACGGCCACCGTGGCAATGGCCGGGCGGATCAGCGGCACCACCACCTGGAAAAAGATGCGGAACTCGTCGATGCCGTCGCAGCGCGCCGCGTCTTTCAGCTCGCTGGGCACCTGGCCCATGAACTCCGACAGGATCATGATGGCCAGCGGCAGGCCCTGGGCCACGTACACCAGCACCAGGGCGGTCAGGGTGTTGACCAGGCCCAAGCTGACCATGGTTTGCAGAATCGACACCGTGCCCAGCCGGATCGGCACCATGATGCCGAAGGCAAAAAACAGTTTGAGCCAGCGGCTGCCCTGGAACTTGTACTCGGTGAGCGCCCAGGCCGCCATCGCGCCAAACAGCAGAATGAAAAACAGCGCGGCCACCGTCACGGTGAAGCTGTTGCCAAAGTACAGCCATACCTCGGAGCGGCCCAGCACTTTGTGGTAGCCCACCAGCGAAAAGGTTTCGGGCGTGGGCCAGGCCAGCGGGTCGTCAAAGATGGCGGTGCGCTCTTTGAACGAGTTCATGAACACCAGCAGGATGGGCGCCATCGCCAGCAGCAGGTAGCCCAGCAGGGTGGCGTGCACAAACACGCGGCTGGGGGCAATGGGGGAGAGTGGTTTGGCCATCATGTGCTCACAGGGCAAAGCGTTGCAGGCGGCGCTGCACCACCAAAAAGTAGCCACCCACGCCCAGCAGGATCACCAGAAACATCAGCGTGGCCACCGCCGCGCCCATGGTCGGGCTGGCCACCTGCGACTGGTAACCAAAGAAGGTGCGGTAGAACAGCGTGCCCAAAATATCGGTGCTGTAGTTGGGCCCGGCCAGCCCGCCCTTGACGGTGTAGATCAAATCAAACGCATTGAAATTAGCCACAAAGGTAAGGATGGTCACCAGGCCCAGGGTGGGCAAAATCAGCGGCAGGCGGATCTCATAAAAGATGCGCCAGGGTGAGGCCCCCTCGACCACCGCGGCTTCGATCACGTCCTCGGGGATGGCGATCATGGCGGCGTAGATCAGCATCATGGGCATGCCCACGAACTGCCACACCGACATCAGCGACAAGGTGTTCAGCGCCGATGTCTCCAGCCCCAGCCAGGGGGCAAACCAGCTCTCCAGCCCCACCCAGCCCAGCAACCGCTCGGACACGCCCCATAGCGGCGACAAAATCAGTTGCCACACAAAACCCACCACCACCACCGACAACAGCGTGGGCAGAAAGAACACCGTGCGGTACAGCGTGGCACCGCGCAGCCTGGGCAGCGACAGCAGGGCCGCCAGCAGCAGGCCAATCGGGTTTTGCACCAGCATGTGGATGCCGAAGAACTTCAGGTTGTTCAGCATGGCGTTCCAGAAGCTGGCCGACCACTGCGGGTCGTGCAGGATGGTGGCGTAGTTGGCCAGGCCCGAGAAGCTGCGCAGGCCGTTTTCATCGGTGCTGTACAGCCCCAGGCGCAGGGTGTCGAGCAGCGGCAGGGCGCTGAACACTGCGTAGACCAGCAGGGCCGGGGTGATAAACACCAGCACCCGCCAGGAAAAACCTTGTTTCATCATGAACCTTTGTGGTGGCAGTCAGGCGGCGGCAAGCCCCCAGGGCCTGCCGCAGGCTGCTTTACTTGGCGGGGGCGTACCACTTGGCAAACCCGGTCTGGATTTGCTTCGCGGCATCCTTGGGGGCCATCTTCAGGTTCATGACTTGCGAGCTGACGTTCCAGAGCTCGTTTTCCATGCTGGGCGTGCCACGGTTCATGATTTGCGCGTTCAGGCGGATGGTGCTCTTGCACTGGCCGCGCCAACTGATCATTTCCTTGGCCACGGGGTTCTTCACCTCGATGGCGTGGCTCGACAGCGAGAAGAAGCCGGTGGCCTTGTTGGTGTAGAGGTCGGCAAACTCTTTGCTGGCCAGCCAGTTCAGGAAGGTCTGCGCGTCGGCCTTGTTCTTGCTCTTGCTGTTGATGCCCATGCCGATGTCGGTGTGGTCAGAGATGTAGCAAGGATCACCGGCTTTTTGCACCGGGGGCTTGAATGCGCCGAAGTCGATCTTGCTGTTTTGCTCGAAGTACGAGATGTCCCACGAGCCGGTGGGGTAGATGGCAGCCCGGCCCGCGCCGAACAGGTTTTGCGAATCGCCATAGGTCTGCGCCTGGTAGCCCTTGGACAGGTAGGGGGCCCACTTGGCCATGGTTTCCCAGGTGCTGACGAAGGCCGGGTCGGTGAACTTCTGTTTCCCGCTGATCAGGCCCTTGCGGCCTTCTTCGCCCTTCCAGTGGTTGGGGCCGATGCCGGTAAAGACGATCTGGTTGGTTTCCCACTGGTCGGCGGTGCCCAGGGCCAGCGGCGTGGTTTTACCGGCGGCCTTGATCTTGTCTAGAACGGCGAAGAAATCGGCCTCGGTCACGGGCACGGCCAGGCCCAGGTCGGCAAAGATTTTCTTGTTGTAGAAGAAACCATGGATCACCGAGGCCATAGGCATGCAGTGGGTGCTTTTGCCATCGTCCGACTGCCAGGCCACCTGGGCCGATTCGGGGAAGTTCTTCAGGCCCGCAATGCCGTTGAGCTTTTCGAGGTGGCCCTTTTTGGCCAGGTCCAGCGACACATCGAAGGGGCGGCAGGTGATCAGGTCGCCTGCGGTGCCTGCGGTCAGGCGGGTGTTCAGAGCCGAGTCGTATTCGGGCGGCGAGGTGGGCGAGAACTTGACGGTGATGCCGGGGTGGGTCTTGTTAAAGGCGGGCAACAAAACCTCTTCCCACAGGGATTTGTCGTCCACCCGCCAGCTTTCAATGGTGAGGTTGCCCGCGTGGGCAAAACCGCTGCAAACCAGGGCAAGGGCGGTGGCCGTGAGGTGGAATGGGATGCGCATGGACGGTGGTCTCCTGGGGGTGGCTTGAATCCAGAACGGGATGTGCTGGCCTTCAATGGGCCGGAGGTTATGCTGTGCCACCTGTAATATCAAACCGCTCCCGCCCGGCCACCGTAATCTTCTAAGTGCTTGATTTTGTTGAATTTAAATCTATCGTTGGTGCGCCTGCATTACGTTTCATTACGTTGCCGATGCGGCACGTGGGCAGGCTCTGTGGCAGCCTGTGGGCCCCTGATAGATAACATTACATTTCGATAGGAAATGAAAGCTCTTGCCGTCTTGTTACTGGGGTGGGCCGCGCTGGCGGTGCCCGGCTGGGCGCAAGCACCTGCCCAGCCGGTGGATGTACTGCACTGGCTGACCTCGGCCAGCGAGCGCCGCGCCGCCAACCAGCTCAGCGCCATCCTGGCGGCCAACGGCGTGCAGTGGCGCGACGCGGCCATACCCGGCGGTGGCGGCATGGCGGCGGTCAAGGTCCTCAAGAGCCGGGTACTGATGGGCGACGCACCCGACGTGGCGCAACTCATAGGCACCACCCTCACCGAATGGGCTGATGTGGGCCTGGTGCTGCCGCTGAACGCCGTGGCCACCCGCCAGCGCTGGGCGCAAAACCTGTTTCCTACGGTGATGGACCTAGTCAGTTACAACGGCATGGTGATCGCCGCGCCGCTGGGCATCCACCGCATCAACACCTTGCTGTACAACCGCCGCCTGTTTGCCCGCGTCGGCCTGCCACCGCCCACTACCTGGGCAGAATTTGAGCTGGCGGTGCGCAAGCTGTCGGCACAGGGCATCCAGCCACTGGCCTGGAGCGACGAGCCCTGGCAGATCGCCACCGTGTTCGAGGCGGTGCTGCTCAGCGATGCGGGCCCGGCGCTGTACCGCGAGCTGATCGTGCAGCGCAAGAGCAGCGCCTGGCTGGACTCTCGGGTGGAGCGCGCCCTGACCCGGTTGCGCTGGCTACGCAATACCAACGGGGAACCCCCGCGCGAAAAGCCCTGGACCGATGCCACCCGCGAGCTGCTGGCGGGCAAAGCCGCCATGCTGGTGATGGGCGACTGGGCCAAGGGCGAGCTGATCGCTTGGGGGGCCAGCCCGGGCAAAGACTTTGGCTGCGTGGTGCTGCCAGGCACCGAGAACACCCACCTCTACAGCATCGACACCCTGGCCATGCTGGCCAACGGCCACCACCGCGATGCCACGCAGGAAAAGGTGGCCGAGCTGGTGTTTAATGCGTCCACCCAACTGGCCTACAACCGCACCAAAGGCTCGGTACCGGTGCAGCGCGATATGGACGTGGCCAGCCTGGACAGTTGCGCCCGCGACTCCTGGGCCAGCTTTGCCGACCCGCGCACCGCCCGCGTGCCCAGCCTGGCCCACCGCATGGCCGCCGACGAATCCATCAAGGACGCAGTGGCCCAGACCCTATGGCGCTACCTGAGCGAACCGCGCATGGAGCCCGCCGAGGCGCAGCGCCGCCTGGCCGCAGTGATCCGCGCCCCCAGCAATGCACCGTAAATCATGAATAGAACCATCCTGGTCGTCGACGACGACCAAAAAACCCGCAACCTGCTCAAAACCTACCTGGAAAAGCACCAGTACGAGGTGCGTGTGGCACACGACGGGGCCAGCTTTCTGGCCGAGTTCGAGCGTTTCCGCGACCTGCTGAGCCTGGTGATCCTGGACGTGATGCTGCCCGACACCGACGGCTTCACCCTGTGCCAGACCGTGCGCCGCCAGTCGCCCGTGCCCATCATCATGCTGACCGCCAGCGCCGACGACACCGACCGCATCGTCGGCCTGGAGCTGGGGGCTGACGACTACATCGCCAAGCCCTACAACCCGCGCGAGCTGCTGGCCCGCATCAAGGCCATCCACCGCCGCATGCAACTGGGTGGTGGGGCAGCGGCGGTACGCTTTCTGCGCTTTGCCGGTTTCACCATGGACCTGCTGGAGCGCCAGCTGATGGACGCGACAGGTGCCCTGGTGGTGCTGACCAGCATGGACTTCAACCTGCTGCGCTTTTTGGCCGAGCACGCGGGCGAAACCCTGGACCGGGGCCGCCTGATGGAGCAAACCCGGGGCCGCGACCTGGGGCCGCTGGACCGCTCGCTGGACGTGCAGGTCAGCCGCCTGCGCCAGCGCCTGAGCGACGACGGCAAGCAGCCGCTGCTGATCAAGACAGTACGTGGCAGCGGCTATGTGTTCTCGGCCGACGTGGTGGCCGCGGATGCTTAGACCATCCGGGATATGGCGCTGGCTGCCCGACAGCCTGCTGGGCCGCATCGTGCTGGTGCTGGCGCTGGGCGTGGTCAGTGCGCAGCTGGTGGGTACCTTGCTGTGGGCGCGCCAGTTGCGCGAAAGCGCCCGCACCGAGGCCCTGGGCGCGGCCCACCACCTGGCGGTGAATGCGGCGGGCACGCTGCGCTTTTTCCGCGACCTGCCACCCAAATACCGGCCCATCCTGATCGAGCAGTTGCGCACCATGGGCGGCACGCGGTTTTTCGTCAATGTGAACCGCGAGCGCGTGCCCATCACCCCGCTGGGCGGCAACGCTCTGGTGGACGCGGTAGTGACCGTGGTGCGTGACGACCTGGTGGCCAATCTGCGCCCCGCCCAGGCCCCGGATGTGGCCTTTGCCTGGCCCGATGGCCTGCGGGTGTCGGACGATGGCCGCACGGTGAACGACCTGCCCGAGTCCTGGGTCGAGGCCACCTTGCTGCTGCGCCCCCGCCCCGCGCCGGTGCTGGTGATCCAGTCTGAATTTGAGCCCGGGCGCTGGCTGTACCTGGCCGCCCCCATGCCCGACCCGTATTTTCTGGACAACGCCAACCCGCTGACCCTGGACCGGGTGGCGCTGCAACTGGTGACGCTGCTGACGGTGCTGGTGCTGGCGGTGTTGCTGGTGCGCGGCCTGATCCGCCCGCTGAACCGCATCGCTTCGGCGGCCAACGCCTTTGGCAGCGACAGCGCGCCCGAGCCCGTGCCCGAAACCGGCACTGCCGAGCTGCGCCGCACCGCCCGCGCCTTCAACGAAATGCAGGCCCGCATCCAGCGCTACCTGGTGGACCGCGAGCGGTTGTTTCTGGGTATCTCCCACGGGCTAAAAACGCCCATCATGCGGCTCAAGCTGCGCACCGAGCTGCTGGACGACGAGGCCCTGCAGGCCGACTTCCACGAAGACCTGGACGACCTGGACGTGATGGTCAAGGCCGCGCTGCAAAGCGTCAAAGACACCGACATCCACGAGAACCTGACCCCCGTGCGGCTCGACACCCTGCTGGCCCGGCTGGCCAAGCGGCCCATCCACCCCAACGCCAGCATCGAATTTGTTTCCGAACCGGTGAGCGTGCAGGGCAAGCCGCTGGCGCTGGAGCGGGCCCTGAGCAATTTGCTGGACAACGCCGTGCTGTACGGCGAACGGGTGCAGTTGCGCCTGGGCCACCGGGGGGCGCTGGCGGTGGTGGAGGTGCGCGACTTCGGCCCCGGCATTGCGCAGGCCTCCATGTCGGCGGCTTTCGAGCCGCATGTGCGCCTGGGCCACGGCCAGCAGAACAACCGCACCGGCACCGGCCTGGGCCTGGGTATTGCCCGCAACATTATCCAGGCGCATGGCGGCGAAATCCGGCTGCACAACCACGCCGAATGCGGGCTGGTGGTGACGGTGCTGCTGCCCGCCATCCCCCAGGCGACCGACTAGAGAGGGATGGCTTCGCCTTCCACGTAGACCGCCTGCAGGGCCAGGTCGCGGTCCAGCACCACCACATCGGCCCAGGCACCGGCAACCAACTGGCCCCGGTCGGTGAGGCCCAGGTGCTCGGCGGCGAAGCGCGAGACGCGGTTGGAAGCGTCCGCCAGGTCCAGCCCCACGCTGTCTACGAGGTTGCGCAGGGCCTGGTCCATGGCCAGCGAGGATCCGGCCAAGGTACCGTCCTCCAGCCGCACGCCGCCCAGGCACTTGAACACCTTGTGGCGGCCCAGCGTGTATTCGCCGTCGGGCATGCCTGCAGCCGAGGTGGAATCGGTCACGCAGTACAGACAGGGAATGGCCCGCAGCGCGGCGCGGATGGCCCCGGGGTGCACGTGCAGCAGGTCGGGAATGATCTCGGCAAAGCGGGCGTGCGCCAGCGCCGCGCCCACCATGCCCGGCTCGCGGTGGTGCAAGGCCGACATGGCGTTGAACAAATGGGTGAAGCCGGTGGCCCCCTGGCGCAGCGCGGCCACGCCGTCTTCGTAGCTGCCGGTGGTATGGCCGAGCTGCACCTTGTAGCCGTCGGCACATAGCTTGGCGATTATGTCCAGATTGCCGCCCACTTCGGGGGCCAGGGTGATCAGGCGGATCGGGGCCAGGGCGTGCAGCTGGTGGATTTCGGCGTGGCTTACGGGCCGGGCAAACGGCGGCTGCGCACCCAGCTTGGCTTCGCTGATGTAGGGGCCTTCCAGGTGCACGCCCATCACGCGGGCCGCACCTGCCGGGCGCTGTCGGCAGACCGGGCCCAGCGCGCTGAACGCGGCTTCCAGGTCAGCCATGGGCGCGGTCATGGTGGTGGCCAGCAGCGACGTGGTGCCGTGCCGGGCGTGCAGCCGGGTCACGTGCTGCACGGCATCGCCGCCTTCCATGATGTCGTGGCCCGCGCCGCCGTGCACATGCAGGTCGATGAAGCCGGGCAGCACCAGTGGCAGGCCTGCATCGCGCACGCTGGCGGTGGGCACCGGGCTGCCGGTAATAAAGGCGATGCGGCCTTCGGGGCTGAAGGCGATGTCTCCGGTGACGAAGCCGCTGGGGGTCAGGATGTTGGCGTGCAGGGATGGCATGGCAAGGTCTTCAAAAGAGGCAGGTCGAGAAAGCGTAAGGTTAGAATCTTAAGCTTGCTACCCGTAGCTCAGTTGGATAGAGCATCAGCCTTCTAAGCTGAGGGTCACAGGTTCGATCCCTGTCGGGTAGACCATAGCGCAACTCTGTTTAGTGGCTTATTTTAGGCATTAAATCGGTCTCTAGCGCTCATTCCATCAGCGTAAGCAGCTATATTTTATGTAGCAATTGCCCTTATTCCTTTCGGGCTGCAGCACACTACCAGCCCCTCCAAAGAAAGCAGGCGCGCATGCTCAAGCGCATCAAAAACTGGGTAGGACGGGCGACCAGCCTGGGACATAGCCATGCCGATCTGGATGCCTTCAGTGGCTGGGCAGATTCGCAAGGTCTGGCGTTTGACCGCCTGGACGATGCCGGTGGCTTTGCGGTGATTGGCGCGGTCGGTGGGCGGCCCTGGCGGCTGGAGCGCAGCCCGGCGGGTCGGGACTTCATCGTCGGTGCCGAGCTGCGCGCCCGGGCCGAGCTGGGTTTGCCCGAGCACCTGGCCATCATGCTGATCAACCGCCCGCTGAAAGAGTCATTGGAAAAGCGTGCCTACGAGCAGGCCACCCACGGCGTACAGACCACGGTGGATGTGGCGTTGCCCGAAGAAGCCCGTTGGCTGGCGCTGTACGACCAGGTGGGCTGGAACACCGCACCCCTGGAGTTTTGGGACCATTACGCCCTGGTGGCCGACAACCGCGCCCAGGCCCAGCAGTGGCTGGACGGCCCCTTGATGGACCTGCTGCAAGCCTGGCCGACCAGCGCGGTGCAGCAGGACACGCCGTTCATCCTGCAAGTTCAACGCGGACGGGTTTACCTGCGCATGGAGTACCCGCATTCCGATGTGCCCACGCTGCGGCATGCGGTGGCGGTGTTTACCCAGGCCTGCGTGTCGGCCCAGCTGTTGGACAACGGCTGAACTGTCGGTTATTTGTCCGCGTCCACGATGCGCAGCAGCGCTGTGCGGTCGCGGATCATCAAACCCGCGGTTTCGATGGCAATCACATCGTCGCGCTCCATGGCCTTGAGCTCCTGGTTGACGCGCTGGCGCGATGCGCCCAGCAACTGCGCCAGCTCTTCCTGTGCCAGTTGCAGGCTGATGCGGATCTCGTTGGGGTTGGCCAGGTTGGGGATGCCGTAGCTGCGCGCCAGGTGCAGCAGTTGCTTGGCCAACCGGGCCCGCAAGGGCAGGGTGTTCAGGTCTTCGACCAGGCCAAACAGCTGGCGGATGCGCCGGGCCTGCAGGCGCAGCATGGCCTCGTACAGCTCGGTATGCGTGGCCAGTATCTTCTTGAAGTCGGCCTTGGCCACGCACAGCAGGGTGGTTTCGCCGTGGGCATAGGCATCGTGGGTGCGCCGGTCGCCGTCAAAAATGGCAATGTCGCCAAACCAGGTGCCGGGCTCCATATAGGTCAGGGTGATCTGCTTGCCCGAGAGCGAGGTGGAACTCACCCGCACCGCGCCCCGGGCACAGGCCACCCATTCTTCGGGCGGCTCGCCGCGGGCTGCAATCAGGCCGTTGTCCTGGTAGCGCTTGACATAGGCGCAGCGCAGGATGTCGTGCCGCAACGACGGCGAAAGGGATGCAAACCAGTGCCCGGCATTGATGGCGGCGCGTTCTTCAATGGTCAGGATGGGTTCGTCCATGGGCTGTCTCGGGTGGGCTGATGAGCCGCACATTGTCATGCCACGGTCACGCAGGCGACGCACAAACACACAAAATATGTCGCCTGGGTGTCTGGTTGGGCTCATGCCCGGGTTTTCCGGGCCTGTGTCTTCGCACCCACAATCCTCCCAGATGGCCCGATAATTGCCGCTGTTTAAATGATCACATGCTGAAATCCAATGGTATGGTGTGTCCGAATCCCCTCCACACGTAAAAAATTGCAGTGAAACTACGCAACACCCTTCTTGGCTCCACCCTGTTGGTGGCCGCATTTGGTAGCTCAGCCCTGTCTCTTGGACGTGCCAGGGGCGCAGTGGTGTTGGGTCAGCCGCTGGACCTGGCGGTCGATGTCCGACTCGATTCCGCCGATGACAACGCCAGTGCCTGTTTTGAAGCCGACGTGTTCCATGGTGACGGGCAGGTGGCCGCCAACCGGGTGCGGGTCATCGTGGTGTCGGGTGCACAAGGGCAGGATGCCGTGGTGCGGATCCGCTCTTCGGCCGTGGTGGACGAACCGATTGTGGGAGTGGTCCTGCGCTCGGTGTGCAGCCAGAAAGCCTCGCGCCGTTACGATTTCCTCACCGACTTCCCGGTGGAAATGCAGGCCGCAGCGGTGCCTGCCATCATCCCGGCCACCGTCACCGCGCCCAGTGCCGCCCCGGCCCCCGTGATGGATGCACCCATGGCCGCCCCGGCCCCTGCGCCCGTCGCCGCGCCGCGCTCCGCGCCCATCCGCGCTGCCAACCCCGTGCCCGTGGTGCGTGCGCCCCGACCGGCCCCGGTGTCCAAGCCGATTGTGGCCAAAGAGCCCAAGGTGGTCGCGCCGAAGCCGGTGGTGCCCAAAGCAGAAGCCAAGGCCGAACCCAAAGTTGAACCCAAGGTCGAGGCCAAAGCGGAAGTACCCGACAACAAGCCCCGCCTGAAGCTGGAGTCGCCCGAGACCCCCGACGAGCGCCTGGTACAGCTCAAACCCGCCAGCGATGTGGTCCTGGCGCCCACCGACGACCCGCAAAAGCGCGAAGCCGCCGCCGCTGCCTGGCGCGAGCTGAACAACCTGCCAGCGGAAAACCCCCAGGAAAAGCAGCGCCTGCTGGCCCTGGAGGCCGAGTCCAAGACCCTCAAGGCCCTGCTGGCCAAGAACGAAGCCGACTTCAAACTGCGCCTGGACCGGCTGGAGAGCAACCGCTACGACGAGAACTTCGTCTACAGCCTGCTGGGCCTGCTGCTGGCCGCCATTGCGGCTGCCGCCTTCTTCTGGAACCGCGCCCGCCAGCGTCTCACCACGGCCACCACCGACTGGTCGCACCATGGCGAACCCACCGCCGAAGAACTCCGTGCCCCGCCATTGAGCCGCCCGGCACCGCTGGGCTCGCAGTTGCCGCCCAACACCTTGCCCGGCCCCAACCACGATGCCGATGTGGACGAGTCGCTGTTTGAAGACCTGAAGAAGCTGACGGCTGCGACCCTGCCCACCAAGCCGACCGCGCCGGTTACCGCCGCGCCGCGCTCTGCGGTCACGGCCATGCCGGCCCGCAGCATCTACCCGGAAGATTTTCTGGACGTGCAGCAGCATGCAGACTTCTTCGTCTCGCTGGGCCAGTACGACCAGGCGATTGACGTGCTGAAAAAGAGTCTCCACGGCACCTCCGAGTCCAGCCCCCTGGCCTACCTGGAACTGCTCAAGATCTACCACACGCTGGGCCGCCAGGCCGAATTCCAGCAGCAGCGCGATGCCTTCAACCGCATCTTCAACAGCGAGATTCCCGCATTCCCCGCGTTCACCCAAGAGGGCCAGACGCTGGAGGCTTATCCCGCCGTGCTGAGCAGTATCGAAAGCCAATGGGCTACGCCCAAGGTGCTGGATACCATCGAGGCCTGCCTGTTCCGCGACACCGCTGCGGGCAAGCCCTTCGATCTGGCTGCCTACCGCGAACTGCTGTTGCTCTATGCCATGGCCCAAGGCACCGTGCGCCAGGCAGATGGCTCCTTGCAGGGTGCCATGGCCCGGGCGCGCACTGCCCGCGCCAGCCGTCCCCAGGACCTGGAGTTGGACATCTCGCAGCCTGAGCCGTCGGAAGCCTCGGCCCCGCGTGAAACGGTGTTTACCCAGCCGATGCTGCTGATGTCGGAAATGGCCCCGCTGGAAGCCCAGGACACCCATCCCGAGCCGCTGGCCCCCGCACACCGTCCGCCGTTGGACCTGGATCTGGACCTGAACCTGGACTTCTCGAATTCCGAACTCATGGCCATGCAGGAGTTGCCCGCGGTACCCGCTGCGGTGACGCCGGCCAAGCCACCCGCACCTGCGCCCCTGGATCTGGACTTCGACCTGGATCTGGACCTGGGATTGCCCGGCCCGGCGGCGGCACCCGCTCCCGTGGCGCCGCCGGTGATTCCGGTGGTGGACAGCAATATGCTGGAGTTTGATCTGTTCGACCCCAGCATCGAGGCCAAGATTTCACCGAAGAAAATCTGATCTCGCCAAGCCCATAAAAAACGGCCCAGAAACCATTGGTTTCTAGGCCGTTTGTGCTTATGCCATGGGTACGAGCAGCTATCAAATTATTTACAAATTTGATAGCAATAGGCGTTCAGCGCCGTACCTGCAAGGCACCGGGGTTGATGATGTTGGTGGGCGTGCCCTGGATGAAGTTCAGCACATTGTCAAAGGCCGCATTGAAGTACAGCTCGTAGCTGTTTTGCTCCACATAGCCGATGTGCGGGGTGCAGATGCAGTTCTCCAGCCGCAGCAGGGCATGGCCTTGCAGGATGGGTTCGCTCTCGAACACGTCGATGGCGGCCATACCCGGGTGGCCGCGGTTCAGCCCGGCCAGCAAGGCATCGGGCTCGATCAGCTCGGCACGCGAGGTGTTGACCAGCAGGGACGTGGGCTTCATGCGCGACAGGTCTTCCAGGGTGACGATGCCGCGGGTTTCCTCGTTCAGCCGCAGGTGCAGCGACAGCACATCCGACTGCGCAAACAGGGCTTCCTTGCTGTCTACCACCTCCACGCCGTCGGCCAGCGCCCGGGTGCGCGAGGTCTCGCGGCCCCAGACCAGCACCTTCATGCCGAAGGCGCGGGCGTAGGTGGTGACGATCTGGCCGATGCGGCCATAGCCCCAGATGCCCATGGTTTTGCCCTTGAGCACCGTGCCCATGCCGAAGTTGGGCGGCATGGACGCGGTTTTCATGCCCGACTGCTGCCAGACCCCGTGCTTGAGGTTGCTGATGTACTGCGGCAAGCGCCGTGACGCGGCCAAAATCAGCGCCCAGGTCAGCTCGGCCGGGGCGGTGGGCGAGCCCACACCTTCGGCCACGGCGATGCCGCGCTCGGTACAGGCGGTGACGTCCACGTGCGCACCGATGCGCCCGGTCTGGGCAATCATCTTCAGGCGGGGCAGCTTTTCGATCACCGCGCGGTTGAGCTGGGTGCGCTCGCGGATCAGCACGATGATGTCGGCATCCTTGAGCCGCACCGACAACTGGCCCAGGCCCTTGACGGTGTTGGTGTAGACCTTGGCGGCGTAGGGTTCCAGCTTGGTGGCGCAGTCGAGTTTGCGCACGGCATCTTGGTAGTCGTCGAGGATCACAATGTTCATCCCCTGATTGTGCCTTGGCGCCAGCGGCTACTGCGCCGCCGCTGTGCAAAAGCGTTATGGCCGCAGGGCTGTCACCGCCATAGCTGTGCCGGGTTTACTGCAGCAAGGCGCTGGTGCTGCTTCGGGGCGCAGACTCCAGTGCAGCCAGGCGGTCCAGCTCGGCGCAGACATCGGCCATGCGGCCCGAGATGCGCATGCGCCCGGCGCTGGCGGTGGACTGGGGCGTGTCGATGACCCGCAGCACCCGCACCGGGCGGCGCGGCGCGACGGGTGGCGGCGTGCTGCAGCCGGGGCGGGCCGTCCAGGCGGGGGTCGGGTTGGGGCGGTTGTTGCAGCCGGGTGCCCAGGCCGTGGCGGGCCGCGCTGCGAGGGGTGTGCGTGCTGTGCGCTGGGGGCTCGGCGCGCTGGCGGTAAGCCAACCCATCCAGCCCATCAAACCCTGGACCGAACCCAGTAAACCGGTGGGCGAAAACGATGCGATTCCCATAGGACCTCCCCAACAAGCGTGTTGAATACGGACGAAACGGTGGCTGTAAACCTGGATTTACCCGGACAGTGGTGGTGGCGGGGCGCTCCCGCAGCCTGCTGCGCTTTACCTGAACTTAGGTTGGCACAGCGGCGTGGCTTGGCGTGGCGTAGCTTGGCGTAGGGGGCGGGCCGGGGCTACATCAGCAAGGTGTTGCGGATGAGCCCAACCGCCAGGCCTTCGATGGCGAAGCTTTCTTCCGGGTCGACCACGATGGTGGGGTAGTCGGGGTTCTCGGGCAGCAGTTCGATCAGGTTTTTGGTGCGGCGCAAGCGTTTGACGGTGACATCGTCGCCCAGGCGTGCCACCACGATCTGGCCGCTCTTGGCATCGGTGGCGGACTGCACGGCCAGCAGGTCGCCGTCGAGGATGCCGATGTCGCGCATGGACATGCCGCGCACCTTGAGCAGGTAGTCGGGCTTGTGGCGGAACATGCTGGCTTCCACGTGGTAGGTTTGGTCTACGTGTTCCTGCGCCAAAATCGGGGAGCCCGCAGCCACCCGGCCAATCAGGGGCAGGGCCAGCTGGGTGAGTACGTTGTGCAGGCGCGACTCGTTGATGGAGCGCAGGGTGTCGCTTTTGAGGCGGATGCCGCGCGAGGTGCCGCTGACCAGCTCGATGGCGCCTTTGCGGGCCAGGGCCTGCAGGTGCTCTTCGGCGGCGTTGGCCGACTTGAAGCCCAGGGTGTTGGCGATTTCGGCCCGGGTGGGCGGCGCGCCGGTGCGGGCGATGGCGGACTGGATCAGCTCCAGAATCTGCTGCTGGCGGGCGGTGAGTTTGGCGGGGAACAGTGGCAGATCCATGGGTGGCTCCTAGGCGGAAACTAAGTGGTTGGCTGTTTTAATATCCAGTGACTGTATTTTTAACCAGTTTTTGAAAGTTTGCAAGCATGGCGTTGAATTCAAGTTCTTCGAAGATCGTGGTGCTGGGCACCGGCGGCACGATTGCAGGCCGCGCCAGCCGCGCGGGCGACAACCTGGGCTATACGGCTGGCGAAGTGGGCGTGGCGCAGTTACTGGAGTCGCTAGGGGGCTTTGCTGCGGGAATAGACCTGGTGGCCGAGCAGGTGGCGCAGGTGGACAGCAAGGACATGGGTTTTGCGCTTTGGCAGCAGTTGGCGGCGCGCTGCGAGCACTGGCTGGCGCAGGCCGACGTGGCGGGCATCGTCATCACCCACGGCACCGACACGCTGGAGGAAACCGCGTACTTCCTACAGGCGGTGCTGGACCCGGCCAAGCCGGTGGTGCTGACCTGCGCCATGCGCCCGGCCACGGCCCTGGTGCCCGACGGGCCGCAGAACCTGCTGGATGCCGTGGCGGTGGCTGCCACCCCGGGCGCACGCGGCGTGGTGGCGGTGTGTGCTGGCAAGGTCCACAGCGCACGCGATGTGCAAAAGGTGCACAGCTACCAGGTGGATGCGTTTGCCTCGGGCGACGCGGGGCTGGTCGGGCTGGTGGAGGAGGGCCGGGTGCGCCTGCTGCGGCCTTGGCCGTCGGCGGTAGATTTTTATGAGGAAAATCGGCCTCTGGCGCTTATCCAATCAGCACAAGCAGCTATTAAAAATATAGTGTTGGGTAAGGTGCCTGCCAGCGGGTGGCCGCGGGTGGAGATCGTGCTGAACTACGCCGGGGCCAGTGGTTTGCTGGTGGACGCGCTGGTGGCCCAGGGGGTGCAGGGCATCGTGGTGGCCGGCACGGGCAATGGCACGCTGCATGTGGACCTGCAGGCGGCCCTGCTGCGGGCCATGGCGCAAGGGATGCGGGTGCTGCGCTCTACGCGCTGTGTGTTTGGCCGGGTGCAGGGCACAGCGGCGGACGCGATTCCCGATGCGCAAGGCTTGTCGCCGGTCAAGGCGCGGATCGGCCTGCTGCTGGACCTACTGGCGCTGCAGGCGTAAAAAAGCCGCCCCATCGGGCGGCTTGGATCCAAAGCAAAAATACTCAGGCTGCCAATGCGGCAAAGGCCCGGGCGGTGATTTCCTCGACGCTGCCGGTGCCGCTGATGGCGCGGTATTTGGGGGCGGCGCTAGGCTCATTGCGGGCCCAGCTGGAGTAGTAATCCACCAGCGGGCGGGTCTGGGCGCTGTACACCTCCAGGCGCTTGCGCACGGTTTCTTCCTGGTCATCGGGGCGCTGCACCAGGGGCTCGCCGGTGATGTCGTCCAGGCCTTCGACTTTGGGCGGGTTGAATTTGACGTGGTAGGTGCGGCCCGAGGCGGGGTGCGAGCGGCGACCGCTCATGCGTTCGATGATGGAGTCGAAGGGAACGTCGATTTCCAGCACGTAGTCGAGTTGGACCCCGGCGGCCTTCATGGCATCGGCTTGCGGCAGGGTGCGGGGGAAGCCGTCGAACAGGCAGCCGTTGGCGCAGTCGGGCTGGGTCAGGCGTTCCTTGACCAGGTTGATGATCAGGTCGTCGCTGACCAGACCACCGGACTTCATCACCGCGTCGGCCTGCAGGCCCAGCGGCGTACCAGCCTTGACGGCTGCGCGCAGCATGTCACCGGTAGAGATTTGCGGGATGCCGTACTTCTGGCAGATAAAAGTGGCTTGCGTGCCTTTGCCGGCACCAGGTGCACCCAACAAAATCAGTCTCATGGAAAAGTCCTCGAAGTGTTTAAAACTGCGCGGCGTTGCTGGCCCAGATGTGCTAGCCGCAACGCTTCATAGCGGGTGAGGATACCAGAGGCTTTAGTACAGTTTGCTTACACGTTCCAGGTCTTCCGGCGTGTCCACACCTGCACCCGGTGCATGCGCACTTGTGTGCACCGCGATGCGGTAGCCGTGCCATTGGGCGCGCAGCTGTTCCAGCGCTTCGCTGACCTCGATCGGGGCCTGTGGCAGGGTGGGAAACAGGCGCAAAAACCCGGCGCGGTAGGCGTAAATGCCGATGTGGCGCAGTGGGGCCGGGCTGGGCAGGCTTTGGAAACTTTTGTTGGCCGTGGCCCCGTCGCGCCACCAGGGGATGGGCGCACGGCTGAAGTACAGGGCGTGCTGCTGCGCGTCCAGCACCACCTTGACCACATTGGGGTTGGTGAAGTCGGCCAGGCTGGCGATGGCGTGGGCGGCGGTGGCCATGCTGGCACCGGGGCGTTGCTCCAGCAGGGTGGCTACGTCGTTGATCAGCGCGGGGTCGATCAGCGGCTCGTCGCCCTGCACGTTGACCACCAGGTCGTCGCCGTCCAGGCCCAGCAGGGTGCAGGCTTCGGCCAGGCGGTCGCTGCCAGAGGGGTGGTCGGCGCGGGTCATGACGGCCTCGATGCCGTGGGCGGCGCAGGCTTCCAGGATGGCGGTGCTGTCGGTGACCACCACGCTGCGCTGCGCCTGGGACAGGCGGGCGCGCTGGGCTGTGCGGACCACCATGGGCACGCCGCCCAGCAGGGCCAGCGGTTTGTTGGGCAGGCGGGTGGAGGCCAGGCGGGCGGGGATCAGGACGGTGAAGTGCATGGGTTTACAGGCCGAGTTCTTCGTCGCTCAGGGTACGGGCTTCGTTTTCCAGCAGCACCGGAATACCGTCGCGCACCGGGTAGGCCAGGCGGGCGCTGCGCGAGGTGAGTTCTTGGCGTTCGCGGTCGTACTGCAGCGGGCCCTTGGTCACGGGGCAGACCAGCAGTTCCAGAAGTTTGCTATCCATGGGGAAATCTCAGTCGGTGTGGGGTGTGGATGATAGCCAGGGATCGACGCGCTGGTCCAGGGCGGCCCAGAAGCCGGAGTCGATGGCCAGCACCAGGGGCACGGCCAGCGCGTTGGGCTGGTGTTGCCAGAGTTTGGCCGCATCTTTTTCGGTACAAATCACGCTCCCGTGCTTATCCGATGGGCGTAACCAGCTATTAAAGTTGTAGTGATCCGGCAGAGCCCGGGTTTCTGCCAGCGTTAGGCCTGCCGCGCGCAGCATGCTGAAAAAGCTTTCCGGCTGGGCGATGGCGGCCACGGCCAGCACCGAGGTGCCGCGCAGCGTGGCCAGCGGCACGCGGGTGCCATCCAACCGCACGGCATCGTCGGCCAGCGTGCGCTGGGCGCGCCAACCGGCGAAGGCGGGGTTCGCACCGCTGTGCAGCACCAGATCCACCGGTCGCGGCCAGGCTTCGCGCAGCGGCCCGGCGGGCAGCAAAAAGCCGTTGCCCACGCCGCGGTCGTCAAAGATGCAAATCTCCAGGTCGCGGTGCAGGGCGTGGTGCTGCAGGCCATCGTCGCAGACGATGAGCTGGGTGGCGGGGTAGGCGGCCAGCAGGGCTTGGGCGGCCTGCAGGCGTTGGCTGGCGACGAACACCGGCACGCCACAACTGCGCTGGATAAGGGCGGGCTCGTCGCCTACGTCGGCGGGCAGGCTGTCGGGCCGCACCTCCCTGCAATCCGTGCTGCTGCGGCCATAGCCGCGGGACACCACGCCAACCTTCACGCCGCGCGCCGTCCAGTGTTGCACCAGGGCCATCACCACCGGGGTCTTGCCCGAGCCGCCCGCCACCACATTGCCGACCACGATGACCGGCACCGGCACGCGGCCAGACTTCTTGAGGTGCATGCGGTACAACAGTCGGCGCAGTCCGGCCAATAGGCCGTACAGCAGCGACAAGGGCCACAGCAGCCAGGCCTGCCAGCCGCGCCGCTGCCAGGTGCGCAGCAGGGCCTGCTCCATGCTACGGGCTAGCCTATTTGGGGGTGGACTGGGTGGCAAACGTGATCTGGTTCAGGTTCGCGCGGCGGGCGGCTTCCATCACGGTGATGACCGACTGGTGGGTGGCGCTGGCATCGGCACTGATGATGACCACCATGTCTTTGCCACCTTGGGCCGCGTTGACCAGGGCCAGCGACAGGGCTTCGATGCTGCGCCCATCGACCGCGCCCTTGTTGATGGCGTAGCGGCCATCGCTGCTGACCGCCACGATGATTTCCTTGGGGTAGTCGCGCTGGGCATCGGTGTTGGCCACGGGCAGGGTGATCTGCAACTCGGTGAACTTGCTGTAGGTGGTGGACAGCATCAGAAAGATCAGCACCACTAGCAGCACGTCAATGAACGGGATGAGGTTGATTTCGGGCTCTTCGCGGGAGCGGTGGCGAAAGTTCATGGACAGCCCCCTAGACCCGTTTGCGCACGGCGTTCAGGTGGCGGGCAAACTGGTCGGCGGCCAGCTCCAGCGTCAGCAGGTATTCATCAACCCGCGCCCGGAAGTAGCGCCAGAAGATCAGCGCGGGAATGGCCACGATCAGTCCAAACGCGGTGTTGTACAGCGCAATCGAGATGCCGTGCGCTAGCTGCGCCGGGTTGCCGCCCACGCTGCCGCCGTTGCCCTGCGAGCCAAAGATCTCGATCATGCCGATCACCGTGCCCAGCAGGCCCAGCAAGGGCGCGGCCGAGGCGATGGTGGCCAGGGCGCTGAGGTATTTCTCCAGCTTGTGGGCGACCGCGCGGCCCGCGCTTTCCATGGCGGCACGCACATCGTCGTCGCTGCACTGGGGGTGGGTGTTGAGCACCCGCAGGCCACTGGCCAGCACCTCGCCCAGGCTGGAATTTTGCGCCAGCTGGTTGACGATGCCGGGGGCGGGGATGCTGGTTTGCGATACCGTCAGCACCTCGTTGAGGAGCTTGGGCGGCACGATTTTGGCGGTTTTGAGGCTCAGAAAGCGTTCAATGACCAGGGCCACGGCCAGGATGGAGCAGGCAACCAAGGGCCAAATCGGCCAGCCTGCGGCTTGTATGATCGAAAACAATATAGCTCTCCGCACGAACCTGGGGCGTTGCTGGCGGGCTGCCAGCGGTGCCAACAAGTTGTTTCAAGTTGATAGATGCGTGCTGATTATGGCTTAGCCGCCTATCTGCCCGCTGCTTTGTTCGGTGTGCCCATGCCGTCTGGCTTTCACCCACATTTCCTGTGGATAACTTTGTGAAGAACTTGTCTGGGATCGCTGGAAATCCAGCGCCCATGCGGGCTTGTGACACTTCGATGAAAAATTAAGCAGAAAAATTACAATTGAAATCAACCACTTACCACAGTAAATCAGGCCGGTTGACAATCGCTGGCCCTATTTTTGGCACCTCAGAGACAAGGCCCGCGCCTGTGGAGCGTTGCGTATCCAAACGTTGCGTTTTGCCGCGCCAAACCTGATGCTGGGCCACCCAAACCCAGCATTGGTGCCGCAAATCTGGCCAGTTGGCGCGCTGTGCCGCGCCATTGCTGACACTTTGGAGGCGCGCTTCAATCCGGTGGCGGTGCGCGGGGAGATTTCGGGCTTCTCGCGCGCGTCCAGCGGGCATTGCTACTTCAACCTCAAGGACGGGCAAGGCCAAATCCGCTGTGCCATGTTCCGCCGCGCGGCCAGTTTGCTGGACTTCGCGCCGCGCGACGGCGAGCTGGTGGAGGTGCGGGGCCGCCTGGGCGTGTATGAGCCTCGCGGGGATTTGCAGCTCATTGTGGAAAGCATGGGCCGGGCCGGGCAGGGGGCCTTGTTCGAGCAGTTCCTGCGGCTCAAGGCGCAGCTGGAATCCGAGGGCCTGTTCGACCCCGCCCGCAAGCGCCCGCTGCCGCTGTTGCCGCGCGGGATTGGCGTGGTGACCTCCCTGGGTGCCGCAGCTTTGCATGATGTGGTGGCGGCCCTGCAACGCCGCGTGCCGCACATCCCGGTGGTGCTGGCCCCGGCCTCGGTGCAGGGCGCAGCGGCTCCTGGCGAGATTGTCCAGGCGCTATCAAAACTATATCTGCTCACGCCTAGTAATACTGGGCCAGAGGCCGATTTGGCTAAAAATGTGCAGATCGACCTGATTCTGCTGGTGCGCGGCGGCGGTTCGCTGGAGGATCTGTGGGCCTTCAACGACGAGCAACTGGCCCGCACCCTGGCCCGCAGCCCGGTGCCCATCATCAGTGGCGTGGGGCACGAGACCGACTTCACCATCGCCGACTTTGTGGCCGACCTGCGCGCCCCCACGCCCACGGCGGCAGCGGAGCTGGCGGCCCAGCCGCGCGATGTCTGGCTGGGGGCCCTGGGCCTGGTGGGACAGCGCCTGCAGGATGCCGTGACGCGCCAGCTCGACACCCAGGCCCAGCGGCTGGACAGCGCCGCGCAGCGCCTGGGCCGCCCGTCGGGCCTGGTGGCGCGCCAGCAGTGGAAGCTGGGCCAGCAGGCGCAGCGGCTGCGCTATGCCGCGCTATCGAATGTAGAGCGGAAGAAGTCCACCCATAGAGCGGTAGAGGCTGTTTTTCCGCAAAAGATCAAAGCCGCCCTGGAGCAGCAGCACGCGCGCCTGGCGCGGGCCGACCGCAGCCTGGCATTGCTCGACCCGCTGCTGGTGCTGCAACGCGGCTACGCCCTGCTGCGCACGGCTCAGGGCGCGCCCCTGACCAGCGTGGCGCAGGCAGTGCCAGGGCAGGCTGCCACGGCCGTCCTGGCCGACGGTGAGGTTGATCTCCATGTCCTACAGACGCGCCGCAATTAGTTTCTACAATTGCCCGGCTAGATACCAAACCACCACCAACCCCACGAGGAAAAATATGGAACATACCCTGCCAGCACTGCCTTACGCGATCGACGCTTTGGCCCCCGCGTACTCGCAAGAAACCCTGGAATACCACCACGGCAAGCACCACAACGCCTACGTGGTCAACCTCAACAACCTGCAAAAGGGCACCGAGTTTGAAGCGCTGACGCTGGAAGAAATCATCAAGAAGTCCAGCGGCGGCATCTACAACAATTCGGCCCAGATCTGGAACCACACTTTCTTCTGGAACTGCATGAAGCCCCAAGGCGGCGGCGAACCCACCGGCGCGCTGGCGGCTGCCATCAACGCCAAGTTCGGCTCCTACGCTGAATTCAAGGCGGCTTTCGTCAAGTCGGCTGTGGGTAACTTTGGCTCCGGCTGGACCTGGCTGGTGAAGAAGCCGGACGGCTCGGTAGACATCGTCAACACCGGCGCTGCCGGCACGCCCCTGACCACCGCCGACAAGGCCCTGTTGACCGTGGACGTGTGGGAACACGCCTACTACATCGACTACCGCAATATGCGCCCCAAGTTTGTCGAAACCTTCCTGGACAAGCTGGTGAACTGGGAATTCGCAGAAAAGAACTTCGCCTAAGTTCCAAAGCTTCTAAAAAAGCCCGTCTTGGACGGGCTTTTTTTATGGGGCTGCCTCAAACGGCTTGCCGCCGAGTTTGCTGCCCGCCTTGATGCCCTTTTTGGCGAACCAGCCCACGTTCATCTCCAGCACATAACGCACAGGTTTGGCCGAGCAGTGCGAGTCTGTGGTCTGTGGCTTCATGTCGGCAAGGTTGACGATGACTCCGTGATCGTCCACGAAGGCGGCTGTTAAGGGCAAAAGGGTGTTTTTCATCCAGAAGCACTGGGTGCCGGGCTGCTCGAACACAAACAGCATGCCCTCTTGTTGCGGCATGTCGCGGCGGTTCATCAGGCCGATCTGGCGCTGTTCTGGGGTCAGGGCCAGTTGGGTGTCGATCTGGTGGATGCCTGCCGTCAACGTGGCACGCGGCAGGTTCAGTTGCGGGCCTTCCTGGGCCAGGGCGGAGGCACATGCCAGCGATAGCGCCAGCGCGGCGCGGGAGAGGTTTTTATGCATGGCGAGGCGGTTTGTGAAATTGGAAGATTTTGGCAGCAGGGCAGCGCCGATTCGCCTACTTTACGAGGGGTTGACGAACTGCCGGGTTACAGAGGTGCCACAGGATAAAGTTAAACTGAATTCGCCATCCTTTTTTCGCCATCCCACGGAGCCTCCATTTCCATGTACCAGCACATTACCGTCCCCGCTGAAGGCACAAAAATCACCGTCAACGCGGATTTTTCCCTGAACGTGCCCGACCAGCCCATCATCCCTTTCATCGAAGGCGACGGCACCGGCCAGGACATCACGCCGGTGATGCTGAAGGTGGTGGACGCAGCCGTGGCAAAAGCCTACGGCGGCCAGAAAAAGATCCATTGGATGGAGGTGTTTGCCGGTGAGAAGTCCACCAAGGTCTATGGCCCCGATGAATGGCTGCCCAAGGAAACCCTGGAGGCAATCAAAGACTACGTGGTGTCCATCAAGGGCCCGCTGACCACGCCCGTGGGCGGCGGCATCCGCTCGCTCAACGTGGCCCTTCGCCAGGAGCTGGACCTGTATGTGTGCCTGCGCCCGGTGCAGTATTTTGATGGCGTGCCCTCTCCGGTGAAAGAGCCGCACAAGACCGACATGGTGATCTTCCGCGAGAACTCTGAGGACATCTACGCCGGGATCGAGTTCGAAGCCGAATCCGACAAGGCCAAGAAGCTGATCAAGTTCCTGCAAGAAGAAATGGGTGTCAAGAAAATCCGCTTCCCCCATACCTCGGGCATTGGCGTGAAGCCCGTGTCGCGCGAAGGCACCGAGCGCCTGGTGCGCAAGGCTCTGCAGTACACCATCGACAACAACAAGCCCAACCTGACCATCGTGCACAAGGGCAACATCATGAAGTTCACCGAAGGCGGCTTCCGGGATTGGGCTTACGCGCTGGCGCAAAAAGAGTTCGGTGCCGAGCTGATCGACGGCGGCCCCTGGATGCGTTTCAAGAACCCCAAGTCGGGCAAGGAAATCGTCGTTAAGGACGTGATCGCCGATGCGTTTTTGCAGCAAATCCTGTTGCGCCCGGCCGAATACAGCGTGATTGCCACGCTGAACCTGAACGGCGACTACATTTCCGACGCGCTGGCCGCCCAGGTCGGCGGCATCGGTATTGCACCGGGTGCCAATTTGTCGGACTCGGTGGCCTGCTTTGAGGCCACCCACGGCACCGCACCCAAGTACGCGGGCAAGGATTACGTGAACCCGGGCTCCGAAATTTTGTCGGCCGAAATGATGCTGCGCCACATGGGCTGGTTCGAAGCCGCCGACCTCATCATCGCGTCCATGAAGCGCTCCATCGCCAGCAAAAGGGTCACCTACGACTTTGCCCGGCTGATGGAGGGCGCGACGCAGGTGAGCTGCTCGGGCTTTGGCGAGGTGATGATAGAAAACATGTAAGCCCTGCTGGCTACCAAAAAAGCCCCTGCGTTGTTGCAACGCAGGGGCTTTTCGCATTCTGGGGAGGCTAAGGCTTCTTGGGGAAGCGCTGCATCCAAGATTTGCGCAGCAGGTGCGGCACCAGCAGGCGCATGGGCATGCGCAATGCGTGCGAGCGCACGTACAACAGCCAGCGGGCCAGCCCGGTCCAGCGGGTGTCGCAACTGGGGTGGTCTGGCTGCAGCGCCAGACCCAGCATCCAGGCCATCAGCGTGCGCGAGAGTGGGCTGGGGCCCATTTTGTCCAGACGGTCCACGCACTGGGTTGGCGGGCTGAACTTGAACAGACGGCGCAGATGGAACACGGCGTGGAAGAGCGGGATCTGCAAGCCCAGTTCGTCGGCGCGGTCCAGCAAGGCATCCCAAAAGCCCGGCTGGCCCTGGAAGTCCTTGAACAGGTCGTGCAAATCCAGCATGTCACGCAGGCCATGCCCGAATTCACCCTCCTGGAAGAGGTGCACCGCACTGTGCAGCACCATGTCCACAGGGGCCAGCACAAAAATACCGGGGTAGCCTGCCAGCGGCTGGATGTTGCGCAGCAGCTTCTGGCCATCCACCTTGAACCGCGAGGTGGGTGGCGTGATGGTGTGGTGCAGGTCGATAAACGAGTCGCGGTGGATGTGCCGCAGCGGGGGGATCTCGTGCATCCATTCCCGGTAGTAGCGCTCGTTGTAGGCATCGCGCTCGTCGGAGATCCAGCCTGCATTGAACAGTGCGTTCTCAGTGGCTTCGATGTGGCTGCGGGGCACCAAAATGTCGATGTCGGAAAACAAACGCCCCCGCGCGGTGGACAGGTTGGCCATCAGGTAGGCCGCACCTTTGAGCAGGACGATGGGGGTCTCCACACCATGCAAAGCCCGGCGGATGCAATCCACCTCCCAGCGGACTTCGTGTTGCTGCCGGTCCGCGAGCCGTAAAGCCCCTTCCAGGTGGCGGCGTGGGCCGTCGGGTACGTCGGCCAGAAGCCCTTTGTCCACGTGCAGGTACGACAGGCGCGCCAGCAGGCCGGACTGGCGTGCCTGGCCGAACAAATCTTCCCATTCGCGTACCGATAACGCGGGTGTCCAGTCGGGCTGGGCCCAGGCGGTCGTCAGAAGCGGGGTGCTCAATCGTTCCTCCTGGCGACCAGATCGTCAAATGCAACCACCGCGTCGTCGAGTTGGCTGTACTGAAAGTCGTAGCAATCGCTGGCATCGATTACCTTCGAGAGCACCTCGAACCCCTTGAGGCCCAGCACCATGTAGTTGAACGAGTTGCGGCCCAGCTCCAGCATGCTGTTGGCCTTGGAGCGCGCCACCATCTGGGGCGGTGAGCCCGCCACGTATTTTGGGAAAACCACCCAGCGGGGCTGGGCAGTCTCGTGGAGGCGCTCGGTATGGGCTGCGGGCACTTGCATCAGCGAAACGCGGCCTTTGGAAGTGTCATGTACCTCTTTGCTGAATACGGCACCCGGCACGAAGTTGCGCATCACCTCGATCGACTGGTTCTTCAGGCTGATGGGGCGGCCCAGTGGGGTGATGGCGGTGTCGGTGAGCGAGATCAGTGCCAGCTCATCCGACAGCAAGCGCCAGCCGCGGTGTACCAGGCCTGCGCACAAGGTGCTTTTGCCCGAGCCCGGCGGGGCTGGCATGACCACGGCGCAGCCTTCCTTTTCGATCACGGCGGAATGCAGCAGCAGATAGTGGTGGGCATGCATGGCAATGCACCAGTTCATCGACCATTCCAGCAGTGGGAATGCGTGGTCTTCGGGCAGGGGAATGAAGGGCTCCATGCCGTCGAACTGGAAAATCGCCTGGCGCCGGGCCCAACGCCGCCAGCCCGAGGCCGATGCAATCGTGACGGTGTAGTCCACGAAGTGGCTGTCGTCCAGCACCACATGGTTGGCATACAGGGCCAACACACCGTCTGCGACGGACCGAATGGGCGAAATAATCCGAAATGAAAATGGGCCGATTTTCAGAATCAGCCCATTGCTTTTGAGTTTATGTTGAACCGCGGATACCGACAGTTTTTCTAATTTCACGCGTGAACCACTTCCGCCAATCCATGTACACAAAATTCTTCCAGGATGGTTGCAACCAATTCGGTCAAATTGGAAGTATCGGCCAGCGTGGGGATGCTGGCAAGTTCTGCGGCTACTTTGTCCGGGCTTTGAATGCCATCACACAGCCGGTCCAGTACAAAAGCCCTGACCGAATCCATCTGGTGGGTTTGTCCAGAGCCTTCGTCAAAGACGACGTACTCGTCATTCCACGAAGCCCAGTGCAAGCGGGAAGCTGGATTGACGTTGTAGCGGGTGGTGTGTGGAATTTTTGAATGCCTGCGAACTAAACGCTTTGCAGGTTGGCTCTGAAGAACGCCACGGCCGTGGGTTTGGACGCGTACATGGCAATCACTTGTGCCGGGGTGTAGGGGAAGTTTTTGACCCCTGAGCTGGTGACACCAGACATACCAATAATGGCATTAAACAATGCGGTAATCCAGACGGCTTCATCCGAGTTTTGCGCGGTGGACATGATGTCGGCTATGGTCGTGGACGCGCCTCCGCCGAACACAGTGCTGAACGGCGAAGTATTTGTGAAACTGGTGATACCCGCGCTCGACACGGTGTAAGTATTGCCCTGCCTACTCACACTGGGCCAGCTACTGGGGCTGGCATAGCTGGACGGCTTGCGCCCCGAGCAAGTTTCGGTGACTGTTTCCTTGGAGTGCACGCCAGAGGCCATGCTGGAAACGGTGCAGCGTTTGCCGTTGCTGGCGATGGCCAAGGTACCCGTGCCTGCCAGGGTGTGCATGGGCAAGGCTGCTGCTGCGATCACGGACGAACCCTTACCCAGGCTTTTCAACAACATACGACGGCGGGCCATGGCATCCGGCGCCAGGCCGGAGGTGGCGGTTTGCGCATCGGTTGCTGCAGTTTCGGGCGATGAAGTGTGTGGATTCTTTGACATAGGTAGTCCTGAGCGTTCTGGATGCGGCCGCTGAATTCGGGCTGATAGCCTGATTGCAGCAAATATTGTGCCTTACCTGGATTATAAAAAAATATCCAAGCGATTCAACGGCTTAAAGGTAACACCCAGGTTTCCATGCGTCCATTGTGTGCAAAAAGTCCGGGCGCTGTAAAAAAAATCGACACCCCTTTGCAAGGGCCTTGGGCATGCATGGCCGCCACTCCCGAGCGGCTGCGTGGCTGATTCAAGCAGCCTGTACCCGTGCACTTTCTGTTGCCACCTGGATGCCGCGCACCACGTCGCCGACCACCATGATGGAGGGGCTGCCGAGTTGTTCGCGGGTTATGGTGTCAGACAAGGCTCCCAAGGTGGTCACGACGTGGCGCTGGGTGGCCAGCGAGACGTTTTGCACCACCGCCACGGGCGTGCTGGCGGGCAGGCCGGTGAGCAGCTCGTCCTGGATGCGGCGGGCACCGCTCACACCCATGTAGATTACCAGGGTGAGTTTGGCGCTGAAGGCGGTGGCGGCCAGGGCCTGCCAGTCGGTGCCTTCGTCATTGGGCTTGGCGTGGCCGGTGACGAAGACCACGCCGTGGGCGTATTCGCGGTGCGTCAGGGGCACGTTCAGCGAGGTGACCGCTGCCAGCCCGGAGGTGATGCCGTTGACCACGCTGACCTGGATGCCTGCAGCCTGCAGGTGTTCGACTTCTTCGCCGCCGCGGCCAAAGATGAAAGGGTCGCCGCCCTTGAGGCGCACCACGTTTTCACCTTCGCGGGCGGCCATGATCATCAGTTTTTCGATAAAGGCCTGTGGGGTGGATTTGCAGCCGCCGCGCTTGCCTACATGGACGATGCGGGCGGTGGGCGAGGCAAAGGCAGTGATCTCGTCGCTCACCAAGTCATCGACCAGCAGTACGGTGGCGGCCTGGATGGCTTTCAGGGCTTTGAGCGTGAGCAGCTCCGGGTCGCCCGGCCCGGCACCGACCAACGTGCACTGGCCGCCGTGCACGGCTTTGGCGGGGGTCAGCTGGTTCACGGTGCCAAAGCTGGTGGGGAAGGCGGTGTCGGTGGGCTTCATACGGTGGCCGGTTCGGTTATTTGCAGAGGTATTTGTTGGGTCAAACGCAAGATGTGCGCCACTTGCTGGGCGATGGGCGCGGGCACGGGTTTGCGCCCGGCCAGCACGTCGCGGATGTAGGCGGCGGTGCTGTCGGCATCGATTTCCTTGGGCAGGTCCGGCACGGCGGCCAGCGGGCCGGACTGGGCTTCCTGCATCAGCTGGGGCTGGCCGCGCAGGTAGCCGGTCATTTGCGGGGCGCGGCGGGCGTCGGCCACCACTTCGCCTTCGGTGCCGCGCAGCAGCAGGGCGTTGGACTCCATCAGCGCGAAGGTGGCGGCCATGGACACGGCGTACTCGGGATGCGTGTAGCTGCTGACCACCAGGCTGGGGCCGTCGGTGGGGGCCATCAGCTTGACCAGGCTGTGCGCAGGGTTGCGCAGGCCGACCGCGCGGCGCACGTCCAGCAGGCGTTTCAGGCCGGGGCAGAGCAGCTCGGTAGTGGCATAGGCGACTTCACCATTTGCTATTTTCTTTATAGCTGCTTGTGCTGGTGTACCAAGCGCTAGCAGCACATTTTGTGCAGAAATACGGGTGGACTCGGTGGCCGTGCCATGCACCAGCACCGGCAGGCCAACGCGCGCCAGCAGCAGGGCCAGCAGCGGGGTCAGCACCGGCAGCTTGCGGGCACCGTTGTAGCTGGGCAGCACGACCAGCGGGCGGTCGCAGGCGGGCACCATGGTGAGACGGGCATAGGTCGCGTCCAGAAAACCGGCCATTTCGGACTCGGTTTCGCCCTTGATGCGCATGGCCAGGCAGAAGCCGCCCACTTCCAGGTCGGTGACGGTGCCGTCCAGCACCTGGCCGAACAGGTCGGCGGCTTGGGCGCGTGACAAGGCGCGTGCGCCGTCTTTGCCACGGCCGATTTCTTTGATGTATTGGCTGATTCCCATGGCGCGATTGTCGTGGATGGCTGATAACGGATGGTTATTTGCTGAATGACGCGCGCTGCGCTCAGGCGGCTTGCGCCGTGGGCATGCTGGCGCGCACCATCTTGCGCACTTCGGGCAGGCAGGAGCCGCAGTTGGTGCCGCACTTCAAAGCCGTTTGCAGCTGGTCCAGGCGCTCGTCTTCAAAGCCCCGGCAGTCCACCAGTGTGGCGCGGATGGCATCGTCGGTGACGTTGAAACAGGTGCAGATTTGCTTGCCGCGTGCCTTCACGGCCACCGGGGCTTTGCTGCCGGGCACCAGTAGCAGGCGGCCATAGGCGAGGGCGGGCAATTGGTCTTGCAGCAGGGTCTTGATCCACACCTCGGCGCTGGTGTCGCCTGCCAGCACGAAGCCGGTGAGCTCGGCGTTGTCTGCTGTACGCTCCAGTTTGACGGCGCGGCGTTGGCCCTTCTTTTTGTCGGCGTAGCGCAGCACGTCCAAGCCACCCAGGCCCAGCAGGGTTTCGATCTGGGCGATGACTTCGTCGGCCACCGCCTCATGGCTGGCGGCGCGGAACAGCAGGCCGGTGCGCTCGCGGCCAAACGGCACCACGCTGGCAAACGGAAACTGCGCCATCAGGCCCTTGAGCTTTTCGCGGGCGGCCAGCGCGTCCACCTCGGGCAGCCAGGCCACGCCCAGCAGCGACCAGGGCATTTCGGCCTTCAGGATCTTGATGGCGGTGTGCTTGAGCTCGGGCTGCTTGGAGGTGGGGCAAAACGCAGAGTTGGTCAGCGCATTCACGCCCATCAGGCGTTCGCCATTGGCGCTCACGCCGCTTAAAAATTCTTCGCCCCAGTGCATGGCGATGAAGGTCTGGCCCATGGCCACGTCGGTGCTGGCCACCAGCGGCACCAGGATGGAGCCGCGCTTGCTGGTCACGTGGACCAGGTCGCCGTCGGTGAGCTGGCGGCGCGCCATGTCTTGCGGGTGCATCTGGATGCTGGGCTCGGCCACGTGGCCGAACAGGCGGCCCAGGGTGCCGGTGCGGCTCATGCCGTGCCACTGGTCGCGCAGGCGGCCTGTGGTGAGCGAGAACGGGTAGCGGGCTTCGCGCGGCTCGGCCACGGGTTTGTAGACGGTGTTGGCAAACCGGGCCTTGCCGTCTGCGGTGGGGAAGATGCCGTTTTCGTACAGGCGCGCCTGGCCGGTGGTGTCGCCCGTGCGCAGCGGCCATTGCTGGGCACCGGTGTCCAGCATGGCGTAGCTCATGCCGGTGATGTCCAGATCCCGGCCCCGGGTGGATTCGCGGTGCTCGTTCCAGATGGATTCGGGTGTCGGGTAGTTGAACAGTTGGGGCGGTTTGGACAGTGCACTTTCCAGCAACTGGGCAAATTCGGTGGCAATCGACCAGTCGTGCCGGGTCTCGCCGGGCGCGGGCACGGCGGGGCGCACGCGGCTGATGCGGCGCTCGGAATTGGTCACGGTGCCAACCTTTTCGCCCCAGGTGGTGGCGGGCAGCAACAGGTCGGCGTATTCGCAGGTGGTGGTGGTGCTGAAGGCCTCTTGCACGATGACCAACTCGGCGCGCTCCAGGGCCCGGCGCACGGTGGCCTGGTCGGGCATGCTCTGGGCGGGGTTGGTGCAGGCGATCCACAAGGCCTTGATTTCGCCGTCGGCGGCGGCCTGGAACATCTCGATGGCGGTTTTGCCGGGCTTGGACGGCACGTCGGCCACGCCCCACAGCGCGGCCACTTCGGCGCGGTGCGCGGGGTTGGCCAGGTCGCGGTGGCCGCTGAGTAGATTGGCCATGCCACCCACTTCGCGCCCGCCCATGGCGTTGGGCTGGCCGGTCAGCGAGAACGGGCCCGCGCCGGGCTTGCCGATCTGCGCGGTGGCCAGGTGCAGGTTGATCAGCGCGGCGTTTTTGGCCGTGCCGCTGCTGGACTGGTTCATGCCCATGCAGTACAGGCTGAGCGTAGCCTTGCTGGTGGCAAACCACTGGGCGGCCTGGTGCAGCGCTTCCTTGGTGATGCCGCAGATCTGCGCCACCAGCTCGGGCGTGCAATCGCGCACGGTGGTTTTCAGGGCCTCGAAGTCGTTGGTGTGGGCCGCGATGTAGTCGGCATTCGTCCAGCCCTCCCACAGCATGATGTGCAGCATGCCGTTGAACAGCATCACGTCGGTGCCGGGCTGGATGGGCAGGTGCAGATCGGCGATCTCGGCGGTGTCGGTACGGCGCGGGTCGGCCAGGATGATCTTCATCGCCGGGTTCGCGCGCTTGGCATCTTCGATGCGGCGAAACAGGATGGGGTGCGCCCAGGCGGTGTTGCTGCCCACGATGAAGATGCACTGCGTGTGGTTCACGTCGTCGTAGCAGGCCGGGGGCGAGTCCGCGCCCAGCGTGGTTTTGTAGCCGGCCACCGCGCTGCTCATGCACAGGCGGGAATTGGTGTCGACGTTGTTGGTGCCGATCAGCCCCTTGGCCAGCTTGTTGAAGACGTAGTAGTCCTCGGTGAGCAACTGGCCGGAAATGTAGAAACCCACCGCGTCCGGGCCATGGTCCTGGATCACCTGGGCGAACTTGCGGGTGGCCATGCCCAGGGCGTGGTCCCAGGAGACGCGCTGGGGTGCCTGCCCGCGCTGCAGGCGCTGCATCGGATGCAGCAGGCGGGTTTGTAGCGTCACCGCTGCCGTGGCAGTGTGGTGCAGGGTGGATCCCTTGGTGCACAGGCGGCCGAAGTTGGCCGGGTGGTCGGGGTCGCCGCGCACGCCGGTGATCTGCGCGCCGGTGGATTCGATGATCACGCCGCAACCGACACCGCAGTACGGGCAGGTGGACTTGGTTTCTGTGGGGCTGGTCATGTAGCGTGAATTCAAGCGGATTGCAAAGTCTTGGGTCCGGCGGTGGTCGGCACAAATTCCAGCGCCAGCGTGGCCAGCTCTTCGGGCATCAGGTGCACGTTGCCGTTGTCCACCTTGACGCTGAACTTCTGGGTGCAGCCCACGTCGGGCTCGCGCACGCAGCCGTCTTTGAGATTGATGTTCCAGTTGTGCAGCGGGCAGGCCACGCTGGTGCCGAACACGATGCCCTGGCTCAGCGGGCCGCCTTTGTGCGGGCAGCGGTCGAGTACGGCAAATACTTCGTCCTGGGCGTTGCGGAACACGGCCACATCCATGCCCTGGGCGCGGCTGACGCGGCGGGCACCGAGTACGGGGATGTCATCGACGCGGCAGATGATTTTCCATTCGCTCATTTTGCTATTCCTTTCGTAGCTGCTTGCGCTTATTGAATAAGCGCTAGGGGCCGATTTTTTATAAATTCAGGCTGTCAATGCTGTGAACTGTCGGGTATCGACCTGCGCATTTGGCAAGTCAAACCAGGGATCGGGCTCGCCGTCCAGCACAAACTGCAGGCGCTCCCACAGGGCTTTGCGGCCTGCGTGGTCTTCCAGAATGCGCTGCTTGATGTGTTCCATGCCGACCCGGGCCACGTAGTGCACGGTGCGCTCCAGGTACCAGCCCTCCTGGCGGTACAGCTCGCAGAACGCTCCGGTGTACTCCAGCACCTCGGCCGAGGTTTTCACCTTCACCAGAAAGTGCGCCACCTCGGTTTTGATGCCGCCGTTGCCCGCGATGTACATCTCCCAGCCGCTGTCCACGCCGATCACGCCCACGTCCTTGATGCCCGACTCGGCGCAGTTGCGCGGGCAGCCCGACACGGCAAACTTCACCTTGTGCGGGGCGTACATGCGCCACATCGCGCGCTCCATGTCCTTGCCCATTTGCGTGCTGTCTTGCGTGCCCATGCGGCACCACTCGCTGCCCACGCAGGTTTTCACCGTGCGCAGTGCCTTGGCGTAGGCGTGGCCGCTGGGCATGCCGATGTCTTTCCAGACGTTGACCAAATCCTCTTTCTTGACGCCCAGCAGGTCGATGCGCTGGCCGCCGGTGACCTTGACGGTGGGAATTTTGTACTTGTCCACCACGTCGGCAATGCGGCGCAGCTCGCTGGCGCTGGTTTCACCGCCCCACATGCGCGGCACCACCGAGTAGGTGCCATCCTTTTGGATGTTGGCGTGGCTGCGCTCGTTGATGAAGCGGCTTTGCGGGTCGTCCTTGGCCTCCTTGGGCCAGCTGGAAATCAGGTAGTAATTGACAGCCGGGCGGCAGGTGGAACAGCCGTTGGGGGTCTTCCAGCCCATGCTGGTGAACACCGTGGCTATAGTCAAAAACTTGTTTTTCACAATCGCGTCGCGCACCGCCTGGTGGCCCTGGTCGGTGCAGGCGCAGATGGCCTTGGTCTTGGGCGTGGCCGAGTAGTCGCCACCGGCAGTGAACATCAAAATCTGCTCCACCAGGCCGGTGCACGAGCCGCAGGAGGCGCTGGCCTTGGTGTGCTTTTTGACTTCTTCCAGGGTGAACAGGCCTTTTTCCTTGATGGCCTTGCAGATGGTGCCCTTGTTCACGCCATTGCAGCCGCAGACTTCGGCGCTGTCGGGCATGGTGGCGGCTTTGCTGTGGCCTTCGTGGCCGGTGTCGCCGATGTTGGATTCGCCAAACATCAGCCGGTCGCGCACCTCGCCGATGCTGCGGCCATCGCGCAGCAGCTTGAAGTAGTAGCTGCCGTCCACCGTGTCGCCGTACAGGCAGGCACCGATGAGTTTGTCGTCCTTGAGCACCAGCTTTTTGTAGACCCCGCCAAACGGGTCGCTCATGACGATTTCTTCCGTGCCTTCGCCGCCGGTGAAGTTGCCTGCGCTGAACAAATCGATGCCGGTGACCTTCAGCTTGGTGGAGGTCAGCGACCCCATGTAGCGGCCAATGCCGAACTCGGCCAGATGGTTGGCCGCCACCTTGGCCTGCTCGAACAACGGGGCCACCAGGCCGTAGGCAATGCCCCGGTGGGCCGCGCATTCGCCCACCGAGTAGATGCGGCCATCGGTCACGGTCTGCATGGTGTCGTTGACCACGATGCCGCGGTCGATGTGCAGGCGCATGCTGGCGGCCAGCTCGGTGTTGGGGCGGATGCCCACGGCCATCACCACCAGGTCGGTGGCCAGCTCGGTGCCGTCTTTGAAATGGATGGCCGTCACACGCCCATCCTCACCACCCACCAGCTCCTGGGTTTGAGCGCCCAGGCGGAACTGCAGGCCCCGGCCCTCCAGCGACTTTTGCAGCAGTTGGCTCGCCACCTTGTCGAGCTGGCGCTCCATCAGCCATTCGTTCACGTGCACCACGGTCACGGTCATGCCGCGCAGCATCAGGCCGTTGGCAGCCTCCAGGCCCAGCAGGCCACCGCCGATGACTACCGCGTTCTTGTACTTGGTGGCGGTATCGATCATCTCGTTGGTATCGGCAATGTCGCGGTAGGCGATCACGCCCTTCAGGTCCTTGCCGGGGATGGGCAGGATGAAGGGGTTGGAGCCGGTGCACATCAGCAGACGGTCGTATTCGGCCTCGACCACGCTGCCATCGGGGGCCACGGCGCGCACCACGCGGTTCACGCGGTCTACCTCGGTGACTTTTTTACCGGCGTGCAGGGTGATGTGGTTGTCGCTGTACCACTCCCACGAATTCAGCACGATCTCGTCCAGCGTCTGCTCACCGGCCAGCACGGGGGACAGCAGGATGCGGTTGTAGTTGGGGTGCGGCTCGGCACCGAAAACCGTGATGTCGTACAGGTCCGGCGCCACCTTGAGCAGCTCTTCAATCGTGCGCACACCGGCCATGCCGTTACCGACCATCACCAATTTGGATTTTTTCATCGTGGTACTCCAGAAATGCTTTGACGTTGCAGTGCTAAACGAGGGGCCCCAGCGCAAGCTATGTGCCAGACCTGGAAAAAGCGCCAGAACTGGCCACGCTGCGGTGGCATAAAAAAATAAGAGAGAAAAATACGAAATTGCCTAGGCCGGTGCGGCCCCGACAGAACGTGCGCAAGAGCACATTCTTAAAAATACATGCGTGCACACGGCGTTGTGTACAGTCTCCGCAGCGCTCTGGCCACGGCTGGGCGCTTCGTTACGCCCGCTGTGAACTATGCAAAACTTGTGCCATATGATGGGCCGCCTTTTGGCATGGCCTCTGGTGGGTCTGCTGTGCTGCTGTAAGGGCTCCTAATTCCTCTCTAAGTGGTTGATTTGCATGACATCTGTGTTGTTTTTTGGGGCGAAGCTGGGGGCCGGGGCGGTGCAGGCCGCCCACCTGCAAGCCGCCGGCCTGGACCTGCTGGACGAGGTCACCGACCGCCATAAGTTGGTGCACGGCGTGGCGCGCCATGCACCAGATGTGCTGGTGTGCGAGCTGGCCCGCCCGGATGCGGCCTTCTTCAAACTCCTGCAGACCCTGGCCGACACCGCCCCCTGCGCCGTGCTGCTGTTCACTGGGGATGCCGATGCCGAGCACATCCAGAGCGGCGTAGCCAGCGGCGTGCACGCCTACATCGTCGATGGCTACGCCCCGCAGCGCCTGCGTGCGCTGGTGCACCTGGCCCAGGCCCGCTTCCAACACGAGCGCGGCCTGCGCCAGGCGCTGCAGGATGCCACCACCCGCTTTGAAGAGCGCAAGGTGGTAGACCGCGCCAAAGGCATCCTGATGCGCGCCCGGCATCTGTCGGACGACGATGCCTTTCGCATCCTGCGCAGCGCCTCCATGCACACCAACCAGCGCCTGGGCCAGGTGTCGCAAAGCATCGTCCATTCGGCCCTGTACGCCGACGGCGTGAACCGCGCCGGGCAGTTGCGCATGCTGTCGCAGCGCCTGGTCAAGCTGTATCTGTTGCAGTTGGCCGGTAGCCCACAGCGCACACTGCTGCAAGAGTCCATCCAGCGCGTGGATGCCAATTTGGCGCTGCTGGGCAAAAGCCTGTCGCAAGCCACCTTTGGCGACCTGGTGGAGCGGGCAGGGCAGACCTGGGCGCGCCTGAAACAGGCCCTGCAAGCTCCGGCGCAGGCCACGCCAGCCATCGACGCGCTGGCCGAGCAGCTCTTGCAGGAAGCCGAGCGCCTGACCGCCGCGCTGGAGAGCTCCGGCGGCGCGCCCCCGCTGCACATCCTCAACACCGCAGGCCGCCAGCGCATGCTGTGCCAGCGCTTTGCCAAGTGCGCGCTGCTGGGGCCTACCGGCGCGGTGGCCATGGCCGAGGCCCAGGCGGCTTTTGACCAGGCGCAAACCTACCTGCAGCAAGTCCCGTTGGGCACGCCCGAGATCCGCCGCCTGTTGGAGGCCGCCGCTTTAGGTTGGCAGCAGTTGCAGGCAGGCAGCAGAGCACTGCAGCATCCGGAGGGCTTGGCGCAGGCCAGCGAAGAGCTGCTGGACGTGTACGAGCAGCTCTCCAACCAGTATGAAACCAGCATGCAAATGCTGATGGGCTAAGCCCCTTACCGTATGGCCTTCCAACTCGACATCGGTTTCACCTCGCTGGCGGGCACCAAGCCCGTCAACGAAGACTTCTGCGCCGCCATGCTGCCCGAGCCGGGCCAGGTGGACATGGGCTGCATCGTGGCCCTGGCCGATGGGGTCAGCACCGGCGGCATGGGCAAAGAGGCCGCGCAAACCACGGTGACCAGCCTGGTGCGCGACTACTACTCCACGCCCGAAACCTGGGACACCACGGTCGCGCTAGACCGCATCATCGGCGCGCAAAACGCCTGGCTGGCGGGCATCAACCGCCGCCGCAAACCGGCCCTGGGCCTGACCACCCTGACGGCGGTGGTGCTGCGCGGCCAGTCGTACACGGTGGGCCATGTGGGCGACTCGCGCGCCTACCTGCTGCGCGGCGGCCTGTGCACCCAGCTCACGCACGACCACGTGCCCGACCACCCCGACCTGCGCCACCAGCTGCTGCGCTCGGTGGGTGTGGACGACCGGCTGGTGGTGGACTATTTCCAGGGCGACCTGCAGGTGGGCGATGTGTTTGTGCTGCTGACCGACGGCGTGCACGGCGTGCTCGACGACGCGCAAATGGCCTCGCTGGCCCATGGGGATGATGCCAAAACTGCCGCCGAGAGCCTGGTCCACACCGCCCTTAAGTCCGGTAGCCAGGACAACGTCACCGCCATCGTGGTGCGTGTGCTGGGCCTGCTGGATGCCACGCTGGAAGACGAAAACCGCGCCGCCCGGGCGCTGCCCATCCCCGGCCCGTTCCGCGTCGGCGACCAGATCGACGGCCTGACCGTCACCGCCCCCGTGGCCGACAACGGCATCAACGTCGTCGTGCAAGTACGCCATCCCACTACCCAGGCCCTGTACGCCCTCAAAACCCTGCACCCCAGCCGTGCCCACGACCCGCAAGAGCGCGCCATGCTGGCCCACGAAGCCTGGCTGGCCAAGCGCATGGGCTCCAGCCGCGCGGCAGAGTACCTGGTGGCCCTGCACGACACCCATCCCGTCAACAGCGCCACCGGCCAACCCTCCAGTGCCTTCTACCTGCTGTACGACTGGCACAGTGGCGAAACCCTGCAGCAGATGCTGGACCGGCAGAACAAGTTCACCGTACACCAGGCCGTCAGCGCCGCCCGCCAGGTGGCCCAGGCCCTGGGGAGGCTGCACCAGCAAAACGTCATCCACCGCGACATCAAACCCGCCAACCTGCACCAGGGCGAAGACGGCGTGCTGCGCCTGCTCGACCTGGGCGTGGCCCTCACCGGCCGCGAGCCCGAGGCCATGCGCAAGCTGCACGCGGGCACGCCCAGCTACGTGAACCCCGAGCAGTGGGGTTTCAGTGCTTTCGGTGGCGACGCAGCCGAGGAGCTGCCCACCACCCAGAGCGACCTGTTCGCCCTGGGCGTGACGCTGTACCAGCTGCTCACCCACAAGCTGCCCTACGGCGAAGTGCTGCCCTACCAGGTGGGTCGCTACTACCGCGACCCCATCGCGCCCAGCCGCCACAACCCCGAAATCCCCATCTGGCTGGACCACGTGGTGCAAAAAGCCGTGGCCCGCGACAAGCGCCAGCGCTTCGAGACCGGCGAAGAATTCCTGCTGGCCCTGGAGCGCGGCGCGTCCCGCCCCCTGACCGCCCCGGCCCCGTCGCCCCTGCTGCACCGCGACCCTACTTCCATCTGGAAGCTGGCCTTGGTGGTGTCGGTGCTGTTCAACGTGCTGCTGGTGTTCTGGTTGCTGTTCTTGCCGAAATGAAGATTTAGGGGTTTTTTAGGCCGTCTACGCCAGTCGCATGGACTTTTGTAGCTATGGTTTTGAGAGCTTTGGATGCGGCCATGCAGGCCTACTGACACACCGTTGTCAGCAGCAGGTAGGCACCATGCAGGTCTTCTTTAACTGCAACGAAAGGCCTTCCACCATGTCCAACCCCAACGCCAACCCTAACGCGATTAGCTGGTTCGAAATCCCCGTCACCGACATCGACCGTGCCCAGCCGTTTTACGAGACCGTTCTGGCCCAAACCCTGCACCGCGAAGCCTTTCCCATGGGCGGCCAAAACTACACCCTGGCCATCTTCACCGCGCCCGACGAGGGCGTGAAAGGCTGCCTGCAAAGCGGGGCCGACACGTCCCAGCCCAGCACCGAGGGCACCCTGGTCTACCTGGACTGCTCGCCCAGCATCGACGCCGCCCTGTCCCGCGCCCAGACCCTGGATGCCAAGCTGCTCAAACCCAAAACCGCGCTGCCGCCGGGCATGGGCTTCATCGCCCATATCCAGGACCCGGACGGCAACCGCGTGGGCCTGCACGCGATGGCTGAGTAAGGATTAAAGTGCCATCAATCGGTATATTTGATATCATTTACGCCGATTGCACAGGAGCGCCGCATGTCCGCTGTCACCGTCCGAAACCTCCCCGAAGCCACCCACCGCGCCCTCAAGCTGCGCGCCCTGCAGCACGGGCGCAGCACCGAGGCGGAGATACGCGCCATCCTGGAAGCGGCGGTGCGGCCCCGGCTGGGCATGGGCACGGCGCTGTCGGCCATCGGGCGCAGCCTGGGCGGCGTAGAGCTGGACATTCGGCGCGACTCCACCCCCGTAGCCCCGGCGGAGTTCGAATGATCATTCTCGACACCAACGTGCTGTCCGAGCCCCTGAAGCCAGTGCCCGACCCCCAGGTGCTGGACTGGCTCGATGCCCAGGCATCCGACACCCTGTACCTCACCACCGTCAACCTGGCCGAGCTGCTGGCCGGTGTGGCGCTGCTGCCCGCCGGGCGGCGGCGCACCGCCTTGCAGCAGGCCCTGGACGCGCAAATCCTGCCGCTGTTTGAAGGCCGCGTGCTCCCCTTTGACCGCCCCGCCGCCGAAGCCTTCGCCCGCATCCACGCCAGCGCCCAGGCTGCGGGCCAGCCCCTGGCCTTTGCCGACACCGCCATCGCCGCCATCGCCTCGGCCCACGGCTTTGCCGTGGCCACCCGCAATGTGCGCGACTTTGAGGGGACTGGGGTGGAGGTACTGAACCCATGGCTGGCCCAGCCTTGACCAAGCCCCCCATGCAAGCCTTCACCGACCCCTGTGTAGAGGCCGTCTTCCAGGCCTGGCCGCCACCCGTGCGGCGCAAGCTGCTGGCGCTGCGGCAGATGGTGTTTGACGTGGCGGCCCGCACGCCGGGGGTGGGGCCGCTGGAGGAAACGCTGAAGTGGGGCCAGCCCGCCTACCTCACGCCGCACACCCGCAGCGGCAGCACCGTGCGGCTGGGCTGGGATGCGCGCCGCCCGGAGGAGTACGCGGTGTATTTCCACTGCCAGACCCGGCTGGTGGAGCAGTTCAAAACCCTGTTTCCGCACGACTTTGGCTTTGAAGGCAACCGCGCCATCGTCTTGCAGACCGGCGACCCAGTGCCGACCGCTACCTTGCAGTTCTGCATTGGCATGGCGCTCACCTACCATCTTGCAAAAAAGGCCCCCGTATGACCCCCCACCTTGTCCACCGCGACCAGCCCCTGCACCTGGCGGGCATCACCACCCGCACTACCAACGCGGCCGAGTTCTCGCCCGCCACGGCGCAAATCGCGCCGCTGTGGCAGCGGTTCTTCTCGGAGCGGGTGGCGCAGTCGGTGCCCGGCTACACGCCCCAATCGGCCTTGTACGGCGTGTACAGCGGCTATGAGTCCGATGCCATGGGCGCGTTCGATGTGAGCGCTGCCGTGCAGGCCACCCAGGTGCCCGAGGGGTTGCAGGCCATTACCGTGCCCGCGGGGCCCTACCTGGTGTTCGAGGCCCAGGGGCCCATGCCGGCCACGGTGATTGCGCTGTGGGCGGCCGTGTGGCAGCACTTCCAGGGCCAGCCCGCCCACCCGCGCCGCTATGGCAGCGACTTTGAGGAGTACAGCGGGGAAGGGCGGATTGCCATCTACATCGGCGTGCAGGATGCAGGTTGATGCACTATGGTTTTAATAGCTTGTCACGCTTACGGAGTAAGCGCTAGAAGCTTAAAAGGCTTGTAAATATGCGCCGTGCCGACCGCCTTTTTCACCTGGTGCAGCTGGTGCGCGGGCGGCGCTTGTCGACGGCGGCGTTTCTGGCCGAGCGGCTGGAAATCTCCGAGCGCACCGTGTACCGCGACGTGGCCGACTTGCAGCGCCAGGGCGTGCCCATCGAGGGCGAGCCGGGCGTGGGCTACCGGTTTGGCGCGGGTTTCGAGCTGCCGCCGCTGATGTTTAGCCAGGAGGAGGCCAAGGCGCTGGTGGCGGCGGTGCGGCTGTCGCAGCCCTGGCTGGATGCGGCGCTGGCCCTGGCGGCGGAGGACGCTCTGGGCAAGATGCTGTCCATCCTGCCGCCCGCCGCCCGTGTGGCCGCCGAGAGCCTGGCCCTGTACGCGCCGCCCAGCAGCTACAACGGCCTCACCGCCCCGGTGCGGGCCCATTTGCTAACCCTGCGCGAGGCCATCGGCCTGCGCCGCAAGATCCACATGGACTACTTCGATGCCAAGGAGGCCAGCAGCCAGCGCACGGTGCAGCCGCTGGGCTGCTTTTATTGGGGCCGCACCTGGACCTTGGTGGCCTGGTGCGAGGTGCGGCAGGACTTTCGCAGTTTCCGCGTGGACCGCATGCAGAGCGTGGCGGTGCTGGACACGCCATTCCGCCCCGAGGCCGGGCGCACTCTGGCCGACTTTTTGCGCACGGTGGCGTGCTGATCGCTTGACGGGCTTTCGGATGCGCCGGTAGGGCTTCTGGCGCGGCGTGTGGACGGTGTGCGGTTACAGTTCGGCTACGTCGATACAAATCGTAACTTTCTGAGGTTTGAAGCCCCGGCCACCGGAGAGGTTTTGCATGGATTGGAATGTTGAGTAGCCATCTTGCCGCGCCCCGGGTGTTTCCGTGGCGCTCGCTGAAAACCCGCATCACGCTGAGCACGCTGGCGATCTTTCTGGCGGGCATCTGGTCGCTGTCTTTCTACGCCAGCGATGTGCTGCGTGACGACATGACGGCCATGCTGGGCGAGCAGCAGGTGGCCGCCGTCAGCGCCGCCGCCGTGGCGGTAGACAGCGAGCTGGAGCAGCGCCTGCGCCCCCTGGCCACCCTGGCCTCCATGCTCACCCACACGCCGCCTGCGCAGTGGGGCGTACTGCAAAGCTACCTGGATACGCGCCCGGTGCTGGTCAGCCTGTTCAACGGCGGCTTTATTCTGTACGGGCGCGATGGCCGGCCCCTGCATGCCGATGGGCTGCCCGTGGGCTGGGTGCCCGGCACGCCGGTGGGCGAGGATGCGGTTCGGGCGGCTTTCCAGCGCGGCGAGTCCAGCGTGGGCCACCCCAGTTTCTACCCGCCGCTGCAGGCCCCGGTGGTGCCGGTGGCGGTGCCCATCGTGGATGGGGAGGGCGCGGTGGCGGGCGTGCTGGTGGGCCTGACCAGCCTGCACCGGCGCAACTTTCTGGATCGCATCACCGACAACCGCTACGCCAAGACCGGTGCCATTTTCTTTCTGGCGCCCGCGTCACGGCAGATCGTTACCGCCAGCGACAAGGCCCGCATTCTGGAGACCCTGCCCGCACCGGGTGCCGACCCGGTCACCGACTACATCCTGCAAGGCCACGAGGGCTTCAGCCTGATGCGCAACCGCGAGGGCGTGCAGGTGCTGGTGTCGAGCAAGCAGCTCACCGAATCGGGCTGGACGGTGGCCGCCGTGCTGCCCACCGACGTGGCCTTTGCCCCCATCCGTACCATGCAGCAGCGCATGCTGCTGGCCACGCTGGGGCTGACCCTGCTGGCCGGGGTGCTCACCTGGTGGATGCTGCGCCGCCAACTGGCCCCGATGCTGGAAGCCGTGCATACCCTGGCCCGGCTGGCCGACCCGGAGCAGCGCGAGCTACCCCCGCAGCCGCTGGCCATCCAGCAGAACGACGAGGTGGGCGAGCTGATCGGCGGGCTCAACCACCTGCTGGACACGCTGGGGGAGCGCGAACACGCCCTGCGCGACAGCGAGGAGCGCTTTCGCACCCTGGTGGAATGGTCCCCCGAGGCGGTGGTGGTGCATGTGGAGGACTGCATCGTTTACGCCAACCCGGCCGCAGTGTTGCTGTTTGGTGCCGCCTCGCCCCAGGATCTGGTGGGGCGGTACATGGCCGATCTGCTGCACCCCGAATCGTTGGCGCTGGCGCACCAGCGGGCGCGCTACGTGGCCCAAAGTGGGCAGCGCGTGGGCGTGGTGGCCTTGCGCTTTTTCAAGCTGGACGGCACGCTGATCGACGTGGAAGTGCAGGGCACGCCGATCCAGTACGACGGTGCCAAGGCGGTGCACACCGTGCTCAGCGACATCACCGGGCGCAAGCAGGCCGAGGTCGAGCTGCGCATTGCCGCCACCGCCTTCGAGTCGCAGCAGGGCATGCTGGTCACCGACGGCAACTGGCGCATCTTGCGGGTCAACCAGGCGTTTACCGACATCACCGGCTATGCCGCGCACGAGGCCGTGGGGCAGACCCCCTCAGAGCTGCTGCGCTCGGGCCGCCACGATGCGGCGTTTTTCGAAGTGATGCTGGCCAGCCTGGAACGCAGCGGTTCGTGGCAGGGTGAAATCTGGGACCGGCGCAAAAATGGCGAGCTGTTTCCCGGCTGGTTTGCCCTCACCGCCATCAAGGACGAGCACGGCCAGGTGACGCATTACGTGGACACCTTCACCGACATCACCGACCGCAAGGCCGCCGAAGACCAGATCCAGAACCTGGCCTTCTTCGACCCCCTGACCGGCCTGCCCAACCGCCGCCTGCTGATGGACCGCCTGGCCCTGAGCATGGCCAACCACGCCCGCGACAAACGCCATGGCGCACTGCTGTTTGTTGACCTGGACAACTTCAAAACCCTGAACGACAGCTACGGCCACCACATGGGCGACCTGCTGCTGCAAGAGGTGGCCCGGCGCCTGTCCACCTGCATCCGCAAGGGCGACACCGTGGCCCGCCTGGGTGGCGACGAATTTGTGGTGATGCTTGAAGACCTGGGCCAGCACACCCTGGATGCCGTCACCCACGCCGAGGCCGTGGGCGAAAAAATCCTGGCCGTGCTGAACCAGAACTTCGCCATCGCCGGGGCCGTGCACCACAGCACGCCCAGCATCGGCATCACCCTGTTTGGCGAGCTCGACGAAGGCATCGAGGAACCCCTGAAGCGCGCCGACCTGGCCATGTACCAGGCCAAAAGCGCGGGCCGCAACACCCTGCGCTTCTTCGACCCCCACATGCAGGCCGTGGTAACCGCCCGCGCCGCGCTGGAGATGGGCCTGCGCGAAGCCCTGGTGGGCCACCAGCTGCAGCTCTACTACCAGCCGCAAATTGTGGGCGAGGCCGAGCTGACCGGCGTGGAGGCCCTGGTGCGCTGGCAGCACCCCGAGCGCGGCATGGTGTCTCCGGCCGAATTCATCCCGCTGGCCGAAGATACCGGCCTGATCCTGCCGCTGGGCCTGTGGGTACTGGAAACCGCCTGCACCCAATTGGCGCAGTGGGCCACGCGGCCGGCGTTTGCCCACCTCACGGTGGCCGTTAACGTGAGCCCGCGCCAGTTCCAGCAGAGCGACTTTGTCGACCAGGTGCTGGCCGTGCTGGCGCGCACCGGTGCCCGAGCGCAGCGCCTGAAACTGGAGTTGACCGAGAGCATGCTGGTGGCCCATATCGAAGGGGTGATCACCAAGATGGACGCGCTCAAGGCGGTAGGCGTGGGCTTTTCGCTGGACGACTTCGGCACCGGCTACTCGTCGCTGTCGCACCTCAAGCTGCTGCCGCTGGACCAGCTCAAGATCGACCAGGGCTTTGTGCGCGACATCCTCACCGACCCCAACGATGCCGCCATCGCCAAAATGGTCATCGCCCTGGGCGACAGCCTGGGCCTGGCCGTGATGGCCGAAGGCGTGGAAACCGAAGCCCAGCGCCTGTTCCTGGCCCACCAGGGCTGCCACGCCTACCAGGGCTATCTGTTCAGCAAGCCGCTGCCGGTGGACGAGTTTGAGGCCTTTGTGGGGACGATGGGGCGGATGCGGGGGTGAGTGCTGGGGTTTCGAGGGTTTCGCATATTTCGAGTAAACGGTTTAAAATAGTGGCATGACCACCGCTACCTTGCCACTCCCCATCGCCGTCAATCCCGATCCGCTGGTGCAGATCGTGCGCAAACACGTGAACGCCTCGGCGGCACAGCTGGAAAGTATCCGGGCCGATTTCATGGCCATGCTGTCGGTCCAGATGGTGCCGGTCGTGCAGGTCGTGCCTGCAGCCAAACGCCCACTACAACCGAGCCAAGCTTCAGCCGATGCGGTACTCACCACCGAGCAGGGCGCACAACTGGTGGGCGTGTCGCGCCCGTATTTCGTAAAGCTCATTGATGCTGGCCAGATTCCCCTGCACCAAAAGGTCGGCAACCAGCGCCGCGTGCTGCGCAGTGCCGTGCTGGACTGGCAAACCGGGCAGCAGGCTAGCCGACAAGCAGCGATGACGGCATTCGCCCACGGGCTTGGGGACGAGATCGGTCTGTGAACCCCGTCGTGGCCGATGCCGACGTGCTGTTTGGGGCGACGACGCGGGCGCTGTTGATTTTTCTGGACTACCACGGCGCGCTCAAACTGCATTGGAGCCCGTTGATCCTGGACGAGCTGGCCCGCGCACTGGTGCAGACCGGGCGCAAAGCGACCCTGGCCGACGCCCACGCCAATAGGGCCCGGATGGAGGCTGCACTGCCGCAAGCCATGGTGTCCACGCGGGCGGTGCAGGCACATTTCAAACCGGTGGCGGCGGCTGTGCGGTCGGCCAAGGACATCCACGTGGCCGCCTGCGCCCACTACCTGCTGCATGCCAAAGCCTATCCGGGGACAGTGACAGTAGCCTTGATCAGCCATAACGTGGGCGACTACCGGGTGAAAGACCTGGCAGCGCTGGGCATTGGGGTGAAGCGGGCCGATCCGTATCTGCTGGCACTGCTACAGCAATCGCCCATGCCGTTTGCAGCGGCTTTTCGGGCGTTTCGCCTGTCGTTGCGAACAGCGCCCGCCGTCGAGCCGTTGTTGGATAAATTGGCTGGCGATGGGCAAACGCTGACTGCCGCTGCGTTGCGCGTGCAGCACGCAAACGGAACGCTGGATCTGTAGCTGGTGCCGCTATGGGATGCGGTGCGCATGTTGCAGCACGCCACCGATGGAGTGGGCACTAGGCGCATAGCCCTGCATGGCCCATCCGCACAGGCACAGAAAGATGCCGGTCAGCACAAACGGCAGCGCGGTGCGGCGCAAAGCCGAGGTAAGCCAGTGCTGCCTTTGCAGGCCGCGCAGATGGCGGTACAGCGAAGCCGACAGCACGCCGTCGAGCAACAGTTCGGCGAACAGCACGGGCGCCGCGTACACCATATACAGCATCGACAAAGCCAGGCCTGCGCCCAGTAGCAACACCACCAAGGGAATGGCCCACTCTTCCGCTTCGGCGACCGTACCCAGGGCATCGCCAAAACCTTTTTCTACCGTGGGCGCTGCCTCCAGGCTGGGCGGGAGGATGCTGTCCGTGGTGTCAAAAGAAGCCGTGGCACCGCCACCCCCAAAGTCGCCACCCGAGCCGCTGCGCATGGCAGGCAGGTTGCCGCTGGGGCCAATGGGCACATCGGGTAACAAATCGGTCGCGTCCAGATAGTCGTCTGCCCGGCTGCGCAGCCATAGCCACAGCAGCCCCAAAAACACCAGGTAGGCCAGCGCCAAAGCCAGCGGGTAGCGCAGCGCCATGGATGTCAGCCCCTGGCCCAGCATCACAAAAGAGGCCAGCAAGCCCGACAGCCCCGTCAGCGCCACCAGCAGCGCCATCTGCAGGCGCGGATACCCGTGCTGCTGCAACTGCTGTTGTGTGCGCATCAGCGCCCAGGGGCGGACCAGGTGCGGGCGCAAGGGGGGCTTGGTGGACATGGGCGGTAATGGTGAGGCAATGCGGATGATTCTGCCCCATCCCCAGACCTAAGCGGGGGCTCGTCGATGGCGATGCATTGCGATGCAATAGCTACAAATTTAAGAGCTGCTACCGCCCATGGAATAAGCGGTAGCAGCCTAAAGAATTTAAATCCTCTGGGTGGGCTTACCTACAGCATCGCTTTGGCAAAGGCGCGGAAGTCGTCCAGGTGGGTGTGGGCGATGGCGAACACGATGGCCCAGTTGATGGCATCGTAGTTGTGCACGGCCAGGTTGCGAAATCCCACTGCGCCACGCATGCGGGCGCACAGCGTGGCATCTATCAGGCCCTGCTGTTGCAGCGCCACAAACGCGTCTCCCATGGTGTGGGGAATGGCGGCACCCGAGTCGCTGAGGTGGTGCATGGCAATGTCTACGCAGAGTTGTACTGCGCGGCTGAGGTTGAGCACGATGACATCTTGCGTATCCATGTCATCCACCAGTGCTTGCAGCGTGCTCGGGCATTTGCTTTGCACCCGGGCAACGCAGCGGCGCAAGGATTCAAGTTTGCTTTCCAACACTAGCCTATCCACGCCAGCCTCCGCTCGGCCAGAGTGCGCTGCACGTAGGGTAAAAAGTCGTTGGCATCCAGCAGCGTGCGGGTGGCCCAGGTGGCCTGTGCGGCAGCGGTGCCCAGCAGGCGCTGCCCGTGTTGCAGGATTTGGCCTGCCAACGGTTGGCCTGCGGTGGCCAGATCGACCAGGTCCACGGCCCGGCCCGTGGTGCGCGCGATGGTTTCCACCAAGCGCATTTTTCTCTCGGGGTCCAGCGGGGTGTCTGCCAGAACGGCGACATCGATGTCGCTGTCTGCCCGTGCGGTATGGCGGGCGACCGAGCCAAACACCATCACCAACTGCAGGCCGCCATGGGCGTGCAGCGCGTCGCGGAGGGCAGAGAGTTCGGTGGTCGGCATCGCTCGATTATCGGCCCAGTTGGCTTGAAAACTGGTCTATTCCCGCCGCTCCATATCCACCAGCACCAGCGCGGGCTGGTGGTTCCAGCGCAGGGTGATGGCGTAGGGGTGGGGGCGCACGGTGGGGGGCAGGGGGGCGCTGCCTTGGCGGGTGGTGGGCACGGAGATGTGCAGGCCCGTGCCCAGCGCTTTGCGGGCGTTGCCGGCCAGGGTGTTGGCGATTTCGCCTACGGCATCGAGCAGGTTGGCATCGCTGAAGTCGGTGGCGTGCTGCAGCACCAGCAGATCGCGCAGCAAGGGGCCGGGCATGGAGACCAGCACCTGGCCGTGGAAGCTGCCCGAGAACTGCACTATGCCGGTGAACTGGTGGCCGGGCACGGGGGCGGTGCCCAAAAAGGCCGAGGTGATTTGCGGCGTCTGGGCGGTGGTGGTGTCGAAGTAGCGGCGCACCGAGTCCACGAAAAGCCGGAGTTCGGTCTCGGACAGGGTTTGCATCATGGCCCCTCGGTCACGTCGAGCAGGGCCAGGCGCAAGTCGTCGTCGGTAAAGGGCTTGGCCACAAAGCCGCGTGCGCCGAGCCTCAGGGCGGCGATGGCGGTGGCCTTGTCGTTGAGCGCGCTGACCACCAGGATGCGGGTGTGGGGCAGCAGGCGCAGCATTTCGCGGATGCATTCCACGCCGTCCATCTCGGGCATGGTCAGGTCCATGGTCACCACATCGGGCTGGGTGGCTTTGGCGATGCGCAGGGCTTCTACGCCGTTGCGTGCCAGGCCGACGAGCGCGATCTTGCCCAGGCCACCGTCTTGCACGATCTTGCTGATGCGCGTGCGGATCATGTTGGAGTCGTCTACGACCAAAAGGCGCATATTTGGCTCACCCCCAGGCTGCAGTGCTGCGCATCTTTCGCCAACCCCCCTCGGATCGGTTTGCCAAAACCGATGCGACATGCAGGGGGCAATACCAGTGGCCCGGCAAAGTCGGTTCCACAGTATTCCTGGAAGGTGTGCGTTCTGTCGGTTGCGTGGTAGGTGTCATTTCAAACTTCAAATCGAACCGTTATTTCCGTGAATTGCCCCGGCGTGGAGGCCAGCGTCAAGCGCCCGCCCAGGCGCTGCACGTTGGCGTGCACCATGTCCAGCCCCACCCCACGACCGGCATGCACATCGGCGGCATCGGCGGTAGAGAAGCCGGGCTTGAAGATCTGGCCAACGATCTGGCGGTCGCTGAAGCTCTCCAGCTGGCGGGCGGTGTACCAGCCCAGGTCAAGCAACTTTTGCCGCAGGCTGCTGGCGTTCAGGCCCCGGCCATCGTCCCGTACACGCAAGATCCATTCCGTGCCATTTCTGCCTAACTGCACTTCCAGCCGGCCTGTGGCGGCCTTGCCGCAGGCCTGGCGGGTGGCGGGTGCTTCGATGCCGTGCGCCACGGCGTTGCGGACCAGCTGGGTGCAGATTTCGCGCACCAGATCGGCCGCATCCGAGGCGAGTTCGGCCTGGTGCTCCATTTGCACGGCGGAGGCTACGCGTTTGCCCAGGGCGCTGGCGGTGTCTGTGGCGAGCCGGGTCAGTGCCGCGTTCAAGCCATTGCTCGCCATGCGGCTGTCGCGCTGGATGCCCGCCAGGCTTTTCAATGCGGCCATGCGGCCCAGCAGCGCCTCCAGCGGCAAGGGCAGGGCCAGCAGGGGGTCGCCACTGTCGTCGCTGCGGGCCAGCAGCAGGGCCGACTCAAACGCATGGGCCTGGTGCACCAGCGAGTCCAGCCCCAGCGCGCCCGCGTCGCCCTTTAGCGCGTGGATGCGGCGGGCGGCCTGGTCCAGCGCATGGCGCAGCGCAGGCCGGCCCTGGGCGCTGCCGCGCAGCAGGTCGTTGATCTCCAGCAGGCTGGCCTCGGAGCGGGCCACAAACTGGCGCAGCAGGGCCGGGTCGGTCTCGCAGGCTGCCAGCAGCAGGGCCAGCTCTTTTTGCGAGCGCTGGCGTTCGGCCTGCAACTGGGTGTGCAGCAGGGTGCGGTCGGAAATGTCTTGCACCGTGACCAGCACGTGGGCGATGGCGGTGCCCGCACCCGTACCCGTGTGGACCCGGTTGAAGCGGAAGGCCAGGGTGCGCGGCACCGTCTGCCCCAGCCGGTTTTTCACCAGCGCCTGCACCTCCAGCAGCGGGTTGATGTCTTGCACCAGCGCCTCTTTGACGTGTGGGGCGAACAGCAGGGCCACGTAGTCCTGGGCATCCACCAACACCTTGCCGTCCACCATGCTGGCCAGCAGGTCGAAGAAGCTGTCGCCGGGCCGCAGCGGGCGGCCAAACAGGGCCTGGGCCGATTGCGATACCTGCGAGCCGAGCCGGAAGTCGGGGGTGATCAAAAACAGGCCTTCGCGCACGCTGGCCAGGATCTCCTGGTTCTCGCGGGTCACCGCTTCGATGCCCGCGTCCAGGCGGCGCAGGCGGCGCAAAAACTTGAACAGGATGAAGGCAAAGTTCAGCAGTGCCAGCACGATGCCTGCCGTCTGCACCTGGCGCAGGGTGGTGGCGCGCTGGGAGGCGGTGGCCTCCAATGCGGTGGTCAGGCGGTTCATCAGGCCCAGCAGTTCCTGGTTGTGGGCCTGGGCGTAAGCGCTGGCGGCGTGCAGCTCGGCATCGCTGGCCTGGCCATTCAGCACCGGGGACAGGGCGCGCTGGAACGGGCTCCACAGGGCCTGGGCCTGCTGTAACGCCTGCAGGGCGGCGGGGTCTACGGCGGGCTTGAGATACACCGGCTTGCCGCTGCCGCTGGGAACGATGGCACCATGCACAAAGCCTTGCAGCGTGGCATCGAACAGGCTGACGGCATCGCGCAGCTCGGCCAGGGCTTCAGGTGCGGCCTGGCCCTTGGTACGGGCGGCTTCCACCACCAGCAAGGCCTTGGCCGAGCGCTGCGACAGCATGCGCTGGCGGCCTGCCAGGTTGATGCTGTGCGCGTCTTCGCTGATCTGGTAAGAGGTGGCAAAGTTCAGCACCAGCACGCCCAGGTCGAACAGCAGAAACAGCGCTACCGCCAAAACAATGTCGCGGTACTTTCCTAAGGAGAAAAGGCTTTCCGTGCTTATACCATCGGCGTGAGTAGCTACTTTTTTTGTAGTAAATGAAGTAGGGGGCATGCACAGAACAGGCAATAACAGGGCCAGCCTGCGGGCCATGGGCTGCACCAGAATGGGGTGGTCAGCGCACACCGTTTAACATGCCCGGCTGCCCATTTTTCTGAATCCCTTCCATGCCCGCATCCATCACCGTTCAAATGCCCGCCAGCGCGCCGCGCCAGTTGTTTCTGTTGTTCCATGGCGTGGGCGGCACGCCGCAGAACCTGGTGCTGCTGGGCCAGCGGCTGGCGCTGGAGTTCCCGCAGGCGGCGGTGGTCTGCGTGGCCGGGCCGGATGCCTCCGACCTGGGTGCGGGGTTCCAATGGTTTTCGGTGCAAGGCATCAGCGATGACAACCGCCCGCAGCGCATAGCCGACACCCTGCCGCGCTTCGTGGCCACGGTGCGCGGCTGGCAGCAGCGCACCGGTTTGACGCATGCCGAGACAGCCCTGGTGGGCTTTTCGCAGGGCGCGATCATGGCACTCGAATCCACCCAGCTAGCAGAACCCCTGGCGGGCCGCGTGGTGGCGCTGTCGGGGCGGTTTGCCCAGTTGCCAGAGCAGGCACCGGCCACCACCACACTGCACTTCATCCATGGCAAGAGCGACGAGGTGGTGGCCTATGGCCACACGGTCGCCGCAGCCGAGCGGCTGGTGCGCCTGGGTGGTGACATCACCGCCGATGTGATCCCCTTCCTGGGGCATGCCGTGAATGAGGAGGTGGTGGAGCTGCTGATTGAGCGGCTGAAGGGCCACATCCCCAAGCGCATCTGGGAGCAGGCTGCGCAGAGCAGCCCACCCCAACCCTGAGGCCACATACAGGCCGTGGATGCGGCTATACACCCCGCCTGTTACAGACTGAACGCGCGCCTTCCAGAAACACCGCAGAACTGGCTTTGCCAGGCTGCTGGTGTTGCCCCCAGCAAGGGGGTTGGCGAAAGATGCGCAGCACTGTAGCCTGGGGGTGAGCCAAAAAATTACGCAGTAATTTTTTCTACGTGGGCCTGCCGGGTGTACAAGAAGTCGATCACCGCCTTGCGGTAGCCCTGGTAGTCGGCGTTGTCGGCCAGTTCCACGCGGTTGCGCGGGCGCGGCAGGTTCACGCTGAGTACTTCGCCGATGGTGGCGGCAGGGCCATTGGTCAGCATCACGATCTTGTCGCTCAGCAGCACGGCTTCGTCCACGTCGTGGGTCACCATGACCACGGTGCTGTGGGTTTTTTGCACGATGGCCAGCAGCTCGTCTTGCAGCTTGGCGCGGGTCAGTGCGTCCAGCGCGCCAAAGGGCTCGTCCATCAGCAAGACCTTGGGCTCCATGCTCAGGGCGCGGGCAATGCCCACGCGCTGCTTCATGCCGCCCGAGATTTCGCCGGGGCGCTTTTGCGCGGCGGCGGTCAGGCCCACCAGGGCCAGCACTGCATCGGTGCGGGCCTTGAGCTGGGCCTTGTTTTCTGACGGCGCACCGGTGGACTTGTTGGCCGCGCCGAAGACGCGCTCTACCGCCAAATACACGTTCTCATAGCAGGTCAGCCAGGGCAGCAGCGAGTGGTTCTGGAACACCACCGCCCGCTCGGGGCCGGGGCCCTTGATCTCGCGGTTGGCGCACAGCAGCGTGCCGTTGGTGGGGTCGGTCAGGCCGGCAATCAGGTTCAGCAGGGTGGACTTGCCGCAGCCCGAGTGGCCGATCAGCGCCACAAATTCGCCCTTGGCAATGGTCAGGTTGATGTCGCGCAGGGCCGGGAAGATGCCCTTGGCGGTCTTGAAGGTCTGCTCGACACCCTGGATTTCGATGTACTTGGTGCTCAGGCTGGCGGGGGTGGGGTTCATGATTTCACCTCTTCAAAAGTAAATGCGGTGGCCAGTTTGATCAGGGCGTATTCCAGCATCAGGCCGACGATGCCGATCACGAAGATGGCGATGATGATGTTCTTGACGTTCAGGTTGTTCCACTCGTCCCACACCCAGAAGCCAATGCCCACGCCGCCGGTCAGCATCTCTGCCGCCACGATCACCAGCCAGGCGGTGCCCACGGCCAGGCGCACGCCGGTCAGCATGTAGGGCAACACGGCGGGGAACAGGATCTTGGTGACGATCTTCCATTCGCTCAGGTTCAGCACGCGGGCCACGTTCATGTAGTCCTGCGGTACGCGCTGCACGCCCACTGCGGTGTTGATGACCATGGGCCAGATCGAGCAGATGAAGATGGTCCAGATGGCGGCGGGGTTGGCACCCTTGAACACCATCAAACCAATCGGCAGCCAGGCCAGCGGCGACACCGGGCGCAGCAGGCTGATCAGCGGGTTGAACATGCGGCCCATGAACTCAAACCGGCCAATCGCAAAACCGGCTGGTATGCCCACCAGCGCCGCCAGGCCAAAGCCCAGTGCCACCCGTTCCAGCGAAGCCAGCACGTTCCAGCCCACGCCCTGGTCGTTCGGGCCCTTGCGGTAGAACGGGTCGCTGAACAGCACCACGGCCTGCTGGAAGGTCTCGTACGGCGAGGGGATGTTGCTGGCGGTGGTGATGGACACAATCGCCCAGATGCCGATCAGCAGGCCCAGACCCAGGACGGGCGGCACCACCTGGCGCCAGAAACCGCGCCAGTCAAAAGGCATTTTGGGAGTCGCCATTTTTACGTCTTTCAGGTCGCTAGCGCTGGTGTCTTGGGCGGTAGCAGCTAGCATTTTGGGAGCGGGTGGACTGTCGGAGGCATCAAACGATGCATCGCGGGGGGAATGGAATACGGCACTGACCATGGTTTTCTCCTGGGGATGTGACAGATGAGAGCGGTGGACTTATTCGTGGATACCGTGGAACTGGCTTTGCCAGGCCACTGGTATCGCCCCCGGTAGGGGGTTGGCGAAGCGCAGCGCAGCCTGGGGGGGAGCCAAGCCCTAGGCTTTGACCTTGAAGCTGTCGGCGTACTTTTTAGGGTCCTTGCCGTCCCAGACCACGCCGTCCATCAGCTTGCTGCTGCGCATGTCGCTCTTGGGCACCGGCGTTTTGCTGGCGGCAGCGGCTTGCTTGTAGATGTCGATCTGGTTGATCTGCTTGGCCACGGCCAGGTAGTCGGGGTGGTCTTTCAGCAAGCCCCAGCGTTTGTGCTGGGTCATGAACCACATGCCGTCGGACAGGAACGGGAAGTTGACCGTGCCTTCGTTGTAGAACTTCATGTAGTTCGGGTCGTCCCAGGTCTTGCCCAGGCCGTTCTGGTAGCGGCCCAGAATGCGCTGGTTGATGGCATCCACGCTGGTGTTGACGTAGCTCTTGTCGGCGATGGTTTCGGCCATCTTGTTCTTGTTGGCCAGGCCGGCATCGATCCAGCGGCCGGCTTCCAGAATCGCCGCGGTCACGGCGCGGGCGGTGTTGGGGTACTTCTTGACGAATTCGCCGGTGGTGCCCAGCACCTTTTCGGGGTGGTCTTTCCAGATGTCTTGCGTGGTGGTGGCGGTGATGCCGATGCCGTCGATGATGGCGCGGTGGTTCCAGGGCTCGCCCACGCAGTAGCCGTCCATATTGCCCACGCGCATGTTGGCCACCATTTGCGGCGGCGGCACGGTGATGACCTTGGCATCGCTCATGGGGTTGATGCCGTGGGCCGCCATCCAGTAGTACAGCCACATGGCGTGGGTGCCGGTGGGGAAGGTCTGGGCAAAGGTGTATTCGCGCTTCTCGGCGGCCATCAGCTTGGCCAGGCCGGGGCCGTCGACCGCGCCCTTTTCGGCCAGCTTTTTGCTCAAGGTGATGGCCTGGCCGTTCTGGTTCAGGGTCATCAGCACGGCCATGTCTTTCTTGGGGCCGCTCAGGCCCAGGTGCACGCCGTAAATCAGGCCGTACAGGGCGTGGGCAAAGTCGAGCTCGCCGTTGACCAGCTTGTCGCGCACACCGGCCCAGCTGGCTTCCTTGCTGGGGATGATCTTCACGCCGTATTTTTTGTCGATGCCCAGCACCGAGGCCATCACCACGCTGGCGCAGTCGGTCAGGGGGATGAAGCCGATTTTGACTTCTTCTTTTTCGGGCTTGTCGGAGCCTTGGGCATAGGCCAGGGCGCGCAGGGCGGGGCTGATGCCCACGGCACCGACGGCGGCGGTTTGCAGCACCGAGCGGCGGCTGAGTTTGGTCTTCAAAAGGTCGGTCATCAAAGGGCTCCCAAGATTGAAACGAAAGTGGTTCCAGAACGAAAAAAGGCGTCCTCACCGCGCAGCGCGCTGCAGGTTGCAGCCTCTAACGGGTGGGGACGCCTTTGTCCGAATACGTGGCGTTGGGCACCCGCCATTGGGTGCTCGCTGCCATGGGACCATCGGTGGTCTTGGTCTGGTAATGCAAGCACCGTGCCAGGTGGGGTGGGCACTGATTTGCTACTCTATTAGTAGCTGCTTGTGCTTATGGAATAAGCGCTAGAGGCCTATTTCGTTTGTAAGCAAAGGTTTTGCACTGTTCTTGTGCAGTGCACCATTTCAGCGGCTGGATTTGGCGGGCGAGGGTGCGCGGATGAAGCCACCGTCTTGCGCCAGCAGTTGGCAAAAGGCGGCGTTGGCCATGGGCTTGGCCAGCAGGTAGCCCTGGAATTCGTCGCAGCCCTGGCTGCGCAGCAGGTCGAACTGGGCCTGGTTTTCCACGCCCTCGGCGACCACGGTCTTGCGCAGGTTCTGGCACAGGCTGACCATGGCGCGGGCGATCATGGCCACGTCGTCATCGGACTCGATGTCGGTGACCAGCGAGCGGTCGATCTTCACCGTGTCCAGCGGCAGATGGCGCAGGTACGACAGGCTGGAATAGCCGGTGCCAAAGTCGTCCATCGCCACCCGGAAACCCTGCGCCTTGAAGGCGTTGAGCACGCTGATGGCGCGCGCGCTGTCGTCCAGGAACACGCCTTCGGTGATCTCCAGCTCCACCCGCTCGGGCGGCAGGCCGCTGGCGCGCACCAGGGCGGCCATGCGCAGCACCAGGTCGTCGGCCAAAAACAGCCGCGCCGACAAATTGACGGCGATCACCAGGTGCGCGCCCTGCGGCCCGTCCCACTGCGCGGCGGCAGCAAAGGCCTGGCGCAGGATCAGCTCGGTGAGTTCGCCGATCAGCCCGGTTTCTTCGGCGATCGGAATGAAGCGGTCGGGCCCCACCACGCCGATACTGGCGCTGTGCCAGCGGGCCAGGGCTTCCACGCCGACGATGCGCCGGTGCTGGTCGACCTTGGGCTGGAAGGCCACGGTGAATTCGTTGTGCTCCAGCCCGGCGCGCATGGCGGTGGCCAGGTCGAGCCGCTCGTCGGCCACCTTGTTCAGCTCGGGGGTGAAGAACTGGAAGTTGTTGCGGCCCCGCTCCTTGGCGGCGTACATGGCCACGTCGGCGTGCTTGAGCAGGCTTTGCGCGTCGTCGCCGTCTTGCGGGTACAGCGCCACGCCCATGCTGGCGCCCACCTGGAATTCGCGCCCCAACAAGCTCACCGGCTGGTTGATCTGCTTGAGCACGCGCTGCAGGTGCGAGATCACGCTGTTGGCCCGGAAGTGCTCGTTGAGCAGCAGCACAAACTCGTCGCCGCTGTGGCGCGACACGGTGTCGCTGGCGCGCACGCAGTTGCGCATGCGCTGGGCAATCTCCACCAGCAACTGGTCGCCCGCGTCGTGGCCCAGGCTGTCGTTGATGAGCTTGAAGTGGTCCAGGTCGATGAACACCACGGCCAGAAACAGGCCCATGCGCTCGGCGTGGGCGATGGCCGGGCCGATGCGGTCGCGCAGCAGGTTGCGGTTGGCCAGGCCGGTCAGGCCGTCGTAGTTGGCCTGGCGCTCGAGTTGTTCGCGCTGGCTGCGGCGTTCGGTGATGTCTTGCACCGTGCCCTCGAAGCAGACGAACGCGCCCTGGGCATCGCGCACGCTGTGGGCGTTTTCCGAAATCCAGATGGTGCTGCCGTCGCGCCGGTACACCTCGGACTCGAAGTTGCGCACCTCGCCGTGGGCGGCCATCAGTTTCTGGAAGCGCTCGCGCCGCTGCGGCTGCACGTACAGACGGCGGTCGATGTCGGCCATGTCGGCCATCAGCGCCTCGGCGGTGTCGTAGCCGTACAGCCGGGCCAGCGCCGGATTCGCCGACAGGTAGCGGCCCTCTTGCGAGGTCTGGAAGATGCCATCGCGCGCATGCTCAAAAATCTGCCGGTAGCGGGCTTCGGCATGGGCCAGCGCCTCCAGGGTCACAAAGCCCTCGGTCACGTCTTCGATAAAACCTTCCAGTACCTGCTGCTCGCCCTCGTCGATCACCATCACGCCTTGCTCCTTGACGCGGCGCACGGCTCCACCACGGGTTTGGATGGCGTAGTGCACGGTGAAGCGCTGGTCGGCAGCGGCGGCAGCCAGGATCTCGGCGCGCACCCGGATGCGGTCGTTCGGGTGGGTGATGCGCTCCCACGACACGGCCTGGTTGTCGATCAGCTCCAGCGCGTGGTAGCCGGTGAGCTTGTAGCAGCCCTGGCTGACAAAGCGCATGGTCCAGTGCACGTCGGGCAGGCAGCGGTAGGCCATGCCTTCCAGGTTGTTGACCAGGGTGTCCAGCACCTTGTGCAGGTTCATCGACCGCGCCAGCAAGGGGCTGGCGTGGTGCGAACGGGCGGCGGGAGCGAGGGCAGTTTCCACAGAGGACGTTGGCAAGGGCGGCATGAAAAAGGGGAGGGGCAAGAACCGGTAGCTTCACCCTGGGGTGCGGCAGTCTTGCTATTGAATAAGTAGCTGCTCGTGCAATCAGCTAGGGCGCAAGCGGCATATTTTATTTCAAAACATTATTGCGGACAAAATTGTGCACCGTTTGTGTGCGCTGTAACTGCGCGGTGCTTAACCCAGCAGGTCGGCCACGTCCAGGATGCGCTGGGCTACATCCACCAGCTTCAGGCTCTTGTCCATGGCGGCCTTGCGCAGGCGGTCGTAGGCCTGTTGCTCGGTCAGGCCCTGGCGCTGCATCAGCAGGCCCTTGGCGCGGTCGATCACCTTGCGGTTGAGCAGCTCGGCCTTGTGGCCGTCCAGCTCCTGGCGGGTGTCGGCCAGTTCCTTGCGCAGCGCCTGTTCGAACTCGAAGCGGGCCATGGCCACGTCCAGAATGGGGCGGATGCGCGCGGCAGACAGCCCGGCCACGATGTAGGCCGATACGCCCGCCGCCACCGCGTCTTTCACGTGCGAGGTGTCGTCGTCGTTGGTAAACATGACGATGGGGCGGCGCGCGTTGCGGGTGGCCATCACCACGTGTTCCAGCGCGTCGCGTGCTTCGCTTTCGGCATCCACGATCACCATGTCGGGCTGCAACTGGGCCAGGCGCTCGGTCAGGAACACGTCGGCGGGCAGGCTGGCGACCAGGTTGTAGCCGTTTTCCAGCAGGCCAATGCGCAGCGCCCGCGAGCGTTCGGCCTGCAGCAGGCCGGCTTCGTCGTGCGGGTCCAGCACGTCCAGGTCGGGGGCAATCACTACGATGCGCAGGGCTTCATTCATGCGCAAAAACCTGCAAGATTCGCGCCAACATGGTGCGGGCCTACACTCCAAGCCTGATTAATGAGGGAACGCCTGTGCTGGTATTGGGTATTGAATCATCGTGTGATGAAACCGGAATTGCGCTCGTGCGCGCCGACGGCGCGGCTTTGCCGGTATTGCTGGCGCACGCGCTGCACAGCCAGATCGAGATGCACCAGGCCTACGGCGGCGTAGTGCCCGAGCTGGCCAGCCGCGACCACATCCGCCGCGTGCTGCCGCTCACCCGCCAGGTGCTGGATGAAGCCGCACACACCCTGCAAGACGTGGACGTGGTGGCCTACACCCGCGGCCCTGGCCTCGCCGGTGCGCTGCTGGTGGGTGCGGGCGTGGCCTGTGCGCTGGGCGCTGCCCTGGGCAAGCCGGTGCTGGGCGTGCACCACCTGGAAGGGCATTTGCTGTCGCCCTTCTTGAGCGTGGACCCACCGGAGTTTCCGTTTGTGGCGCTGCTGGTGTCCGGTGGCCACACCCAGCTGATGCGGGTGGACGGCGTGGGCCGCTACGAGATGCTGGGCGAAACCATAGACGATGCAGCGGGCGAGGCCTTCGACAAATCCGCCAAGCTCATGGGCCTGGGCTACCCCGGCGGCCCGGCCTTGTCGCGCCTGGCCGAGCAAGGCGACCCGGTGGCTTTCAAGTTGCCACGTCCCTTACTGCACAGCGGCAACCTGGATTTTTCGTTTGCCGGTTTGAAAACGGCGGTGATGACGCAGGCCAAGAAATTGGGTGACGACCTGGAGGCCCGCAAAGCCGACCTCGCCGCCAGCACCCAAGCGGCCATCGTCGAAGTGCTGTTGAAGAAATCCATGACGGCCCTGCAACGCACCGGCCTGCGCAGGCTGGTGGTCGCTGGCGGGGTGGGGGCGAATAAATCGCTGCGCAGCCAGCTCAATGCGGTCTGCGCCAAGGCCGGTATCCGCGTGCACTACCCCGAGCTGCACCTGTGCACCGACAACGGCGCGATGATCGCCATGGCCGGTGCCATGCGCCTGCAGTCGGGCCTGCAGGCACCCACGCGGGCTTACGCTTTTGACGTCAAGCCGCGTTGGCCCTTGGATTCGCTTTAGTTGATGGTCAGGTTGGAGACGTTGCTGACCGGGGCTTTCTTGGCCAGTTTCAAGGTCAGCACACCGTTCTCCAGCCGCGCATCGCTGGCCGACACGTCGATGTCCTGCGGCAACTCGTACGCGGCCTTGTAGGTGCGGGGCGCATCGGGCTGGCTTTCAATGCGCACCACGCTGCCTTCGATGCCGATGGAGAGCTGCTCCTTGGCAATGCCGGGCACGTCGAACTGCAGGCTGTAGGCATGCTCGTCCTGGGTGATGCGGTAGCCTGCAGAGCGCTTCTCGTCGAGCAAATGTTGCAGGGCGCGCAGGTTGTTGTGGCGGGCAAAAGCGGGGTGGGTGGCTGCGATAAACATAGTAGGCTCCGTTTACATTACGCGGCGCTCACAGTGATTGCCGCCTGAATCACATCTGCGTGCGCCACCCCCTATTTCAAGGAAGTTTTTAGATGTTTAAGTTTCGACGTGCGCTCTTGAAATCGTGCGCTGTGGCGCTATGTGGCCTGGTTTTTCTGTCAGCCCAGGCCGCCCCCGCGCCCATCAAGCTGGCCTTGGTTGAAGGCCTGAGCGGCCCGTTTGGCAACGGCGGCGAGGCGGTGTTCCGTAACCTGGTCTGGGCGGTGGAGCGCGTCAATACACGTGGCGGCGTGCCGCTGCCCGACGGCAAACACCTGCTGGCGCTGGAGCGCTATGACAGCAAGGGCCAGAACGAAGAAGCCCTGTCGGCTATGCGCGCCGCCATCGACGACGGCGCGCAGTTCATCCTGCAAGGCAACTCGTCCGCCACCGCCGCCGTGCTGGTCGATGCCATCAACAAGCACAACGACCGCGAACCCGGCAAGCGCGTGCTGCTGCTGAACTACGCCGCAGTAGACCCCACGCTGACGAACGAGAAATGCAGCTTCTGGCACTTCCGCTTTGACGCGCACGCCGACATGCGCATGGCCGCGCTGATGGCGGTGTTCAAGGACGACGCAGCGGTCAAAAGCGTCTATATCCTGGGCCAGGACTACAGCTTCGGCCAGGCCGTGGCGCGCGAAGCCAAGCGCCAACTGGCCCTGCAGCGCCCCGACGTGCGGCTGGTGGGCGACGAACTGCACCCGCTGGGCCGCGTCAAAGACTTCATTCCCTACGCCACCAAGATCAAGGCCAGCGGCGCGCAGGCCGTCATCACCGGCAACTTCGGCAACGACCTGACCCTGCTGGTCAAGGCCGCCCGCGAAGTGGGCTTCGAGGGCAAGTTCTACACCTTCTACGGCAACGCGCTGGGGGCTCCGGCAGCGCTGGGCGAGGCGGGTGTGGGCAAGGTCATCGCCGTGGCCGACTGGCTGCCGAACACGCCCACGGCGCAGAGCCAGGCCTTTGTGCAGGCCTTTCGCCAGCGCTTTCCCAAGCCCGCCGACGACTATCTGCACATGCGCATGCAGCTGATGGTGGAGGCGCTGGCCCAGGCGATTGAAAAGGCCGGCACTATGGATTTGATAGCTGTAGCTACAAGTATGGAAAGCACCAGCGCCAGTTTGTATGGCCAAACTGGCAGCATGCGCGCGGCCGACCACCAGTTCCAGCAGTCCCTGGCCGTGGGCAGCATGGACCGCCAGGGCACACCGGGTGTGAAGTTCGACGTGGAAGGCTCGGGCTACGGTTTTCGGGTCATCAAGCAGATCAACGCCGCCCAGGCCGAGATGCCCACCACTTGCAAGATGGTGCGGCCAAATTAGCGGGTATAGCCCGCGCAGGCCCCGGCGTTGGGCCTGCCTTTGCATTCGCGCAGCAGGCGGCGGTTGCGCTCGGCGGTGCTCTCTGAAGAGTCTTTGAGGACGCGCACCTGGGAGCCGCCTTTGGCTTTTTTGGTTTTGGCAAAGCCAGGGCCCACCAACGCCAAGGCGAGAAAACAGCACATCACAGCGCGGTAGGGCATGGGGATATCTCCAGGCGGGGGCGACCATAATCATGCCTCCACAGCTCCTATCCGTCTATGCGCCAAGCCATCCTGAACCTCGAAGAATCCAAAATCCGTGAAGTCGCCAATGCGGGCATGGGGCGCAGCGACGTGCTGGCCTTCTGGTTCGGCGAAAGCGACGAAGTCACGCCCGATTTCATACGCCAGGCGGCCATCGCCTCGCTGCAGCAGGGCGAGACCTTTTATTCCCACAACCTAGGCCTGCCCGAGCTGCGCCAGGCGGTGGCCGACTACATGGGCGGCTTGCATGGCCCCATCGCTGCCGACCGCATCGCCATCACCTCTGGCGGTGTCAACGCCTTGATGCTGGCCATCCAGATGCTGGTGGACGCGGGCGACGAGGTGGTGGCCGTCACGCCGGTCTGGCCCAACCTCACCGCCCAGCCCGCCATCCTGGGTGCACGGCTGCGCTGCGTCGCACTGCAGCCGCAGGCCGACGGAGCCTGGGCGCTGGACATGGCGCAGTTGCTGGCGGCGGTCACGCCCGCCACCAAGCTGCTGGTGCTCAACGCCCCGAACAACCCCACCGGCTGGACGCTGACCCGCGCCGAACAGCAAACCATCCTCGACCACTGCCGCCGCACGGGCACCTGGATCCTGGCCGACGAGGTCTACGAGCGCCTGTACTACGCACCCAGCGCCAACGGCTGCGCCCCCAGCTTTCTGGACCTGGCCGCGCCCGAAGACCGGCTGGTGGTGGTGCACAGTTTTTCCAAAAGCTTTTTGATGACCGGCTGGCGGCTGGGCTGGCTGGTGATGCCCTCCAGCGCCACGCCGCACATGGGCAAGCTTATCGAGTTCAACACCTCGTGCGCCAGCGTGTTCGTGCAGCGCGCCGGTATCGCCGCCTTGCAGGGCACCGACAACATCACGCCGCGCGTGGTGGCGCACCTGAAAACCTGCCGCGACACCCTGGTGCCGCTGCTGCAAGCCGTGCCCGGCGTGCGCGTGGCCCCGGCGCAGGGCGGCATGTACGCCTTTTTCCAGCTGGCGGGCCACCCGGATTCCCTGGTCACCGCCAAGCGTTTGGTGGCCGAGGCGGGCCTGGGCCTGGCCCCTGGCAACGCCTTTGCCCCCGAGGCCCAGGGCTGGCTGCGCTGGTGTTTTGCGTCCAAAGACCTGCGCCGTTTGGAGCAGGGCGTGGAAAGGCTCAAAAAGTGGGCTATAATTTGAGGCTTGCTGCAGCGCACCTAGAGTGCAAAGCAGCAAACGACAAGAACCCCGGTTCAAGTCAAAATCAGTCCAAAGTCATGTTATGATTTCAGGCTGAAAACGCGGGAGTAGCTCAGTTGGTAGAGCGCAACCTTGCCAAGGTTGAGGTCGAGAGTTCGAGACTCTTCTCCCGCTCCAAATTGGTAAAAAGGGAAGCTTCAGGCTTCCCTTTTTTATGATGAATGCAGTGAGTGCGGCGCGATAACAAAGCGGTTATGTACCGGATTGCAAATCCGGCTAGCCCGGTTCGACTCCGGGTCGCGCCTCCAGAATTCAAAATTCGATTGATTTCGGGTTTTGCATAAAAAGCCATGCTAGAATGCAAGGCTTGAAACGCGGGAGTAGCTCAGTTGGTAGAGCGCAACCTTGCCAAGGTTGAGGTCGAGAGTTCGAGACTCTTCTCCCGCTCCAAATTTGGCAGAAAAGGAAGCTTAGGCTTCCTTTTTTTATGCCCGTTTGTTTTTGCGTTTTACGGCGGTCAGCACCGGGCGTGCAGAGCCAAAACCACCCAAGCTGCGGGTTACAATGCGGCTGCTTTTCAGCTCTGGTGCAGTGATACAGGATGCCTATTCTCGGGTCCCGGCCCGAGGTGGATACAGCAGGCTCGGTGGTGTAATTGGTAGCCACAGCAGACTTAAAATCTGCCGACGCAAGTCGTACCGGTTCGATTCCGGTCCGAGCCACCAGATTCGCATTTTCGCGTGGCGATAATGCTGGATTTGCCCTAAATCCCATGCAACAAGAATCTCCCGAACCCCTCGAAGAATACGTGCCCGGCGTAGCCAATGGCCGCCATTACATGGCCAAGTTGAGCTACTTTGCAGGTGGGCCGTGGTCTATCGAGGTGGTCCATGTGGAAGGACTGCCGCCTTTGGCTGGCAGCGACACGCCTTGGCCCACCCGTGCCGAGGCGGTGCAGGCGGCCCAGGCCATGGTGGCTGCGCTGGCGCACTGAACCCGCGCACGTAAAATCCTCAGGTTTCCAATCCACCACAGACAACGGCGCTCTTCCTTGGGAGGAATCCCCAAGGTTTTGTGCCCCGGCTCCTCGCGCTGGTTTGCAACCCCCCTAAAAGCGCCTAATATCTCCCTATGCCCCGTTACAACGCCCCCTTTGAAATCCATGTGCACGGCCAAGTGCCTTTGCGCACCGACGTGACGTTCCACCAAGTCCAGGACGCGCTCAAGCCGCTGTGGAAGTACGCCGGGGCCAAGTCCCTGGCCGATGCTGCGGGCAGCGCCTACGAAGAAGAGCCGGGCATCCAGTTCAACGGCACCGAGCACATGCTGCAGATGTGCTGGACGGTGCCGGGCGACGAAGACTTCAAGCAGGCGCTGGACGAAATGTGCATGAGCCTGAACGAATTGGCCGAGCGCGGTGCGTCTATTGAGATCACTTTCTACGACACCGACTTCGACGAAGAAGACGAAGAAGCCACCGACGACTCGCGCGACGACTTCCTGATGCTGTTCGTGGGCCCCACGCCTGCGGCCATCATGCAGGTGCAGCGCGATCTGCTGGTGCAGGATGTCATCAACATGATGGAGCGCCACTTCGATGCGTCCGAGCTCAACGGCATCGTGCGCGAAATCGACCAGCTGTTCACCCAGCGCTTCGATGCCCTGGTGAATTCGTTGGAGCTGGGCAAGCCCCCCCGTGGCCCGGGCGGTTCGGGCGGCGCCGGTGGCCACGGCGGCGGCGGACGCAGGCCGCGCCACTTGCACTGATTGCCAGAGCGGGCTCCAGCGCCCGGGCCTACAGGTCCGCGCGCACCACGGGGGCTGACGCGCTGTCTCTGTGTATGCTATTAAATATGTAGCTTCTTACGCTTATGAATCAAGCACAAGAGCCCATTTTCATCCAAATTTTTGCCTTGGCAGGTAATCGCCGCCGGTGCCCGTGGGACGCACGACGTTGAAGATCCTGGTCCTTGGCGGATACGGCAATTTCGGTGCCCGCATCTGCCGCGCCTTGGCCGGTGATTCCGCCATCCAGTTGCTGGTGGGTGGGCGCGATGCGCGCCGCGCCGATGCCTTGGCCCATACCCTGGGCTCTGCAGCGCGGGGTGTTGCCATCGACCTAGCGCATCCAGATTTCAGCCATGCCCTGCGCCAACTGGGTGTAGACCTGCTCATCCACACCGCTGGACCTTTTCAGCAACAAGATTACCGCGTGGCCCTGGCCGTTGCCGCTGCCGGTGCGCATTACATCGATTTGGCCGACGGTCGTGCTTTCGTCTGTGATTTCCCTGTGGCGGTGCATGCCGCGTTCCAGGCCGCCGGGCGCACAGCGATCAGCGGAGTCAGCACTGTGCCTGCCTTGTCGTCGGCGGTAGTGGCGCATCTGTGCCAAGGCTGGCAGCGCATCGACAGCATCGATATCTGCATTGCCCCGGCCCAAACCGCCCCACGCGGACGGGCCACGCTGGCCGCTGTGCTGGGCTATTGCGGCGAGCCCATACCTGTGTGGATAGAGGGGCGGTGGCAGTCTTTGCGCGGCTGGGCCGAGCCGGTGGCGGTGCAGTTCGCCCGTTTGCGACCCCGTTTGGGCGCGCTGTGCGATATCCCGGACCTGGCACTGTTCCCGCCGCACTTCCAGGTGCAGCAGCGGGTGGTGTTCCGCGCGGCGCTAGAGGTGAAGTTGACGCAGCGGGTGTTTGCCCTGCTGGCCGCCCTGCGCTCGCGGGGCTGGATTGGCCCACCGGCCCGGCTGGCGGGCCTGTTGCACCGCACGGCCCCGTGGCTGGACTTTCTGGGGTCGGCGCTCGGTGGCATGGTGGTGCGGGTGGCCGGGCTGGATGCCATGGGCCAGCCCGCCCGCCGCGCCTGGCACATCGCCGCGGGGGAAGATCACGGGCCAGAAATTCCCTGCATGGCGGCTATCCTGCTGGCTCGGCGGCTGGCCCACCAGCGGGCCTTGCCGGTAGGGGCTTTCGCCTGCGTAGGCATGTTGCCTCTGGAAGACTTCGGCCCTGAATTTGCCCGCTGGGGCATGCAGACCGATACCGTGGACGAGGCCGCTGACCATGGCGCATAAAAAGCTGGAATTTCCCATGCCCGCCAGCGAAGCGGTGGTTTTTGATGCCTTTCACTACCACCACTGGCGCTTGCGTTGGGATTCGCTGGTGCGCGCCACCCGCGTGCAGGGAGATGCGCCTTGCCCGTTCAAAGGGGCTGTGACCGAAAGCGCTGGCGCTGGGCTGCTGCGCGGGCTGTCGATGCGAACCCAGTTTGTGGCTTACGACCGCCCTCGGCTGGCGGCTGCCACGATGCTTGGGCGCGCCTTCCCGTTTACCCAATGGGCAGCATCCATGCGCCACCGTGCCAGCGGACCCGGGCAGTCGGTGTTGGTCTATACCTACACCCTGGAGGTGGGCCCGGCAGCTTTGCGCTGGCTGATCGGCCCGGTAGTGGAGGCTATCTTTTATTGGCAAACGCGCAGGCGATTTGCAAGGCTGCGCCGTTTTCTGGTGCGGCATGCGGGCGAAGTGCAGCAATGGCAACAGGCACAAGCCCAGGCAAACATGCTGGAAGTGCCATGACGCTGGAATCCAAAGAGTCCGACTGGCTGCGCTGGAGCCTGGTCTTCGTTTGGGTGGCGACCGCCTGCGCCAGTGTGTGGGAGTTGGATGGCCAAAGTCGTGCGCTGTTGGGAGCGGCGGGTGTCCATGCCCCTTCCTGGGTGCACCTGCTGGTCGTGGGCGGCGCTGTGTTGGATCTCGGCTTGGGCCTGGCGATGGCCTTTGTGCCCGGTCGCCGCGTTTACCTGGCCGCGCTGGCGGTGATGCTGCTGATGACCGCCGCCGCCACGCTGCTGGAGCCCGCGCTGTGGCTGCATCCGCTGGGGCCGCTGACAAAGAACCTGCCTATCGCGGTGGCGCTATGGGTGCTGGCGAAGCAGCCCGCATGAGCCTGTATCTCACGCTCAAATGGCTGCACATCCTGTCCAGCGTGGTGCTGGTGGGCACGGGGTTTGGCTCGGCGTTTTACATGTTTTTCACCAACCGCACGCGCAATGTGGCGGCGCAGGCGGTGGTGACGCGGCTGGTGGTGCGGGCCGACTGGTGGCTGACAACACCCACGGTGGTGGTGCAGCCCGCCACGGGTTTGCTGCTGGCGCACCTGGCCGGGTGGCCGCTGACCACGCCCTGGTTGCTGTGGTCGGTGGGTTTGTTTGTGCTGGCCGGGGCCTGCTGGTTGCCCGTGGTGTGGCTGCAGATCCAGATGGCGGCCATGGCCCAGGCGGCAGCGCAAGCCGACACCCCCTTGCCGCCGCGCTACTGGCGCTATGCCCGCTGGTGGGAATGGCTGGGCTACCCCGCGTTTGTGGCGATGCTGGGTGTGTTTTATCTGATGGTTGCCAAGCCCCATTTCTAGAAAGTGATGTTCATGTCCTTGATCGCCACCCGTGTGGCTACGCTACACGACCTGCCCACCGTTGCGCCGCTGTTCGATGCCTACCGCCAGTTCTACGACCAGGCGCCAGACCTGCCACTAGCTACGACCTTCATCCAGGCGCGCATGGCCCGTGGCGAGTCCACCATCCTGGTGGCGCAAGGCGACGGCGGGCGTGTACTGGGGTTTTGCCAGCTTTACCCCTCGTTTTGCTCGGTGGCGGCGGCTCCCATTTATGTGCTGTACGACCTGTTCGTGGCCCCGGATGCGCGCAAGACGGGCGCGGGCCGGGCGTTGCTGCTGGCGGCGGAGCAGTTTGCGGCTAGCCAGGGCGTGGTGCGGATGGACCTGACCACGGCCAAGACGAATCTGGCTGCGCAGTCGGTGTACGACTCACTCGGCTGGGTGCGCGACGAAATTTTCTTCGCCTATAGCAAGGCGGTACCGGCCTAGTTGGCCCAGCGCACCGCATCCTCAGTCGCAAACGCCAGCCAGCGTCGGGCAGCGGCCTGCAGTACGGCGGGTTCACCGGTGGTGACGAGCTGGACCCGGCCCGGGCCTTGGGTGGCCAGCGTGCCTGCAGTTTCCAGCAGGTGCCGCGTGCGCCGCGCTACCGGTTCGCCGGTGGACAAAATCCGCACCTGCGGGCCCACCAGCGCGGCCAGATGGGACTGGGCAAAGACGTAATGGGTGCAGCCCAGCACCAGGGTGTCGATCTCGCCAGGGTTTAAGCCAAATGTGCCCATGGCGCTTATGTAATGGGCGCAGAGTGCTATCACTTTTGAATCTTCGCCGGTTTCCACGCTGCGGCTGATGGCATCGGCCAGGCCGTCGCAGGGTTGCACGACGAAGTCGGCCTGGTCTTGCAGGCTGGCGTGCAAGGCCTTGAACTTGGCGCTGGTCACGGTGCCGCGCGTGCCGATCACGCCCACGTGCTTGGTTTGGCTGGCGGCTGCTGCCGGTTTCAGGCCAGGCTCCACGCCCACGATGGGCAGGTCCGGGTGCTCGGCACGGAGCAGGGCGACGGCGGCCATGGTCGCGGTGTTGCAGGCGATGACCAGGGCCTTGATGCTGTGTGTCTGGCGCAGGTAGGCGGTGATGGCGCGGGAGCGCTCGATGACATGCGCATCGTCGCGTTCGCCGTAGGGCGCGTGGGCACTGTCGTCCAGGTAGACGAAATGCTCCAGCGGCAGGGCAGCCTGCAGCGCCTGCAAGACGCTCAGGCCGCCAATGCCGCTGTCGAATACGCCAATAGGCTGTGAACTCAAGCGGCAACAACTCCGATATTTTTGAATTCGCCGGTCGCAATCCGCTTTTGCCACTCGGCCGGGCCGGTGATGTGGGCGCTGGTGCCGCCTGCGTCCACGGCCACGGTCACGGGCATGTCGACCACGTCGAATTCGTAAATGGCTTCCATGCCCAGATCGGCAAAGCCCACTACCTTGGCGGTCTTGATGGCTTTGCTGACCAGGTAGGCGGCGCCGCCCACGGCCATCAGGTAGGCGCTCTTGTGCTTTTTGATGGCTTCGATGGCGACCGGGCCGCGCTCGGACTTGCCGATCATCGAGATCAGGCCGGTCTCGGCCAGCATCATCTCGGTGAAGCCGTCCATGCGGGTGGCGGTGGTGGGGCCTGCGGGGCCCACGGCTTCGTCACGCACCGGGTCGACCGGGCCGACGTAGTAGATGACGCGGTTGGTGAAGTCCACCGGCAGCTTCTCGCCCTTGGCCAGCATGTCCTGGATGCGCTTGTGGGCGGCATCGCGGCCGGTGAGCATCTTGCCGTTGAGCAGCAAGGTGTCGCCGGGCTTCCAGCTGGCCACTTCGGCTTTGGTCAGGGTGTTCAGATCGACCTTTTTGCTTTTGTTGTAGTCGGGGGTCCAGTTGACGTTGGGCCACAGGTCCAGGCTCGGCGGGTCCAGGTACACCGGGCCGCTGCCATCCATCACAAAGTGGGCGTGGCGGGTGGCCGCGCAGTTGGGGATCATGGCCACGGGCTTGCTGGCGGCGTGGGTGGGGTACATCTTGATCTTGATGTCCAGCACGGTGGTCAGGCCGCCCAGGCCTTGCGCGCCGATGCCGAGGGCGTTGACCTTTTCGAACAGCTCCAGGCGCAGGGCTTCGGTTTTGGTGAGTGCGCCGCCCGCCGACGATTTGGCCTGCAGCTCGTACATGTCCAGGTCGTCCATCAGGCTTTGCTTGGCCATCAGCACGGCTTTTTCTGCGGTGCCGCCAATGCCGATCCCGAGCATGCCCGGCGGGCACCAGCCTGCGCCCATGGTGGGCACGGTTTTCAGCACCCAATCGACCACCGAATCGCCGGGGTTGAGCATGACCATCTTGCTTTTGTTCTCGCTGCCGCCGCCCTTGGCTGCCACGGTGATGTCCACGGTGTTGCCGGGCACGATCTCGGTGACGATGACGGCGGGGGTGTTGTCCTTGGTGTTCTTGCGGTCGAACTGCGGGTCGGCCACGATGCTGGCGCGCAAGGTGTTATCGGGGTGGGCGTAGCCCTGGCGCACGCCTTCGTTGATCGCGTCGTCCAGGCTACCGGTAAAGCCTTCCCAGCGCACGTCCATGCCCACTTTGAGGAACACGTTGACGATGCCGGTGTCCTGGCAGATGGGGCGCTGGCCGGTCGCGCTCATCTTGCTATTGGTCAGGATCTGCGCAATCGCGTCCTTGGCCGCCGCGCTTTGCTCGCGGTCATAGGCGCGGGCCAGGTGGGCGATGTAGTCGGTGGGGTGGTAGTAGCTGATGTACTGCAGGGCAGCGGCGATGGATTCGATCAGATCGGCTTGGCGGATGGACGTGGGTTGGGCGGTCATGGGGGTGCCTGGCTAATGGTTGGAGTGGGGCGGACGGGGGTGAAAACCCTGCAATTATCACCGCTGGGTAGGGCGGGGCCAGGAGCTTGACGCGGGCAGGTGCGCCATATAACGTTCAGTGTTGGTGTGCCCTATGGAGAAAAGCGATGTCCCATGAAAGCGACCAGATTCCACCCGAATTCCTCCAGAAGTGGCAGGACACCATCAATGTCATGGCCCGCATTTTTGATGTGCCAGCGGGTTTGATGATGCGGGTGCTGCCTGAGCAGATCGAGGTGCTGCTGTCCAGTACCTCGGAAGGCAACCCTTATGAGCACGCCGAGAAAGCCGCGCTCGACACCGGCCTGTACTGCGAAACCGTGATGGCCACCCGCGACCTGCTGCACGTGCCCAATGCGCTGGAAGACCCGCAGTGGGAGCACAACCCCGATGTCAAGCTGAACATGATCTCCTACCTCGGGGTGCCGCTGGAATGGCAGCCCAACGAGATGTTTGGCACCATCTGCGTGCTCGACAGCAAGACCCGCCACTACCCCGAGGCCTACATGAAGCTGATGTGGGAGCTCAAGAAAAGCATCGAGGCCGATTTTCTGGTGATTCGGCACAACCAGGAGCTGGTGCAGGCCAACGCGTTGCTGGCCCAGGAGGTCCAGGTGCGCCAGGCTGCCGAGCTGCGCCTGCAGGCGGCCCAGCACGATCTGGCCCAGGCGGAAAAAATGGCGGCGTTGGGCGGCCTGGTGGCCGGCATCGCCCACGAGATCAACACCCCGGTGGGCCTGGGGCTGACGGGCTCGTCCCACTTCAAATACATGGTGGAGCAGCTGGAGACCAAGTTCCGCGCGGGCCAACTGGAGCAGCCGGATTTCGAGCGGTTTCTGGCCGACTCCAAGGAACTCTCGCACTCGATCTTCATCAGCCTGGAGAAGGCTGCGGCCCTGGTCAAAAGCTTCAAGCTGGTGGCGGTAGACCAGACACACGATGCCATCCGCAGTTTCCAGCCGCTGGCTTACATCCAGGACCTGCTGCTGACCCACCAGCAGGCGCTGCGCCAGGCCGGCGTGGCCACCGCGGTGGACTGCCCGGCCGATCTGGTGCTGACCAGCTACCCCGGTGCCTGGTCGCAGATTTTGTCCAACCTGATCAGCAACTCGCTGGTGCATGGCTTTACGCCGGGACAGACCGATGCGCAAATCCACATTGCGCTGGCCGACACGCCCACGGAATCGGTGCTGACCTACCGCGACAACGGCCGAGGCATGGACGACGCGGTGGCCCACAAAGTGTTTGACCCCTTCTTCACCACCAACCGCCAGGGTGGCGGTACCGGGCTGGGCATGCACGTGGTCTACAACCTGGTGACACAAAAACTGGGCGGGCAAATCCAGTTGCAGACGGCACCGGGGCAGGGGGCTGTGTTCACCTGCCACCTGCCCAAGCAAGTGGCCAGCCCATGAGCCATCGCACTGTAGAGCGTCCAAAGGCACATGTTTAAGCCATCTGCTGTCGGCAGTCCGCTTGCGCTTGCGCGCGGCGCGCCCTGGCGCGTCTTGTTGGTGGACGACGAGCCCGAGGTCCACGTCATCACCCGCCTGACCTTGCGGGACTGCGAGTACCAGGGCCGGGCGGTGGAGTTCACCAGCGCCTACAGCGCGGCCGAGGCGCGCACACAGTTGGCGCTGCACAGCGACTGGGCGTTGGTCTTCATCGACGTGGTGATGGAGACCGATACCGCCGGGCTGGACCTGGTTGACCACATCCGCCGCACCCTGGGCAACACTGCCGTGCAGTTGATTCTGCGCACCGGCCAGCCTGGCCTGGCCCCCGAGCGGCAGGTGATCCGCGACTTCGACATCAACGACTACATCAATAAAACCAACATCACCGCAGACAAGCTCTACACCGCCACCATGGCCTCGCTGCGGGCCTACCAACACATCCAGCAGCTGCGTCTGGCCGACTTGCGCTACAGCGCGCTCAACCAGATCCTGGAGCAGCGCGTCGAGGAGCGCACCGTCCAGCTGGTGCTGGAGCAAGAGCGCCTGCAGGCCGCGCATGTTGCGCTGGCCCGGTCCAAAGAGCAGGCCGAGGAGGCCAACCGGGCCAAAAGCGACTTTCTGGCAAATATGAGCCACGAAATCCGTACGCCCATGAATGCCATCATCGGCATGTCGCATCTGGCCCTGGAGCTCGACCTGGCGCCCGATGCCCGCAACTACATCACCAAGCTGAACCGGGCGGCCGAGAACCTGCTGGGCATCCTTAACGACATCCTGGACTTCTCCAAGATCGAGGCGGGCAAGCTGGGCATCGAAATGCTCAACTTCCAACTCGAAGAGGTACTGGACAACCTGGCCAACCTGATCGGGCAAAAGGCCGCCGACAAAGGCCTGGAGCTCCATTTCGACCTGCCACCCGACCTGCCCACCGCGCGCGTGGGCGACCCCTTGCGGCTGGGCCAGATCCTTACCAACCTGGGCAACAATGCCGTCAAGTTCACCGCATCCGGCCACATCCTGCTGGGGGTGCGTGCTTTGCCCGAAGAGCCGGGCGGGCGATCGGGCGGATTGCATTTCTGGCTGCAGGACACCGGCATCGGCATGACCCCGGACGAATGCGCCCGCTTGTTCCAATCCTTCACCCAGGCCGACAATTCCATCACCCGCCGGTTTGGCGGCACCGGGCTGGGCCTGGCCATTTCCAAAGGCCTGGTCGAGCAGATGGGCGGGCGCATCTGGGTCGAGAGCGTCGCCGGGGCGGGCTCCAGCTTCCATTTCCATGCCTACCTGGGCATCCAGGCCGCCAGCGCCGACAGCCTGGCCCCGCCCACCCCGGTGGACACGCCTGCGCTGCACGGCCTGCGGGTGCTGGTGGTAGACGACACGGCGGTGGCGCGCGAGATCCTGCAAAGCCTGCTGACCAGCCTGGGCATGGTGGCGACGCTGGCCGCCGATGGCCCCGATGCCCTGCGCCAGGTCGCCCAGAGCCTGGCCCAGGACCAGCCCTTCGACCTGGTGCTGATGGACTGGAAAATGCCCTTGATGGACGGCCTGGACTGCACCCTGGAGCTGCAACGCCAGCACCTGGCCGCCGCGCCCCCGGTGGTGCTGGTCACCGCCCACGGCCACGGCGAAATCCTGGGCCTGGCCGGCCAGCGGCAGGTGCCGCTGCGCGCGGTGGTCCATAAGCCGGTGACCCGCGCCCACCTGGCCGATGCCATAGGCCTGGCGCTGGGCTTGGGCTCCACCCTGCGCCCCCCGGTGCGCGACCGGCGCGCCCTGCACAGTGACACCCGGCAAAAACTGCGGGGCGCGCGCCTGCTGCTGGTGGAAGACAACGCGCTGAACCAGGAGCTGGCCACCCATCTGCTGACCCGTGCGGGCATGCAGGTGACGGTGGCCCAGCACGGCCAGGAGGCGCTGGACATCCTGTACCGCGACAGCGCGCTGGATAGGCCCTTCGACGGCGTGCTGATGGACTGCCAGATGCCGGTGATGGACGGCTATACCGCCGCCACGCAGATCCGCCGCAACCCCGCCTGGGCGCAGCTGCCCATCATCGCCATGACGGCCAACGCCATGGTGGACGAGCGCGACAAGGTCATTGCCGTGGGCATGAACGACTACATCGCCAAACCCTTGAACGTGGAGGCCATGTTTGCCACCATTGCCCGCTGGGTCAGCCCGGCGGCACCGGTGGACAGCGAGCCGCTGGCGCCCGCTGGTACCCGCCCCACCGAGCCTTCCGCTCCCGACCTGCCCTGGCTGCCCGGTATCGACACGGGGCGCGGGCTGGCGCGCTGCGCGTTGGATAGCGCCCTGTACCGCCGCTTGCTCCAGCGCTTCGCAGCCAGTGTGGGCGAGTTTGCCGACCAGTTCGCCCAGGCCCGCAGCGACCCCGACCCCGCCAGTGCCACCCGCTGCGCCCACACCCTGCGTGGCACAGCGGGCAACGTTGGGGCACAGGCGGTGGAGCGTGCCGCCGCCGCGCTGGAAGCCGCCTGCGCCAATGTCTCGCCCGCTGCCCACCTGGATGCGCTGCTGGCCGACCTGCTGCATGCCATTGCGGTGGTACAGCCCGGCCTGCAGCAGCTGGGCAACACCGCCCGTGGCCGCACCGCCCCGCCCGATGCCGCTACCTTGCAGACCCTGGTACTGCGCCTGCATGCCTACATCCTGGACAGCGATGCCGCCGCCGCCCAGGCCGCCAACGACCTGGCCTCCTTGCTGCAAGGCGGGCCACACGCCGGTGCGGCCCAGCGCGTGTGCGCTGCGCTGGCTGAATTCGACTTTGACAAGGCCGAGCAGATGCTGGGCGAAATGGCCTTGTTTCCGGTCTGAGCCTGGTCGCTTGGGTGCTATCGAGTTTATAGCTGCTTGTGCTTTTCAAATGGGCGTGAGGGGCCAATTTGGCATGTAATTCCCGCAGTACCCGTCAGGGTGCGCAGGTTTACAAAACGCCGCAGAATGGCGCTCCAACTCCACTACTGTTGCCACCACCATGCATATTGCCCAGACCATTCTCCGCGCCGCCCTGGCCGCCGCCTTCACCGCCACCGCCGCCCACGCCGCCGCGCCCATGGCCAAGACCCAGGCCCCCGGCTTCTACCGCATGGCGCTGGGTGATTTTGAAGTCACCGCCTTGTCCGATGGCACGGTGGATCTGCCGGTAGACAAGCTGCTGACCCGCACCACGCCCGCCAAGGTGCAGAAGGCCCTGGCCAAGTCCTACCTGGCGGCCCCGCTGGAAACCTCGGTCAACGCCTACCTGGTCAACACCGGCAGCAAGCTGGTGCTGATCGATGCCGGGGCCGCCGGTCTGTTCGGCCCCACGCTGGGCAAAATGGTGGCCAACCTCAAGGCCGCGGGCTACCAGCCCGAGCAGGTGGACGAGATCTACATCACCCACATGCACCCCGACCACGTGGGCGGCCTGGTGGACGGCGACAAAATGGCTTTCCCCAACGCCACCGTGCGCGCCGACAAGCACGATGCCGACTTCTGGCTCAGCCAGGCCAACCTGGACAAGGCCCCCGCCGATTCCAAGGGCTTTTTCCAGGGCGCGATGGCCTCGCTGAACCCCTACGTCCAGGCCCAGCGCTTCTCGGCGTTTGACGGCACCACCACCCTGGTGCCGGGCATCCAGGCCATCGCCACGCGCGGCCATACCGCCGGGCACAGCACTTACGTAGTGGAAAGCAAGGGCCAGAAGCTGGTGATTTGGGGCGACCTGATCCACGTGGCCGCCGTACAGTTTGACGACCCTGCCGTGACGATTGCGTTCGACAGCGATGCCAAAAACGCCGCCGTGCAGCGCAAGGCCGCCTTCGCCGATGCCGCCAAGGGCGGCTACGTGGTGGCTGCAGCGCACATCGCCTTCCCCGGCCTGGGCCGGGTGCGTGCCAACGGCAAGGCGTATAGCTGGGTGCCGGTGAACTACGTCATACCACGCTAAGGCCGCACCCCTGGGCGGGTTGTTGAGAATCGCTACCATTTGGGCTTCTCAACCCCGCCACATTGCCCCATGACCACCCGTACCGAACGCGACACCTTTGGCCCCATCGAAGTCCCCGCCGACAAATTGTGGGGTGCGCAGACCCAGCGCTCGCTGCAGAACTTCGACATCTCCGGCGAGCAGCAGCCGCGCGAAATCATCCGCGCGCTGGCGCTGGTGAAGCGGGCCTCGGCCGTGGTCAACCAGGCGCTGGGCCTGCAAGACGCGCCCAAAACCCAGGCCATCGCCATTGCCGCCGACGAGGTGATCGCGGGCCTGCACCCGGATGAGTTCCCGCTGGTGGTGTGGCAAACCGGCTCGGGCACGCAAACCAACATGAACGTCAACGAGGTGCTGGCCAACCGCGCCAGCGAGCTGATGGGCGGCGTGCGCGGCGAAGACCGCCTGGTGCACCCCAACGACGACGTGAACCGCAGCCAGTCCAGCAACGACGTGTTTCCCACGGCCATGCACGTGGCGGCGGTCGATGCCATCACCCGCAAGCTGCTGCCGGCCCTAGGCAAGCTGCGCGACACCCTGGCGCACAAGGCCGCCGAATTCGATGGCATCGTGAAAATTGGCCGCACCCATTTGCAGGATGCCACGCCGCTCACCCTGGGCCAGGAGTTCTCGGGCTATGTCGCCCAGCTCGACCACGGCGCGCGCCATATCCAGGCGGCCTTGCCCCACCTGTGCGAGCTGGCGCTGGGCGGCACCGCCGTGGGCACCGGGCTGAACGCGCCCAAGGGCTACGCCGTGGCCGCTGCGGGCGAACTGGCCCGGCTGACCGGCTTGCCGTTTGTGACCGCACCCAACAAGTTCGAGGCCCTGGCCAGCTGCGACGCGCTGGTGCATGCCCACGGCGCGCTCAAAACCCTGGCCGCCAGCCTGATGAAGATCGCCAACGACGTGCGCTGGCTGGCCAGTGGCCCGCGCAGCGGCATCGGCGAGCTCAGCATTCCCGAAAACGAGCCCGGCTCCAGCATCATGCCCGGCAAGGTCAACCCCACCCAGAGCGAGGCCGTCACCATGCTGGCCGCCCAGGTGTTCGGCAACGACGTGGCCATCAACTTCGGCGGCGCGTCGGGCAACTTCGAGCTGAACGTGTTCCGCCCTATGGTGGCGCACAACTTTTTGCAAAGCGTGCGCCTGCTGAGCGACGGCATGGTCAGCTTCAACGACCACTGCGCCGTGGGTATCGAGCCCAACCGCGAGCGCATCACGGCGTTGGTCAACAGCTCGCTGATGCTGGTGACTGCGCTGAACACCCACATTGGTTACGACAAGGCCGCGTTTATTGCCAAAAAAGCCCACAAGGACGGCAGCAGCCTGCGCGAAGCCGCAGTGGCCTCGGGTTACGTAACGGGTGCCCAGTTTGACCAGTGGGTGGTGCCGGGAGATATGGTGGGGCGCTGAGGATATTTGCTATCTAAAAACTAGCTGCTTGTGCTTATGGGATGGGCGCTGGCTGCCAATTTCCCATTATTTTGTGAACCCGACCTTAGGCTGCGGCTGCGTCCTCGACCGGGCCACTATGGCTCCGATGAGCGCCAGGGTCACCAGCGCCAGCGTGCCCGGCTCGGGCACTTCGTTGGCGAAAGAAAAGCGGCTGCTGCCGCCCTCGGCGAACCAGATCCGGTCGGTAGTTCCCTGTACGCTGAAGGCGAATAAACCGAGGTTGGTGCTGGAGGGGTTGAACTGGAACAGGAAGTCATCGGCATTGGCGGCAGAGGCGACCCCAAAGACGGTGGACGGCAGCGCGCCGATGGTGAAATTGCCGAATCCGAGTTCGGCCAGCGTGTAGGTGTGGCTGGCGATGGCCAGGTCTACAGATAGCAAGCTCTGGATCGGGTCGGTCAGGCTGTTGGCCTCCCAGGTGAAACTGCCGCTGATCGAAGAAACCGGCGCGCTGACCGACAAGGGGCTGGCCGTGAAGTTCATTGTCACCACGCCGGCTTGGGTGGCGATCGACGTGGTGAGCAAGGCCAGGGCAAGGAACAATGACCGCATGGGATAACTCCTGTGGGTATGAACCGCCAAATTGTCGGACAGTCCGCGCCAACGCTACTAGGGGTAACTGCTTACAGGCTGGAGGGCTAGGCCCTCACATACCGCAGCAGCATCTCCACCACATTGGCCCGCCGCTGGGCTACGGCTTCGGGGCTGTCCATGTCGCGCTGGAAAATGAGGGCGAAGGTGTGGCGGTTGGAGACGTTGAAGAAGCTCAGGGCGCTGATCGACATGTGCAGGTCCACCGGGTCCAGGCCGGGGCGGAACACGCCCGAAGCCACGCCGCGCTGGTAGACCGCCTTGATGCCGTCGATGGCGGTGGCGTTGCGCTGCTGGATGGTGGTGCTGCGGGCCAGGGAGGCACCGCGCTGGATGTTTTCGTTCATCACCAGGCGGATGAAGTCGGGGTGGGTGCGCTCGTAGTCCACGGTGAAGTTGACCAGGGTGCGCAGGGCCTCGATGGGCTCCAGGTCTTGCAGCTGCAGCTCGCTCTCGATCTTGCGGATGCGGCTGTAGGCATCTTCCAGCACCTTCAGGTACAAGGCTTCCTTGCTACCAAAGTAGTAGTAGATCATGCGCTTGCTGGTGCGCGTGGCTTCGGCGATCAGGTCGATGCGGGCCCCGGCAAAGCCTTTTTCCGAGAACTCGCGGGTGGCCACGGTGAGGATGTCGGCCTGGGTGCGTTCGGGGTCGTTGGTGCGGGGTGGCGGCTTTTTGGCGGGGGCGGACGCTTTCATAGCCCGGAGTGTAGGAGAAAGCGGCGGCCTGTTTAGGTGTCTGTCTGGCAGAAAGAGTTTTAGCTGCAAATCGACCGCAACGGTCCATTTTTACCTATGTCTTTGCCTCATAGTTACGGTTAATGGGCCTGAAAATCTGGCAAAACCGCCTTCCCTGGGTTTCATAATGGCCAAGTCCGTCTCGCGACCGCCACGACACTTTTTATTTCCCAGACTCCTACTTTCTTTTTGTTCTAACCTCAACCAACTGGCAGCTTTGCCACCCCATCGGATTAGGTTGCATGCTTGTGCCCTTTCCACATGTACCAATTCGCGCTGCCCAACCGCTTCCTGACGCATTGCACTCTTGATTAGTGAAGGGGCCAAATCGGATGCCTGGAGTAGTCGGGTTTCCATCCCCTGCCCTGGGGTCATATCTTGGAGATGATGGAGCCTGAACCCAGCGTCCTGGAAGTACTGCGCCGGGCTCCTCAATAAGTGTAGGTAGACAAGCTATCGGCTCACCCTCACACTTTTCGTACCTTGTACAAATCCGGATAGGACTCACTGACTTTGTGAAAAGTAAATCATCCGAGAACCCCGGAGTGTTTGCTATTACCCTAGTCTCGCTAGTTGGTGTGTCACGCTTAACAACAATCGTGAAAGTGCCAGTCGAAGAAAACTTTTTTTTGAGGTGACTATGCCATCTGCCATCCCCTCCATGTCAGGATAGATGTCGCCTCAACATTTAATGGCAAAGATGGGCGGCAAAAGACAAAGCATGAAACACAAGAGATACACGGCAGAGCAAAAGAAGTGGGCGGTGGAGAAG
>NZ_JBWMAV010000015.1:0-147151 GCF_056521425.1 Rhodoferax sp. LS1P39 | reverse complement strand
ATCTGCACGACTTGCAGCTTGAACTCCGCGTTGAATGTTCGTCTTTGCTTCTTGGTCATATTTCTCGTCCAGGTGGATTCCACCTATCGAGGTGTCCGGGGGAATTAGACCAGCACACCTCAATAGTGAGCCCTTAAGAACTCAGTAGGGCACATCTTCCGGGCTCAAGTTCGCAGGCGTTACCGGTTCTTTGCGCTGCCCTTCGGTGTTGCGGTATAGCTGCTCCAGATAACTGGCCGTGGCCGTGCAGTGCCTGTAGCGCTCACGGGGAGCGTACACAAACACATCGCCCACAAACCCATGGCCTTGGGGCCGGGACTCCTTGAACATGAGTTTGGCGCTTTCCAACTGGGCCTGAATGTTGCGGATGGCTTTGGGCGTGCCTAGGTGGGCATCCCGCTGGGACACCAGACACTCCACGCCGTAGCTGTCGGCCTCCGCAAACAGCCCCAGGATGGCCCCCAAGGTGGACACGTAGGATGCGCCCATGCGCTGGGCCTTGAGGGTGGCAGCTCCAAAGTCACGCACCAGCATTACCTTGTCATCGTCCAGCCTCACAGAGTGGCGGCAAGATGGACGGGGGAGCCGTGCAAGGAATGAATCGACACGCTCCGGGGTCCACCAGGGGTCAGGGACGGGGCCGTATTTGGCTTGTACCTGCTCACGGGTCAGTCTGCCGGGGTAGGTGCCCCATCGGGTCTTTGAAGGTGGGAGGGCGTGGGGTGTGGTGGTCATGGATGGTGGGGATGGGGGGTTGCTTAAGCGAAGGTCAGGGTCTAGGTGGCTGCATCCAGCCGCGCACTGGCGGCGCTCAGCGGCTGACCGTGGAGGCAATAGACGGTGTTTAGGTAGACACAGCGCTTAGGAGGTCCACCATCAGGGGCCGTGCGGGCCGTTGATTCCGTTGGCGATAGCACCCAATGTAAAAGTCCAGACTCACTATCATTTGGATAGCAACGTGCGCGGCTGTTCTCCCTCCTGGGGAGCGCCTGTACGCGGGAGCTGGGCGGTGCGTTGGTTTATCGAGGGTGTGGGTTTAGTTGCCCCGCCTGCCGCCTTGTGGAGGTCATTCAAGCAGTAGCGGCCCTCGGGGTCCCTCCTTAGCCTGTAGCCTGCGTCCACAAAAAACAGGTGCTGGCAACGCCTGTACGTTCTTGGCCCGCATGGTCACCGAGTAGCCAGACACCAGGGTGATGGTTAGGTCCTTGGGGAGGCGGAACATCGGAAGGGTGCGCCCAGTAGAGTCTTTGTACTGAGCGGAAAAGTCCGCTGAGTCAAGTTCAAGGCCCTGCCCCGCTGGTTCCCTTTGGGTATGCCTCAAGGGCACCGCCGAAATGCCCCGTTAATTTGGTTCGATAACTGGTGTTTACTTACCCAAAGCGAACTGCTATTATTGGAACCATTCAAAACGAACCAAGGGCCTATATGTTCATCCGCGCCTACCTCCGCGCCTCCACCATCGAGCAGGATGCCCAGCGGGCACGGGCCAGCCTTGATGCCTTCGCCACAGAGCGGGGTCTGACCATTGCGGCCTACTACGAGGAGAACGAATCGGGGGCAACCCTCAAGCGGCCCGCGTTGTTTGAACTGCTGGCAGAGAGTCGGCCCGGTGATGTGCTGCTACTTGAACAGGTGGACCGCCTATCACGCCTCAACGGGGACGACTGGCAGGCCCTCAAGGCCAAGATTCAAGAAAAGCGGGTGCGGGTGGTGGCGCTGGACCTGCCCACCTCTTGGCAGTTGGTGGCTTCGGGGGCTGACGACCTCACGCAGCGGATGATGGAGGCCCTGAACAGCATGATGCTGGACATGCTTGCTGCCATCGCCCGCAAGGACTATGAGGACCGCAGGAGGCGCACCGCCGAAGGTATCGCCACAGCAAAGCAGGATGGCAAGTACAAAGGCCGACCGGCAGACACAGAGCGTCAGGCGATGATTCTGGACATGCTCAAGCGCGGGGACTCATGGAACACGGTCTGCAAGGTCACGGGTGCCTCACGCTCCACACTCAGCCGATTGACCAAGGGCCGGGCGGAACAAACCACAGCCGCAGCCTAGAAACGACAAAGGGCCATAGCGGCCCCTTGCAGGCCCTCAGCGGGGCCTATGGTTTGCCCCTGGGGCTGCGCTTACTCTGCGGTGTGCGCCTGCTGGTTGCCCTTGGGGGCCTTGATGGTGCGGTACACGTTGTACTCCACCCGCCCGAGATGCAGGATGTAGACAGAGCCCCCATCACCCCCGGCCTCACTCCACGCATCCACGAACGGGGGGCAGTTCCATCGCACATAGAAATGCACATCCCATTCATCGCGGGTGAGGCAGGAGACCACAGAGCCCACGCACTGCCCCAGGAGGTCCAGAGCGTACACAGTGCGCCCCAGGAGGTAGTCCCCGGCCCGCTGTGCTGCGGTGCGTTCTGGGAATGGAGTCGCTTCGTTTTGCATGGTCATTTTGTAGGCCTTTAAGGTTGATTGCGGGGCACCGATTGCGCCCTGACCTACGGACTATACATATAAAAACGATAGCTATATAACAAGCGTACATATAAAGAAATCCACGATATGAGACTATCTTCGATGTGCGATTTCTTCCGGGCAGTGGCACCCGCTCCACGGTCCACCCCGCATGCTCTTTGCAGCCACCGCCAGCACCTCAAGGTCACCCATAGGAAACCGTGGGGGGCACGGGGGGAAGGCTGCGCCCGGTGCTTATTCAATACCCCCTCAGATTTTTGTGATGGAAATAGCGGCACCTCCCTGAGCCACCACAAGGGCCCGTGCAAGGAACGTTGATGGGTCCTCCACGGCCTCAACGGCCACCTTCTGGGTCATGTACATGCCGGTCTTGCGGATGGACGGCAGGACCTCGGAGGTCACCCACTTCTTAAAGGCCTTGGCCTCGGGCTTGCGTGACTTCAGGATCAAGGAGTAGAGGCCCGACTCGTTGACTATGTTCACTGGCGTGTTGCTGCGGACTGACCCTAGTTCTAAACGAGGGTCAGCCGTCGAGCGGTCTTCGGCATCCACGGATTTATTCAGCGCATCGGTTGGATTCAGAATGTCCAAGGCACCGCAGACATCCTTAGCGACAAACCACGGTTGCCCATCGCGGAGGATGGAGCGCAGGGTCAGGCCGGGGGCGAAGTTAACTCAGGCCCGCAACGGGTAGCACCGTACCTGGGGCAGCTCTGGATAGGCCAGCTTCTCCAAGGTAGGGCGCAGGGTCACCACCGAATGGTCGTAGACCTTGGAGCCTGTGGAGCCCCCCACGGTGTGGCCCAGAATGCGGGCGCTCAATACATCCTCCACGCCTTGGTCAGTCAGCCGGGTTCGTGAGGTGTGCCGGAAGGCGTGAAAGTCCTTGTACCGGCCCGTTACGCCCTGTGCATTGCGGTACACGCTCCACCACTTGCTGAAATACTCGCCCATCGGCATGCCCGCAGGGGGCTTTCTGACGTTCGGGAATAGCAGCGCATGCCCCGCATCCTTCATATCGGCCACGTAGTCAGCAAAGCCCAGGCGGATTAGATGGGAGTGAACAGGCACGCGGCGCTTGGTGGTTTCGCCCTTGGTGGTAGTCGAAGGAATGCCCTCCTCCTCATCGCCCGCATCGGCTTGGATGGACAGAACCATCCCATCGGCCATCGTGGTCACATCCTCAAGGCGCAACTGGCACAGCTCAGACTGGCGTGCACCCGTGAAGGGGGCCAGCAAGGGCACCCAGTAGGCAGCACTGCCGCCCGCACCTTTGATGCTGGGAAGGTCGTAGGAGCGGAACAGAGGGGAGTCGAAAAGCTTGGTCAGTGTCTCCGGTTGCAGGTCTTTGCGTGCCCGCGACTTCTTCACGGCTACCCGGTGGCCCCTCCAAGGGTTGGACGGTATCCAGCCTTGCAGGTCAGCAGCAACATTCAGCAGCGCATTGACCGAATCAAAGCGGTTCTTGGCGGTCTTCTGTGACCCGCAGTTAACCAGCAGATACGCAATAACTACCGCGCCCTGTGGCTTGGTGAATTGCTCAATCGGGGTGGAGCCCAGGCACTTATCCACCAGACGCACCGCGTACCCCATCATCTTCCGGGAACTCACCCCCGGCTGCTTGAGGGTCTCCCACACGGTCACCACATCGGCCAGCGTGTGGGCCACTTCGGGGGCCTGAGAGGTCACAGGCACAGCGACTACAGGAGCGGGCGGGGTAGGTATAACTTCGCCTAGATCACGCTCCACGCGCCCCTTGTGGGCCTTGCGCAGCCCCTCAAGGCTGAGCCGTAGCGCCTGCTTGGCACTGTCAGTTGACCAATCCACCTCAAGGCCCATCCTGCGGGCCGCTGCATCCGCCTGGGCCAGCACCGTGGAGAGCTTGCGGCGTGCCAGGGCCTGGGCAGTCTCGCCTTCTTGTACTGCATTCAGAGAAGCCAGCACCTCGGCTGCATCGTCGGGGATGCCGTCCATATAGTGGAACTCAGGAGGGGCCGGGGGGTCGAGTAACAGGGCCTTGCTGGGGTTGGTCAGCGCGGCCAGCTCCACCAGTGCAGCCCTGCCATCGTCGCTATCCCTGCCCGCCTCATCCTGCGCAAGGTCTGCGGCATAGACCCCTTGGGCGATGGCCTGGGCTAGCTCGGGCGAGATTGCGGATATAGGGGCATGGGGGGCTGCTGCGGCCTTGAGGTCCGGGCGCTTGGCTTCGAACTCAGCTTCTTTCTCTGCCCGCACGCGGTGCGCTGCGCTCTTGGCCTGGGCGTAGCTCACCCGGCCTAGGCTGATACGGAAGTCAATCCGGCCACCGTAGGCGCTTAGGAGGTCATGGGGAACGTAGACGCGAAGCTGATAAACGCCGTTGCGCTCAGTCAGTCCAAGGGGCTTTGCCATCGGTGGTACGTGGTTAGGATTTAACACCATGCCACGTCTACCAGTCACAGTTACAAGTCACAGAAACCGCTGTAAGCCCTTGATTTTGCTGATTATCTTTATGAATCAACAACTTAAATGGAGGAAGAGGTGGGATTCGAACCCACGGTACCTTGCGGTACGCCTGATTTCGAGTCAGGTACATTCGGCCACTCTGCCACTCTTCCAATTGCGGTTAAGCAACGTCCGCTATTCTAGCAGGCCAAAACCCGGCTTTTACGCCAGCGTCTCCAAACCGCGCAAATACGGGCGCAGCACTTCGGGCACGGTGACCGAGCCGTCGGCGTTTTGGTAGTTTTCCAGCACCGCCACCAGGGCGCGGCCCACGGCCAGGCCGGAGCCGTTCAGGGTGTGCAAAAACTCGCTCTTGCCCTGGGCATTCTTGAAGCGGGCCTGCAGGCGGCGGGCCTGGAAGGCTTCGCAGTTGGAGACGGAGCTGATTTCGCGGTAGGTGTTTTGGCCGGGCAGCCAGACTTCCAGGTCGTAGGTCTTGGCCGCGCCAAAGCCCATGTCGCCGGTGCACAGTGCCATCACGCGGTACGGCAGGCCGAGCTTTTGCAGCACGGCTTCGGCGTGGCCGGTCATTTGCTCCAGCGTTTCGTAGCTCTGGTCGGGGTGGACGATTTGCACCATTTCCACCTTGTCAAACTGGTGCTGGCGGATCAGGCCACGGGTGTCGCGCCCGGCGCTGCCGGCTTCGGAACGGAAGCACGGGGTGTGGGCGGTCAGCTTGATGGGCAGGTCGGCCTCGGCCACGATAGCGTCGCGCACAAAGTTGGTCAGCGGCACTTCGCTGGTGGGGATGAGGTAGAGCGCGCTGTGGTCGGGCATCTCTTCGCCGTCCTGGCCGCCCTTTTTGGCGGCGAACAGGTCGCCTTCAAACTTGGGCAGTTGGCCGGTGCCGCGCATGGAGTCGGCGTTGACGATGTAGGGCACGTAGCATTCGGTATAGCCGTGCTCTTCGGTCTGCACGTCCAGCATGAACTGGGCGAGTGCGCGGTGCAGCTTGGCGATGGGGCCTTGCATCACGGTGAAGCGCGAGCCGGTGAGCTTGACACCCATTTCAAAGTCCAAACCGAGCGGCGCGCCCAAATCCACGTGGTCTTTAGCTGCGAATTCCATAGTACCGGGCGCACGCTCGCTGGGGTTCCAGGTGCGCACCACCACGTTGGCGTGCTCGTCTTCGCCCACGGGCACGCTGGCGTGCGGCAGATTCGGCACGGCCAGCAGCAGGGTTTGCAGCTCGGCCTGGATTTGCTCCAGGCGCACGGCGGAGGCCTCCAGCACATCCTTGATGGAGGCCACCTGGGCCATCAGGTCGTCCACGCCCTCGCCTTTGGCTTTGCGCTGGCCGATCTGCTTGCTGGCGCTGTTGCGCTGGGCTTGCAGGTCTTCGGTGCGGGTCTGGATGGTTTTGCGCTCCGACTCCAGGGCTTTGAACGCCTCGACGTTCAGGAACTGCTGGGGGTTTTTGCGCGTTTGCAGGCGGGCGACCACGGCATCGGGGTCTTTACGGAGGGTAAGGATGTCAAGCATTTTGCTATTCTAAATTCAGGCCAAAGTGGAAGGATCGACGTTGCCGCCGCACAAAATCAACGCGACTTTCTCATCGGCACGGGGCCGGTACGCGCCGGTTTGCAGAGCCGCCAGTCCCAGGGCCGCGCCGGGCTCCACCGCCAGCCGCAGCTCTTTCCACAGCCATCGCTGGGCCGCCAGAATCGCTTCGTCGCTCAGCAGCAGAGCATCTTTTACGTGGCGCTGGGTGACTTCCCAGCCGAGTTGGCCGATGCGTTTGGCCCCTAGCGAGTCGGCGGCGATGCCGCCCACGGCCACATCTACCGGTTCCCCGGCCTGGCGGGCGCTGTACAGGGTGGGTGCGCGTTCGGGCTCCAGCGCAACCACGCGGCAACGCGCCTCAAACCAGGCGGCGATGCCACCGATCAAACCGCCGCCGCCCACGCTGACCAGCACGCTGTCGGGCACGCCGCCCTGGGCTTCGAGCTCGGCGGCCAGGGTGCCTGCGCCCGCCAGCACTTCGGGCTGGTCGTAGGCATGGGTCAGCAGCGCGCCGGTGGCCTGCTGGCGGGCCATGCAGGCCTCGAAGGCTTGCGCGTAGGCTGCGCCGGTAACCACCACCTCGGCCCCCAGATCGCGCAGGCGGGCGCGTTTGGCTTCGGGCGAGCTGGTGGGCACAAACACCTCGCAGCGCACGCCAAGGGCCTGGGCCGCGGCGGCAGTGGCGATGCCCGCGTTGCCGCCGGAAGCGATCACCACGCCCGCGGCGGGGATGGGGTTGGCCAGCAGGCGGTTAAGCATGCCGCGCGCCTTGAAGCTGCCGCCGACCTGCAGGTGCTCCAGCTTGAGCCAGACTTCGGCGCAGTCCACGCCGAGCGCCGCACCCGAGAGTTTCCACAACGGGGTTTTACGCAAAAAGTGCCCTCCGTGCTTATCGAATAAGCGTGAGCAGCTATCAATATCAGAGCGATCCATTTTCAGTAGTCTCCGCCGCTGCCGTAGTTGCTGGCCAGGCTTTCAAACTTGGTGATGTTGCGCAGGAAGGCCAGCTTCACCGTGCCGGTGGGGCCGTTCCGCTGCTTGGCGATGATGATCTCGGCCACGCCGGGTTCTTTGCACGCGTCCTTGGTGTAGTACTCGTCGCGGTAGATGAACATGATGATGTCGGCATCCTGCTCGATGGCACCGGACTCGCGCAAATCGCTCATCATGGGGCGTTTGTCGGGGCGCTGCTCCACGCTGCGGTTGAGCTGCGACAGCGCAATCACCGGGCATTGCAGCTCGCGGGCCAGCATCTTCAAGCCCCGAGAGATTTCGCCCAACTCGGTGGCGCGGTTGTCGCCGCTGCCGCCGCTGCCGGAGCCGCTCATCAGCTGCAGGTAGTCGACCACGATCAGACCCAGCTTGCCGCACTGGCGCGCCAGGCGGCGGGCATTGGCGCGTAGCTCGCTGGGGGTGAGGCCGGGGCTTTCGTCGATGTGCAGCGACACGGTGCGCAGCTTTTCCACCGCCTCGGCCAGGCGCGGCCATTCGTCGTCGGTGAGGTTACCGGTGCGCAGATGGCCCTGGTCGATGCGGCCAATCGAGCCGACGATACGGATGGCCAGCTGCGAGGCACCCATTTCCATGGAGAACACGGCCACCGGCAGGCCTTCCTTGAGGGCCACGTGCTCAGCGATGTTGATGGCGAAGGCGGTCTTGCCCATGGACGGGCGGGCGGCCAGCACGATCATGTCGCCGGGCTGCAGGCCCGAGGTCATGCGGTCCAGGTCGTAGAAGCCGGTGGGCACCCCGGTCACGTCGTTCTGGTTGTCGGCCATCTCCTGGACGCGGTCCAGCAGATCGACCACCAGGGTTTCCATGGCCTGGAAGCCCTGTTTGTTGCGCGCGCCCTCTTCGCCGATGTTGAAGATCTTCTGCTCGGCCTCGTCGAGGATCTTGTCCACCGGGCGGCCCTGGGTATTAAAGGCGTTGGTGGCGATCTCGTCGCTGGCCGTGACCAGCTTGCGCAGAATGCCGCGCTCGCGCACGATTTCGGCGTAGCGGCGGATGTTGCTGGCGCTGGGCACGTACTGGGCCAGCGAATTCAGGTAGGCCAGGCCGCCCACTTCTTCCGACTTGCCAATGCTTTGCAGCCGCTCGAACACGGTGATCACGTCGGCCGGTTTGCTGGCGTTGACCAGCTCGCGCACGGCGGCAAAGATCAGCCGGTGCTCGTAGCGGTAGAAATCATCGTCCTTGAGCAGGTCGCCCACGCGGTCCCAGGCGTTGTTATCCAGCAGCAGACCGCCCAGCACGCTGGATTCGGCCTCGATGGAGTGCGGCGGGATGCGCAGCTGCGCAATTTGGCGGTCCTGGCCATAGGAATCGTCCAGAGCGGGGAAAACGGCAGACATGGAGGTGGCTTCCTAAGTTGGACCGGATGCGCGGGCTCCAGTCGGGGCACAAGTCTGGGGGTAAACCGGGGATAAGCTTGGGACAACCCGGTATAACCCGGCTTCCCAACGGAAAAGGCCGCCAAGGTTTGCACCCTGGCGGCCCCTTACGGATGGACGCTAATTAAGCGGTTTCGCCGTACACAGCTACGGTGATCTCAACAACCACGTCGGTGTGCAAAGCCACGGAAACGGTGTTGTCGCCGGTGGTCTTGATCATGCCGTTAGGCAGGCGGATCTGGGCTTTGGTGACTTTGTAGCCTTGCTTGCTCAGTTCTTCTGCGATGTCGGCGTTGGTCACGGAGCCAAACAGGCGACCGTCCACACCGGCTTTTTGCGTCAGCTTGATGGTCGAGCCAGCGAGCTTTTCGCCCATGACTTGCGACGCGCCCAGCTTGGCAGCAGCGGCTTTTTCGAGTTCGACGCGCTTGGCTTCGAATTCTTGCTTGGCCTTTTCGGTAGCACGGCGTGCACGACCGGTGGGGATCAAGAAGTTACGGGCGTAGCCGTCTTTGACCTTGACGATGTCGCCGAGGTTGCCAAGGTTCAAAACCTTGTCGAGCAGGATGATTTGCATGTTCGTACTTCCTTAGATGCGGTGCTGGTCGCTGTACGGCAGCATGGCGAGGAAACGCGCACGCTTGATAGCGGTGTTGAGCTGGCGCTGGAAAATCGCGCGCGTGCCGGTCAGGCGTGCGGGGATGATCTTGCCGTTTTCAGCGATGAAATCGCGCAGCGTGTCGATGTCTTTGTAGTCGATCTGTTCCACACCGGTCACGGTGAAGCGGCAAAAGCGCTTGCGCTTGAACAGCAGGGACTGGGTGTTGCGCTTGGGGCGCTTGTCTTTGTTATTGAAACGTTTTGGTCCGGCCATGATGGACTCCTGATTTAATCTGTTTGAAAATCTTGAATATGAAGTACGGGGTTCTTGCCCAGTCGGGGGGAGGCTAAAAAACCGGTGAATTGCCAGACGCTGCCCAAGGGCTGCTGCTGGATTCGCTCGGCGATTGCGCCAAAGGCGATGGCCTTTACGGCTGCTTTGATGTGCCTGATGTGGCCTGCTTGTTCCAGACTGGACTCGTGTTCGAGCACCATATCCAGGGCGGGCAGTCCGGCGGGCGTGTAGCGCAGGTTTTTAACTTCTGCAAGACAGGCCGTCAAAACAACGTGGTTCACTCCGTGTGGGAACTCCGTTCAGCAAGCCACCAGAGCATGAATAACTTTCATGCTGCCCGGTAGCTCCGCTACTGGAGCATTCCAGTTAGTGGGCTGCGTACTCGGCTTGCTGGGTCTTGCGCGCTTCTTCGCGTTCGACGGTCTTCATCATCGACGAAGGGCCGGTTTCAGCCTTCTTCATCACCACGGTCAGGTGGCGCAGCACGGCATCGTTGAACTTGAACGCGTGTTCCAGTTCAGCCATGATGGCTTGGTCGGCTTCGATGTTGACGCACAGGTAGTGGGCCTTGGCCAGCTTGTTGATCAGGTACACCAGTTGACGGCGGCCCCAGTCTTCCACGCGGTGGATCTTGCCGCCACCGGCAACGATCATGCCTTTGTAGCGCTCCAGCATGGCTGGAACCTGTTCGCTCTGATCCGGGTGGATCATCAAAATGATTTCGTAATGACGCATATTTCTCCTTAAGGATGTGAAGCCACCCACTGCGTCTGTAGTGGTGTAGCAAGGGCAAAGCCAATGATTATAGCCCGGGTTCTGGCACCAGTACAGGCTGGGGCCGCAAAAGGCTCACCAGCCACACCACCAGCGCGCCCGCAGGCAGGCCAAACACCCCGGCGGATATGGGCTGAATGCCCCACCAAAGGCCCGATCCGCTCCAGCCCAGCCAGGCACGCACTGCGGGCACATTGGCCAGCATGTACCACAACGTCACGCCCAGCCCGGTGAGCATGCCCGCCACCGCGGCGCGGCGCGTGGTGCGCTGCCAGAACAGGCCCGCCACCATGGCCGGGAAAAAAGCCGCCGCCGCCAGCGAGAACGAGGCCGACACCAGCGCCAGAATGTTGGCGGGCTTTTGCGCCGCCACATAGGCCGCCGCCAGGGCCAGCAGCAGCAGTGCAAACTTGGACAGTAGCACCCGCACCATCGGGTCAGACAGCGAGGCCTTATCCCGCACGCCCCGAAAGTACACGTCGTGGGCCAGCGCGTTGCCCATGGTCAGCAGCAGGCCGTCGGCGGTGGACAAGGCCGCCGCCAGTCCGCCCGCCGCCACCAGCCCCGACACCACATAGGGCAAGCCACCCAGCTCGGGCGTGGCCAGCATCACCAGATCGGCCCCCAGCCGCAGCTCGGCAAACTGCAGGATGTGGTCGCCATTCACATCGGTCACCTGCAGCAGCGACGGATCGACCTGCGCCCACTGCGCGATCCAGGTGGGCAGTTTGTCAAAGCTTTGCCCGACCAGCTCGCTCATCACCTCGAACTGGACCAGCACCGCCAGCGCGGGCGCGGCCAGGTACAGCAGTGCAATAAAAAACAGCGACCAGGCCACCGAACTGCGGGCCTCGGCCACCGAGGGCGTGGTGTAGTAGCGCGTCAGCAGATGCGGCAGCGCGGCGGTGCCCGCCATCAGGCAAAAAATAAGCGCCAAAAAGTTCAGCCGCGAGGTGTCATAGCTTTCGCGCTCGGCGGGCGTGCCGTCCGGGTTGCCGCTGAACACCTGGGTGTGCAGCGACATGCCCGCCAGCGGCTGGGCGCGCTCCAGGTTGTCTTGCCGCGCGCGGCTCCAGAGTTCGCGCGCCGTGGCCTCGTCCTTGGGCAAGGCCGCCAGATCGCGCCCGGCCTTGCGCACCAGGGAAGGGTCGGCCCGGTCGGCCTTGAGCTGGCGCAGCCGGGCATGCGCAGCGGCGCGCTCCAGCACCAGGGTGCGGGGCACGTCTTCCAGCATGTGAGCAAAATGGGCTGCGCGCTGGGCGTAGATGGCCTGCACTTCGCGCTCCGAAGGCGACTCGCCCAGCTGCTTCTCCAGCGCCGCGATTTTCGGCAACTGCTGGCCGTACACCAACGGGGCCAGCGGATTGCCCAATTGCTTGTACGCCAGCCACGACACCGGAATCAAAAACGCCAGAATCAAGATCACATACTGCGCCACCTGGGTCCAGGTCACCGCCCGCATGCCACCTAAAAACGAGCACACCAGCACCCCGCCCAGCCCCAGCAGAATGCCGATTTCGAACTGCACCCCGGTCAGGCGCGAGGTGATCAGCCCCACGGCGTAAATCTGCGCCACCACATAGGTAAACGAGCACAGCACCGCCGCCCCGGCGGCAATCCAGCGCGGCCAGCGCCCACCAAAACGCACGCCAAAAAAGTCGGGCACGGTGTAGAGCTGCATGCGGCGCAGGCGCGGCGCAATCAGCAGGCCCACCAGGCAAAAACCACCGGTCCAGCCCATGATGTAAGCCAGGCCGCCCGGCTGGCCGTTGGAGCCGGAAAACCCGTTCAGGTACAAGCCCCCGGCCAGGCTCACAAAGGATGCTGCGCTCATCCAGTCGGCCGCCGTGGCCATGCCGTTGTAGATGGGCGGAATGCGCCGCCCGGCCACGTAGTATTCGTTGGGGTCGGAGGTGCGGCAGTAGATGCCGATGCTGGCGTACAGCGCAAAGGTGGCAAACAAAAAGATGCCGCCGATCCAGTAGCGCGACATGCCCCGGCTTTCGGCCCAGGCCATCAGCCCCAGAAACGCCAGCAGGCAGACCACGTACAGCCCGAAGTTACGGTGCAGGCGGTGCAGCGACGGCAGCACCTGGCCGGGCTCGGCATCGGCCCCATCGTGGCGGCGCCGCCAGGCGTACACCACCACGATCAGCAGGTAGCACAGCACTACGCCCTGGGCGCAAAACCAGTAGTTCAGCGGCCAGCCCGCTACCACCCAGGTCAGGTCACGCGCGAAAAACACCACCCCAAACGACAGCAGCGCCCACAGCAACAACAAAGCCATGCGCAAGCGGGTGAAGGTGGGCGAAGTGACGAAGGGAGGGGCAAACACAGGGGGTCCACAGTGGATCAGGGTCGCAAAAAAGAAAACCCCGGGAGCCGAAGCCCCCAGGGTTTTCCATCCTAGCCCAGTTGGGCAGAGGAGCGTATCCGCAACAGCCCTAGCCCGCCAGCTGCTTCCAGGTGGCCACCACGCTGTCCGGGTTCAGCGAAATCGACTCGATGCCCTGGTCCGCCAGCCACTGGGCGAAGTCGGGGTGGTCGCTGGGGCCCTGGCCGCAGATGCCCACGTACTTGCCCTGGGCCTTGCAGGCGGCGATGGCGCGGCTCAGCATGGCTTTGACAGCGGGGTCGCGCTCGTCGAAGTCGGCGGCCAGCAGCTCCAGGCCGGAATCGCGGTCCAGGCCCAGGGTGAGCTGGGTCAGGTCGTTGGAGCCGATGGAGAAGCCGTCGAAGAACTGCAGGAACTCGTCGGCCAGGATGGCGTTGCTGGGCACTTCGCACATCATGATGATCTTCAGGCCGTCCTGGCCGCGCTGCAGGCCGTGCTGGGCCAGCAACTGGGTGACCTTTTCGGCCTGGCCCAGGGTGCGCACAAACGGCACCATCACCTGCACATTGGTCAAGCCCATGTCCAGGCGCACGCGGCGCAGGGCCGCGCATTCCATGGCAAAGGCTTCGCCAAAGTCGGCGCTGATGTAGCGCGCCGCGCCGCGGAAGCCCAGCATGGGGTTTTCTTCTTCGGGCTCGTAGCGGCTGCCGCCGATCAGCTTGCGGTACTCGTTGGACTTGAAGTCCGACAGGCGCACGATGACGGGCTTGGGCCAGAAGGCGGCGGCAATGGTGGCCACGCCTTCGGTAACCTTGTCCACATAGAACGCACGCGGCGACGCATGGCCACGGGCCACCGACTCGACGGCTTTTTTCAGGTCGTTGTCGATGTTCGGGTAGTCCAGGATGGCCTTGGGGTGCACGCCGATGTTGTTGTTGATGATGAACTCCAGCCGGGCCAGGCCCACGCCCTGGTTGGGCAACTGGCAGAAGTCAAACGCCAGCTGGGGGTTGCCCACGTTCATCATGATCTTGGTCTTGATCTCGGGCATGGTGCCGCGCGAGACCTCGGTCACCTCGGTTTCCAGCAGGCCGTCGTAGATAAAGCCGGTGTCGCCTTCCGAACAGCTCACCGTCACCAGGGTGCCGGTCTTGAGCTTTTCGGTCGCGTCGCCGCAGCCCACCACGGCGGGAATGCCGAGTTCGCGGGCAATGATGGCGGCGTGGCAGGTGCGGCCACCGCGGTTGGTCACGATGGCGCTGGCGCGCTTCATCACCGGTTCCCAGTTGGGGTCGGTCATGTCGGTGACCAGCACGTCGCCGGGCTGCACTTCGTCCATCTGGCTGATGTTGTGCACAAAGCGCACCGGGCCGGTGCCGATCTTCTGGCCAATCGCGCGGCCTTCGGCCAGCACATTGCTTTTGCCCTTGAGCTTGTAGCGCAGCTCGGCCTTGCCCTGCTGCTGGCTCTTCACCGTCTCGGGGCGGGCCTGCAGGATGTAGAGCAGGCCGTCGGTGCCGTCCTTGCCCCATTCGATGTCCATGGGGCGGCCGTAGTGCTCTTCGATCACCAGCGCGTAGTGGGCCAGTTGCTCCACGTCGGCATCGGTCAGCGAGTAGCGGTTGCGCTGCTCGGTGGGCACGTCGGTGGTTTTGACGAGCTGGCCGGTGGCGGCTTTCTCGGCGGGGGTGGTGAACTCCATCTGCACCATCTTGCTGCCGAGGTTGCGGCGGATGACGGCGCTCTTGCCCGCCTTGAGCATGGGCTTGTGCACATAGAACTCGTCGGGGTTCACCGCGCCCTGCACCACCGTCTCGCCCAGGCCGTAGCTGCTGGTGATGAAGACCACCTGGTCAAAGCCGGACTCGGTGTCGATGGTGAACATCACGCCTGCCGCACCCAGGTCGGAACGCACCATGCGTTGCACACCTGCGCTCAGGGCCACGATGTCATGGGCAAAGCCCTTGTGCACGCGGTAGCTGATGGCGCGGTCGTTGTACAGGCTGGCAAACACCTCTTTCATCTTGTGCAGCACGGCATCGATGCCCACCACGTTCAAGAAGGTTTCCTGCTGGCCCGCAAAGGATGCGTCGGGCAAATCTTCGGCGGTGGCCGACGAGCGCACGGCAAACGATGCCTCGGGGTTGCCAGCGCTTAAAGTAGCAAACGATTCGGTAATGGCGGCCTGCAGATCGGCCGGGAAAGGCTGGGCTTCGACCATGCCGCGGATTTCGGCACCGGCCACGGCCAGGGCGCGCACGTCTTCGGTGTCCAGCCGGGCCAGCCGGGCGCTGATCTTGTCGGCCAGGCCGTCGTGCGCCAGGAAGGCGCGGAACGCGTGGGCCGTGGTGGCAAAGCCGGTGGGCACGCGCACGCCGGTGGGCAGCTGTGAAATCATCTCGCCGAGGCTGGCGTTTTTGCCACCCACCGACTCGACGTCGTCCATTCTTAAGAGTTCAAAGGGTACGACCAGGGCGGTCGGGCTGAAGAGTGCAGACATAGGAAAGCTCCGAAGGTTAAAACCGGGTCTGCGCGCCGTAGCCCTAAGCTGGGGACGACGCTGTGCATGCCTGCCGTGCGACGGTGTTGGTGTTGTTCTGGGAAGCAACGGGGCATGGTTGGAAAACTTGTGGGGGTCGAATGGAGACTCGAATGGCGCGATTGTAGAGAACTCGGCGCATTACACGCCACGGGTTACCACCGCGTTACGTAAATGCCACAGAATCCAAGCGGAAAAGGCAGCTACCGCCCAAGCAGAGGGCATGTATAGCTACTATATTTATAGCAAATGATTTTTTGTACCATCGCGGGCATCCCCATTGAATCCAGCCGGCCCCTGCCTGCGTATAGCTATCCACCATCCACCGGAGCCCAAATGTCCAAATTACCCAAAACCCTGCTGCTCGCCCTGGCGTTGGCAGCCCCCTGCCTAGCCCAGGCACATTCAGAAACTGGTGCGGTGGGCGGTTTCCTCAGCGGCCTGGCCCACCCGGTGAATGGCCTGGACCACATTGCGGCCATGGTGGCGGTGGGCATCTGGGGGGCGTTTTTAGGGGCACCGGCCATGTGGCTGCTGCCGGTGATTTTTCCGCTGGTAATGGCCCTGGGCGGGGCGCTGGGTGTGCTGGGGGTGCCGCTGCCGGGGGTGGAGACTGGCATTGCCGTGTCGGGCATCGTGCTGGGCGGCATGGTGCTCACAGCCGCCCGGCCACCGCTGTGGGTGGCTAGCGTGCTGGTGGCGGTGTTTGCCGTCTTCCACGGCTACGCCCACGGCACCGAGCTGCCGCAGGCGGCCAATGCCATTACCTACGCGGTGGGCTTCGTCCTGGCCACCGGACTGTTGCACCTGGCAGGTATCGCGGTGGGCCTGCTGGTGCGCTGGCACTGGGGCCGGGTGGCGGTGCGGGCCACCGGCGGGGTGATTGCGGCCACCGGTTTCGCGTTCTTATTCGGTATCTTGTGAACCGGGCCACCGCCGGGGCGTTGTTGGGGCTGGGCCTGCCTGGCCTGGCGCATGCGCACAGCGCGGTGGCGGGCATGAACAGTTTTTACGCCGGGCTGCTGCACCCACTGCTGACCCTGCCGCACGTGCTGGTCTTGCTGGGTCTGGGGCTCTGGCTGGGCCAACACCCGCCGCTGCGGCTGAAAGCCCCCATGCTGGCCTATGCCACCGGCTGCGCCGCCGCCCTGCTGCTGACCACGCGCATCGCCATCCCCCCGTCCAGCCAAACCGCCGTGGTGGCCATGGCGCTGGGCTGCGGCCTGCTGGTGGCCGCATCGGCCCGGCTGCCAGTGGGGCTGCGCGCAGCGGTGGCCGGGGTGGCGGCTATCGCCGTGGCGCTGGATTCCGGCGTGGATGCAGCCCCCAACACCCTCGCCATAGCGCTCACCCTGCTGGGCACCTGGATCAGCACCACCGTGCTGGTAGCCAATATCGCCTACTACACCTCCCTGTGCCCGCAGCGCCAATGGCTGCAAATCGCCCTGCGTATCGCCGGGTCGTGGGTTGCGGCGGTCAGCGTGCTGGTGCTGGCGTTTGCATTCAAGGGTATGCCGCTGGGGTGACCGGTATGGTTTTGATAGCTGCTTGTGCTGACTGGATAAGCGCAGGAGGCCGTTTTTATACATAAGCTTACCCGGCCACACTGCGTGATATTATTTGGCCCCTCGGGAACACAGCCTCCCGAATCCTTGCCTGGATAGACGGTGTCCCGTCCAAGCGCTGGCAACCCATCCCTTGTGGAGCGTTAGCTATGGACACCGCTGCTTTTTCACTTTCCCCCGCGCAATTTGCCGCCCGCCTGGGCCGCGCCGATACCCCCTGGGTGCTGGACGTGCGCCGCCCGCCTGCATTCACTGAGAGCCCCCGCCTGCTGCCTACCGCCCGGTATTGCGCGCCCGAGGACGTGGCCGCGTTTGCCGCCCGCCACAGCCCGCGCGAGGTGCTGGTGGTCTGCGTGCATGGCCACGAGGTCAGCCAGACGGCGGCGGCCACCCTGCGCGCCGCGGGCTGGAACGCGCACTACCTGCAAGGCGGCATGGCAGCGGCCCCGGCCACCATCGCCAAGCGCCCCGAGCTGGGCGTGGACGGCACCAAGGCCTCCTGCTGGATCACCCGCGAACGCCCCAAGATCGACCGCATCGCCTGCCCCTGGCTGGTGCTGCGCTTCATCGACGCGCAAGCCCGGTTTCTCTATGTGCCCACGCCCCAGGTGCTGGCGGAGGCCGCGCGCCTGCAGGCCGTGGCCTACGACATCCCCGGCGCACCCATCAGCCACGAAGGCCCGCTGTGCAGCTTCGACACCCTGCTGCGCGCCTTCGACCTGCGCCTGCCCGCACTCGACCTGCTGGCCACCATCGTGCGCGGGGCCGACACCGACCAGCTGGACCTGGCCGCCCCATCCGCCGGGCTGCTGGCCGTGTCGCTGGGCATGTCGCGCCTGCACGCCAGCGACGACCACGCCATGCTGGCGGCGATGCTGCCCCTCTACGACGCGCTGTATGCCTGGTGCGGCGACCGCATCGCCGCCACCGACGAACGCCACAACTGGAAACCTTGCGCATGACCCCGACCCCTGTCACCTTCACCGAAGCCCTGAAATTCTGGTTCAAGCTGGGCTGCATCAGTTTTGGCGGCCCCGCCGGGCAGATTGCCATCATGCACCGCGAGCTGGTGGAGCAAAAACGCTGGATCAGCGAGAAGCGCTTTCTGCACGCCCTGAACTACTGCATGCTGCTGCCCGGCCCCGAGGCGCAGCAGTTGGCCACCTACATCGGCTGGCTGCTGCACCGCACCTGGGGCGGGGTGGCGGCGGGCGCGCTGTTTGTGCTGCCGTCGCTGTTCATCCTCATCGGCCTGAGCTGGGTCTACGTGGCCTTTGGGGCCGTGCCCTGGGTGGCCGGGTTGCTGTACGGCATCAAGCCTGCGGTGGCAGCGCTGGTGGTGCAGGCGGTGCACCGCATCGGCAGCAAAACATTGAAGAAACCGGCCTCAGCGCCCATTCTGTGGGCGATAGCAGCTACCAGTTTTGTAGCGTTGTACATTTTTGCCGTGCCCTTTCCGATCATCGTGCTGGGCGCGGCCCTGGTCGGCTGGTGGGGGTCGAAGTTCGCACCCGGCCAGTTCAGCGGCAGCGGTGGGCATGGTGCGGCCAAGGCGGGGTTTGGTCCCGCATTGATCGACGACGACACGCCCACCCCGCCCCACGCACGCTACAAAACCAGCCGCCTGCTCACCGTGCTGGCCGTGGGTGCGGCGCTGTGGCTGCTGCCGATGCTCGCCTTGGTGGCCTGGAGCGGCTGGCATTCGGCCCTGGCCCAGATGGGCTGGTTTTTCACCAAGGCCGCCCTGCTGACCTTTGGCGGCGCCTACGCCGTGCTGCCCTATGTGTACCAGGGCGCGGTGGAGCAGTTTGGCTGGCTGACAGGAACTCAGATGATCGACGGCCTGGCCCTGGGCGAGACCACGCCCGGCCCGCTGATCATGGTGGTGGCGTTTGTGGGCTTTGTGGGCGGCTGGGGCAAGGCGGTGCTGGGGCCGGACGCGCTGTTTCTGGGCGCAGCGCTGGCCGCCACGGTGGTCACCTGGTTCACCTTCCTGCCGTCGTTCATCTTCATCCTGGCCGGTGGCCCACTGGTGGAGAGCACCCACGGCAAGCTGCACTTCACCGCCCCGCTCACCGCCATCACCGCCGCCGTGGTGGGCGTGATTGCCAGCCTTGCTTTGTTTTTTATAGCGCATATCGCCTATCCAACGGGCGCTAGCGGCACTTTTCCCTACAACCCCGACTGGGCCGCCCTGCTGCTGGCGCTGGCCGCAGGCGTGGCCTTGATCCGCTTCAAGGTGGGGGTGATCAAGGTGATCGTGCTGTGCGCGCTGGCGGGGTGGGCGCTGAAAGCCCTCACCTAAATACTATTAAAGAATAGTATGAAATTGGCTATTTAACTATAATCTTTAATATGCCAAAGACCTCCGCCGCTTTTGAACGCCTGCCTCCGGCCACGGTGGGCGCACTGGAGAAGCTGGGTGCCGACCTGGCCGTCGCCCGGCTGCGGCGCAAGGAATCGCTGGCCTCCTGGGCCACCCGCATGGGGGTCACGGTGCCCACGTTGATGCGCATGGAGGCCGGTGAGCCGGGTGTAGGCATCGGCATCTACGCCACTGCCCTGTGGCTGATAGCCCGCGATGGCGCACTGGCCGAACTGGCGGCTCCGGCGCACGACAAGGGTGCGATAGAGCTGGACATCCGGCAGGCCATCGCGCTGGGCACCTCGCGGGCAAAGGCCTCGGCCCATACCCGGCAGCAGCGCAAGGAAAAGCATGGCTAGTGCCGCCGCCTCCCGGTTCGACACGCTGTGGCTGTGGTTTCTGGGCCAGCCCGCGTCGCCACAGTTGGTGGGCGAACTGCGCTTGCTGACCGTAGGCAAAGGCGTGTCGCTCACCTATGCGGCCAGCTGGATCGCGCACGGCTTTCGCCTCAGCGAAGACCTGCCCCTGGTGGACATGGAACACCTGCCAGTGGAAAAAAGCATGGCCGCAGGCGCGGTAGACGACGCACGGCCCGACCGCTGGGGCGAGCGTGTCATCCAGTTTCTGGACAAACCCCCTCGCCTGTCGCTCATGGAATACCTGTACTTCGCCGGGGACGACCGTTTCGGCGCGCTGGGCGTATCCACCTCGCCCGATACGTATCTGCCACGGCGCAACGGCCCCCTACCCCGCCTGGAAGATGCCCAGACGCTGAGCGAAGTGGTGCGCAAAATCAGTGCCCGCGAGCCGCTCACCGACACCGAGCGCCGCATGGCCACGGCGGGCGGCAGCTTTGGCGGTGCCAAGCCGAAGGCGCTGGTCCAGATCGACGGCGCAGAGTGGGTGCTGAAGTTCTTCAACAACGAACCCATCGACGTGCCGCTGGTCGAACATGCGTCGATGACGCTGGCGGCCCAGGCAGGCATACGGGTGGCGCAAACCCTGCCGATCCACCTGGTGGGCGAGACGGCGTTGGCGGTGCGCCGGTTTGACCGCGCCGACAGCAGCCGCATCCACTGCATCTCGGCGGGCACGGCCCTGCGCGCTGCGACGGCGGCGGGGCAGGCCCCCGACCTGGGCTACCCCAGCCTGGCCCAGTTGCTGCGCCGCACCGGCGACACCACCGATGGCACCCACCAGCACCAGATGCGCGAGCTGTTTAGGCGCATGGTCTTCAACATCCTCATCGACAACACCGACGACCACGAGAAAAACCATGCCCTGCTATGGCAGCCCGCCACCCGCGCAGGCCGCCTCAGCCTGGCCCCGGCTTTTGATGTACTGCCCACCAACTCGGGCCAGGGGCACCAGGAATTTACCGTGGGCAGCGACGGGCGCGACTCCACCCTGGCCAACGCCATGAGCCAGTGCGCCTTGTTTGGCCTGGACAACGCGGCGGCGGCGCAAGAGGTGCTGGACGTGATTTCGGTGGTGGACACCTGGCAGCAGCATTTCACGGCCTGCGGCGTGGCTGCCAGCGATATCGCCAGCCTGGCGGAGCGGATCGACGGGGAAGAACTGCTGCGACAGCGGCGTAGTTTTACGGCACAGGCGTACGGAAAGCCAGCACCCAAACGGCGGCGCAATCCGTTTATGTAATGGAAACAGCGGGTTCCGGGAGGGGCCACGCTGCATTTTTGATAGCTGCTTGCGCTTACTCTATAAGGACAGACAGCCAATTTGGCAAACACCCGCACCAGTGTGCTTCAGCGCACAGACCCCGCCTCTGGCATTTCGTAATGTGGGGGCTCGAAGCGCCTATGGCTTGACCTGTATCAACGCCCCCCGCCGCAGATGCGCCACACTGCGAGGCCTACACAATTCCTTACAGGAGACCCTGATGAAAATCCTTGTTGCTGTTGATGGTTCGAAGTTTGCCCTGCATGCCGTGAAGTACGCGGTCAAGCTGGTGGCGCAGTTGCAGCCGGGCAAGCACAGCGTCACCCTGCTCAGCGTGCACGACGACACCGGCCTGGGCCACGCCAAGGCCTTTGTGGGTAACGAGGTGGTGGCCGACTACCTGCGCGAGCTCAGCGAAAAAGAACTCAAACCCGCCCGCAAGCTGCTGGACGCGGCAGGCATCCAGCACGATATGGTGGAGCGCACCGGCCACGTGGCCCCAGAAATTCTGGAATGCGCCAAGAAAGGCAAGTTCGACCTGATCGTACTGGGCTCCAAAGGGCGCGGTGCCATCGCCGACCTGCTGATCGGCTCGGTCGCGCAGCGCGTGCTGGCCGCCGCCGAACAGCCGGTGTTGCTGGTGAAGTAAGCCACGTCCCGGCATGGACGACCCTGGTGGCCTAAGCCCCGCCGAAGCGCAGCAGCGCCTGGCGCGAGACGGTCCCAACGCCCTGCCCGCATCCCGGCCGCGCAGCGTGCTGCGGCTAGTGGGCGACGTGGTGGCCGAGCCCATGTTTTTGCTGCTGGTGGCCTGCGGTGCGCTCTACCTGGTGCTGGGCAACCGGCAAGAGGCGCTGATGCTGCTGGGCTTTGTGTTTGTGGTGATGGGCATCACCTTTGTGCAGCAGCGCCGCACCGAGCGCTCGCTGGAAGCCCTGCGCGACCTCTCCAGCCCGCTGGCCCTGGTGCTGCGCGGCGGCCAGACCCTCAAGATCGCCGCCCGCGAACTGGTGTGTGGCGACACCGTGCTGCTGGCCGAGGGCGACCGCGTGCCCGCCGACCTGGAGCTCACCCACACCGCCAACCTGGCGCTGGACGAATCCCTGCTCACCGGCGAATCGGTACCGGTGCAAAAACAGGTGGGTGGTACAGAAGCCGTGCAGGCCTTCTCCGGCACCCTGGTCACCCAAGGCAGCGGGCAGGGCCGGGTAGTGGCCACGGGCGAGCGCAGCGCGCTGGGCCGCATCGGCCAGTCGCTGCAAGGTATTGCGGCGGAGGTCACACCGATCCAGGGGGAAACCAAGCGCGTCGTCAAAACCGTGGCCCTGGTGGGGCTGGCCCTGGCCACCGCGCTGGCCGTGGCCTACGGGCTGCTGCGCGGCGACTGGCTGGGCGGGCTGCTGGCCGGGCTGACGCTGGCCATGGCCATCCTGCCCGAAGAGTTGCCGGTCATCCTGACGCTGTTTCTCGGCCTGGGCGCCTGGCGTTTATCGCGCCAAAAAGTACTGGCCCGCAGTATCCCCGCCGTGGAGCTGCTGGGTGCCACCACCGTGCTGTGCGTCGACAAAACCGGCACCTTGACGGCCAACCACATGGCGGTACGGCGGCTATGGTCGGGCGATGCGCTGTACGACAGCCTGAAAGATGGAGCCAACCCGTTGGCCGAGGTGCTGCACGGCGTGCTCGAATACGCCGTGCTGGCCAGCCACCGGCGCACCTTCGACCCGATGGAGACCGCCATCGTCGGCGCGGGCGCACAGCTGCTGGCCCGCACCGAGCACCTGCACGCCGACTGGGCCCTGGTGGAAGACTACCCCCTGTCGCCCGCCATGCTGGCCATGTCGCGCGTCTGGCAGTCGCCCGACCAGCAGGCCTACCTGATTGCCGCCAAGGGCGCGCCCGAAGCCATCGTCGATCTGTGCCACCTGCCTCCCGACCAACGCGCCCCCATCGCCCAGCAAGTAGCCGCCATGGCCGCCGACGGCCTGCGCGTGCTGGGCGTGGCCAGTGCCCGGTTTGCCGCCCCGCCGCTGCCGGGCAACCAGCACGATTTCGACTTCGTCTTTCTCGGCCTGGTGGGGCTGCAAGACCCGGTGCGCCCCGACGTGCCCGAAGCCATTGCCGCCTGCCAAGCCGCCGGTATCCGCGTGGTGATGATGACCGGCGACCACCCCGCCACCGCCCTGGCCATCGCCCGCCAGGCCGGTCTGGCCACCGATGCCCCGCCCCTGACCGGGCTGGAGCTGGCCGCGCTGGGCGATGCCGCCCTGCAGGAGCGACTGGCCACCACCCAGGTGTTTTGCCGCGTGCAGCCCGAACACAAGCTGCGCCTGGTGCAGGCCTTTCGCGCACGCGGCGACGTGGTGGCCATGACCGGCGACGGCGTGAACGACGCGCCCGCCCTCAAGGCCGCCCACATCGGCGTGGCCATGGGCGCACGCGGCACCGAAGTGGCCCGCCAGGCCGCCGACCTGGTGCTGCTGAACGACGACTTTGCCTCCATCGTCACCGCAGTGCGCTATGGCCGCCGCGTGTTTGCCAACCTGCGCAAGGCCATCGTGTTTGTGGTGGGCGTGCACGTGCCCATCGTCGGCTTGTCGCTGGTGCCGGTGCTGCTGGGCTGGCCCATGCTGCTGATGCCGGTGCACATCCTGTTTTTGCAGCTCATCATCGACCCGGCCTGCTCGGTGGTGTTTGAAGCCGAGCCGCTGGAAGCCGACGCCATGGCCGTGCCACCCCGCCCCGCCAACGCCCACCTGTTCGACCGCAGCGTGGTGGCCCGTGGCCTGTGGCAAGGCAGCGGCCTGCTGGCACTGCTGCTGGGCGTGTACGCCGGGGCGCGGGCCCTCAGCACCTCCGACGACATGGCCCGCGCCCTGGTGTTCACCGTGCTGGTGCTGGCCAACCTGGGCCTGATCTACGCCAACCGCAGCTGGACCCACCCGTCCTGGCGCCAAGGCGCCGCCCGCAACCGCTATTTCGCCTGGATCACCGCCGCCACCGTGCTGCTGCTGGCTTGCGTGCTGGGCATCCCGGCGGTGGGCAGGCTGTTTGCATTTGAGCAGCCGACGGTGGGGATGCTGCTGGCCTGCGGCGGGCTGGCGGTGGTGGGGCTGCTGTGGTTTGAGGGGGTGAAGTGGGCGATGGGGAGGAAGGGGACGTGAGTGGGTAGCCAGAAAGTCAATTTTGATAGCTGCTTGCGCTTATGAGATAAGCGCTAGACCCTGATTTCACGTAAATTTTTCCCAAGCACCGGCCGTCTCCAACACCGCCTCCTGCAGCTTGATGGTGAAGCCGTGGCGGCCTATGCCTGCATGGTTTGCTGGTCGCGCCACATGAACTGGGCCGTCCGCTTGGCGATCAACCATTGGCCGTCTTGGCGGACATATTCGTCGCTGTACGACACGCCGTTGGTGCCTCGGGTCTTCTTGCCGTCCACGGTGTGGATGAGCACCACCAGGCAGTAGTGCACTGCAGTGGCGCGGTCTCCATCCACCTGCGCAGTGTGTTGGCCATTGAGGTGGTACCCCCGGTCAAAGTTGGCCAGGAAGCTGGTGAAGGTTTCCAGAATTTGCGCGCGCCCTTTTAGCGACGCAAAAAGCTGGCCTTCGAAGTAGGTGTCGACCACGGCATCTTCGGTAAACAAAAGCGACTGCGCGGCCAGCTCGTTTTGATCGGCAAGGTTGGAGAAGGTGTCGACAAGTGCTTTCAGGGCGGCCATGTCTTCGAGTTTTTGGATGCGCTGTTCTAAGGTGGTGGTTTGCATGGTGTTTAGGGGTGTGGTGGGAGAGGTTGCATGGAAGATTTGAAATGGATTCATGCCTGGCTGACCCCCAGGCTTTGGCGCACTTCCCAGGTGGGTGACAGCGCCAGCTTGGCGACCAGGGCAGACAGGCTGTTGAGCGACACCTCGTGGCCCACAAAGGGTTCGCCTTTACGGGTGAGTTGGTAATCGGTGGCCGGGTCGTGGGTGAACCAGCCGGGGCGCAACACGGTGTAGTCCAGGCCCGAGGCTTCGACCACGGCCGCCGCGTCGCGGTAGGGGTCGAGCACGCTGCGGTAGCGCTCGCCGGGCACTTCGCCGTAGATGCCCATGGAGCTGATGAAGACCAGCCGCTTCAACCCCGTGGCCCGCATGGCCGCCACGATGGCGCTGGCCTGTTGCGCCATGGCACCGCCCAAGCTGGCGAAGATGGCACTGTGGCCGGGCATGGCCGCCGCCAGCGTGGCCGGGTCGGTGGCATCGCCTTCGACGATGCTGACCCGTGCCGGATCGGGGTTGGGCAGCCGATGGGCACGGCGCAGGTACAGCGTGAGGTGCGCGTCGGTGTGCGCCAATAGATGCTGCGTGGCATGCCGCGCCAGCTGGCCGTTGGCACCCACGATGAGAATTTTTTGCATGCTCTGGTCCTTGGTCATTTTTTAAGATGCGTGTTTTGGGGGAATGCACACCAGCACCAGCAATAGCGCTGCGGCCAACATGGCCGCGCTGGCGGTGAAGGTGTGGGCGATGCGGTGGGCCAGTTGCTCGGCAGCGTTCGATGTGGTGGTGGCCGTGAAGGCCGACACCACCACCAGCACGCTCAAGCCCAGCGAGCCGCCCAGCTGGTGGGCCACGTTGACCAGCCCGGACGCGGCACCGGTGTCTTCCTGGGCCACCCCGGCCACGGCGGCCACGGTCAGGGGGCCCAGCACGGCACCTTGGCCCATGCCGATCAGCACCATGGGCAAGGCCACGCTGGTGAGGTAGGGCGAAGTGGCTGTCACCTGCGCCAGCCAGGCCATGCCCACCATGGCGACGGCCAAGCCCACGGCCAGCAGCCGGGCGTTGCCGAATTGCCGGGTCAGGCGCGGCACCAGCATGGCGACCAAAAAGTTGGGAATGGTGGTGGGCAAAAACGCCAGCCCCGCCTGCAGTGGCCGGTAGCCCAGCACACCTTGCAGGTACTGCGTGGCAAAAAACCAGAAGCCCACCATGCCACCCAGAAACAGCATGCGCGCGGCATAGGCTCCGCTGCGTTCGCGGCTGGCAAACAGGCGCAGCGGCAAAATGGGCTGCGCGGCGCGCGACTCGTGGAACAGAAAGAACGCCAACAGCGCCAGCCCCGTGGCAAACGAGGCTTTGGTCAGCCCATCGCCCCAGCCCGATTCGGCTGAACGCACAATGCCGTAGACCAGCGCGGTCATGCCCAGTGTGGAGCTCACCGCACCGGCCAGATCCAGTCGCCCGGCGCGGCGCGGGGTTTCGACCAAGTAGCGCTGGGCACCCCAGATCAACGCGATGCCGATGGGCAGGTTGATGAAAAAGCCCACCCGCCAGGAAATCAAATCAGCCACCAGCCCGCCCAGCACCAGGCCCAGGCTCGCCCCCACGCCCGCCGCTGCCGCGTAGTAGGCCAGCGCACGGGTGCGCTCGGGCCCCTCGGCAAAGTGGGTGGACAGCAAGGCCAGCGTCGAGGGGGCCAGGATGGCCGCACCCACGCCCTGGATGGCACGCGCCGTCAACAGCGAGGCGGGGGACGGGGCCACACCAATGGCCAAAGATGCCGCGGTGAACAGCGCCAGCCCCGCCATGAACATGCGCCGCCGCCCCAGAATGTCGCCCGCCCGCGCACCCAGCAGCAGCAGGCCGCCAAAGGCCAGGGTGTAGGCGTTTTGCACCCACGACAGGCTGGCCGGTGAAAACTGCAACTCGGCCTGGATCTTGGGCAGGCCGGTGAGCACGATGGAAATGTCCACCACCAGCATCAGGTAGCTGGTGATGATGATGGCCAGCACCGCCGCCAGGTTAGGGCTGGCAGTGGTCGGGCCAGAGTGGGCTGGCGGCGGTGTTTTTGCGGTGGTTTTTCGCGTGAGAGAGGACATGGAAAGAAGTCTAAAGACGCACCCATTGCCTGACTAGACCGCATAATCCGCATGCTCTTATAAGCCCAATTAATCAATGACACGCTTTGACGACCTAGCAGCCTTTGCGGCCGTGGTACGCGCTGGCAGCTTCACCCGGGCCGCCGCGCAGATGGGCCTGTCCCAGTCGGCACTCAGCCAGACCGTGCGGGCGCTGGAGACGCGGCTGGACCTGAAGCTGCTCAACCGCACCACCCGCAGCGTGGCCCCCACCGAGGCGGGCGAGCGCCTGTACCAGGCTGTGGGGCCGCGCTTTGCCGACATTGAAAGCGAGCTGGAGCTGCTGCACGAGCTGCGCGGCAAACCGGCGGGCACCGTGCGCATCACCGCCACTGAGCACGCCGTCCAGACGCTGCTGTGGCCCAGGCTGGAGCCTTGGCTGGCGCTGTACCCCGACATCCAGCTGGAGATCAGCAGCGACAACCGCTTTACCGACATCGTGGCCGAGCGCTTCGACATCGGGGTGCGCCTGGGCAGCGACGTGGCCAAGGACATGATTGCGGTGCGCATTGCGCCCGATATGCAGACCGTGGTGGTGGGCACGCCCGGCTACTTCAGCCGCCACGCGCCGCCGCGCACGCCCCAGGACCTCGGCCAGCACGACTGCATCGGCAGACGTTTGCCAACCCACAGCGGCCTCATGGCCTGGGAGTTCAAGAAGCAGGGCAAAAGCAGCAGCAATGTCAGCGTCAGCGTCTCCGGGCGGCTGGCCTTCAACACCAGCGAGCTGATCGTGGCAGCAGCAGTGGCAGGACACGGCCTGGCCTGGGTTCCCCGGGATCTGGTCGATGCCCACCTGGCCGCAGGCCGCCTGGTATCGGTACTGGACGATTGGTCGGCCACCTTCCCCGGCTACCACCTGTACTACGCCAGCCGCCGATCTTCACCTGCGCTGGCGCTGGTGGTGGAGGCGCTAAGGTACGTGCCGTCGCCTGGCTAAATTGCATAGCACCTTGCGCCCGTCCCATAAGCGCCAAGGGCGACTTTGGCGTTAAATCGCAGCTACTGCACATCCTCACCACGAGCTGGCACTTCACGCGCGGCGGGGCCGTCGTAGGTCCACAGGTACTCACGCGGAATCGGCCCCTTGTTGCGCCCGCCTTGCCCGGTCTGCTCCCAGGCATGCGCCAGGATGCCGACCGAACGCGACAGGCAAAACAGGCCGCGGGCCAAGGGTGCCGGAAATCCGAGTTCGGCGTAAATGACGGCGGTTGCACCGTCGATGTTCATCGGAATGCGCCGCCCTCCTTTGCGCGCGGCAAGTTCTTCTTCCACCGCCCGACCAATGGTGGCGAAGCGGCCGTTCACGGTGCCCTCACGCGCTGCGGCATCGACCAACGCGAGCAGCGGCGCGGCGCGGGGGTCCACCGGGTGAAAGCGGTGCCCGAACCCGGCCACGAACTTGCCGTGCCTGGCGATGGCTTCGTCCAATCCGGCGCGCACGGCATCCTGTAGCGAAGCGCCAGCGTCCTGGTGCGCGGCAATGGCTTGGTACATGTCCACCGCTTGTTCCCCAGCACCACCGTGCACGTCGCCCAGCACGTTGACGGCCGAGGCCATCGCATTGTTCAAGCCGACACCGCAGGTGGCGGCCATGCGTGCAATCGCAATACTGGGCGCTTGCGGGCCGTGGTCTACCGCCGACATCAGCACGGCATCGAGCAAGCGACCCTGCCCTTCGCTCGGCAGCTCGCCCCGGGTCATCAGCCAGACCATTTGCGCAAAGCTCACGCGCCCGATCAGGTCTTCGATGGCATACCCGCTGTAGCGGATCATGCCGGGCCGCATTTCAATGATGGAGGTGCGCCACCAGTCGCCCACGCGGGGGTCTGCGTTGCTCATACTACTTTCTCCTCTACCAGGGTGGCAATTTCAGTTTCCGAATAGCCCAGCTCCGCCAGGATGGCGGCGGTGTGCTCGCCCAGTTGCGGTGGCGGCGTGTCTACCGTGGGAGCCTCGCCGTTGAGCTTGAAGCCGGTACGTACGAGGCGGATGTCGCGACCGACCCCTGGCACATCCTTGAACGTACCGATCATGCCGCGCTCGGCGATCTGCGGGTGGTCCAGCGCCTGCGGCACCGTGTAGACCGGGCCTGCCGGAATGCCCGCTGCGTTGAACAAATGCCACCAATCTTGGGCCGATTTGCTGGCCAAAGAAGTCTCCATCAGGGCCTTCAGCTCTGGCCGGTATTGCAACCGGGCGTGGCGGTCGGCAAAACGTGCGTCCTGCGCCCATTCCGGGTGCCCCAGCACGGCGCAGACGGCTTCGAACTGCTCTTGCTTGTTGGCGGCGATGTTCAGCAAGCCGTCCCCGGTGCGGAAGGTTCCCGAAGGGCTGGCGGTCACGTTGTCGTTGCCCAGCGGCTTGGGCTCGCGCCCGGCGATCAGATGGTTGGAGACAGCCCATCCCATGGTGGCCATGGCCGCCTCCAGCATCGACACATCGATGAAGACCCCTTCGGTGCGGTTGCGATCCGCCAGCGCTGCCGCGACGGCAAAGGCGGCGGTGATGCCGCCGATGGTGTCCGCCACCGGGTAGCCGACGCGGTAGGGCGCGTTCTCCGGTGCGCCGGTGATGCTCATCACACCCGACATCCCCTGGATGATCTGGTCATACGCAGGCAGGTCACGCAGCGGCCCATCTTGGCCAAAGCCCGAGATAGCGCAGTAGATGAGTTGGGGGTTCTCTTTGAGCAGCTCGTCGTAGCCCACGCCGAGCCGCTGCATGACACCCGGCCGGTAGTTTTCAACCAGCACGTCCGCCGTGCGGACCAGGCGGCGCAGCGCCTCTTTGCCTTTGGGGTGCTTGAGATTCAAGGTGATGGAACGCTTGCCCGGGTTTTGCGCCAGGAACGAAACGCCCATGTTGGCGCGGTTGAGGGCGTTGTCTGCGCCGAGTTGCCGCGCCAGGTCGCCACCGTTGCGGGCCTCGACCTTGATGACATCTGCGCCCATATGGGCCAGTTGGTGGCAGGCGAACGGCCCGGCCAATACATTGGTCAGGTCCAGCACGCGAATGCCGTGGAGTGGTTGGATGGCCATGGTGCGTCGTCCTCTTTATTCAGCTTTGATGCCTGCCGACTTCACGATGGCGGCCCAGCCCTGCATCTCCGAAGTGGCGAGTTGGGTGGCCTGGGCCGGGGTGTTGGCCACGGCCGTCAAACCCTGCTCGGCGAGACGGCGTTTGCCGTCGGGCGAATGGAGCGCTGCCGCAATCGCCTGGTTGAGCTTTTCGACCACAGGCTGGGGGGTGCCGGCGGGGGCCGCGAATCCGACCCAGAAATCCATCGCGAATGCTGGCAGGTTGACTTCCTTGGCCGACGGAACATCTGGCAGCAGCGGCGAGCGCACATCGCCCGTCACGACCAGTGCGCGCAGCCTGCCGGACTTGATGCCCGGCAGCGCGGTGGGCAGCGAAGTCACCAGCGCCTGCACCTGGCCACCCATCAGGTCCTGCAGCACCTGGCCCGCGCCCTTGTACGGCACGTGCACCAGGTCAACACCGGCCACGCTCTGGAAAAGCGCGCCGCCCAGATGCGTATTCGTGCCATTGCCACCGGAGCCGTAGTTCATCGTGCCCGGCTTGGCCTTTGCCAGGGCAATGAACTCCTGCACCGTCTTTGCGGGCACGCCGGGATTGACGACGAGCACGTGCGGTGCCGCCGCTGCGGTAATGATGTGGGTGAAGTCCTTCTTGCCGTCGAAAGGCAGCTTGGGGAGCAGGCCTGGGGCAATGGTGAACGACATTTCCGTGGTCAGCAGCGTGTAGCCATCGGGGTTGGCACGCGCAACAGTGCCCCAACCGATCACACCGCCGCCGCCGACCTTGTTGTCCACCACAAGGGGCTGGCCCAGGCTGTTGCCGACCTGGTTGGTGACCAGGCGCGCAACGATGTCGGTGGTGCCCCCGGCGGAGTAAGGCACCACGAAGGTGATCGGTCTAGCCGGGAACGTCTGCGAGAAGGCCGCCGGTGTGGCGGTGAAAGTCAGCACGGCAGTGGTGACCGTGAATAGGCGGGTGAAAAGCATAAAGATCTCCTTTGGATGGTGGGGGGACGGACGGGATTTAGTAAGAAATACGATCAACCAAGCCGGTACACGCGGCTGGCAGTGCCTTCAAAAAGTGCTTGTCGTTCGGTGGGGGAAAACGCGGCGGTGATCCGTTTGAAAGCGTTCCAGCCGTTCCCAAAGCTGTAAGAACCCTTGTCCACCGGAAAATTGCTCTCGAACATGCAGCGCTCGGGCCCAAAAGCTTCTATGCAGGTGAGCATCCAGGGCTGCCACGTCTGGGCGAGTTGCTCCGAAGATGGCGGCAGGCTGCCTTTGTCCAGCCCGAATCCATTGATGCGCATGCCCAGCCCGCCCAGCTTGACGTGGACATTCGGGCGGCGGGCCAACGCGCGCATTGCCGCGCTCCAGCCCAAGAAGACTTCGTCGCCACGGCCTTCGTAAGCCCCGACGCGCACGATGCCGCCGCAGTGGTCCACCACGATGGCCAGGTGCGGAAACGCGTCAGCGACTTCGATCAACTCCGCCAGCTGCGGCCACAACAGCCAGGCGTCATACGACAAGCCCAGCGGGGCCAACTCGGCGAGCCCGGCGCGGTAAGCAGCGTCGCGCAACAGGCCCTGCGGCGCAGCGGTCAATGGGTTGGCCAACGAAGCGTCCGCGTCCCATGTGCTCAGATGGCGTATACCCCGGAAGCGGCCCGCACCCGCCTGCACATGGGCCTCCAGCGTATCCCGCACAGCGGCACCCAAGCGCAGATTCGCATGGCCCACGATGCCTTTGGCGATCTCCATCTCCGCCGCGGGCGGCGTGGTGGCTGCGACCACGTACGCCGTTTCGCCAACCGGTTTCAGCGCGTCGGGGCCGTCCACCCTGTAGCCCGTCAGCGCCTGCATGTAGACCGATGCGCGAACCGCGTGGCCAGATTGCGCGTCAGCCAGGTACTCGCCCTGCAGGTAGGACCAACCAGGCCGGTCATAAAAGTGGTGGTGTGCGTCCACGATGGGCAGCGACGGGTCCATCGCCTCTTCGCGCCCCAAGGCCAGCCATTCTTCGCGAACCGGTAGGTAGTTGGGATACATGGTTGTTATTCCTCTTGGTAGTGGGTTCAAGCAATCAGGTGCTGCAGCAAAGGATGGGGTAGCACCGAAAAGCAAAGTTTTTGCAATTTCCAAAAGTTCTATTTGATAGAACTAAGTTCTGTTAGAAAGAACTATAAAAGCGTGAAAAGGCCTTGAACATCCGCAATAACCCTTAATTTTGGCCATAAAGCACCTGTGTTCTACTCAGCAGAACGAATACACCTGGAGCCAATGGACTATGGAATCCGCAGTACCTGACACGCACGAAGAGCCTGCAGAAGCCAGCAGCGGAGTGGCTGTGCTCGACAGAGCCTTTGCGTTGCTGGGGGCATTTGGGCCCACGGATGAGCGGCTGACGCTGACCGAACTTTCCAAGCGCACGGGGCTGTACAAAAGTACCGTGCTTCGCTTGTTGGCCGCCCTGGAGCACGGCGGCTTTATCCGAAAACTGGAAGACGGACAGTACGCGGTAGGCCCCCAACCCATGCGGCTGGCGGCGATCTACCAACGGTCGTTCCGGGTCGATTCGATAGTGGAGCCGCTGCTTGGAGAGCTCAGCCGGGACCAGGGGGAAACGGCATCGTTCTATGTACGCGTGGGCGCTCGCAGGCTGGTCGTCAGCCGGGTCGAACCGGCCCGGTCGGTGCGGGTCTCGATCCGGGTCGGGGAAGACTTCGAAGTGGAAAAAGGCGCGTCAGGAAAAGTGCTGTTGGCCTTCACCGAACCTGAAAGCGAGTCTGTCCATGCCTTGGTACGGACGCGCCTGTGGGCAACCTCCTACGGCGAACGCGACCCTGAAACCGCCTCGGCATCCGTGCCGGTGTTTGGCGCTATGGGTGACCTGAAAGGTGCTCTCACCATGTCCGGGCCACGTGCCAGGCTAGGCGAACCCGAAACCATGCTTGCGGCAGTGGCTGCGCTGCTCGCCATGGCGCAGCGGGCCACAGCGGAGTTTGGCGGCAACCCTGCGCGGTTCACGGCGAGCAGAGAGACTTTGCGACTGGAGCACATGGGACCATCGGCACCTCTCTGAAATTCCTCCATGCCCTGGCACATCCACACCGACGGCAGCGCCCTGCCCAACCCTGGCCGCATGGGCCTGGGCGCAGTGTGGACGGCACCCGACGGCACGCGCCACACGCTGTCGCAGGTGGCCCCTGGCATCGGCTGCAACAACGAGGCGGAGGTGCGGGCGCTGATGGCGGCGTTGCGGGCGCTGAAACTCCAGGGCGCAGACGACCTGCGGCTGCACTGCGACAACAGCATCGTGGTGGAGCAAGTCGGCAGTCAAAACGCCAAGCCGATTGCCCGGCTGGCGGCGCTGTTTGGCGAGGCGCGGGCGCTGTTTACCAGCTTTGACCAGGCCACGCTGGTGTGGATACCGCAGCACCGCAACACCGAGGCCGATGCGCTGGCCCGGGCAGCTTTGGGGATGGGCGCGGCGCGGGTGGTCCAGGTTGGCAAGAAGCGGCGTAGGTAGGATGGGTCTTGTACAGAAAATGGTCTCACGCTGCATCGTGGTGAAGAATGCCAGGCTCTTCCCTGGCCGCTGCTGGCATCGCCCGCGCCACACTGGGTGGCGGCAGGGCCAAAACGCAGTGAATGCCGCTGTCAAGTTCCTATCATCCCCCCATCCAACTTGCGAATCGCAACCGTGGCGGAGCGGGGGCGTCCATCGGGGCGGTAGTCCGGCCAGTTGGCGTATTTTCTGGGCTCTGCGGGGTCGCTGCGTTCGCTTGGGGTTTCGCCGGGGTGCTGGATGCTGATGAACAGAGTAGTGCCATCGGGCGTCAAGGTACAGCCGGTGATTTCGCAGTTGGTCGGTCCGGTGAGGAAGCGGCGGGTGTCGCCCGTGGCCGGGTCACAAGCCAGCATCTGGTTGTTGCCAATATTCTTCATCTCACCCTTGTACATGGCGGCGGCGGCGGCATCGGTTTGAATCCACAACACGCCGCGTTTGTCGATGCGGATGCCGTCCGGGCAGCAGTAGATGTCGCCATTGATGTTGCCTCTGGCATCGGCCCGTTCATTCGCCGGGTCGCCCGCCAGCACCAGGTGGTTCCACGCAAAACCAGCGCCGTCAAAATCGCCATCGTCCTTCCAGCGGATGATTTGGCCCATGGTGTTGTTGGCGCGCGGGTTGGCGGCGTCCACACCGGGCTGGTCAGGCTGGCCCCGGTTGCTGTTGTTGGTCAACGTGCAGTAGACCCAGCCACTTTGGGTGTCAATCGTCAACCACTCGGGGCGGTCCATTTTGGTGGCCTTCAGGGCATCACTGGCCTGACGTGCCTTGATCACCACTTCGCCCTGGTCGGCAAAACCGTTGGCCACCGTGAGTGGCCCCTGGCCATGCACCAGCGGCAACCACTGGCCGCGCCCGCCCGCATCAAAACGCGCTACGTACAAGGTGCCGTGGTCCAGCAGTTCGCGGTTGGCTTTGGCACCACCGGGGGCAATTTTGTCGCGGCTGACAAATTTGTAGATGTACTCAAAGCGTGAATCTTCACCTGAATAAACCACCGCCCGCCCGTCTTTGGTCACCCCCACCCAAGCGCCCTCATGCGCGGCGCGGCCCATCGCCGTGCGCTTGACGGGTGTGCTGGTGGGGTCCATGGGGTCTACTTCCACCACCCAGCCAAAACGGTTGGGTTCGTTGGGGTTTTTCACGGCATCAAAGCGCTCATCAAACTTGTCCCACATGTAAGCGCCATCTTTGCGGGCACCCCAGCGTTTCTGGTGGTCGGTGAGTTTGTCGCCGTGGCCAAAGTAACCCATCCAGTTTTCTTCACCTGACAAATAGGTGCCCCAGGGAGTCTGGCTGCTGGCGCAATTGTTCAGTGTGCCCAGCACGATGCGCCCGGCGGGGTCGGCAGCGGTTTTCATCATGGCGTGGCCAGCAGCTGGGCCACCCACGGTGAAGGGCGCATCCATGGTGAAGCGCCGCGCATAACGCGATGGCCGCACCATCTGCCAGTTGCCGCCTTTGAGCTCCACCTCATAAACAGCAAGACCGTGGGCGTTTTGTGCCTTCTTCACTTTCTCGGCGTTCATGTTGTTGAAGCCGCCCACGTGCAGCAAACCGTCATCGGTGTACTCATGATTGATGGCGATCAGGCCGCGTGTTGAGCTGCCCTCCAGCGGGAAGAACTCAACGCCGTCATGGTGCATGCCCATCTGCACCGCCTGGTCGGCAGCACTGTTGGAGGCATCGTATTTGAAGGCGGGCATGTTGCCCGGCACGCCAATCGGCTCGCCCCAGGCGGCAATGGCCGTGGCGACATAACCCTCTGGCACCACCAGCTTGTCCCCCATACCCACCGGAATGCCCTTGAAGCCCAGCCTGGGGCCACTGGCCATCCCACCTGTTGTGGCACAGCCTGCCAACGGCCCCATCACCGACAGCATCGCGGCAATGGCGCCGCCCCGCAGCACGATGCGCCGCTGCGGGTCTGAAACCTCGTGAATGCTGGAGTTGGACGAGCGGTTGCTGTCCTCCATCGAGCTGAAATCTTTTGCCATGGTTTGCTCCTCGTTGTGGAATGAAAGTCTCTGTGCCGAGACTGTCGTCAACCATAGCAGGTTCAATCCAGCAAAGGCGAGTTGCCCTGAATGAAGCACGGGTCAGGAAGTAGGGTGGAGAAACGGTGCCATGTCCGAGCAAAGCATTGCTATCAGCCAGATCAACCAGGCCGTAACCGAGATGGACCAATCTACCCAGCAAAATGCTGCGCTGGTGGAGCAATCCACCGCCGCCTCCTCGGTATTGAATGAGCGGGCGCAGAATCTATCGCGCACGGTAGCGTCCTTCAAACTGGATTGAACCCAGGTCCGGCAGTTGGACCCGCCCATGGTGGCTGCGCCACCCGCCAAAAGCCTATCGCACACCGGAACGTACAGGCCCGTCTCAGTGCCCCGCCGTCTTGGAAAACACGTTCACCACCACCACCCCGGCAATGATCAGCCCCATACCGGCGATGGCGGGCAGGTCCAGGTTTTGGCCGAACCACCACCAGCCCACCAGCGAGATCAGCACGATGCCGGTGCCCGACCAGATGGCGTAGGCCACTCCCGTGGGTATGGTGCGCAGCGTGAGCGACAGGAACAAAAAGGCGATGGCGTAGCCCACCACGGTGATGACGCTGGGCCATAGGCGGGTGAAGCTGTCCGAGCTTTTGAGGAAGCTGGTGGCCACCACCTCGGCGACGATGGCGATGAAAAGGTAGAGGTAAGCGGTGGACATGGTGGGACACAGTCTTGCCCGAATCGACCCCGCCCGCCCCTACCGGCGCGACGGCTTCTGGCCGGGGCGCGACATGGTAGTGCGCATTTACTCTTTTTTTGATAGCTGCTCGCGCTTATGGAATGGGCGGTAGGGGCTGTTTTGATATAAATCGGGAACCGACCCCCACCCCAACCCTCCCCCGGGAGGGGAGGGAGCAAGTCAGTAGATGCGTGCGCCGGTTTGGCGGTCGAACAGCAGGGCAAGTTTTGTTTGGAACCTGGCATCGAACGCCTGCCCCATGCGCAGGCCCCGGCCATGCTCGGTTTTGATGACCATCAGCCCGCCCGACTCGGCGCGGGCGTAGGCGAAGGTTTCGCCGCCCAGGTGCTCAAGCATGTCGATGGTGAGCTGCAGGTGGCCGTCGCCATCCTCGCGGAAGTGCTCGGGGCGCACGCCCACCGTCACCTCGGCCCCGGTGGCCGGTGCCGGGCCGGTGAACGGGATGGACACGACCTTGCCGCCGAAACCGGGCAGCTCCACCTGGCAGTGCGCGCCGTCCACGCCGCGCACCACACCATCCAGAAAGTTCATCTTCGGCGAGCCGATGAAGCCCGCCACAAAGGTGTTGGCCGGGTTGTCGTAGACCTCCAGCGGCGCGCCTACCTGCTCGACCTTGCCTGCGCGCAGCACCACGATTTTGTCGGCCAGGGTCATGGCTTCGACCTGGTCGTGGGTGACGTAGATGATGGTGGAGCCCAGCTCGCGGTGCAGGCGGGCGATCTCAATGCGCATGTGCACGCGCAACTCGGCATCCAGGTTGGACAGGGGCTCGTCAAACAAAAACACCTTGGGGTCGCGCACGATGGCGCGGCCAATGGCCACGCGCTGGCGCTGGCCGCCCGACAAGGCTTTGGGCTTGCGGTCCATCAGCGGGCCCAGGCCTAGGACCTGTGCCGCTGCGTCCACCTTGGTGGCCACTTCGGCCTTGGGCACACCGGCAAAGCGCAGGGCAAAGCCCATGTTCTCGCGCACCGTCATGTGCGGATACAGCGCGTACGACTGGAACACCATGGCGATGCCGCGCTTGGACGGGTCCAGGTCGTTGACGCGCAGGCCACCGATGTCCAGGTCGCCGCTGGTGATGTCTTCCAGCCCGGCCACCATGCGCAGCAGGGTAGATTTTCCGCAGCCGGACGGGCCGACGAAGACGACGAATTCGCCCTTGTTGATCTCCAGGTCCACGCCCCGGATCACATGGGTGTTGCCGAAGGATTTGGTGATTTGGGTGAGTGTGACGTCTGCCATTTCCTGCTCCTTACGCCGCTGCGAGCGTTACAACCTGGCGGCCCAGCCGCCGGGTGGACACCGCTACCTGCGTGTCCACATGCGCGCCGGTGCTCTCTACCCAGAAGCCCGCCACACCGCCTTTGAACAAGATGAGTTCCGGCCCCAGCAGCTTGGCACCGCCGCTCACTTCCACGCCCACCACATCGTCCAGAAACGGCAACACGCGGCCACACTGGTCGAGGGCGCGCACGGTGAAGCGCACCGCATCTTTTTCGCCTGCCAGCAGCGTGGTGCTGTCGGCCACCACCTCCAGCGTGGTGGGCAGCGGGTTGCCGCTGAGGGTGACGCAGGCCACAGCCTGGCCGCCCACAAAGCCAGTGATGCTGCAGTCCAGCCACTGCATGCCCCAGGCACCCACTTCGGCCATGTCCACCTGGCGGCTGTCGATGGTGACGGGGGCGTACGGCAGGTGCGGGTACTTGGCGCGGTCGGGCTCGGCGCGTTTCACGGGGAAGTCGCCGAATTGGAATTCGAGGTAGTCGCAGTTGGTCAGCACCAGCAGGGGCAGCACTTCGCAGCGGTCTTTTTCGCCGCGCGCCCAGTAGGTCACGGGCTCCAGCACCACCTGCTGCTGGGGCGGGCACTGGCTGGCGTACACCGCAGCGGCAAACTTGGGCGCGCGGAAGATGTCCATCACGCCGTGGTGGCAGATGCGGTCGCCCGCGCCAAAGTCTTTGTGGGTGTTGTAGTCGAACATGCACCAGCCAATGGCCCCGGCAATCTGCGGGTTGGCGTAGGCGGCGTTGAGCACCTCCAGGTGGCGGGTGGCGTGCTCGGCCTGGCGGTCTTCGGGGTCGATACGTTTGGTGGGGTACATGTGGCCGTTGAACTCGGTCACCAGGTAGGGCACGTCGCTGGCCAGGCCGGTCACGTCGCGGGTTTGGCGCAGTGGCGCGGGGGTACGGCCCGGCAGCCAGTCGGCGGGTGCGATGTGGAAGAAGTCGTTCATGGTGTACACGTCTTCCAGCAGTTCGCTGTTTTCAATGCAACGCACGCCGCCGGTCTGGCGGGTGGTGTCCAGGGCGCGGGCCATGGCGTTGGTGCGGGCAAAGAAGTCGTGGTTGTCGGCAGATTCGTTGATGCGCACGCCCCACAGGATGATGCTGGGGTGGTTCCAGTCGCGCTGCACCATGCGGCGCACGTTCTCCACCGACTCGTCTTGCCACACCGCGCCGCCAATGTGCTGCCAGCCCGGGATTTCTTCAAACACCAGCAGGCCGATTTCGTCGCAGCGGTCCAGAAAATACGGCGACTGCGGGTAGTGCGAGGTGCGCGCCAGGTTGCAGTGCAGCTCATTCTTCAAAATGTCGGCATCCAGCTCCTGCGCACGGCGGCCCATGGCGTAGCCCACGTAGGGGTAAGACTGGTGGCGGTTCAGGCCGCGGATTTTCAGCAGCTTGCCGTTCAGGCGGAAACCGTCGCTGGCAAAACGCGCGGTGCGAAAACCGAAGCGGGTATCCAGCGTGTCCTGGCCGTCGGGGGTATCGATGTGCAAAGCCACGCGGTAGAGCTGGGGCGAGTCCAGTTCCCACAGCGCCAGGCCTGCCAGGTTCTCGAACACCAGGCGCACCGTGTCGCCGGTGAAATTTACGGTTTGCTGCTGCAGCACCGTGCCGTCCAGCGCACACAGCTCGGCCCGCGCCGTGCCTGCCAGCGCCACGCCACGCGGGTTGGCCAGGGTGCCGATGGCGGTGACGGCTTTGGCATCGCTGAGTTCAAACGCAGTTTCCACCTTGATGCGGGCAATCGATACCGCATCGGTCACTTTGAGCCACACATCGCGGTAGATGCCGGCGTAGGTCAGGTAGTCGATCTGGCCGCCGAAGGGCGGGATGTCGGGGTTCTCGCTGCCGTCGATCTTGACGGTGACGAGGTTGTCGCCCGCCTTCAATAGCCCGGTAAGGCGCGCCTCGAAAGGCGTGTAGCCATCGGCATGCTGGGCGACCTTTTCGCCGTTGACCCACACCACCGAGTTGGCCATGGCACCGTCAAACACCAGCGCCACTTCCTGGCCCTCGAAGGCGGGCTGCCAGGGCAGGTGGAGCTGGTAGCCAAACTCTTTCTGGAACGACTTTTCGTCGAAGTAGTTCATCTCCAGATCGACCGCGTTGTGCGGCAGGCGCACGGCTTCACCGGGCTTTGCACGCGCAATCAAGTCTTGCGAAAAATCGGCGTGGAAGATCCAGCCGTCGTTGATTTTTTGAACTAAACGCATTGTGATAAAACCTTACTTCACGGAGCCGAGCATGCCTTCGACAAACTGGCGCTGCATGGCAAAAAAGACGGCGAGTGTGGGGATGGTGGCCATGATGGTGGCGACCATGATCACGCCAAAATCGGGCGTATACGACGAGCCCAGGGACGACAGCACCAGGGTGATGGTTTTGAGCTCCAGCGACTGCAACACGATCAGCGGCCACAAGAAGCTATTCCAGGTGGCCATGAACACAATGATAAAAGCAGCAGCGTAGGTAGAGCGCATCACCGGTACATACACGAACAAAAATATCTGCCACTCCTTCAGCCCATCGACCCGCGCCGCGTCGCGCAGCTCAGTGGGAAACGCCTTGGTGTTTTGCCGAAAGTAAAACACCATGTAGGCCGAGGCGATGGTGGGCAAAATCACCGCCATGTGGGTGTCGAGCATGTCGAACGAGGCCAGCAAAATGAACAGCGGAATCATCAGCGTGGCAAACGGAATCATCATCGACACCAGAATGCCCTGGTAAAAACGTTCGCGGGTGGGCGACTTGAACACCTCAAACCCATAGCCCGCCAGGGACGACACCAGCAGGGTGAGCAGCGAGCCCACGACGGCGATTTTTCCGGAATTCCAAAACACCTGGCCTACATCGAACAGGGCCGCAAACTTCTGGTAGTTGTCTACCAAGGCGTTGCCCAGGGTGATCTTGCCTTTGGTGACGTCGTTGCTCTCGTTGGTGGCGCTGATCAGCATCCACAGAAACGGAAAGATCGACAAAAACGCCATCAGCCACAAAAAGGCGTAGACCACGGCCATGCGCAGTTTCTCCGTCGAGATGGACATCATTCTTTCTCCCGCGCCAGGTAAAACTGGAAGAAGGCCAGGATCGCCACCAGGATCACGATCACATACGACACCGTGGCCGCGTAGCCAAAGTTGGGCACAAACTTGAACGACAGGTTGTAGATGTACAGCGACAAGGTCAGCGTGCTGTCGGCCGGGCCGCCATTGGTAATGTTCATGGCCTCGTCAAACATCTGCAGCGTGCCGATGGTGGAGGTGACGGTAGTGAACAGAATCACCGGTTTGAGCACCGGAATGGTGATCGACAAGAACCGGCGCGTGGCCGAAATGCCGTCGATGCGGGCGGCCTCGTAGATGGATTTGTCGACGTTTTGCATGGCCGCCAGGTAGAAGATCATGTTGTAGCCGGTCCAGCGCCAGGTGATGGCCGAGATCACCACCACCCGGGCCCAGAAGGGGTCGGTCAGCCAGGGCACCGGCTGGTCGATCAGCCCCGTCCACAGCAGCGTGGCGTTGACCAGGCCGTCGTACGAAAACATGCTTTTGAACAGCACCGAGTACGCCACCAGCGAGGTGACGCAGGGCAGAAAAATGGCGGTGCGCAGCAGGCCGCGAAAGCGCAGATTCGGCATGTTCAGGGCGGATGCCAGCACCAGCGCCAGCACAATCATGATGGGCACCTGCACGATCAGGAAGATGAAGGTGTTGGTCAACGCCCGCAGGAACATCGGGTCGTTGACCAGCCGCTCCACATTGCCCAGGCCCACAAACTGCACCATGCTGCCCTGCCCTGCGTGCAGCGACATCCACAGCGATTTGCCGATGGGGTAGACCATGAAAGTGCCGATCAGCAGCAACGCCGCCGACACAAAAGCCCATCCGTTGATATCGTAGAAAAGGCGATATCCCGGCCTGCTTGCTTGCCGCATAAAAGTCTCCAGAGTGTGGGCGATGGGGCGATGGCAACTTGACTTGCCGCACCCCATCCAGCAGGGTGTTTACTTGACCTGGGCGGCCAGTTGCTGGTGGATCTTGTCGATCAGCTGGTCTACCGGCACGCCCTGGTTCAGGGCGGGCAACTGGGCCGACACGGCGGCATCGCCTTCGTAGGTGTACATGCCGTAGTTCACGCTGGGCACCTTGGCCAGCCAATCGCTGAAGCGCAGCCACACCTGGGCCCCGCCAAAGAACAGATCGGCATCGCTGTAAGCCTTGCCTGCGCGCGAGGACATCAGGGTGCCGACCGCGCCGCGCGAGATCAGGATGGTTTGGTAGAACTCGGTGTCTTTGGCGAAGATTTCATTCAGGAAATCGACCGCCATGGCTTTCTCTTTGCCGCCCGACAGCACGTACCAGCTGGAGCCGCCCAGGTTGGAGGCGTGCGTGGCACCTGGCACGTTCAGCTTGGGCGTGGGGGCCACGGCCCACAGGCCGGCCTGGCTCTTTTCGGACTTGACCGCACCGGTGATCCACACGCCGGTGGTGATGCTGGCCACGTCGCCCTTGTTGACCGCACCTACGTACTCGGCCCAGTTGGTCACGGGCTTGACGATGCCCGCCTTGAACAGCTTGGCCTGGGTTTCCAGCGCGGCCTTGAAGGCGGGGTTGCCCTTGATGTCGAGCTTGCCGTCTTTGTCGAAGTACCAGCGCCCGGCGGACTGCATCATCACGCGGATCAGGCCGTTGTCATTGGGGTCGATGCCCAGCATCTTCTTGCCGGTAACGGCGGTGACTTTGGTGCCGATCTCGATATAGCGGTCCCAGCTGATGTTCTCCATGTCCTTCTCGGAAAAACCGGCCTTGGCCAGCAGATCCTTGCGGTAGTACATGCCGGTCACACCCGAGTCGAAAGGCAGGCCGTAGACCTTGCCGTTGACCGTCATCAGGTCCACCTTGTACTTGGCAAAACCGGCGTAGTTGACGGTGCCCGACATGGGCTCGAAAGCGCCGGGGAACGAGCGCAGGTATTTTTGCGCGTTGTAGTCCTCTACCAGCACGATGTCGGGCAGCGACTTGCTCACCCCCGAGGCCAGCATGGTTTGCAACTTTTGCTCCAGGTCGGCCTTGGACATGTCCACGATCTTGAACGTGGCATCGGGGTGCTTGGCGGTGTAGCGGGCAGCCGCGTCCTTCATGATGGCGATGTTGAAGTTCGGGTCCCAGGCCCAGACTGTCACTTCCTTGGCCGACACTGCCGCGGCAGTCATCAGGCCCACGCTGGCCAGGGCCAGGCTGGCAGCCGCGCGCACAAAGGTAGGTTTCGCAAAATGCATGGTGTGTTCTTTCGTCTCTTTGGAGGTTGCCGGGGCCGCGTGTGGAACGCCTGCAGACCCCGGGTTCAGGTGGTTTGGCCGTGGCCACTCACCTCCATTAATAATACAAATAAACCTCAGAAATCCACCAAGGGAATACCCTGAACCCCAGTGCATACCGAAAATGTCGACAAACACCCTATACGCTCACTACGTTACCGGTGACAGTCCCACCCAATCATCATATTTTTAAAGCAGTCGCCCCGAAACGGACACCAAGTGGTGCCTGCAAGCCCTGAAAGCCTAGGCGAAGTCCCGCGCCTCGTCTGGCGCGGTCCACTCGATGGCATCGCCGGTACACAGCTGCGCCTCGCCCTCGGTGCAGCCAATCGCATCGGCCACGCGGCGGGGGTACTGCTCCAGCATGCTGGGGGTGTCCAAGTCGAGTTCGTGGGCGCGCCCGCCCCAGATGGCCAGGTACACGATGCCGGCCAGGGTGTCGGTGGCCGTGTCCTCCTGCGGGTTCGGGTGGTGCCGGATGGCATCCACAATCTCCTGCGGGAAACGCCACTTGGCGGCAAAGGCCGCGCCCACATCGGCATACGAGTAACCCAGCTCGGCCATTTGCCGGGCGTAGCGGTTGCCGTCCTTGGCAAAGTCGGGCTGCATGCAGGGCTGGTCGGGCATGGCCATTTTCATCATCAGGTCGCCCACGCCGTGCAGCAGCCCGGCGGTGAAGGCCAAGCCTTTGTCCATGCGCATGGTGGCGGCCAGCGACTGGGCGATCTTGGCCACGTCCAGGCTGTTGCGCCAGAACTCGGGCATATTCACCCCGGGCACCATCCGAAAAGCCCCGCCCACCGCCGCCGCGCTGACCAACTGCTTGATGGCCTTGAGCCCCAGCAGCGGAATCGCGGCCTCCATGGTCCCAATACGGCCACCACTGCCGAAACGGGCCGAGTTCAGCACCCGCAGCACACGCACCGTCAGCCCCACTTCGGCCGACACCAGGGCCGTGATCCGGCGCACATCCGGATCGGGCTTCTGGAATTCACCAAATATCTGCGCAATGGTGGCCGGCAGCGAGGGGATCAAGGTGTCGGAAGCAATCAGTTCGTCGAGTGTCATGGAGGTCTTTTCGGTGGATGGGCACCCAAACCGGCACGCCAATGGGTCCCAATATAGTCCGATTTGGCCCGCCAATAAGTCCATGGGCCCATCAGGGCCTGTGCGTGCCATCACACCACTTTACGTTGCCTTGACGCTAAACAAAGCGCCGGGGCGGTAACTGCGGATACGCTTGCGGTTCGGTCCACGCCGCACTCCAAAGCCCTTTGTATGCACTACCCCTTCCTGCGCACGCAGACCACGCTGGCGGGCATCGCCCTGCTCCTCCTCGGCCATGCCGCCTGGGCCCAGACACCCCACACCGTGTTTCTAGAAGACCTGACCTGGACAGAGCTGCGCGACCAGGTGCGCCTGGGCAAGACCACCATCCTGGTGCCCATCGGCGGCACCGAGCAAAGCGGCCCCTATGTGGCCCTGGGCAAGCACAACGCGCGGGTCAAGGCGCTGTCGCAGCGCATCGCCGAGGGCCTGGGCAATGCCCTGGTGGCCCCAGTGATCGCCTATGTGCCCGAGGGCGGCACGGCCCCCACCAGCTCGCACATGCGCTTTCCCGGCACCATCACCGTGCCCGATGATGTGTTCCAGAAAACCCTAGCATCCGCCGCCAACAGCTTCAAAGTGCACGGCTTTCAAAACGTGGTCTTCCTGGGCGACCACGGCGGCTACCTGAAGAGCGTGCAGCAGGTGGTGGCCCAGTTGAACAAAAGCTGGGCCAGCAGCGGGGCCAAGGCCATCCTGCCCGAGGCCTACTACCGCACCAGCTCCGACGGCTACGCCCAGATCCTGCGCCAGCGCGGCATCCGCGACGATGAAATCGGCACCCACGCCGGCCTGGCCGACACCGCCCTGCTGCTCGCCGTGGCACCGCAGATGGTGCGCCAGGATGCCATGCGCAGCGGCCCTAAGGTGGGCCAGGCCGACGGCGTGTACGGCGGCGACCCGCACCGCGCCACGGCCGAACTGGGCCAGCTCGGAGTCGATGCCATCGTCGGCAAAACCGTGCAGGCACTCAAGGCGGCTACGGCAACACGCTAAATTAACGCTATTTCCTTCACCGGCTCCCTACCCCATGCACAAACTTATCCCACTTGCCGCCGCCCTGGCCCTGTGCCACAGCGTATTCGCCGCACCCGCCACCGCCCCCGGCATGCCGCCGGTAGTCAACCCCAGCAACCTGTACAGCGAAGCCGGTGCGGGCCGCCTCAGCCCTGGCGTGGCCACTGCCCTACCGCGCATCTACGTACCTAACCTGCGCTCCAACAACGTATCCGTGATCGACCCCGCCACCATGAAGGTGGTGGACACCATCCCGGTGGGCCACAGCCCGCAGCACGTGGTGCCCGCCTGGGACCTGCAAACCCTGTGGGTGGCCAACAATGCCGAGGGCAAGAACACCGGCAGCCTCACCCCCATCGACCCCAAAACCGGCAAGCGCGGCCCGGACGTGCCGGTGGACGACCCCTACAACATGTACTTCACCCCCGACGGCAAGCAGGCCATCGTGGTGGCCGAAGCCTTTGCACGGCTGGACTTTCGCGATCCCCACACCATGGCGCTGCAGTCCAGCCTGGCCGTGCCCGAGTGCAAGGGCATCAACCATGCCGACTTTTCCATCGATGGCCGCTACGCCCTGTTCACCTGTGAATTCGGCGGCAAGCTGGCCAAGATCGACATGGTGAACCGCAAGGTACTGGGCTACCTGCTGCTGGACAAAAAAGGCATGCCGCAAGACATCCGTATCTCGCCCGACGGCAAGGTGTTCTATGTGGCCGACATGATGGCCGACGGCATCCACGTGGTCGATGGCGACAGCTTCACCAAGATCGGCCAGATCCCCACCGGCACCGGTGCCCACGGCCTGTACCCCAGCCGCGACGGCACCCGGCTGTACATCTCCAACCGCGGCAGCAACATGGTGCACGGCAAGCGCAAAGGCCCAGGCAGCGTCTCGGTGCTCGACTTCGCCACCCGCAAAGTGGTCGCCACCTGGCCCGTCCCCGGCGGCGGCAGCCCCGACATGGGCAACGTCAGCGCCGATGGCAAGACCCTGTGGCTGTCGGGCCGCTTCGACGACAAGGTCTACGCCTTTGACACCAGCACCGGTGCCGTCACCTCCATCAAGGTGGGCGCTGAACCCCACGGCCTGACCGTCTGGCCGCAACCGGGCCGTTATTCGCTGGGGCATACGGGCAACATGCGCTAAAGCCCTGCGGTGCGCGGCCTAGCTCGGCAGTGCTAGGCTGTGGGGATGCATTCTGATTTCCCGCCCCTGGCCTTTGTAGACATTGAAACCACCGGCGGCAGCGCCGGTCGCGACCGCATCACCGAGGTGGGCATCGTTGAAGTAGACGGCCCCCATGTGCGCCGCTGGAGCCAGCTGATCCACCCCGGCACGCGCATCCCCGCCTTCATCCAGAAACTCACCGGCATTGACGATGCCATGGTGGCCGACCAGCCGCCCTTTGAGGCCGTGGCCGCCGACATCCTGGACCGGCTGCGCGGCAAGCTGTTTGTGGCCCACAACGCGCGCTTTGACTACGGCTTTTTGCGCGCCGAATTCAAGGCCTGCGGCATCGCCTGGCAAGCCCCCGTGCTGTGCACCGTGCAGCTCTCGCGCCGCCTGTTCCCCAGCCAGGCGCGGCACAACCTCGACAGCCTGATAGCCGCCCACAACCTGCAAATGCCCGCGCGCCACCGCGCCCTGGCCGATGCCGACGCGCTGGCCCAGTTCTGGCAGGTGCTGCACACCCGCTTCGATGCTGCCACCCTGGGCGCGGCGGTCAACGCCCTGTCGGCCCGCCCTGCCGTGCCGCCGCAGCTGGATGCCGAGCACATCGACCGTCTGCCCGAAACCCCCGGCGTGTATGTGTTTTACGATGCGCAACGCCGCCCGCTCTACATCGGCAAAAGCAAAAACCTGCGCAGCCGCGTGCTGGCCCACTTCAGCGCCGCCCTGTCCAATCCCAAAGAAATGCGCCTGAGCCAGCAGGTGGCCGATATCGACTGGCTGGAAACCGAGGGCGAAGTCGGCGCGCTGCTGCTCGAAGCCCAGTGGGTCAAACACCACCAACCCAGCATGAACGTGCAACTGCGCCGCCAGCGCGACCTGCATGCCTGGCAGCTGGACGACACCAGCGCCCTGCTAACCCCCATGGTGCCGCGCCTGGTCAACGGCCCCGACATCGCGCTGGGCGTGCAAGACAACCTGTTTGGCCCCTTCCGCTCCCGCCGCGAAGCCCTGCAGTTGCTGGAAACCCTGGCTACCACCCAGGGCCTGTGCCGCGGCGTGCTGGGCCTGGAAAAGCTCGCCCCCGGCCGCCCCTGCTTCGCCCACCAGATCCGCCAGTGCGCCGGGGCCTGCGTGGGCACCCAGCCCCTGGCCCAGCACAACCTGGCCCTGCTCACCGCCCTGACCCGCCACAAAGTGCAGCGCTGGCCCCACCCCGGCCCCATAGGCCTGCGCGAAGGCCGCGACCTGCACGTGCTACACGACTGGCGCTACCTAGGCACCGCCAAGAGTGACGAGGAAGTGGCCGAGCTGCTGGAGTCCGGCCACACCGCGTTCGACTTCGACACCTACAAGATTCTGAGCAAAGCGCTGGCCAAGGCGCGGGTGGGGCAGATTGTGCGGCTGGGCCAGGCAAATTCCTGATTTGATAGCTGCTCACGCCCATTCCATAAGCACGGGCGGCCGATTTGGCATTGAACATTGGTAGTTTTCAGCACGTGCTGTACATTGGCTTACATGTCTGCCCCCCAACTCACCCAAGCCCTGCCCGACCTCGCGGCCTGGACGCGCTACTGCACCACGGCCGAGATCCCGGTCATGGCCGAGACGGCGCAGGCGCTGGAGGTGTTGCGGGCCAAGGAAGACGAGGTGGACGCGGCCATGCTGGCCAAGGCCATCCAGACCGACCCACTGATGACCATCAAGGTAATGGCCCATGTGGCCAGCCTGCGCCGCCCCGATGTGCACGTGATGGATTCCAGCAAAACCGAAACCATCACCGGGGCCCTGGTGATGCTGGGGATTGCACCGTTCTTCCGCCACTTTGGCCCACAACCCACGGTGGAAGACCGCCTGGCCAACCAGCCGCAGGCGCTGGCCGCCGTGCGCGAGCTGTTGCAGCGGGCCGAGCGGGCCCGGCTGTTTGCGCTGGGCTTTGCAGTACACCGCGCGGATATGGATGTGGACGTGATCCTGCACGCCGCGTTTTTGCACGACTTTGCCGAGCTGCTGCTGTGGTGCCACGCCCCGGCCCTGGCGTTGCAGATCCAGGCCGCGCAGCAGGCCGACCCGGCGCTGCGCAGCGCCGCCATCCAGAAGACCGTGCTGAACATCGAGCTGGACGACCTGGCCCAGCAGCTCATGCGCCAGTGGAGCCTGCCGGCCATGCTGGTGCGCATCAGCGATGCCCGCCATGCCGAGCAGGCCAATGTGCTCAATGTGGTGCTGGCCGTGCGGCTGGCGCGCCACACGCTGCACGGCTGGGACAACCCCGCCGTACCCGACGACGTGGAAGCCATCGCCAAACTGCTAAACGCCACGCCCCGCATCGCACTGGCCTACCTGCACAAGATCGTGGCGGACTTGTAGAACATTTTGATAGCTGCCTGCGCCCTATCCATAAGCGCCAGGGCCGTTTTTATCTTCAATGCCAGTCTACCGGTGCGGCACCGTTAATTGGGCACCTGGACCGCACCGGCGGCAAAACCGATCTGGTCGGCCAGCACGGGCGCGGCGCTGATGGCCGGCAACTGGGCGGCGGTCAGGGTGGGCGCGGCCCCCGGCACACCGCCGCGAGGTGTGGTGCGCACCACCTGGTTGGGGGGCAAGTGGGCGCCGGTGCGCAGGCGGGCGTACATGGCGTTCATGGCCTGGTTAAAGTAGGCGTGCAGCGGGATGTAGCGGCTGTCAAAGCCCGAGAAGCCCAGGAAACCGTCGAAATGTTGGGCGTTGGTGACCTCGATGTAGCGCAGTTCGCTGGCATTGGCTTCCACCGACCGGTTGAAGGCGGTGTAGGCCCGCGCCGAATGGTTCACCGGGATCAGCGCGTCGCTGCGCCCGGCCACCACCAGCGTGGGTTTGCCGCGCAGGTTGCCACTCAACAGCGTCTCGCCCATGCCCGAGCGCACCGCGTCGCTCTGGGCCTTGGTAGGCGTGCTGCTGGCGCTGAGGGCGGCACCGCTGGCGGTGTCCACACCCGTCACCAGGGCCCGCTGGCACAGCGCCGCGTCCAGCGCAAAGTCGGCCAAGCCGCTGCCCGGCGACACCGCGGTTTGCCAGGAATGCGCGCCACCCACGGCATCGTTGTAGACCGGCGTAGCTGGCGCGCCGTTGGCCGTGCCGTTGCCGGTGGCATAGCTGGCGGCTTGGGCGTTGATGCCCACAGCCACGGGCACGCCGGTCGCGTCCACCGCCGCCAGGCTCATGCCACACAGGTTGTCGACCACCGAGAAACGGCCATAGGCGCTGGGGTACATGGTGGCCAGGATGGGCTGGTTGCCCAGGGCGTAGTGGGCGTTGTGCATGGTGTCGTTGTCGCTGGTCCAACCGTAGGCGCGCAATCTGGCCAGCGCATCGCTCGCCTGGTCGGCCAACGTGGCCCCGGTCAGCAGCCCTTTGGCGGCCAGCGCGGTGCAGCGGTTGGTGGCCCGCAGCGTCATGTTCGCAAACGGGATGTAGTTGAAGAGCGAGGTTTCGGCCATGGTCGCGCTGCTGGCCAAGGCGGCGCAGGGCTGGTACAGGTTGGCGTAGGTCACGTAGTCGGCCAGGGGCTTGCCGCAGGCCGCTACGGCGACACCGCCGAACTGCACGCCATAGCCGCTGGTGCTGGCTGGCTGGGCATTCGGCTCAAAGGCCACCACGCCGTCGATCAGGCCGCTGCTGTCCTGCTCGGCGGCCCGCAGCACCGCCGAGCCACCATTCGACACCGAGGCGGCGATCACCAGGGTATTGGCAGGCGTGAACCGCACCGCCTTGCCGCTAGACAGGGACTCACCGTATTCCTGGTTCAAGGCGTACAGCGCGTAGCGGGCGGCCGCCAGCGTGTCGTTACCCCAGTCCTTCTCGGGGTTCTGCTGCGAATGGGCCTGCTTCAGCGCCAGCCGGTTCGGGAATGCGGTGTTGAAGGCAGTGCGGGCGCTGTCGCTTAGCGCGGCCGCGAAATGCGCCAGGCTGCCCGCCGCCGTACGGGTGGCGCGGGTGCCGTCAATACGGTGCACCGTGTCGTCGGTCAAGTTGTACAAGCCCATGCCCTTGCCCGCGTCGGTCAAGGCCACCGCGCAGCCGCGCTTCAAGCCCCATTCGGCACCCGTGGCAATCGCACCAAAGACGCCGCGCGAACCGGACGACGGTGCCAGCACCACGCAGGGCGCGCTGACATCAAAGCTGTCGGGAATCTGCACTGCCATGGTGACGCGCTTGGTACCCGCCGCGTTGTCCAGCACGCCCAGGTATTCCAGCCCCGGCACCAGGCCCTCGCTGGCGGTGGCATTGCCGCCCAGGTCCACATTCGGCCCGAACAGGGTGCCAAAGCCGCCCTTGGCCGTGACATCCACCAGCCCCCGGTAGTTGGACTGCACCGCGTTGCGCCGCAGCTCGGACGAACTTGGCTGGGTCGGGTCGGCATAGGCGGGCAAGGCGGCGGTGCTGATCAAGCCGCTTTTGCCCAGCCCTGCCGTCAGCAAATCCTGCGTGGTCGGTGAACTGCCAGTACCCACCGTGGTGGCCCGGTAGGCCACCCGGCTGATGTGGGCCACCCCGGACGGCAAAACGTTGACCTCGGGTTCGCCGTCGCCACAGCCCCCCAACAGGACGCTGCCCAATCCCAGCAAGGCCGTGCGTTGCGCCGTTGTCCATAAACCATTCCGTGGCTGATGCATGTGTAACTCCCTTTGGTAGGCGGTTCGAGGTGATCCGCCAGGCCGGAAGGATCGCCGTTTAGGCACCTTGGCGGCAAGGAAATACCCTTGGAAAGGTCGCGGGCCGACCGGTTTTCATCCTATTTGAGGAGAACACGCGCTCTGGGTCGCCCCCGCCTCACCACCCCCCCGCCGCCAACTTCCCCGCCAAAAAGTCCACCAGCGCCCGCACCTTGGGCGACACGTGCTTGCGCGTGGGGTACACGGCGTAGACGCCCATCGTCAGCGAACGGTACTGCGGCATCAGCTCCACCAGCGTACCCGCGGCCAGGTCGCCGCCCACCAGAAACGTGGGCTGCAGGATGATGCCCTGGTGCGCCAGCGCAGCAGCGCGACAGGTGTCGCCGCTGTTGGTGTGCATGCAGGGGCGGGTTCTGGCCGTGACCGTTCCACCGGGCCCGTCGAAGTGCCATTCGTCCTTGCTGGCCCAGTAGCTATAGGCGATCACCGCGTGGTCGGCCAGGTCGGCCGGGTGCTGGGGCGTGCCGTGCGCGGCCAGGTAGGCGGGCGACGCGCACAGCACGATGCGGGTGCTGGCCAGGCGCTTGCTCACCAGGGTGGAGCTGGGCAGGGTGGCGATGCGGATGGCCACGTCATAGCCCTCCTCCACCAGGTCCACCACCCGGTCGGACAGGGTGATGTCCAGCGCCACCTGCGGGTGCATGCCGCGGAACACGCCCCACAGCGGTGCCAGGTGCAGGTTGCCAAAGGTCACCGGCGCGTTGATGCGCAGCAAGCCGCTGGCGGCAGCGCTGCGCGAGCTGGCCTCCATTTCGGCCTCGTCCACCGCGGCCAGCAGCTCCCGGCAGCGGGCGTGGAACACCTGGCCTTCTTCGGTGAGCGACAGGCGGCGCGTGGTGCGCTGCAGCAGGCGGATACCCAGCCGTGCCTCCAGCTCGCCCACGTAGCGCGACACGGCGGCCTTGGACAGGCCCAGCGCCTCGGCGGCCTTCACGAAGCTGCCCGCGTCCACCACGGCGCTAAAGGTTTGCATCTCCAGAAAACGGTCCATTGTGCTTCCAGGTGAAACAATGAATCTTATTTTAGGCTGTTTATCTCTGCAGACGCAGCTTATACAGTAGCGGCTATGACATCCACACCCACCTTAGCTCCGGTCCTGTTCGTATCCCACGGTGCCCCCACGTTTGCCGTCGAGCCCGGCACACTCGGCCCTTTGCTGGCCTCGCTGGGCCAGACGCTCACGGGCATCACCGCCGTGCTGGTGGTGTCACCGCACTGGCAAACCCGCGGCGTGCAGGTGATGGCCAGCGCCGCGCCCGAGACGGTGCACGACTTTGGCGGTTTCCCTCAGGTGCTGTACAGCCTGCGCTACCCCGCGCCCGGTGCCCCGGCCCTCGCCGCCGAGGTGCAGCGCGTGCTGGCCGAAGCAGGCTGGCCCGCCACGCTGGACGCACGGCGCGGCCTGGACCACGGGGCCTGGGTGCCCCTGCGCCATCTGCTGCCTGCGGCCAACATTCCCGTGTTCCAGGTGTCGATGCCGCACGACCTGGATACCGCCGCCGCCCTGCGCCTGGGCCAGGCCCTGGCCCCCCTGCGGGCGCAAGGCGTGCTGGTGCTGGCATCGGGCAGCATGACGCACAACCTGTACGAGTTTCGCCATGCCCACACCGGGGCGGCAGACTACGCCGTCGAGTTCGCCCACTGGATCCGCCAGGCCGTGACTGGCAACGCGGTGGACAAGCTGGTGGACTACCGCCGCCTGGCCCCCCACGCCGAGCGCGCCCACCCCACCGAAGAGCATTATTTGCCCCTGCTGGTCGCCATGGGGGCCCGCCATGCCGATGAAACCCCCACGGTAGTAGACGGCGGCATCACCCACGGCGTACTCTCCATGGAGTCGTATGCCTGGGGTCTACCCACCAGTAGCCATTGAAAAAGGAAATCACCATGCCTACCCTGCACACCAGCCCCGATTTCGCCCTGAGCTTTCGCGTGCTCCAGCCGCAACCCGCCCGTCCCACCGCCCTGGTCCTGCTGCTGCACGGCGTGGGCGGGTCGGAAACCAACCTGATGGAGATGGCTGCCGCCATTTCCGCCCAGCAGCCCGGCACCCTGGTGGTACTGCCGCGCGGCCCGCTGGCCCTGGGGCCGGGGCAGTTTGCCTGGTTCCGCGTGGCCTTCAGCCCCACCGGGCCGCGCATCGACGCAGCCGAGGCCGACAGCAGCCGCCTGGCGCTGATCCGCTTCATCGGCCAGTTGCAACAGGCCCACGGCATCGCACCCCAGCACACCGTAGTAGCGGGCTTCAGCCAGGGCGGCATCATGGGTGCGGGCGTGGGCCTCACGGCCCCGTCCACGGTGGCGGGCTTTGGCATTTTGTCGGGCCGCATCCTGCCCGAGCTGGAGCCGCACCTGGCCCCACCCGCGCAGCTCACCCAAGTGCAGGCCTTCGTGGGCCATGGCGATTTCGACAGCAAGCTACCCGTGGCCTGGGCCGAGCGCTCCGACCAGCTGCTGACCACCCTGGGGATAACCCACCAGAGCCGCCGTTACCCCATAGACCACAGCATCAGCGCAGCCATGCAAGCGGACTTTCTGGCCTGGCTGCAAGCGCTGTTGCCTACCCGGTAGAAATGCTCCTGTTTCAATAGCTTGTTGCGCTTATCGAATAAGCGCTGGAGGCCAATTTGGCACTTAACTATTCAGCCGCATTGATCCAGTGCACCAGGTCGTCGGCCCGCAGCGGTTTGCTGAACAAATAGCCCTGGCCTTTTTCGCACTGCAGGGTGCGCACCACGGCGGCCTGGGCTTCGGTTTCTATGCCTTCGGCCACCGTGCCCATGCCCAGGCTGTGGGCGACCCGCACCGTGGCCTCGATCAGCACGCGGTGGTGGTGGCTGGTATCGGCCTGGCTCACAAAAGAGCGGTCGATCTTGACGGTATCCACCGGCAGCTGGTGCAGGCTGGCCAGCGAGGAATAGCCGGTGCCAAAGTCGTCCAGCGCCAGGGTCAGGCCCAGCGCCTTGAGCGCATGCAGGCAGGTTTGCACGTTCTCGTCTTGCGCGGCCAGGCTTTCGGTCACCTCCAGCTGCAGTTGCGCCGGGGCCATGCCGGTGCTGCGCAGCAGTTCGGCCACATACGCCACCCAGCCGGGCTGGGCCAGCTGGGCCCGCGACAGGTTGACGGCCAGCAGGCGCGGTGCGCGCGCGCCCAGCTGGGCCTGCCACTGCACAAACTGGCGGCAGGCGGTGGCCAGCACAAAGTCGCCCAGCGCGCAGATCAGGCCGCATTCTTCGGCCACGCCAATGAATTCAAACGGTGGCACCACGCCCCGCGTGGGGTGCTGCCAGCGCACCAGCGCCTCGACACCCGCAGAGCGGTCCACCGAGCCATCGGCCCGCTCCGGGCCCAGCAGGCCCACCACCGGCTGGTACACCACAAACAGCTGTTCCTCGGCCAGCGCCAGGCGCAGCTCGGCTTCGATGCCCGAGCGCTGGGCGGCGCGCGCATACATAGCGGGCTCAAACACCACGTAGCGCCCGCCCCCGGCGCGCTTGGCCTCGGCCATGGCAATGCTGGCGCACTGCAGCACCGCATCCGCATCCCCCCGCGCCTGCGCGCGCAGCACAATGCCCATGCTGACGCTGCAATGCAGCTGCTGGCTGCCCATGCCATAGGGCTTGGCCAGCACGTCGAGCAGGCGCTGCGCCACCAGGTGCACATCGTCGGGGTGCTCCAGGTCGTCCAGCACCACCACAAACTCGTCCCCGCCGATGCGCGCCGCCATCTGCTCGCCGCCCTGGGGCGGGCCCTGGCGGCTGCGCGCGCGCAAGGTGGCCCGCAGGCGGTCGGCCAGCATGGACAGCACCTCGTCACCCACCGTATGGCCCTGGGCGTTGTTGATCTGCTTCAAGCGGTCGCAGTTCAAAAACAGCACGCCAAACGCATAGCCGGGGTCTGCGGGCTCCCGGTCCATGGCCCGCTGCAGGCGCTCCAGGGCCACCTCGCGTTTGGGCATGCGGGTCAGGTTGTCCATGCGTGCGGCGGCACTCAGGCGGCGGGCCAGGCCTTGCTGCTCGCGCTGCACTTCCCGGGTGATGTCGCTGAGCACGGCCATCAGCCGGTCGGGGCCGAGCTTGAGCAGGTTGAACGACAGCATCTGCGGTGCCGCCTGGCCCCGGCCATCGGCTTGCAGCGGGATGCGCACCGACTCACACACCACCCCGCTGGCCGGTGCAAAGGCTGCGACCATGCCACGCAGGTGCGGTGCCACATCGGCCAGCACGTCAAACAGGTTGTCCAGGCTGCCGTCGGGCGACACCGGCATCAGCAACTGTGCCGACATGGGGTTGGCCATCTCGATGCTGCCGTCCAGACGGGTCTGGGCCAGCCCGATCGGTGCCTGGTAGAGAAATTGGATCAGCGCCTCATAGGCTTCGGCGGCGGCATGGTCGGGCATGGGGGGGATCCTGGATGGCGGTACGTTGACCGCGGGCGGCTGGGGGAGGAACGGAACGGGGGGCTAGGCGGCGCGATACACCAGCACGTAGCGCACTGCGTGGCCGGGCTCGGCCAGCAGGCGCAGCGCCACCTTCACAGGCCGCATGCGCAGGGTCAGGACGTAGGCTAGGGTGGCATCCAGCGGCTCGGCGTTGTCATCGGCATCTTCAAAACGCTGCGCCACCAGGAAGTTGTTCATGCAGGGCGCCACCACGGTAAACAGGGGGTGGCCCAGCACCCGCTCGGGGGACAAACCGGCCGCTTGGGATTCATACACGTTGTAGCGCGTGACCACGGTGTCGGCATCGAAGCCAATCACGCCAAAATCAAGTCCATCCAATTCCACCGGGCTGAGACTCTCCAGCCGGGCCGCCATATCGGCGCTATGGAAAGTTAGTGGAGGTAGGGCCATTACGACAAACGCTCCTGTATGTATTTGTAAGCTTTCGGACCAGCGCCATTTATACCTGAACACGCCGGTAGCGGCGCCAGCCTTTGCTTTCTAAAATGGCCGGTGCTGTATGGAGAACCTAAGCCCATGACCATCGATACGCACGCGCGTTACCGCAGCCTGGCCACAGAGATTCCCCTGACCCTGCTGCACATCGGGCCGGACCACACCGAGGTCACGGTCGGCACCGGTGCCCAGGCCAACGGCAGCCTGGAGCTGGCCCTGGGCGCGCACAAGACAGCCGCCAAGTTCTTCCGCCACAACCCGCCCACGCCCGGCGAGCTGGAAAATGCCATCCAGTGGGTCGAAGACGAGGTGAACCGCGCCCGCACCCTGGTGGCGGGCCACCCCGCTCTGTGGACCACCGATACCTGGGTGTCGGACATGGCGCAGCTCGCGGGTGTAACGGGCACGGCCCTGTCCATTGACGCGGTCGAGCGCCTGTTCGACCTGCTGGCCGCCCTGTCGCAGGGCCGCCCGGCGGCCAGCGCAGGCATCCCTAACACCCCCGCCTTCGCGGCCACGCTGCTGGTGCTACGAGAATTTATGCACCACCTGGGATTTCAGGAGATCCACTGGACGGCTTAAGCCACCAAAGCCTCGGGCAGCAGCAAGGCAATACGGTCACGCAGCGCGTTGGCCCGCTCGGGTCCGGCGGCACTTTCCACCTCGGCCAGTATCGTGTGGCCGACCTCCAGCATGGAACTGCGGTCGCGGGCGTTGCGCAGGGCTTCGCGCAAGGTTTCGGCCAGAGCGGGCGCACGCCTGGCGAACATGCGCTCGCAGATGTCAAACAAAAACATGCGGGTGGTGGCCAGCGAGCGCTTGCCGTCAAACGGGTCGGCGGCCACCACGGGCTGCGTGAGGTAGCCGTCGCGCAGCAAGCGCAGCACCAGCGCCTCGCCCTCGTGCCCCAGGTAGGCCGCCATTTCCAGCGCGGTCTTGCGCCCGTCGGCCAGCAGCAGCAAGGCCCGTTCGCGCTGGCCCAGGTTGCGCTGGCCGGGCTGTAGCTCGGCGCGCGCTTTGTCGGTTTTGGTCAGCCCCATGGTCGCCTATGGAATTTAATAGGACTTACGCAGCGCCCCTGTGTCGCCCTGCGGGCTTACAGGGGGAACTTGCGTAAATCCTGTTCAAAAAACGATTGAAGCAAACCGGTGTTACGCCGGTATGACGGAGCGCGTCAGTTAGCCACGGTAAAGCGTTTCTGCACGTGCTGGGGCGTTTCAATCTCGTCCACCATGGCCACGGCCAGGTCGGCCACGCTGATGCCTGCAGGAGCCTCGCCCACACCGGGCAGCAACTCGTCGGCACCCACGCGGTACTGGCCGGTGCGCGCGCCGGGGGCGAGGGCAATGGGGGGCGAGAGGAAGGTCCAGTCCAGCGTGGTCTCGCCCTGGATTCGGTTGAGCAGCTCACGGGCGGCCAGTGCGCCCTGCTTGTACTCGGCGGGGAACGGCGGCGTGTCCACCAACTGCACGCCAGGGGCCACAAACAGGCTGCCCGCGCCGCCTACCACCAGCACGCGCTTGCCACCGGCTTTTTTAACGCCATCCAGAATCGCCTGGCTGCCTTGCAGGAACAGGTCGTGGATCTGCGGCTCGGTCCAGCCAGGGTTGTAGGCGCTGATGACGGCATCGGCACCGGCCACGGCTTGGGCTACCTGCGCAGCATCCAGCACGTCGGCGGCCACCACGGTCAGGCCGGGCTGGGCGGTGAACTTGGCCGGGTTGCGCGCCAGCGCGGTGACCTGGTGGCCGCGGCTGAGCAGTTCGGTGAGTACGGCGCTGCCTACAAAGCCGGTGCCGCCGATGAGTGCGATTTTCATGGTGAATTCCTGGTGGTTGAAAGAATAACGCTAGTGTCTGCGCTTCACGAAGCCGTGACTAGATGGTTAAATTCGCCAATACTCTGAAGTAAAACTTATGAATAATCCCACAGACCAGCTCAAACGCATGGCGGTATTTGCGGAGGTGGTGGCGGCGGGCTCGCTAACGGCGGCGGCGCAGCGGCTGGGCATGACCCCGTCGGCGGTAAGCCAGCACCTGCGCCAGTTGGAGAAGTCGCTGGGCCTGGCGCTGCTGCACCGCTCCACCCGCAAGCTCACGCTCACCGAGGCCGGAGCCCGCTACCACGTGGGCTGCGCGGCCATGGTGGCGGCGGCGCGCGCGGCCGAGCAGGCACTGAGCCTGCTGCGCGACGAGCCCGAGGGCGAGCTGCGCCTGGCCGCGCCCATCGGTTTTGCCAGCCTGTTGGCCGTGGCCCTGCAGCCGCTGCGCAGCTACCCCAAACTCACGCTGCGCCTGCTGCTGGACGACGCGGTGATTGACCTGATCGAGGCGCGGGTAGACATTGCGTTGCGCGTGGGCAGCCTGGCCAACTCCAGCCTGGTGGCGCGCAAGCTGGGCAGCATGGAGCGCAGGCTCTGCGCCGCACCCAGTTACCTGGCCGAGCACGGCTGGCCCGCGCAGCCGCAAGACCTGCTGCAGCACGCCTGGCTGGGCAGCGGCTCGGCCCACACCACGTTCGACACGCTGGAATTACACGGGCCCGGCGGCGCACGGCAAACGGTGCAGCTCGAAGGCCGGGTGCAGGCCACCCAGGTATCGGCCCTGCACGCGCTGTGCTTGGCCGGCTGGGGCATCTGCATGGCCGTGCGGCAAGAAGACTTCCAGGCCCTGGCCGATGGCCGCCTGGTCCCGGTGCTGCCCGACTGGCACATGGACGATCTGCCGGTGTACGCCGTCACCCAACGGCGCGGCGAGCAACCGGCCAAGGTGCGGCATGCGCTGGAGGTGCTGGGCGGTTACTTTGCGGCTGCGGCGTAGTGGTTCCTGGGGTCAGCGGAGAATCGACTCCGCGAAGACCAACCGAGACGCAGGCAAGTAATAAAGTGCCACGATGAGCGCCGCCGAAATCGTGCCAATAAATAGCCCAATCATGCTAATATTTGGCATGTCCATCGCAGCCGCACTGTTCACCGACAGCCAATCGCGCCTCTATGTGTGGCTGTTTGGTCAACCGGACCGTGGCTACCACCTCAACGAGCTACGCCGCCTGACCGGCCTGGGCAGCGCATCCTTGCAGCGGGAGCTCAACCGCCTGGCCACGGCAGGTCTGGTCGATACACAAGCGGTGGGCAACTTACGGCGCTTCCAGGCCAACCCCCAATCCCCTGTCTATGCGGAATTGGTCGCCTTGACCCGCAAAACACTGGGCATAGTGCCGATGCTGCGCACCGCCTTGCAGACCTTGCAGCCCGGTCTGGTATCCGCCTGGGTCTATGGCTCGGTCGCCAAGCAAACCGACACCGCCCGCAGCGACATCGACGTGATGCTGGTGGGCAACGATTTACTGCTGAGCCAGGTCTTGGCCACCTTGGAGCCCGCCGAGGCGCAATTGGGCCGAAAAATCAACCCAAGCTGCTACTCGCTCCAAGAGTTCGCGCGCCGCCGTGCCGAGCCAGACTCGTTTGTCAACCGGGTGCTGTCGCAACCCACATTGCCATTGATAGGGGATGCCCATGGGCCTGCCTGAATTGGACAACCTGGTGCGCATCGGCCAACTCAAAGCCGAGCCGCGTAATACCCAGGAAGTCATCCGCATGCTCGCCATGGCCCAGACCCGCCTGAGCGATGCCAAACTGAGCAGCTTGTCGCTGGAAGGCCGCTTTACCAGCGCCTACAACGCAGCCCACGCCGCCGCCTTGGCGGCCTTGCGCTGGCACGGATACCGAAGCGAAAACCGCTACGCCGTCTTTCAGTGCCTGACGCATACCTTGGGCTGGCCCGCCAACCGCTGGCGTGTGCTGGACGCGGCGCACCAAAAACGCAACCTGGCGGAATACGAAGGCTATCTGGAGGTGGAAGAGTCCACCACGAGCGAGCTGTGTGGTTTGGTCCAGGGCCTGATTGCCGACGTGCAAACATTGACGAGCAAATAGCACCGTAGTGGCCTGATTGGCACACCTTGCCAAAGACGTTTGAGCGGATGGAACCACCGACCAGAAGATCCTTTACGCGGATATTTCCAGCTCCAGCGTAAACACCTGCTCGGCCAGTTACCGGCCCTGGGCATCAACGCGTCGGGCAGTGTCGAGAAGTACCAGACTGGTGCGTTTGCGTACCAGTCTGCGCCGGGCGGCCCCGGCACGGGCCGGTGCAGCCCAAATTAACTTGGCGGGCGGCCACAAGAAATTACTATATTTTTCATAGCTTCTTGCGCTGATGGAATAAGCGCTAGAGGCCTAAAACACCTTTGGTTTTCAGGTAACCACCGTGTTACCTCCCAGCCCCTGCCCACAGTAAGATGGTTGGCCGTTTTTGCCACACCCCTGTCCAACAACAACACCACCACAGAGACACACCATGCCCGACATCCGCATTGCCATCGTTGGCGAATCCCTGATCGACTTTGCCGCCACTGGCGGCCTGAACTTTGCCGGCCACGAAGGTGGCGCGCCCACCAACAGCGCCATTGCCACCGCCCGCCTGGGCCAGGCCATCGGCATGGTGTGCCAGCTCTCCACCGACATGTTTGGCGAGCGCCTGCTCAAGCATATTGAGAGCAACGGCGTGGACACGCGCTGGGTGCTGCGCAGCGACGCGCCCAGCACGCTGGCCTTTGTGGAGCGCACGCCCACCACCAACCGCTACGCCTTCTACATGAACGGCACGGCCGACACGCAATGGAACCCCTCCACCCTGCCAGTGCTGCCCGAGAGCTGCCGTTTTCTGCAGTTCGGCTCGATCTCGCTGCTGCATGAGCCAGCGGCCAGCCGCATCATCGACCTGGTCAAGGCCCAGCAGGGCCAGCGCATTGTGCTGTTTGACCCGAATGTGCGCCTGAGCCTGATCAAGGACCTGCCCGCCTTCCGCGCCAACATCTACCGCTGGTCGGCCTACAGCAACCTGATGAAGTTCAGCGACGAAGATGCCGCTGCGCTGGCCCCGGGCCTGGGCCTGGCCGAGGTGGCCGCCAGCTTCATGCAAACCGACACCGGCCCGCGCGCCGTGGTCATCACCCGCGGTGGCGACGGGGCCACGCTGTTCCGCCGTGGCAAGGCCGCACTGGAAATTGTGGCCCCCAAGATTACCGTGGCCGACACCATTGGCGCGGGCGACACCTTTGACGCGGGCCTGACCGTCGGCCTGCTGGAGCAGGGCGTGGAGCAGGTGGCCCAGCTCGACAGCCTGCCCGATGCCCAATGGCTGGAGGTGCTGCGCTTTGCCGCCCAGGCCGCCGCCATCAACTGCACCCGCGAAGGCGCCAACCCGCCCACCCGCGCCGAGCTGCAGGTGGCGCTGGACGCGGCAGAGTAGCAGCATGACCGCCTTCCACCTCTACCTCGACAGCGCCGATCTGGCCGATCTGCAAACCTGCCTGCCCCACCCCGCCGTGCACGGCATTACCACCAACCCCACGCTGCTGCGCCGCGCAGGCGTGACCCGCGACAGGTTGCCCGCGCTGCTGACCCACGCCATCAAGCTGGGTGCCAAGCAGGTGCAGGCCCAGGTGCATGCGGCCGATACCGACGGCATCCTGGCCGATGCCCGGCAACTGGTGCGCCAGTTCAACCCCGGCCAGCTGGTGGTGAAAATCCCCGCCACCCGCGACGGCCTGCGCGCCGGGGCCGAGCTGAGCGCCGGGGGCATTCCGGTCACCTACACCGCCGTGTACGCACCCGAGCAGGCCCACTTTGCCGGGCAGCTGGGTGCCGCCTACGCCGCGCCCTACCTGGGCCGGCTGGAAGACTCTGGCGTGGACGGCCTGGCCCTAATCGGCCAGATGCAAAGCCTGTTGGCAGGCACCAGCACCCGCCTGCTGGTGGCCAGCATCCGCTCGCGCGCAGCCTACCTGGCGTTGCTGCACCTGGGCGTGGGCTCGATCACCATTCCGCCCAAACTGTTCGCCGAGCTGTTCGACCACACGGCCACGCTGGATGCGGAGCGTGGTTTTTTGGCGGATGCGGCGGCGTTGTAGGGGCTATAGGCGGTTGGCATCCTGCAAAATGGGGTCATGACCGACCGCACCGTATTCTTTATCTCCGATGGCACCGGCATCACCGCCGAAACCTTTGGCAACGCCATCCTGGCGCAGTTCGCCATGGCCCCGCGCCATGTGCGGCTGCCGTTTACCGACACGGTAGACAAGGCCCACCAGGCGGTGCGGCAGATCAACCACACGGCCGAGCTAGAGGGCAAGCGGCCCATAGTATTCACCACGCTGGTGAACATGGACGTGCTGCGGGTGATCACCGACAACTGCAAGGGCATGCTGCTGGACATGTTTGGCACCTTTGTGAACCCGCTGGAAGCCGAGCTGGGCATCAAGTCCAACCACCGCATTGGCCGCTTCAGCGATGTGAGCAAAAGCCAGGCCTACCACGACCGCATCGAGGCTATCAACTTCAGCCTGGAGCATGACGACGGCCAGACCCACCGCGACCTGGGCAAGGCCGATGTGATCCTGGTGGGCGTGAGCCGCAGCGGCAAAACCCCTACCGCCCTGTACCTGGCCATGCAGTACGGCCTGAAGGCGGCCAACTACCCGCTGATCCCCGAAGACTTCGAGCGCCGCCAGCTACCGCCTGCGCTGCTGGAGCACCGCCGCAAGATCTTCGGCCTGTCGATCCAGCCCGAGCGCCTGAGCGAGATCCGCAACGAGCGCCGCCCGAACTCGAAATACGCTTCGCTGGAAAACTGCCGCATGGAGGTCAACGAGGCCGAGTCCATGATGCGCCGCAGCGGCATCCGCTGGCTGTCCAGCACCACCAAGTCGATCGAAGAAATTGCCACCACCATCCTGCAGGAGATCAAGCCCGAGCGGCTGGTGTACTGAGGAAGTTTTCTACAGCGTCAGATCGGCAGCGTGTAGACCAGCGCCGCCGCCCGCTCGGTGGCGTTGTGGCCCTGCAAAGCCAGGTCCCATTCGGTGCCCATGGCCCCGGTCTCGGGCACCAGGCCCTGGGTCATCACCGTGACCTCTTCCACCATGGCATCGAACTCGGCGGCAAGTGCGCGCGACGGCAAGAACAGCCGCGCCACCATCGACCCGCCGGAGTCGATCACCACCAAAAAGCGCGCCGGTGGCCGATGGGCGGTCGGGTCGGTGCTGCGCGGCGTTTCCATCCCAAATGTTTGGCTCATGCAGCTATCTTGCCACACAAGGCGCGGCAGAGGTAGCCGCAATTGCGCGGCGGGGCGCAGGTCGAGATACAGTGTTGGGCACGCGTTACATTTACCGTTCAGCGCATCCGCCCCTGCTTGAGATACTACACTTTCCATAGCTTGCCACGCTTATCCCATAAGCGCTGCAAGCCTCTGGGATGCATGGCAAGGCACAGAATGCACTGGCCGTTGAAAGGTCCTCTGCATGCTTGTCCGTTTCTCGCTGCGCCAATGGCTGACCATTCCCTACGTGGCGCTGGTGCTGGGCGTGGCCACGCTGGTGGGGGCCTTGTCGTACCGCACTGGCAGCGAGGTGGTGGACAGCCTGTCGAACCAGTTGCTGCTGGAAACCGTGGCCCGCATCGAGCAGGCGGTAGACCGGCATCTGCTGGGCTCGGCCGCCGTGCTGGAAACCGCCTTTCCCCATGGCCAAAGCACCACCCCCGATGTGCTGAGCGACCAGGCCGCCCTGCGCGCCCGCTTCTGGGCCGCCACCGCGCTCTACACCAACCCGAACAACCACGCCTACTACGGTAACGAGGCCGGGCAGGTGGCATCCCTGTACCGCCGTGGCCCGGAACTGGCCGACTGGGGCACCCGCAGTGGCCCGCAGTCACCCCGGGAGATTTTTACCGTGCGTAGCATCGACGGCCCCCTGACCGACAAGCGCCTGAGCCTGGGCCCGCTGGACCCGCGCGCCCGCCCCTGGTACACCCTGGCCAAAACCAGCACCACGCTGGTGTGGACGGCGGTGTACATCGACGTGCTGACCAACGACCTGGTGGTGACCCGGGCCAAGCGCGTGCTGGACGGCCAGGGCCAGATGCAGGGCGTGGTGGCCACCGACGTGGCCCTGACCCGCCTGAACGAGTTTGTGCGCACCCTGGCCATCAGCGAACACGGGCTGGCCTTCATCATCGAGACCGATGGGCAGCTCATTGCCTCATCGCGCACGCCCAATGTCCGCCTATCCACCGACCAGCCGCGCACCCGCATCAATGCCGAAGCCAGCGGCGACCCGCTCCAGGTGGCGGCCTACCGCACGGTCCGGGCCCAGATGCGCCCGGACAGCGTCGCAGGCTCTGGCGCACGGCAGCCCGTGTCCATGCGCGTCAACGGTCCCGAAGGGGTGGCGGTGCAACTGGCCTTCAGCCGACTGCGCGACGATGCCGGGCTGGACTGGCAGGTGGTGGTGGCCGTGCCGCGCAGCGACTTCATGCGCGGCGTGAGTGCCAACGTGGTCCGCACGGCGGCCATTGGTGCCGGGGCGGCCATCGCGGCAGTGGCGCTGGGGCTGCTGATCCTGAACTGGCTGAGTGCCGATCTGCAGCACCTCACCGTGGCCGCCCGCCGCGTGGGCGAAGGCCACCTGGATGCGGTATTGAACGTGCAGGGCCGGGGCACCATCGGCGAGCTGGCGCAGACCTTTCGCGAGATGCAGCTGCGCCTGCGTACCGACGCGTTGACCCGCCTGCACAACCGCGAATGGCTGATGCGCACCCTGGGTGACCGGCTGGAGCGGGGCCGCCGCCAGGCCGACCAGCAGCCGTTTGCCGTGCTGTTCATCGACCTGAACAAGTTCAAGCACATCAACGACACCCTGGGCCACGACGCAGGCGACCGGGTGCTGGTGGCCACCGCCGAGCGCCTGCGCCTGGCCACCCGCAGCAGCGACACCGTGGCCCGCTACGCCGGTGACGAATTCGTGGTGCTGCTGGACCCGGTGGCCGACCAGGCGGTGGCCGAGCAGATCCGCGACAAAGTCGACCAGGCCTTGCGCGCGCCTTTGCCAGGACTGGCCGCCGACACCTTTCGGGGCGCGTCTATCGGCATCGCCTTGTTCCCGGGCACGGCGGTGGACGCCGAAGACCTGGTGCGCCAGGCCGATGCCGACATGTACCGGCGCAAAGCCTGACTATATTTTTGATAGCTTCTCGTGCTTATGGAATAAGCGCTAGAGGGCTAAAAGGCATAAAAAAAGCCGGTATACACCGGCTTTTTCAGCGAAACCCTAGGGCTTAAGACTTACCGAACTGGGCCTTGGCGGCGGCAATGCAGCTGTCTTTGGCGTTACCAGCCAAAGCGTCGCACTTCTGGGCAGCGACCTTGTAATCGGCATCGCGCTTGTCTTCGGCGGCATCCTTCTTGACTTCACCGACTTTTTCAACGGTACGGGCATCGGCCAGGGCCTTCACTTCGACGGCCTTGGCTTCCTTCACGCACACCGACTTGTCGTTACCGGCCTTGTCGTCGCACTTTTCCTTGGCCACGGCGTAGGCGGTTTCGGCCTTCACTTCCATGTGCTTGATGTGGTCGGCGGGCTTGCCAGAGAAAGCGTACTTGAGTTCAGCACTGGCGACTTTTTCCTTGGCCTTGGCTTCTTCCATGCAGACATCCTTGGCGTTCTTGGCCAAAGAGCCGCAAGCCGCCTTGTCGGTCTTGTAGTCGGCGCTGATGCGGGTCTTGCCCACTGCTAAATCATCCTTGCTGATGTTGGCCGCATAGGCGGACGACAGCACCAGCATGGAGGCGGCGAGGAGCGAGGCTTTGAGGTTGAAATGTGTGCGCATAAGAATCCTTTGGGTGTAGTGAAAATCGAACTGCAGTGTGTCTGCGGTTGGGTCCGTGGCACAGCAGACAGCGCCGCAGCTTGGTGTAGCGGATGTCCTACACAAGCCCGCACGCCCATAAAAAACGGCCCCGAAGGGCCGTTGTTCAGCGCAGCGCCCGCATCAGACCCTGGGCTCGCCCTGGCGGTTCACGGTGACGGTACGGCCGGGCTCCGTGGTCATCTGGATACGGTGCTCCTGGCCCCGGAAGTTGTAGGTCACATCCCAGTAGGCGGGGCGTGCTGCGGGCTCATTCACGCAGCGCTGCACGTCCTGCTGGACAGGTTGGCCCCGGTTGCGCCCGACCTGGGAACCCAGGGCGGCACCGGCGACCGCACCGCCTGCGGTGGCAATGTCCTGGCCGCGTCCGCCACCCACCTGGTGGCCCAGCACGCCACCCAGCAAGGCACCGACGACAGCACCGCCGATGTTGGCTCCGCCTTGCTGTTGCTGCACCTCTTCTTTTTCCATCCAGCAGCGCTGCTGGGGCGGACCCACCACGGCGCGCACCGAGCTCACGTCGGCCTGGTACAGGCGTTCGTTGTTACGGCGGCGGTTGTCGTACACCGGCTGGGGCGGCGGGGCGTAGCGGCCGTCGTCCACCCGGCGGTTACCACCGACCACGCGCACCGACGACACGCGGTCGTTCAGGCCCATGGCGGCCAGCGAGGGGTAGCGCCCCGGACGCAGCACTACGCAGCGGCCACCGTATTCCGAGTCTTCGCACACTTCCTGCCGTTGGCCCAGCACCACCACCGAAGAGGCCCGGTCGTTGAAGCCAAAGCGCTGAAAATTGTCGACCTGGTTCTGGCTGGTGAACGAGCGCCCCTGAAAATCTTCACGCTCGTAAAACGTGGCCTGTGCCAGCGCTTGCCCGGCGAATGCCAAGGTGGCAATGGCCAGAGCGGTTTTGATACGGTTGTGCATAGCGGTCTCCTGTAGATTTTGGATAATCCCGGAACGCGGCGGTCCGGGGCTTATCCCCAGTGTCGGCAGCCCAGCCCGCCCTGCGAAGCGGACGGCACCACGGCGCGCGGTAGTATTTGTCCTACAGCCGCCAGGCCTTCTTCAGGCCAGCTTCCATGGTTTGTAAGAATTGTCTTACACGGCGTAGCGCGTGTGCCCGATGGCCTGTGAGGGCTTTCAAAGGCATACTCATTCCATGTTTTGTATTTGTAGTTTTCCTGCGGCGCGAATTGCATCCAAACCGCAGAATTTGGTAACGTAGGGGCAGTGCCTTCCCGCGCTGGAACCCAGGAAGTAGTGTCAGAGTCCATGCCCCAACTCAAGACGTATATCGTCGAAGACAGCCCCGTCATCCGCGAAAGTCTGATCGCTACACTGGAAGAGCTCGTCCCAGTGAAAGTGATTGGCACCGCCGAAGACGAAAGCACGGCCGTGCAGTGGTTGACTGCGCCCCAAAACCACGCGGATCTGGTGATTGTGGATATTTTCCTGAAAGCCGGTTCCGGCCTGGGCGTGCTGCGCTCGGCGCATGGAGTCCATGCATCGCGCCATCTGGTGGTACTGAGCAACTACGCCACGGCGGACATGCGGCGCAAATGCATGGAGCTGGGTGCCGACCGGGTGTTTGACAAATCCAACGAAATCGATGCGCTGATCACCTACTGTGGCCGACTGGCCGAGGGCGGCACCGGCGATACGGACGCAGCCAACCTGGCATGACCCGTACCGTAGGCCGCCGCCTACTGGATCAAGCCGTTTTTCAGCGCGTAGTAGGTCAGGTCGCTATTCGACTCCAGCTGCATTTTCTCCATCACGCGCGTACGGTAGGTACTGACGGTTTTCACACTCAGCGACATGCTGACGGCCATGTGGCCAATGGTTTCGCCCTTGGCCAGCCGCAAGAACACCTGCAGTTCGCGCTCGGACAATTGCTCGTGCAAAGGCTTGTCGCCCCCGCCTGTGAGGCCATCGGCCAGCCGCTCGGCCACACCGGCGGTGATGTACTTGCGGCCACGGCACACGGTGCGGATGGCTTTGACGATTTCTTCGGGGTCGCAGTCTTTGTTCAGGTAGCCGCTGGCCCCCTGGCGCAGCAAGGTGGTGGCGTAATGCTCTTCGGCAAAGCCGCTGAGAATGAGCACCGGCAGATCGGGAGCGCGGGCCTTGATGGCCAACAGGGCATCGACACCGCTGTGGTCGGGCATGGAGATGTCCATCACCACCACATCGACCTCCCCCTTGCGCACGATGTCCAGCGCCTCCCGGCCATTGGTGGCTTCGGCCACCACGCAGAAGTCGATCTGGTCGGCAAAAAACTGGCGCAAGCCAGCGCGAACCATCGCGTGGTCATCAACAATAGCAATTCGGATCATGGTGTTTAAGAGTACTTCTTTCTCCTACATGATCACACATTTTTGACTGAGCCCAAAAGATGAGATTTCTCAAGGTCGTAAGAGGCAATCGGATCGTATTTTTGCTGGCCGGTGGTTTCGCTCTGTCGATTCTGCTGATCAGCGAGGGCTCGTACCAGCGCTCGGTCGCACGGCTGGACGCTGTGCCCGCCATGCTCAAGGCCCAGGACAGTATCCAGAACCTGGCCGAGGGCGTGGCGAACGCCGAAACCAGCGAGCGGGGCTACCTGGTCACGGGCCGCAAAGAATACCGCGCACCCTACGACGATGCGGTCAAAAAAGTCCGCGCCTCATTGGACTATCTGGTGCCGTACTTCAGCGCCAGGTCCGAGGGCGCTGCCATGATGTCCAGGCTACACGAAGCCACCGAAACCAAGCTGTCGGAGCTGGCGCTGACCATCCAGATGATCGACGACGGCAAGCCGGAAGCCGCCAAGGACATCATGCTCAGCGACATCGGCAAAGAGCAAATGGATATTGTGCGCAAAACCAGCAGCGAGCTGTTGGAGTACCAGTCGCGCACCATCACGCAAAACCGCCAGGGCATTTATGCCTCTTTGCTGCTCAGCCGCATTGGCGTGGCAGGTTTAATGGTGCTGGGGCTGCTGGCGCTGTTCATGTACCTGCGGCAGATTTTTCTGTTCACACAGCAACAGACCGAGCTGCAACGCATGCTGCAGGCCGAACGCGACCGCCTGGAGGCCGAAGTGCTGGAGCGCACGGCGCAACTCACGCACCTGGCCCAGCATTTGCAAACCGCCCGCGAGGACGAACGCCACCGCCTGGCGCGCAACCTGCACGACGACCTCGGCTCGCTGCTGACCTCCGCCAAGCTGGATGCGGCGCGCATCAAGTCGCGCCTGGCGGCTACCGCCCCCGAGGCTTTGGACCTGCTGGCGCACCTGGTGAGCACCCTCAACAGCGGCATTGCCCTGGGACGGCGCATCATCGAAGACCTGCGTCCATCGGCACTGAGCAACCTGGGGCTGGTGTCCACCCTGGAGATTCTGGCGCGGGAGTTTGCCGACAGCACCGATGTGCAGGTGCATTGCTCGCTGGCCCCGGTCGAACTCAGCCCGGCTGCCGAACTGATGGTCTACCGGTTGGTGCAGGAGGCCATTACCAACATCACCAAGTACGCCAAGGCGCAGCAGGTGTGGATTGAATTGGGCTCCCAGCATGGCGAGGTGGAAGTGTCGGTACGGGACGACGGGGTGGGCTTCCATACCAGCGCCAAACCCCAGTCGGCTTACGGGCTGGTGGGCATGCGCTTTCGGGTGGAGGCCGAGGGCGGAGTTCTGTCGCTGTCGTCGGCACCTGGCCAGGGCACGCTGATCCGCGCCAAACTCCCGGCGGCAAGCCCCAAGGACACGGCCACTCCATAAGCTGCGGTGTCAGCGCTGTCCTACACGGGCTCCCGCGTTCTCCCCACAGGGCTACGGCGACGCTGCCTATCGCCCGCCACAGCCGGTCGGCAGACACTTGGGACATCGCAGCAACACTGCCTGCGACCCCCAAGAACCCGGGCATTCAAGCCGCCCATCTAGTCAAGGAACTGCCATGTTGCATTACGCCGTTGTCTTCTTCGTGATCGCACTGATCGCGGCCCTGTTTGGCTTTACCGGCATCGCCACCAGCGCGGTAGGCATTGCCAAGATTTTGTTCATCGTGTTTGCCGTGCTGGCCGTCGCCAGCTTCTTGTTCGGTTTGATCAAGAAAAAATAAGTTCCCGTTTTTATAACCCTTAAGGAATTACCATGTTGAATTTGAATACCCATCCTGAAGACACCACCAACACCCTGGCCGACCAGGCAGCCAACACCGCTACCGATGCCATCAAGTCGACCCAGCGTGCCGCCAACAGCACGCTGGACGGCTTGAACAACACGGTGCAAGACCTGCGTCGCCAAGCCGCACCGCTGCTGAACCGCGCCGCTGAAACGGCCAATGCCTACCTAAAGCAAGGCCTGGATGCCGTGCATGGCAGCTCCGACAAAGTGCGCGCCCAGGCCCGCAGCGCATCGGACCGCACGGTCAACTACATCAAGGACGAGCCGGTCAAAGCCATCCTGATCGCGGCAGCTGCCGGTGCCGTGCTGACTGCCCTGGTGCAGATCGCCAGCCGCTCGCGCGACGACCGTTAAACCCACTAGGCCCTTGCATATGCACCCCCTGCTCCGCCTGGTGGCGACCCAGCCCCAGTTGCTGGTAGACCACGTCGAGGCCTACGCCGATCTGGTGGCCGAAGAAATCGGCCATGTATCGAGCGCCTGGAAACTGCGTATCCTGTTGTACGCAGTGGCCTTGTGCAGCGTAGTGGTAGCGACGGTGTTGGCAGGGGTGGCACTCATGCTGTGGGCCATAGTGCCTTTTTCGGAAATGCATGCGCCCTGGGCCTTGGTAGCGGCACCGCTGCTGCCCATCGCCGCAGCCATTTGGTGCCTGGTGGTTGCCCGCCGGGAACCCGGTAACGGATTTGACAATCTGCGCCAGCAGGTCAAGGCCGACATAGGAATGTTGCGTGAAGCGAGCACGCCGTGAGCGCGGCTTTGGCTCTGGCGCAGACCACCGCCACAGAGCGGCTGGAAAACTCGCGCGCCTTGCTGCGCCAAGCCCTGCAAGGCAAAACCAAAAACACGACCGCTAGCGGGACGCGCCCATCGGCACCCGCATGGGTTACCCATTTGAAGTCGATCCCGGTGGTCACCGTGCTGGTCGAGGCCGTCACCAGCTGGTGGATGCAGCACCCGCTGCGCGTTGCCAGCCAACTGGCAGCCGAGACCGCGCTGGCCGTGGTGCAGCCCCTGGCACGGCGGAACCCGCTGGGTTTGGCTTTGGGTGCGCTGGCCCTGGGTGCCCTGGTGGCCTGGACCCGCCCCTGGCGCTGGGTGCTGAAACCGGCATTGTTCGCCGGGCTGTCGTCCCAGTTGTTGTCCAGAGGCATCGCCAATTTGCCACTGAAATCATGGCTGGCGGCCTTGGGGGCCGCCACAGCGCAAAAACCGCCTGCACAGACACCTGCCGCCCCACCGGGTACGTAAGACCCATATGTTGCGGCGTACCTTATTCAAATTTCGGTTGTACGTGGTCGGTGGAGCACAGAACTCCATGCGGGCCATCTCCAACCTCAAGGCGCTGTGCCGCAGCCATTTGCCGAACCGGCACAAAATCGAAATCATCGATGTGCTGCAGGAGCCACGGCGTGGGCAGGCAGACGGCATCTCCATGACACCGACGCTAGTAAAAGTGGCACCGCAGCCGGAGCGACATATCGTGGGCAGCTTGAGCCAAACCCAAACCGTGCTGCGAGATCTGGGGCTGGACAGCTGAGAACGGTATGGACAGCGCAAATTCGCCCCCTGTGGCCCCCCGCGCCCAGGAAGTCGAGGCGCTGATCGAGGTATTGCACAACACCGAGCAACGCCTGGAAGAGCTCACGGGCGGCGAAGTAGACGCGGTCACCAACCAGATTGGCCGCACGCTTTTGCTGCGGCGTGCACAAGACAACTTGCGGCTGTTTGAGGCCCGCAAACAAACCGCCATCCTTAACGCCATACCGGCGCATATTGCCTTGCTTGATGCCCAAGGCATCATCATCTCGGTGAATGACGCATGGCAACGGTTTGCCAGCGCAAACGTGCTGCACAAGACCGACTATGGGCTGGGCCTGGATTATCTGGCGGTATGCGACGCAGCCGTGGGAGAAGCCGCATCGGAAGGTGCAACCGTGGCCGCCGGTATCCGTGCGGTGCTGGAGGGGCGGCTACCAAGCTTTTCCATGGAATACCCCTGCCATTCGCCCACCGAACTGCGCTGGTTTGAACTGACAGTGACGCCACTGGAAGACGGTGTACGCAGTGGCGTGGTGGTGATGCACATGGACAGTACCGCCAAGAAGCGCGATGAGATGGCTTTGCTGCGCTTCAGTGCGGCCATGGACGCTATTGCCGATGCCATTTACCTGGTGGACCGCACCAGCATGCGCTTTGTGCACGTGAATGACGCAGCCTGCAGCATGCGCAGCCAAACCCGCGAGGCGCTGCTGGCAGAAATGCCTTGGGACATCCCTTCCATTTCACGCGCGGAGCTGGAACACACCTACGACAGCATCATCGCCAGCGACGGAAATACAAAGCCAGTAGAGATGTTGCAAAGCCGCAATGACGGCAGCAAGGTCTGGCTGGAACTGCGCCGCCACGCGCAGTTCGCCAGTGGACGCTGGACCATTGTCACCCTGGTCCGCGACATCACCGAGCGCAAAAAGTCCGAAGACCGCATCCTCCACCAGAACCGGGTCTACGCCATGCTCAGCGGTATCAACGCGCTGCAGGTGCGCGTGCGCGACCGCAAGGTACTCTTCAGGCATGCCTGCCAGATTGCGGTTGACGAGGGCGGCTTCCGCGCCAGCTGGATCGGCCTTGTCGACCATGGCACCATGAAGATCGTGCCCGTAGCCTCGCACGGTCTGGAAGGCGAATTTCTGACCACCCTCAAAGACCGCATGGCCATGGAAACTTTCGACCCCAAAAGAAAGTCCCTGGTGAGCACCCTGCTGGGTGCCAAATCTGCGGTGGTGTCCAACGATGTTCAAAACGACCCCAAGGCCCTTTTCCCCCAGTTTCACCAGCAGCAAGGGATACGCTCGGCGGTCATGCTGCCGCTCATGATTGCGGACGAAATCGTCGGCGTGTTTACGCTCTACGCACGTGAACTGGACTTTTTTGGCCCGGAAGAAATGGCCTTGCTGAAAGAGCTGTCGGGAGATGTCGCGTTCGCCATCGACCACATCGACAAGCAGGACCAGCTCAACTACCTGGCCTACTTCGACGCGCTGACCGGTTTGGCCAACCGGCATCTGTTTCTGGAACGGGTCACGCAGTACATGCGCAGCGCCAGCAGCAGCCAACACAAACTGGCAGTGTTTCTGATCGACCTGGAAGGCTTCAAGAACATCAACGACAGCTTTGGCCAAACCGCGGGCGACGCGCTGCTGGTACAGGTAGGCGTATGGATAACGCGTTTTGTAGGCGACTCCAATTTGGTGGCGCATCTTGGGGCCGACCACTTTGCGGTGGTGATGCCCGAGTTTGCGCAGGCCGACGACATTGCCCGGGCGCTGGACAAAGGCAAAGCAAGCTTTCTAGAACACGCGTTCAACGTGAACGGTACCCCGTTTCGGATCGCAGCCAAAGCCGGTGTGGCCTTGTTCCCGGACGATGGCAGCACTGCCGATGTATTGCTCAAGCACGCCGAAGCGGCGCTGAAAAAAGCCAAGGCCCGCGGCGACCGTTATCTGTTCTACACCCAGAAAATGACCGAGTCGGTGCTGGGCAAGCTGACGCTGGAAAACCAGTTGCGCCAGGCCGTAGAGAAAGAAGAGTTTGTGCTGCACTACCAGCCCAAGATCCACCTGCACACCGGCAAACTCACCGGTGTGGAGGCGCTTATCCGCTGGAACGATCCGCGCACCGGCCTGGTCCCGCCAGGGCAGTTCATTCCGCTGCTGGAAGAAACCGGGCTGATCTACGAGGTGGGGCGCTGGGCGCTGGGCAAAGCGATTGCCGACCACCTGCGCTGGCGCAGCACGGGGCTACAGGCGGTGCGCATTGCCGTCAACGTGTCGCCCCTGCAGTTGCGCCACCGCAGCTTTGTTGCCGAAATCCGGCAGGCCATTGGGCAAGACATACATGCCGCGGCCGGGCTGGAGCTGGAGATTACCGAAAGCCTGCTGATGGAAGACATCAAGCTCAGTATCGACAGCCTGCAAACCATCAGGGCCATGGGCGTGAGCATTGCCATCGATGATTTTGGCACCGGATTTTCGTCGCTCAGCTACCTGTCCCGGCTCCCCGTGGATACCGTCAAGATCGACCGCTCCTTCGTGGTGGACATGACCACCGGTCCCCAAGGATTGGCCCTGGTGTCCACCATCATCGATCTGGCCCACGCCATGAAGCTCAAAGTGGTGGCTGAAGGTGTGGAAACCGAAAAGCAATCGCGCATGCTGCGGCGCCTGCAATGCGACGAAGTGCAAGGCTTTCTGTTCAGCAAACCGATTCCTGTGGAACAGTTCGAAGCCCAATACCTGGCTATATGAATTCAGTGCGACACCAGCAGGTAGCGGTCGGCGTGCTGTAGCAGTTTGCGGGTCACGCCGCCCATGGCCCATTCGCGCAGGCGGCTGTGGCCGTAGGCACCGGCCACAATCACCCCGGCACCCTGCTCCTCGGCAATCGCATCCAGCCCGGCTGCGTCGTCGCCGGAGGACAGTACCACCAGCGGCTGGGCCACCACCCCGTGCCGCCCTAGCCAGGCCACGACATCGTTCAGGCGTTTATGGGCCTCGGAAAAGTCGGCGTTGGCCGCCATCTCGGCCACCACCACGTGGGTGGCCTTTTGCAACAACGGCATGGCATCGGCCACGGCACGGCGGGCTTCGCGTGAATCCGTCCAGCCCACCACCACCCGGTCCAGTGAATGGTCTTCCAGCACCGGCGGCACCACAAAGATGGGCCGACCCAACTGCATGATCAGATCACCCACCGCCACCCCGCGCGACGGGTCCAGGCTGTCCTTGATACCACGCGCGGTAATGAGCAGGTCCACGCTACGGGCCTCGTGCACCACAAAGTCGGCCATGGGCGCAAACATCACCATGGAGCGCCACTCCAGGCCCCGCGCACGCGGCAGCAAGGCGCTGCGGAACTCGGCCTCGGCAGCGTCCACCTCGGCCTGCATCTCCTTCTTTTCCTGCGCAATCAATTCACCCGACAGATAGGCCTCGCCATACACCATCTGCATCGGTCGGCACACCGCAATGCCCACCACCTGGGCGTGGAAGCGCTCCGCCAGGTCCCCGGCGGCCTGCAGCACCGCCACGTTGGCATGCCCCGGCTCCAGTTGCACCATCAATGTTGTGTAGGCCATGGTCCGCTCCTTGTGAAAAGTCAGAACTTGTCAACGGCCAGCTTGCCTGCCGTGGCGGCGACCGCGCTGGCCACACTGCCCCAGGCCATGTCCACCAGCGACAGCCACAACGGCCAGTTTCTAAGCGTGGCCAGGTTGGATAAATCATAGGTCGCATACGCCACAAAGCCAAATAAGGCACCCATCCAAGCCGCGCCGTGCCAACCCTCGACGCCGAACCTGGGTGCCACCACGAACGCCACCAATCCCACGGCATACACCAGGTAGAACGCCAGCGCCGCCCAGGCCTGGGGCCGCTCGGCCATCAAATGGCCAATCCCGTCCTGGTACAGCGACTTGGCCAGGAAACCCAGCCACAGCACATCCATGGCCACCATCACCACGGCCACCACCCCACCTGCCAAAAAATATTTATTCATAAACGCATCGCCTAACAACAATGTCTCAGTCATAACGCACATAGCCCAGAAACACCGCAGAACTGGCTTTGCCAGGCTGCTGGTGTTGCCCCCTGCAAGGGGGTTGGAGAAAAGTGCGCAGCACTGGAGCCTGGGGGTGAGCCATATCTATAACCAGTATTCCCAAGCTCTCGCAAACCACTCTTTCAGACGTAGATCTACGGCGCGGCGCTGCCATTCGGCCAGCAGCACCTGCTCAGACGCGGCCAAGTCCTTGTCGAACATGGCCTGCACCTGGCTGCCAAAGTCGGAGCCCAGCACCACCGCGTTCAGCTCCTGGTTGTGCAAAAAACTGCGCCAGTCCAGGTTGGTGGAGCCCACCGTGGCCCAGACACCGTCGATCAGCGCGGTTTTGGAATGCAGGATGACCCCGCGCCGCTGGTAGATCTTGACCCCCGCCTCCAGCATCTCCTCGTAGTAGCGCCGCCCGGCGTGGAACACCAGCCACGAGTCGGTCTGGCTGGGCAGGATCAGTGCCACGTCCACGCCGCGCGCGGCAGCCGCCTTGAGGGCGGCGAGCAACTGCGGGTCGGGGGCAAAGTAGGCATTGGTGATGCGCACGCTGGATTCGGCACTGCCTATGGCCGACAGCAGCGTGACGTAAATTTGGCTATAGGCCTCGTCGGGTGAGCTGCCAATGGCCCGCACCACCTGCTGGCCTACGCGCTCGGGCGGTGGAAAGTAGTTTTTAGCGGCTAGCGGCGGGCCTTTTTGCGCCTCCCAGGTGGCCATGAACAGCTTTTGGAACTCGGCCACCACCGGGCCTTTGAGCTGCAGATCGGTGTCGCGCCAGGCCAGGCTGTCCTCGGTGGGCTCGGCTTTGTTGAGCCTGCGCGAACCGCCCGAGTACACGCTGCTGATGTTGATACCGCCCAGAAACGCGGTGCGGCCATCCACCACCAGCAGCTTGCGGTGGTCGCGCTGGTTCAGCGCCCAGCTCTTGCGCGCCAGCAAGGGGTTGACCGGGTTGAACTCCAGCACCTGGATGCCACTGTCGCTCAGCTGCTGGAAAAACGCCGCCGGGGTGCCCAGCGTGCCCACGCTGTCGCGGATCAGGTTCACCTGCACGCCTTGGCGTTGCTTGGCCATCAGCGCCTGGGCAAACTGCTGGCCCACCGCGTCGTCTTCCAGAATGTAGGTTTCCATGTTGATGTGGTCTTGCGCTGCCGCAATGGCCGCAAACATGGCCTGGTAGGTGGCCGGGCCGTCCTGCAGCAGCCGCACATCGTTACCGGCCATCAGCGGGCTGCCTACCGTGGCTTCTTCCAGCGCCAGGTGCCGGTCAAAAATACTGGTGGGCGTGCCCTGGCTTTGCAGGCGCACCAGAATGGCCTGGCTTTGTTGCGCCGACATCGCCCCGTGCGAGCCCGCCAGGCGTATCGGCGTACCGCGCGGCTGGGCGATCTGGGGGGTGATGGTGGGCAGGCTGCTACAGCCCACCAGGCCCAAGCCGATCGCAGCGACCACGGCACGCAAAAAACCCATGCTCTGCACTCCTTCTTTTCAATATTTCGCCGTCACCCGCCAGACCACATTGCCCACATCATCGGCCACCAGCAGTGCGCCCTGTTTGTCCAGCGCCACGCCCACCGGGCGGCCATGCGCCTTGCCCTCGCCGTTCAAAAATCCCGTCAGCACATCTACCGGCGTGCCCACGGGCTGCGCCCCCTGGAACGGCACGAAAACCACTTTATAGCCACTGTGCGGCTTGCGGTTCCAGGAGCCGTGCTGGCCCACGAACATGCCGTGGGCAAAGGCCGCTGGCAGGCTGGTGCCCTCAGCCGACACCAGACCCAGCGGCGCCACGTGCGGCCCCAGGGCGTAGTCGGGCGCCAGCGCTGTGGCCACCAGCGCAGGCTGGGGCGGCTGCACCCGCGCATCCACATGCTGGCCGAAGTAGCTGTACGGCCAGCCGTAAAAGCCGCCGTCGCGCACCGAAGTCATGTAGTCGGGCACCAGGTCGCTGCCGAGTTCGTCGCGCTCGTTCACCACCGTCCACAGCGCACCACCGGGGGCAAATGCCATGCCGTTGGGGTTGCGCAGGCCGCTGGCAAAGATGCGGTGCGCCCCGGTGCGCGCGTCCACCTGCCAGATGGCCGCCCGCTCTGCCTCGGCGGCCATGCCGCGCTCGCCCACATTGCTGTTCGACCCCACGGTCACATACAGATGCTGGCCGTCCGGGCTGGCCACCAGGTTCTTGGTCCAATGGTGGTTGATGGGGCCTGCGGGCAAGGCCACCACCTGTTGGCCAGGTGCGCTGATATGCGTATCACCCGGGGTGTAGGGAAAGCGCAGCACGGCATCGGTGTTGGCCACGTACAGGTCGCTACCCACCAGCGCCATGCCGAAGGGCGAGTGCAGGCCGTCGAGCAGCACGGTGCGCACATCCACCACGCCGTCGCCCTTGCTGGAGCGCAGCAGGGTGATGCGGTCAGCGCTGGCACCGCCCGCCCCGGCCCAGCCCATCACCAGGCCCATCACCCAGCCCTTGATGCCTTTGCCGTCTTCCGGCTTGGGTGGGGCGTTGGTTTCGGCCACCAGCACGTCGCCATTGGGCAGCACGAACAGCCAGCGTGGGTGCACCAGGCCGGTGGCCAGCGCCGCCACCTGGGTGCCCGGCGCAGCGGTGGGCCGCATGCCGTCTTCCCAAGGCTTGGCCGGTGCAATGTGGACCGTAGGCAACACGGTGACCACGGGCGCGGGCAGCACGGGCTTGGGGCCGGTGCCGTCCGCCACCGACAGCCGCGCGATCTCGCCGCAGCCCAGCAGGGCCACGCCCAGGCAGGTCAGGACGGCACCGGTTCGCACGCTAGATCTTGCCCATCAGCAGCAGCACGATGATGATCACTACCACCAGCCCCAGGCCGCCGGTGGGGCCGTACCCCCAGCTGCTGCTGTGCGACCAGGTCGGCAGCACGCCGATCAGCATCAAAACGAGAACGATCAAAATAATGGTGGTAATGCTCATGGCAGTTTCCTTGTGTGGGGTAGTCAGCAGCGGTTGCTGCATCCCGTGAATCTAGGGCTTGGCTGCGCGCTTTACCGTGCGTTAGCGCACATAGCGGGATGCGTCCGGCGCAGGTGCTCCAGCGTGTCGGCGCACTCCAGCACCACGGGGCACACCGGGTGGCCCGCGGCATCGCGCACCACGGTGTCGCGCAGGCGCGTCAGCACCGCCGCAAACAGGAGCTCCCAGTCCTCAAGCGCGACCCGAAAGGCCTCGTCGGGCAGGGGATTCGGTGGATAAGATGCGTGCATAAAAGCGTGAAATAAACGTAAGACTGGAATGTATGGGTGTAAGCACCTAGACAAAGTGTCAAATGACATGGTTGCTTTCCCCCCACAGCCACCCACACAAAGGAACCCCATGGATGAAGTCCGGTGCAGCGCCTGCCCTCTGCGGCCACTGCCCTTGTTTGTCGAACACAACGGTGACGAGCTGACGCTGGTGCAGTCGCTCAAGCGCCGCGAGATCCACCTGCGCGCAGGCGAAACCCTGATCTTTGAGGGGCAGACCGATGCCCCGCTGTACACCCTGCGCAGCGGCTGGGCCTTTCGCTACAAAACCCTGAGCGACGGGCGGCGGCAAATCCTGACGTTTTTGCTGGCGGGCGACTTCATCGGCGTGCAGCAAAAAATGGGCGATGCCGCAGCCCACGGCGTACAGACGCTGACCGATGCGCAGCTGTGCGTGTTCCAGCGCGATGCCCTGTGGGAGCTGCACCGCCAGTCGCCCACCATGGGCTTCAACATCACCTGGCTCACCGCCCACGAAGAGTCGATGGTGGACGACACCCTGCTGTCGGTGGGGCGGCGCAGCGCCGAGGAGCGCATCGCCATGTTGCTGATCATTTTGTTCAAGCGCGCTGCGGCCTTGCAGCCGGATGGTGGCAAGGCCGGTGTGCCGTTTCCGCTGACCCAGCAGCACATCGCCGACGGCCTGGGCCTGTCGCTGGTGCACACCAACAAGACCCTGCGCAAGCTGGAGCGCCGCGGCCTGCACCACATTGAAGATGGCACCTTGCACATGCGCGATGTGAAAGCCCTGGCCCGGCTGGCCGACCTATATGGCGATGGCAAGCCGCAGCCGCGTCCGCTTATTTAGCTATATATTTAGTAGCTGCCACCGCCCATGGAATGGGCGCTAGAGGCCTAAAAAGCTTAAATTTTTTAGAGGGCCTACTTTTTGCCTGTCGAGCGCTGCGTCAGTGCCGCACACCCGGCTGCACCGCGCTGGGCGGCCTCGGCATTGCCCAAGTCGATCCACGGAATCACCGCGGCCAGCGGGTTCACCAGGGCCAGCAGCAGCGATGCCGCCGCCTTCTTGGCCAGCGGGCCCTTCTCCAGCGACACCTGGGGGTTGCTGAATGTGCCCTGCACCTTGATGGGCGTGCGCACGCTCAGCGGGCTGAAGTCTTTGGGCACCACCACCGCGCGCAGGTCCAGCGCCTCGGTGGCCAGCGACAGCGAACCGTCGATCCACACGGCGGAGTCGGCGGTGTCCACCACCATCACCTTGGGGCGGAAGATGCCGTCCTTGGCCACCAGGTCGGCCACCGCGCATTGCACCGGCAGGGCATCATCGCCCTTGACCAGCATGCCCAGACCCTGGGCAATGTCCAGCCCGGCCAGCTCCATGCCCAAGTGCGACACGCTGCCGTTGCGCAAGGTGGTGCGTGCCGTGCCCTGCAGGCTGGCCAGAATCTGCGCGGTAGACCGGCCCTGCCCCGCCAGCCTGGCCTCGCCGTACAGCTGGCCCGAGACATACGGCGGGGCCCCATTGGCGCGGGTGATCTTGAGCCAGCGCTCCAGCCGCACCGCGTCCCAGCGCAGGTTGGCGGTCCACAGGGCCTTGTCACCCCGGCCATCCAGCGCCACCTCGCCGCGCAACTGGCCCTGGGCGGTGCGGGCCACCAGATCATGCAGGCGCAGCACGCCACCCTGCAGCTCCAGGTGTACCGCCAAAGGTTGCAAGGGCTCCAGGTAGCTGGTGTTCAGGTCGACCTCGCCGATGTTGATCAGCACATTGGCATCCATGGCACGCAGGGCGGGCAAATCGAACGCGCGGTCAGGCAGCACCCGGCCCTTGGCCTGGGCGTTGGTGGCCACAGGGGCTGCGGCATCGGCCATCTCGGCGGACGTGGTACCCACTACCGGCCCCAGGTCGGCCAGCAGCAGGCGGCTGCCGCCCAACTTGCCCGACAGCAGGGGCACACGGCCCGCAGGGTCAAAAGTGAACGCGCCATTCAGGCGGCTGGCCCCCACGGTGGCATCTTTCACCACCACCTGCCAGCGGCCACCGGTTTTGACCAGCGTGCCATTGGTTTTGAAAGCTGCCGTGGTGGGCAGCGTGACCCCCAACGGGTCGCCCACCGCCGCCAGCGAAGGGCCTTTAAGGCTGAAATCGCCGCTGAAATTTTGCGGCTGCAGCGCATCGGGGGCCATGCCCTTGAAGTCCAGTTGCGCGCGGCCTACGGTGGCGTTGATGGTCACAGCCACCGGCAGCGTCGAGGTCTTGCCGCCCTCTGAGGGCAGCACCGCCGACGATGCCAGCAGGATCTTCAGCGGCTGCTTGCGGTAGCGGCCCTTGGCTTCAATCTTCACCAGGCTGGTGGTCTGCCCATCGGCCCCCACACTGCCCGGCACCAGCGACAGCGTGGCATCCAGGTTGGCCGAGAGCGGCGCGTCTACGTAGTGCACCAGGCCGTTGGTCACCCGCAGCGTGCCGAATTGCGGCAGGCGGGTGGGGGTGTCGGGTGCGGCTACAGGCGGTGTCTTGCCAAACTGCCAGGAAGCCCGGCCATCGGCCATGCGTTCGATGTTGCCGTCCAGCGTGCGCGCCTGCAGGCTGTGGATGCGGATGGGCTCACCCTGGTAGGCGCGCCACAGGTCGGCATAGCGCAGCTCCAGCGCCACGTCCTCGGCCCGCAGCATGTGGGGGGTGGTGCTCCAGGCCGGGGCGGCGATGTGCAGCAAAGGGGCCTGCAAGCGGATGCCGCCCATAAAGCGCACCATGAAACCGGTGGCGGCGCTACCCTCGTCGGCAAAGCGCAGCTTGCGGTCCAGCTTGTCGGACAGAAAATTTTGCAGCGGCACCGCCAGAAACGGCCAGCCCATCCATTCGCCCACCGCCACCCCACCCGCAGCGCACAGCAGCACCGCTGCCAGCCCCACGCGCCATTTGGATCCGGTTCGCGTCACAGTTGTATTCATAGGGCCATGGTAACGGGGTGGATCAGGAGAGATTGGTTAACGTCTCGTGCTCGCCCAGGCCTACCGGGCGGCCCACCACGGCGGATGCGGCCATGGCCACCATGCGCACCATGCGGCTGTGCGGCACGTCCCAGTATTCAGCCTCTTGCGGCACAATTTTCAACAGCCCCAGGTGGGTGGATTCCACGCCATCGGGAAACCAGGGCCGGGCCATGGGGGTCCACAGGCGTTCGAGCTGCGCACGGTCTTCCACGATCTCGCCGCGGCCGGAAATCGACACGTAGGTGGACTTGTCGGAATCGGTAAAAGCCAGGTTCACCACCTGCAGATGTTCCACCTTTTCAGAGCGCAGATCGGTGAAGAACCACAGCGCGCCCTGGGCATCCATTTCCAGCGGCACCATGGGCTGGCTGACCAGCGCGCCGTGGTGGTCAAAGGTGGTCAGCATGGCCACGCGGATGGATTCGATCAGGCTGCTGATGTGGCCGAGTTCGGGCTTGGTTTGGGATTCAATGCGCATGGGGATTCCTGTTGGGAGTTATTCCCCATCTTGGCGGCGGCCCGCCCCTGGCGCCATCGGTGGCCGCCGGTTCTGCGTGTGGGTGGTCTCCTACAGCATCAGAAGCTTCTCAACCCATGGCCATGAACCGGTCGGCCCGCGCCGCATTCAGCACGCCTGCGGGGTTGGCCACCAGTACCTCGGCCGGTCGCTCGCCGTCCAGCCAGGCATTGGGCTGGGCAAACCAGGCCGCCAAGGCCCATTGGGAGTACACCGGGTTCAGCTCGGCCAGCACCGGTGCCAGTTGCGGCAACGGCACCATGTCCACCAGGTTGAACTGGAACAGGGGCATCCAGCTCTGCGCATGCCAGTCCAGGCACAGCACCTCGCGCTGCGCCATCCAGCGCGCCACAGTGGCCAGGTCCGGCCCGCAGCGGCGCATGAACAGCTCCAGCGTCTCCTGCGTGCGCGCCAGCCCACCGCTGGGCCGGTAGCTGTCGAGCAAGGCGATGAACTGCAGGTCCACCCCCAGCGCCACGGGCGCAGCCCCGCCACGGACTGCGAAATAGGGCATGAACGGCTGCGGCGTGCGGGGGGTGAAAGCGGGAGTGGGCTGCATGGCATCTCCATGGGTGGATGTAAGCAGCCTGGACGGTAAAAGCCCGCGCGGGGGCAGTCTGTGCGCTGGCGCACGTTGGTTGTTATTTGTCTACGCCAGAAATAGGCATGAAACTAGCCTCTACCGCCCATTCCATAAGCACAAGCAGCTACAAATTCCATAGTACTACCTTCCCCACCCCTATGTGCCCTACCGCACGGACGGGCCGCAGCGACCGGCATAACGTGGCACCACTCCAACCCCCAGCGAGGCAGCCACCATGCCCAAAAGAACCACTCCCGCCGTGCGCTCGGTCAACACCGCCACACCGGCCCGGCGCAGGCCCAACATCCTCAGCTCGACCACGCCCAAGCTGCCGCACGAGCAGGACCAGTCGGTCGGCATGACCGACGGCATCCCCAGCAAAACCGTGCAGCAGGCCTACCGGGACGTAACCCAGGGCCAGCAGGACACCGACCGCGGCCCCGAGGCCGACCGTGCCTACCAGAAGCTCAAGAAGTAAGCCCAAAGAACACCCCAAGACAAGGAATCTCCATGCCTAAAAAATCTGATGCCACATCCAAGAAGCAACTCGCCCAGGACAAGGCCGACTTCACCGCCGAGGGCGCGCCGCCGCCCGGCAAGGTGGCCAAGGCTGCACCTGTAGCCAACGCCGAGCCGCTGACCACCAACCAGGGCCTGGCATTCCCCGACAACCACAACTCGCTGAAAGCCGGTGGCCGCGGCCCCACGCTGCTGGAAGACTTCATCCTGCGCGAGAAGATCACCCACTTCGACCACGAGCGCATTCCTGAGCGCGCGGTACACGCCCGGGGCGCGGGCGCGCACGGCTTCTTCGAGGTGTACGAGGACATGTCCGAGCTCACCAAGGCGGGCTTTTTGTGCAAGCCCGGCGTACCGACCCCGGTGTTTGCCCGCTTCTCCACCGTGGCGGGGTCGCGCGGCTCGGCCGATACGGCGCGCGATGCGCGGGGCTTTGCCGTGAAGTTCTATACCGCCGAGGGCAACTACGACCTGGTGGGCAACAACATCCCGGTGTTTTTCATCCAGGACGCGATCAAGTTCCCCGACCTCGTCCACGCCGTCAAACCCGAGCCGCACAACGAGATTCCCCAGGCCGCCAGCGCCCACGACACCTTTTGGGACTTTGTGACGCTGATGCCCGAATCCACCCACATGCTGATGTGGGTGATGTCCGACCGCGCCATTCCGCGCAGCTTGCGCATGATGGAAGGCTTTGGCGTGCACACCTTCAAGCTGGTGAACGCGGCGGGCGTGGCCAGCTTTGTGAAGTTCCACTGGAAGCCCACATTGGGCGTGCACGGCCTGGCCTGGGACGAGGCGCAAAAGCTGGCCGGCAAGGATGCCGACTTCCACCGCCGCGACCTGTGGGAAGCCATAGCAGCCGGGCAGTTCCCCGAATGGGAGCTGGGCGTGCAGGTGGTGCCCGAAGAAGACGAGTTCCGCTTTAGCTTTGACCTGCTGGACCCCACCAAGCTGCTGCCCGAAGAGCTGGTGCCGGTGCGCCGCATTGGCCGCATGGTGCTCAACCGCAACCCCGACAACTACTTCGCCGAAACCGAGCAGGTCGCCTTCCACCCCGGCCACCTGGTGCCGGGCATCGATTTCTCCAACGACCCGCTGTTGCAGGGGCGGCTGTTTTCCTACACCGACACCCAGCTGTCGCGCCTGGGCGGGGCCAACTTCCACGAGCTGCCGATCAACCAGCCCAAGTGCCCGATGCACAACTTCCAGCGCGACGGCATCCACCGGCAAACCGTCAATACCGGGCGGGTAGCCTACGAGCCCAACACCCTGGCCGCGGGCAGTGAATTCCGCGCCGACGGCAAGCAAGGCCCCAGCCAGGGCTTCACCAGCCTGCCCGAGCTGCTGGAGTCGCCCAAGATCCGCCAGCGCAGCCCCAGCTTTGACGACCACTTCTCGCAGGCCCGCATGTTCTGGATCAGCCAGAGCCCACCCGAGCAAGACCACCTGGTTGCCGCCTTCCAGTTCGAGCTGTCCAAGCTGGGCACGCCCGCCATCCGCCAGCGCATGGTGGACAACCTGGCCCATGTGGATGCCGAGCTGGCCGCCCGCGTGGCCGCGCCGCTGGGCATTGGCGCACCCGACGCGCAGGCCGCCACCCAGTGGCCGGGCTTTCGCCACGCGCCGCACCCGGTGGATGTAGAGGCCTCGCCCGCACTCAGCATGCTGCCCACCGGCCCCGGCAGCGTGGCCACCCGCCAGGTTGCCATTCTGGTGTGTACCGGCGTGGACGGCACCGCCGTGGCCGCCGTGCAGCAGGCCCTGAAAGATGCCGGTGCCACCAGCAAGACCATCGCTGCCGCACTGGGCACGGTGGAAATGGCCGACGGCGGCCTGCTGGCGGTGGACTGCACCCTGGTGACCACGCCGTCTGTCGTTTTCGATGCCGTCTACCTGCCCTGCCTGGGCATGCACGCCGCCGCGCTGGTGGCCGACGGCGACGCGGTGCACTTTGTGCTGGAGGCCTACAAGCACTGCAAACCCATCGCCGCCTCGGGCTCCGGGGCCGGGCTGCTGGCCAGCCTAGGCATCACCATGCCCACCGACCCCGGCGTGACCCAGCCGCAGCCCGGCGTGGTGCTGGCAGCGGCAGGCGAGCTACCCAAGACCTTTGCGCCCGAATTCATCCAGGCCATGACCAAGCACCGCCATTGGGACCGCGCCGGTTTAAGTACCGTACCCGCATAACGCTGCATCTTTGATAGCTGCTAGCGCTTATTCAATAAGCGCTAGCAGCCGATTTGGCACTAAATTTCCAAGGAGAACGCCATGCACACCATCACCACCCAAGACAACACCCCGCTGTACGTCAAGGACTGGGGCACGGGCCGCCCGGTCATCCTGCTGCACGGCTGGCCGCTGTCGGCCGACAGCTGGGACGACCAGGCCATGGCGATTGCCGAGGCGGGCTACCGCGCCATCGCCTACGACCGGCGCGGCTTTGGCCGGTCGGGCCAGCCCTGGAGCGGCTACGACTACGACACCCTGGCCGACGACCTGGCCGCAGTGGTCAACTACACCGGCGCGGCCAACACCACGCTGATCGGCTTCTCGATGGGCGGCGGCGAGGTGGCGCGCTACATGTCGCGCCACGGCGGCAAGGGCGTGGTGCAGACCGCGCTGGTGTCGTCCGTACTGCCGTTTCGCCTGCAAACCGACGACAACCCCGAGGGCGCACCCGAGGCCGGATTTGCGGCCATCGCCGAGGCCTTGCGCGAGGACCGGGCCGGCTTTTTCACCGACTTCTTCAACGACTTCTTTGGCGTGGGCGTGCTCAGCCAGCCGGTCAGCGACGAGCTGCTGGCCTGGGCCCGCAACACCGCCATGCAGGCCAGCCTGCGCGCCACGCTGGAATGCCTGAAGTCTTTCAGCAGCACCGACTTCCGCCCCGACCTGCCCGCCTTCACCGTGCCCACGCTGATCATCCACGGCACCGACGACCGCACCGTGCCGATTGCCAGCTCGGCCCGGCCCACCGCGCAAGAGATCGGCACCTCCACCCTGCTGGAGTACGAAGGCGCACCGCACGGCCTGTTCGCCACCCACAAAGAGCGCCTGACGCACGACCTGCTAGCGTTTCTGGGCAAGTAGACAAAATACAAGCCAAATCAGCACCCCACGCTTATTCAATCAGCGCAAGCAGCTCCTATTTAAATAGCAACCGGATTTTGGCTACAGTGGGGTGTATGCCCCATGTACCACCCCTGAACCTGCGCCAACGTATCAATACCCTGGTATGGGCCCGCCGGGGCCTGTTGTGGGTGCTGCTGCCCTGGGCGGTCTGGAACGTGTTCAAGACCGGATGGGGCTGGCTGCTGGTGCTGGGCATGGGCTTGCTGCTGCAGGTGGCCTTCAAGTCCTGGGAGCTCGCCTTGCGCAGGCAGTTCATCCGCGATGCCGAGCTGCCGCGCTTTTTGACCAGCCACATCCTGGCCGCCCACCCCGGGCTACAGGCACGCGATGCCGAGCTGGTGCTGCGCGGGCTGCGGCAGTTTTTCATGGCGCATTTGCGCAGCGGGCGGCAGTTTGTGGGCATGCCGTCCAAGGTGGTGGACACCGCCTGGCACGCCTACATCTTGCACACCCAGGGCTATGCGCGCTGGTGCCAGGCGGCATTTGGCGGCATGCTGCACCACACGCCCGCCGAGGTGATGGGCAAGAACCGGCAGCACAACGACGGCCTGCGCCGCACCTGGTTCTGGACCTGCAAGGAAGAAAGCATTAACCCCCGCAAACCCAGCCGCCTGCCGCTGCTGTTTGCGCTGGATGCCAAGTTCGGCATCGAAGGCGGCTACCGCTACACGCCCGACTGCAAAGACATAGGCGCGCAAAGCGATGCCGGAGCCTACTGCGGGGCCGACTTTGGCAGCAGCAGCGACGGCGCAAGCAGCAGTAGCGACAGTAGCAGCGGCGACTTTGGCGGTGCCGATAGCAGTTCGGACGGCGGAGGCTCCGACGGCGGAGGCTCCGACGGCGGTGGCTGCGGCGGCGGTGGAGATTAGGCGGTGCCGGGTCGGATACCATGCCTGACCCAGTTAGCAACAGGAGCGCACCATGGCCTTGATGGACTTCATCCGCAAACAATTCATAGACATCATCCAGTGGACGGAGGACAGCGACGGCACCCTCGCCTGGCGCTTTCCGATGGCCGAGATGGAGATCCAGAACGGCGCATCCCTCACCGTACGGGCCTCGCAGGTGGCGATTTTTGTGAACGAAGGCCAGGTGGCCGACGTGTTTGGCCCCGGCACCTACAAGCTGACCACCCAGACCCTACCGGTCCTGACCTACCTGAAGAACTGGGACAAACTGTTTGAGTCGCCCTTCAAGAGCGACGTGTACTTCTTCAGCACCCGCCAGCAGATCGACCAGAAGTGGGGCACGCCCCAGCCCATCACCATCCGCGACAAAGACTTTGGCGCGGTGCGCCTGCGCGCCTTTGGCAACTACAGCTTCCGCGTGGCCGACCCGGCGCTGTTCCACACCGAAATCTCCGGCACCCGCGAGCAGTACGGCGTGGCCGATGTGGACGGCCAACTGCGCGGCCTGGTGCTGCAAAACATCAGCACCGCGATTGCCAGCAGCGGCATTCCGTTCCTGGACCTGGCCGCCAACCAGCACGCGTTTGCCCAGGCGCTGACCATCCAGCTGGTGCCCGAATTCGCCAAGATCGGCCTGCACCTGGACGGCATGACGGTGCAAAACGTCTCCCTTCCCGAAGACCTGCAAAAAGTGCTGGACCAGAAAATCGGCATGGGCATGGTGGGCAACGACATGGGCAAGTTCATGCAGTACCAGACGGCGCAGGCCATCCCCAAGTTCGCCGAGGGTGCGGGCGGCGGTGGTGGCGGCATTGCAGGCGATGCCATGGGCCTGGGCGCGGGCGTGGCCCTGGGCCAGGTACTGGCGCAGAACCTGCAAGCCGGTTTGCAAGGCAATGCCGCTCCCGTGGGCATGAAGCCAGACGAAGTCATGGCCACGCTGGAGAAGCTGGGCGACCTCAAAACCAAGGGCATCCTCACGCAGGAAGAGTTTGATTCCAAGAAAGCGGAACTCCTCAAAAAGCTCGTCTAAACCGCTTCTGTGGCGACCCCGTCCCCCCAACGCGCCTACCGCGCGCCCTGCCCTGGCTGCGGCGCGCCGGTCGACTTTCTCAGCGCCCAGTCCACCCACGCCGTCTGCGCCTACTGCCAGAGCACGGTGGTGCGCAGCGGCGAAACCCTGGCCCGCATCGGCAAGATGGCCGAGCTGTTCGACGACCACAGCCCCCTACAGTTGCAGGCCAGCGGCACCTGGAAAGCACAGGCCTTCACCCTGGTGGGCCGCCTGCAATACAAGTACGCCGAGGGCACCTGGACAGAATGGCATGCGGTGCGCGCCGACGGCACCAGCGCCTTCCTGAGCGAAGACAACGGCGCCTACGTCTTCACCACCCCGCTGCTGGCCCAGCGCGCCCTGCCGATGGCCGAGCAGTTCCGCGTGGGGGCCACCACCGCCATCAATGGCAAAACCTTCAGCGTGGCATCGAACCAGACGGTGTCGCTGATTTCCGCCCAGGGCGAGCTGCCGCACCTGCCCGCGCTGGGCGAGCCCTTTGCCATGGTCGAGCTGCGCAGCGCGGCGGGCGAAGTGCTCAGCGTGGACTACGGCACGCGGCCCCCCAGCCTGTCGATCGGCACGGCGGTGCTATTGGAGGATTTGCAACTGACGGGCCTGCGCTCGGATTCCGTCAAAGACGAGAAAGGCCGGCAGTTCGACTGCCCCAGCTGCGGCGCACCGGTGTCCGTCAAGCTGGCCAGCAGCAAAAGCATCACCTGCGGGGCCTGCCACAGCCTGATCGATCTAAGCAGTGGCATCGGCGGCGAACTGCGCCACGCCGCGCAGGACGACCCGGTGCAGCCGCTGATCGCCTTGGGGCAAACCGGCAAGCTGCAGGGCGTGGACTGGCAGGTGGTGGGCTTCCAGCACCGCATGGGCACCGCGCCGGGCGATGACGAGCAGTTTGGCTGGGAAGAGTATTTGCTCTTCAACGCCCAGCGCGGTTTTTTGTTTTTGGTGGACAGCACCGAGGGCTGGAGCCTGGTGAAGCCCGCCACCGGCGCGCCCGAGATGGCGGGCAGCGGCCAAAGCGCCACCTACCTGGGCAGCCGCTACCAGCTCAAGGAAAGCTACAACGCCGAGACCAGCTACGTGCTGGGCGAGTTCTACTGGCAGGTGCAGCGCGGCCAAAAAACCAGCAACCGCGACTTCGCCAGCGGTAAAAGCCTGCTGTCCATGGAGCAGTCGGCCCAGGAAGTGACCTGGTCAGTGGGCAGCCAGATCGACAGCGCCCTGGTGGCCACGGCCTTTAAGCTGGAGGGTAAAAAAGACCTGCTCAAACGCAGCGATGCCAGCCCGCTGGGCATGGGCGGCGCCAACATGGCCCCGAAGACGATCATGTGGATCATCGTGGTCGTGGTGCTGCTGGTGATTGTGCTGAGCAGCCGCCGCGACTGCGACCCGAATGTCGAAAACTGCAGTTCCAGTTCGTCCAGCAGCCGCAGCTCGGGGGGCTCGTACGGCGGGTTCTCCAGCGGTGGCGGCCATAAATAATTTTTGAAGGAGATCCCCATGGAAATCGAATGGTTGAAGGCCGGAGTCGTCATGGGCTCCATCGTGTACGCGCTCATCGGCGTGGCAATTTTTGGGCTGTGCTTTGTGCTGATGGACAAGCTCACGCCCTACAAGCTGTGGGAAGAAATCATTGAAAAGCAAAACCTGGCGCTGGCCTTGGTGGTGGCCGCCATGTCGCTGGGCATCTGCATCATCGTGGCGGCAGCTATCCACTGATGCGGACTGAGAACGCCGGGCCGCGCCCGGTCGAGGTGGCGCTGCTGGCCAGCGTGTTTGTGGTGTCGGCCTGCGGGCTGGTGTACGAGCTGGCCGCGGGGGCGCTGGCGTCTTACCTGCTGGGCGACTCGGTGCTGCAGTTCTCCACCATCATCGGCACGTACTTGTTTGCCATGGGCATTGGCTCGTATCTGTCGCGGTTTTTTGAGCGCCAGCTGCCCGCCCACTTTTTACGCATAGAACTGCTGGTAGCGCTTATCGGTGGGGCGCTACCAGCTCTTCTTTTTATAGCAAACGCCTATATGCCGGGGGCTTTTCGCCCGCTGCTGTACAGCCTGGTGGTGCTGGTGGGCACGCTGGTGGGGCTGGAGATTCCGCTGGTGATGCGCATCCTGCAGCGCAACGTGGCCCTGAAGGACCTGGTATCGCAGGTGCTGACCTTCGACTACCTGGGCGCGCTGGCGGTGTCGCTGGCGTTTCCGCTGCTGCTGGTGCCGCACCTGGGCCTGATCCGCACCGGGCTGCTGTTTGGCCTGATGAACGCCGCCGTGGCGCTGTGGGCGCTGTGGCTGTTTCGGCACGAGCTGCGCCAGTTCAGGGCCCATGTGCTGGCCTGCTTTTTCACACTGGCCGCGCTGGCCGCGGGCATGGCCGCCGCCGACCAAATCACCACCTGGGCCGAAGACAAGCTCTACCAGGACCGGGTGGTTTTTGCCAGCACCTCGCCCTACCAGCGCATCGTGCTCACCCACGGGCCGGGCGAGGGCAAGGCGGGCTACCGGCTGTTTTTGAACGGCAATCTGCAGTTTGCCCAGCGCGACGAATACCGCTACCACGAGGCCCTGGTGCACCCGGTGATGTCGGCCCAGGGTGCGCCCAAAAAAGTGGCGGTGCTGGGCGGTGGCGATGGCATGGCGGTGCGCGAAATCTTGAAATACCCCGGCGTGGAAAGCATCACACTGGTCGAGCTGGATCCGGCCATGACCACCCTGTTCAGCCAGCAGCCCGCCCTGGTGCAGCTCAACGGCGGCGCGCTACTGTCCCCCAAGGTGCACACCGTCAACACCGACGCGTTCAACTGGCTGCAAACCACCACCGAGACCTTCGACGTGATTGTGGTGGACTTCCCCGATCCCACCAACTTCGCCATCGGCAAGCTCTACACCAATTCGTTCTACAGCCTGCTCGACCAGCGCCTCTCGGCCAGTGGCTACGCCGTCATCCAGACCACCTCGCCCCTGGTGGCCCGCCGCAGCTTCTGGACCGTTGCGACCACCATCGAGTCCGTGGGCCTGACCGCCACGCCCTACCACGCCCACGTGCCCAGTTTTGGCGAATGGGGCTTCACCATCGCCAGCCGCCGCCCGTACCGCCTGCCCACCACCCTGCCCGATGGCCTGCGCTTTTTGAGCCCCCACAGCCTGCCCGCGCTGTTCGACTTCCCGCTGGACATGGCCCGCGTACCGACCGAGGTGAACCGCCTGTCGAACCAGGTGCTGGTGACGACGTACGAGGCGGAGTGGGGGCGGGTTGCCGCGCGTTAAATAAAACCGACCGCCACGCGTGCCGCGGCCAAATCCCAAGCCGCCTGGCCCACGGTTTTGAACACCGGGGCCAACTTGGATGGCGGCAAGGACGTGGCCAGCACCGATGCCAGGCAACGCACCTGGCTCCAGTCCACGCCCGCTTGCAGCAGGTCGCCCGCTTCGTGCCGTGCGCCGCCCAGGTCGTCCACCACGATCTGGCGGCTGTGCAGCAGCGCAGGGGGGAATTCCGCCATGTCCGGCTTGAAAGCCCCCACGCCGATGGCCAGGGTGTGGGCAGCGATGTGCGCGGGAATGACCGGGGTGCGCGAGGTGGTCAAGGCCAGCACCAGGTCGGTGGTGGGTAAGGCGCGGTCCAGATCGTCCACCACCTGCGCCTGTACCTGTGGATGGCGAAGCTGCAGCGCCGTGCAAAACGCCTGGGCCGATGCCAGGCTGCGGGCCGCCACCCAGAACTGGGCGATTCCCAGGTGCTCTACCAGCGCATCCGCATGGGCGGCCGCCTGGGCACCGGTGCCGATCAGCAGGGCGGAAGCGGGCTTGTGCTCCGCCAGCGTCTGGATGCCCAGCAACGTGACGGCAGCCGTGCGGCGGGCGGTCACGGTGGGGCCGTCCAGCAGGGCCAGGCGGCGGCCGGTGGCGGTGTCTATCACTACGACCTCGCCCTGGATCACCGGCAGGCTGTGCACGGCATTGCGCGGGTGCACGGTGACCAGCTTGGTGACGCTCAGGTCGTGCGCCACAGCGGGCATGGCCAGCAGCACACCGCCCTCGGCCATGGGCACCACCAGGCGCTCGGGGGCATTGATCTGCTGCTGCGCCAGCTCCTGTGCGGCCTGGGCCACGGCGGGCACCAGTTGGGCGTAGGGCAAGGCGCGGGCGGTCTGTTCGGCGTTGAGTATCTGCATAGCGGCTTTCAGCGTAAAAAGAATCCGGTGGGGAACGGGTCCAGCTCTTCCAGCACCCACTGGTGGTGGCCCATGATGTGGGCGCTGCCGGTGACTTCGGTGAGCGCGCCGTCAAAGTCGCCCACCTTCACCGCCTGCGTCACCTTGACCTCGAACTGGCTGCCCACGATGCTGCCATTTACATAGGTCTGCCCCAGCGGCAATTGCCCGCGCAAAAACAGTTGCGCCGCCCGTCCCGAAGTGCCGGTACCGGTGGGCGAGCGGTCGACCTCGCGGTCGGCAAACACGCAGACGTTGGACTGGTCTACCCCCTCGCAGTTTGGGGCGCTGTCGATGATGCTGCCGTAGAGCTGGTCCAGCCCCGGCTCCAGCGGGTGCTGGATCTTCACCTGGGCAATCACCGCCGCCTTGGTTTCGGCCCCCAACTGGATCAGCGAACGGACCAGTTCAGGCTTTACCGTCAGGCCCGCCTGCTCGGCATTCAGGTAATAGTAAAACGCCCCGCCAAACACGATGTCGCCGCGCACCCGGCCAAAGCTGGGCGTGTCCACCTCCAGGTCGCGCAGGTAGATAAAGGCCGGCACGTTCTTGAACGTGACCTTGCCCGCGCGCTGGCCGTCCCACTCCACAAAGGCTTCGATGAAGCCCGCCGGTGCGTCAAAACCGATGCGCGTCAGCGGACTGGTGCGCTGCACATAACCCAACTCCACCAGCACCTTACCCAGGGCAATGATGCCGTGGCCGCACATGTCGCTGTAGCCCTCGTTGTGGATGAAGATCACGCCAAAATCGGCACCGGGCGTGGTGGGCGGCAGCAGGTAGGCACCGTACATGTCGGCATGGCCGCGCGGCTCGTTCATCAAAAACTGGCGCAAGTCGTCGCGGTGGGTTTTGAGCCAGGCGCGTTTTTCCAGAATGCCGGTACCGGGCACGGCAGGCAGGCCGGAGGTCAGGATGCGCAGCGGCTCGCCACCGGTATGCGCGTCCACGGTCTGGACGGTACGGACAAGGTTCAACATGGCTTGGCTTAGGGTAAAGCCGCAAGCCTACCCGAACCGCACCGAGCGCATCGACAGCGAGGCCTCCTCAAAGCCCTGGAACGGGAAGCTGACCTTGTCGGCCTCGGTGCTGGCCCCCAGGGCGTACAGCAGGGGCACGTAGTGTTCAATGCTGGGATGGGCCATGCGCCACAGGGGGTGCTTGGCTTTGTCCTGCGCCAGCAGAGTGGGCATATCGCGCTGCAGCAAGGCCTCGGCGGCCATGCCGTCGAACTCTTGCGCCCAGTCATAGGCCTTGGCACCGGGGGCCTCGTTGGTCAGGCGCAGGTTGTGCACGATGTTGCCGCTGGCCAGAATCAGCACGCCTTCGGACCGCAGCGCCCTCAGCCCGGTTGCCAGGGCCACATGCTCATCCATACGGATGCGGGCGGGCATGGCGAGCTGGAGCACGGGGATGTCGGCTTTGGGATACAGATGGTGCAGCACCGTCCAGGCTCCGTGGTCCAGGCCGCGCTGGGTATCCACCGCCGCATTCGGCAGGCTGCGGGCAAGCTGTTGGGCCAGCGCGGGTTGGCCGGGGCTGGGGTAACGCACCTGGTACAGGGCTTGGGGGAATCCGCCAAAGTCGTAGATCGTCTCGGGCTGCGCGGTGGCGCTGAGCATCGGCTGCTCGGCCGCCCAGTGCGCCGACACCACCAGAATCGCCCGGGGCCGCGGAAGCTCGCGCCCCAGCTGCGCCAGGTGCCGGGTGAACGGCGTGTCGCGCAGTGCATTCATCGGCGAGCCGTGGCCGATAAACAGCACCGGCATCTTGCCGCGCGCGGGCGGCTGGGCAGCGGCTGCTGCGGCCTGGGCCAGGGGGTGGGCGGCGATCAAGGCCAGGGCGGTTTGGAAGAGGTGGCGGCGGGTCATGGCGGGGTGGGAGTGCGGCGGGGGGCGATAGTTCCGGGCGGTCGCTGCCTATACTGGCGAGCAGCCGCCTCCTAGCACCCGCACGCCATCCGGTATGCCGGGCAGATGCGCAGTCGGCCCCCTATAGCGCTCTACAAACTATGACCCTCCACGCCCATTTCCCTCATCGCCTCGGTGCCCTGTTAGGCCTGTCCCTGGCTTGCGCAGGCCTGCCGCTGGCGGCCCAGACGGCAATGGATACGCCCACCAGCAGCCGCATCACCGATGTCACCCTATACCCCGGCAGCGCCAAGGTCGAGCGGGTCGCCCGCGCGGCGGCGGGCAGCCACAAGCTGGTGTTTGCCTGCCTGCCCGGTGATCTGGAGGTGCAAAGCCTGGCGGTGGCGGCGGATGCCTCGGTGCAGGTGGGCGAGCTGTCGGTAGAGGTGCAAGACGGTGCGGCGCTGGGCTGCGCCACCAGCCCGCTGGATGCACGCATCCGCGAACTGGAGGATAAAAAGAGCCAGCTCGGTGCAGAAAACGATGCCCAGAACCTGGTGCAAAACTACCTCAAAACCCTCTCCAACCCCGAGTCCGCAGCGGGTGCCAACCGCGCCGCCACCGACCCCAGAACCATTGTGGCCGTGGCCGACGCATTGCGCCGCACCGGGCAAGACGGCCTGCTGCGCCAAGCCCAGATCCTGCGCCTGCAAGAGGACCTGGACCGCCAGCTCAAACCGCTGCTGGCCGAGCGCACCCGCAACCAGGAGGGCCTGGACCGGGTGCTGCGCGTGGCCGTCACGGTAAACACACCCGCCGATGCGCCGGTGCGCCTGAGCTACCAGATCCAGGGCCCCGGCTGGACCCCCAGCTACCGCGCCCTGCTCGATACCGCCACCCGCCAGGTGCGGCTGGAGCGGCAAGCGCTGGTGGCCCAGGCCACCGGGGAGAACTGGCAGGGCGTGCGCCTGCGCCTGTCCACCGGGCAACCGCGCCAGGGCACCACCGGCCCGGTGCCCCAGCCGTGGCAGATCGGCATCCAGCCGCCGCCACAGCCCCAGACCACCGGCATGCTTGCGCGGCCTATGGCTGCGGCGGCCCTAGTACCCATGGTGTACGCGAAAAAAGTCAACCCGCCCTTGTTCGATGTGGGTGTGTTCAACAATGCCTTCGCCACCGAATTCAGCGTGCCGCAGGCCATCGACGTACCCAGCAACGGCCAGCGGGTGGCGTTGGCACTGGGCCGGGTGGAGGCCACCGCCCAGTTGTTTGCCCGCACCACGCCCAGCCGCGATGCCAGCGCCTGGCTGGTGGCCGAGCTGGCGCTGCCCGAGGGCGTGTGGCCCACGGGGCCGTTGCAGTTGTACCGAGACGGCGCGTTTGTCGGCACCGACACCTTGCGCACCCCCGACAGCGGCCCGCTGACGCTGTCGCTGGGCCGCGACGAGCTGGTGCGGGTGCAGGTCGATCCGCAAAAGAACATGCAGGCCACCGCAGGCTTTGTGGGCAGCCGCGCCGTGCGCACCCAATCGCGCAGCTACAGCATTGAGAACCGCCACCGCAGCGCCGTGCAACTGCAGGTGCTGGAAGCCACCCCGGTCGCGGTGGACGAGAACGTCAGCATCAAAGCCACCCTGGATCCGCAGCCCACCACCACCGCCTGGCGCGACCAGCCCGGCGTAGCGCTCTGGAGCCAGCGCCTGGAGGCCGGTACCACCGCCCGCTTCAGCGCCGCCTACGAAGTCAGCTACCCCAAAGATGCCCGGCTCAGCGAGTCCCGGTAAGGCGGCAGACGGCTGGGCCCTGGGCTGCAGTGGCGGCATGGCGACAGCCGCCCGCAGCCTGCGCAACCCCTGGGCCGATGCCTTGCGGGCGCTGGCATTGCTGGGGGTTTTTATCGTCAACGCGGTAGGTTATGCCCAGGCCCCCGACTACCCCCAGCCCGTGGGTGGGCCGCTGCCTGCCGGTGCGCCCCTGGCGCTGGTGCTGCACGGCCTATTGGTAGGCCTGGTGCAGGGCAAGGCCTGGTCGGTGCTGTGCTTTTTGCTGGGCTTCAGCCTGGGCGATATGGCGCTGCGGCTGCGCGCTGCGGGCCACAACGTATGGCGGGGGCTGCGGGCGCGTTACCGCGCATTGCTGCTGGTCGGCGTGCTCCATGGCGCGCTGCTGTACTTTGGCGACATCCTCACCATGTATGCCCTGTGCGGCGGCTGGGCCGCCCGGTGGGCTTTGGTGCGGCCTGCCCGCTTGCTGCGCATCTGGCGGCACACCACGGTACTGGCCATAGCGATGCTGCTGGCCTTGGTCGGCAGCCTGTGGCTGGCGCAATACGCCCCCAGCGATGCACAACCCACGCCGATCGTGCTGATGCACGCGCCCACGCCGTGGGACTTCATGGTGGCCAATGCCGATGCCTATCTGTGGGCGCAAGTGGGCTCGGTGTTGTTTTTCCTGCCCATGCTGCTGTGGCTGACGGTGGCGGGCATGCTGGCGCGGCGGTTCGGGTTGCTGGGCAGGCGGCGCTATGCCCGCCAGTTCTGGCGCCGCCACCTGGGCCCCATGCACCTGGTGCTGGCCTTGGCGCTGAACCTGGGCCTGGCCCTGGCCACCGTGCGGCTGCATGCGCTGGGCCAGGCCGATACCACGCAGTTGGGCTTGGCCACGGTGCTGATGGGCCTGCCCGGCATCTGGCTGGCCGCTGCCGCTGTGGGCTGGTGCATGCGCTACCAGCACCGCCACCCGTCCCCACCGCGCTGGGTGACCTGGCTGGCCCCGGCGGGGCAGCAAACCCTGGCGATGTACCTGCTGCTGTCGCTGGCGCTGGTGCTGGGCCGCACCGCTTTGCAAAGCCTGGAAGGCGCCACCGCCCCCAGCCTGGCACTGGCGATAACGGCCTGGTGGGTAGCGGTGTGCGCGGCCCGCTGGGCCACCCGGCGCGGTCTGCGCGACCCGGTCAGCCGGTGGTTGTCGCAGCGCACGAAAACCGCCCTGTTGAAGCACGGCCCCCATTGATGCACCGCCGCCACTTCCTCGCCAGCACCACACTGCCCCTGCTGGGCTGCGCGCCCACCCATGACATCACCGGCGGCTTCACCGGCATCGCGTTGGAACGCGGCCATGGTTTGCGGGAGGCGCGCGCCTGGCCTGTACCCTCCACCACCCGCCGTACCGACGTGCTGGTTGCGGGCGGTGGCGTGGCCGGTTTGGCGGCGGCGCGGGCCTTGCGGCTGCAAGGCATTGAAGACTTCGCCCTGCTGGAACTGGAAGACCGCGCGGGCGGCAACAGCCGGGGCGGCGCGGTGGGCGGCATTACCTGCCCGCTGGGCGCGCACTACCTGCCGGTACCCGGCGACGATGCGCCGGATGTGCAAAACCTGCTGGAAGAACTGGGCGTGCGCCAGCGCGTGGCGGGGCGCTGGGTCTTTGACGAACGCCACCTGTGCCACAGCCCGCAAGAGCGGCTTTTTGTGCACGGCGCGTGGCAAGACGGCTTGCTGCCGGTGCAGGGCGTGGGCGCGGCCACCTTGGCGCAGTACCAGAAGTTTGCCGCGCTGGTGGCGCAACTTCGGCAACAGGCCCGCTGGACGATTCCTATGCCAAATCGGCCCCTAGCACCCATTCAACAAGCGCAAGCAGCTATCACTTTCGCAGCATACCTCGACCAGCACAGGCTGGATGACCCCCACCTGCGCTGGTACCTGGACTACTGCTGCCGCGACGACTACGGCGCGGGCACGGCCACCGTGTCGGCCTGGGCGGGCATCCACTACTTCGCCAGCCGCCACGGCTTCCACGCGCCGGGAGCCGACGGCGGCGAACGCGAGGGCGGCGTGCTCACCTGGCCCGAGGGCAACGGCTGGTTGACCCAGCGCCTGGCCGCGCCCTTGGCCGACCGGCTGCACACCGGCCAGGTGGTACTGCGCATCGCCGAGACCCGCCAGGGCGTGGAGGTGGACGTGTTCGACACCGCCACCCAGGCGGTGGTGCACTGGCAGGCCCGCCGGGCCATCATCGCCCTACCGGTGTTTGTGGCCGCGCGGGTGGTGCAGAACCCGCCAGACTTTTTGCGCCAGGCCGCCGCCCGCACCACCTACGCACCCTGGCTGGTAGCCAATATCCACATCGCCCAGCCGCTGTTTGATCGCCCCGGCCCGGCCCCCAGCTGGGACAACGTGCTCTACAACACAGCGGGCCTGGGCTACGTGGATGCCATGCACCAAAGCCTGCTGCCCGTGCCCGGGGCCACGGTGCTGACCTACTACCGGGCGCTGGGCGATGTGCCCAATGGCCGCCAACAACTGCTGGAAAAACCGTGGACCGCCTGGCGCGACGAGATCCTGGCCGAGCTGGCCACCGCCCACCCGGATCTGGCCGCCAAAGCCACCCGCATGGACATTACCCGCTATGGGCACGCCATGGCCATACCCACCCCAGCAGTTTCAAGCCAAATCGGCCTCCATCGCTTATTCCATCAGCGTGAGCAGCTACGAAAACCGCAGCGCCTGGCCTATGCACACAGCGACTGGGCGGGGTACTCGGTGTTTGAGGAAGCTTTTACGCTGGGGCACCGCGCAGGCAGCTCTTGAAATCTGTGGCGGCGGACATTAATTGGTGGATGCGGTGGCTTGCAGAGCGCGCCACCGGCTTATCAACCATTTATTCAGGAGAACGACATGAATGCCATGACAAGCCGCAGCAACAACCTGTTTGACGACTTTTTCACCGACCTGGCCCCCGGCTTCTTCATCCGCCCCCTGCACGGCGACCCGCTGCCCTCGCCCGCGCAGATCAAGGTCGATGTGCAAGAAGACGCGCAGGCCTACAACGTGGTGGCCGAGTTGCCCGGGGTCAAAAAAGAGGACATCCAGGTGTCGGTAGAGGGCAGCACCGTCACCCTGCGCGCCGAAATCAAGCAGGAAGACCAGCGCAAAGATGCCCGCACCCTGCGCAGCGAACGCACCTTTGGCGCAGTAGCCCGCAGCTTCCAGCTCCCGCAAGAGGTGGATGCCAGCCAGGCCCAGTGCCAGTACCTGGACGGCGTGCTGAGCGTGGCCCTGCCCAAAAAGGCCAGTAACAGCGTGCAGCGGCTGACGATCAACTGAGCATCCACCGATCGTTGGGGGCCGGGCTGGGTCAACCGGTTACGGCGCGGTGCTGATCCGCGCCATCCAGGCGAACAGCTCGGCCAGATCGTAGTCGCCGCTGTGGGGCACATCCCAGGGCAGCGCGAAGTCCACCGCGTAGCCCTGGTTCTGCAAGCGGGTAGCCAAAATCACCGGAATCGCCAGCGAGGTGTCGCGGTCTTTGGTGCCGTGGCGGATGCGCCAGTGGCGCGAGGTGCTGGCTGCGCCGATATAGGCCATGGCGTTCATCTGCTTCAACGTCTGCGCGTCGGCCTGGGTGGCCCCTGGCGCAGTGTTGCGCTGGGTGGCCAGGGTGGTGAAGTGTTGCTTGTCGATGCTGGCCGTGCCGAAGAGCTGGTTCTCACCACTGCCCAGGTCCAGCGCGTCGAAAGCGGGCGGCAGCTTCATGCGCCCGGCATAGCGCACATAGGCATCCCAGTCCAGGTCGCGCACCACCTTGTTCTGCACAGTCAGCCAGGCCAGGCTGGACAGGTCGGCTCCCTGGTTCAGAGCAGTCTGAGCGGATGCGATGACCAGCGACTTGACGTACGCCTGGAAGCTGTCCAGCGCCAGCAGCCCACCTTGCGGGCTGCGCAGCGCCAGGCTGTTGAGGTAGGCGGGGAACTGCGCTTTCAGCGCAGAAGACAGGCGGATCTGCTCGGCCCCCAGGCTGCCCGCCACCTCTTTGCGCTGCACCTGGAAGTCGAGCATGGAGATGTCGATCTTCTTGTAGTCATTCACCCCGTTGAACAGCCATTCGTAGGCGCTGTCGGCATGCTCCAGGTTGGTGATGGGACAGTAGGCCGAGACGGCGAAGATGTCGTCGCGCGCGTCCGCAGCGCCCAGGGCGGCCAGGTCGGCGGCGTAGTCGGGGCTGTTGCCGCTGGCCCCCAGCAGGGCCGACATCGCGCCGCCCGCGCTGGTGCCGTTGGAGATGATTTTTTCGGCATCGCCGGGCATGCGCGCATCGTTAAAACGCAGGTAGCGTACGGCGGCTTTCAGGTCAACGATGGCCGCCGGGGCCTTGCCGGTGGCAGAGGTGCGGCCCCGTGCGCCGGGCGAGGCGACCACATAGCCTTTGGAGAGGGCCACGGCGATGGTGCTGGCCCGCGCGCTCTCACCGGGTGGCCCGGCGCGGCCCGTCGCCGTGCCGGGCTTGGCGGGCATGTAGCCGCCAATCTGGTTGGGCAAAAAGATAGGTGCGGTCTGTGCCGTGAACGGGCCCACCGACTCGCCGTGGAAATAGGCCTCTGGCACGTAGATGTTGATGGCCTGGTACGCCGCCTCCACCGGGCGGGCCACGGTGGTGAGGTTCTCGTAGGCCCGCACAGTGAAGGCCTGGCCTTCCACCGTGAGCTGCTGGGTCTGGTAACGGTGAGGGTCGAATGGCATGGACGGGGTGGACGGCGGTGGCGTGCTGCACGCCACCAGCAGGCAGGCAGCCAGGACGGTAGTGGGAAAGCGCATGGTGTGCGGATTATGCTCAGCTCTGGCGCGGCAGCACCACCACGGGCACCGGGGCGGCGCGCAGAATTTTGGCGGCGTTGGAGCCCAAGAACACCCGTTGCAGCGGCCCCAGGCGGCTGGAGCCCAGCAGCAGCAACTCGCCGTCCAACCAGCCCACACCGGCCATGGCGGTGTCCCAGTCGGGGCCTACGCTGACCTCGGTTTGCACCGGGTAGCCGGTGACGGCAATTTGCCCGCGCACAATGTCCAGCCCGGCCTGGGCCTGCTCGACCCAGCCGGCCACCACCACGTCTTCGGCCCCGCCACCGGCCAGCGGCGGGAACATTTGCCGGTCGCGCACCGCAAAACTCACCAGCCGCAAGGGCACGCCCAAAGCCCCCGCCAGGCCCAGCGCATGCAGCACGGTGCTGCGGGCCGCGTCGCCGCCCGAATAGGCCACCGTGATGCGGCTGGGGCGGGCGGCCCCGGTGTAGTGGCTGGGGGCGATGGCCACCGGCACACTGGCCAGGTGCAGGATTTCCTCGCTCACCCCGCCCAGTGCGGCCCGGCCGATGGCGCTGCCGCTGCGGGCCGAGCCCAGCACCACCATGTGGGCCTGTTCGCGCTCGGCCAGCTGGGTCAGGCCCACCGTGGCCGAGCGGGCGCTCACCCGCTCAAAACGCAGGTGGGGAATATCGCCCAGCGCGGCCCGTGCCTGGGCCATGGCCGCAATGGCGTATTCGTTCAAGAACTTGCCGTACTCCTGGTCGACGTTGGCCAGCGACGGGTAACCCCACACCTCGGGGGTGACCACGCAGACCAGAATGGCGGTGTCACCCGCGCCCGCCAGGGTTTTGGCCAGCACCAGCGCCTCTTCGCCACGCGGGTCGGGGGTAAAGCCCACTACCAGCGTCTTCATGGACGGCCTCCGCGCAAGTTGGAGCGGCCTGCGGCCTGCGGGGCCTCTTGACCGCGCAGTTTGGAATGGCGCATGCCGTAGGCAAAGTAGCCCACCAGTGCCACCGCAATCCAGATGAAAAACACGGTGAACGTGGTGGCCGACAGGTCGCGGATGATGTACAGGCAGGCCGCAATGCTCAGGCCAGGAATCAGGTACGGGCCAAACGGCACGCGAAAGTTGCCACGCGGGTCGTCCAGGCCCTTGGCCCGCAGCACCGGCACGCTGGCCGACACCGCAATAAACGCCACCAGCGTGCCCATGCTCACCATGTCCCACAGGTAGGTGGAGTCCACAAAGCCCCCCACCAAGCCCACCAGAATGCAGACGATGACGGTGTTGTTCACCGGGGCCAGGGTGCGGTGGCTGACCTGCTGGAAGGTCTGCGGAATCAGGCCATCGCGGCTCACGGCAAACAAAATGCGCGTCTGGCCGTAAATGGTGACCAGTGTGACGCTGAACACCGAAATCACCGCCCCGGCGGCCAGCACGATGGACGGCCAGGTTGTGCCCGTGACCTGCTGCAGGATGAGCGACAAACCGGCCTCCTGGTCTTTGAACTGCGCCGCAGGCTGCGCCCCCAGCGCGGTAAATGCCACGGCGAGGTAGCCAATGGTCACCACCACCAGCGACAGCAAAATGCCCAGCGGCACGTTGCGCCGGGGGTTCTTGACCTCGCCGCCCGCCGTGGCCACCGTGTCCAGGCCCACGAACGAGAAAAACACCGTGCCCGCCGCTGCCGTCACGCCGTGCCAGCCGCTGTCGTTAAAAAACGGGGTGAAGTTCGCGCTGTTGTAGCCCGAGTAGGCGACGACGCAAAAGAACAGCAGCACCGCCAGCTTGGTGATCACCATCACCGCGTTGGCCGTGGCCGATTCTTTGGTACCCCGCAGCAGCAGAAAGCAGCACAAGACCACCAAAATGATGGGCGGCAGGTTGATGCGCCCGGCGTGGATCTCCAGCCCCTGCGGGCCGCTGACCAGCATGGGGCTGCGCAAGGCCTCGGGTATGGACACTCCGAAGGCGTTGCTTAAAAAGTTGTTCAGGTAACCCGACCAGCCGATCGAGGTGGCACTGGCCGCCAGCGCGTATTCCAGCATCAGACAAGCCGCCACGATGTACGCCACCAGCTCCCCCAGCGCCACGTAGGTATACGAATATGACGAGCCCGATGCAGGGATGGACGACGACAGTTCGGCGTAACACAGCGCCGTCAGGCCAGCGGTGATACCGGCCAGGATAAACGCCAGCATCACTGCAGGCCCGGCCTTGGGCACGGCTTCGGCCATCACAAAGAAGATGCCGGTGCCGATGGTGGCCCCCACACCCATCATGGCCAGCGAGAACAAACCCAGCGAGCGGTCCAGGCCGCCGCTGCCGTGGCCGGGGTCGTCTTTTTCAATGCCCTTGGTGCGCAGTAGTTGTTGCAAAAGTCCCATCGATGTGTCCCTCCATGGGCGGATGCAGGGGTGATTTACCCGGGCAGACCCGCTGAGCACTTCTGCAAGTTTTAGCCCCTCAGGCTTGCAGGAAGTGGGAAACATCGTATGGCCGTATACACATGTACTGCCCATGTATCAAAGTAACAAAGCGTTCCAGTTGCGCATCGGTGGTAGGTCTGGAAATTTATAAAAAATCAGCCTCCCGTGCTTATTCCTCCAGCACGAGAAGCTATAAAAAACAGAGCAATCAAGATGTTGCAGGTGTATCCCAGGATGGCGGCGCGGCACCACCACCGGCCACCGAGTACAGGGCGTTGGGAGCGTTGCGGGTTTGCTGGAATACCTCCAGCGTCTCGCCGCGCATGGCGGCATAGATGTGCAGGTTGGACACGCCCAGCACCGCACCCAGCTTCTCCAGCAGAAAGAAAATCACGCCGTAGTGGATCAGCCCGCGCCAGTCGCGCCGCTGCAGCAGACCGCATTCTTCCGCCGTCAGGCCCGCCTCGGCCATGCAGGCGGCAGCGTCGGCCAGAAAGCGCTGGCGCTGGGCGGGAACAACCAGGCCGTGCAGAAAAGTGTTCAGCCGAAAAGCCTTCACGCTGCGTTGCAGGTTGAAGGGGTAGGAGCCCTGCAGGCGCTCGGCCCCGGCCAGTTGCACGGCCATGGCCTGGCGGTGGCGCTCCACCTCGCCCGCAACCACCGGCCCGGCCAGGTTCTCGTACACCGCGGCGGCGATGCCGGTCATGGACGGCAGGTAGTAGGCCTGGTGCAGCTTGCGCACCTGGGACGACAGGGCGCCGCGCATGGTCAGCCACATCATCACCTCGGCCCCCTCCACACCGCCCAGCTCGGCCAGTTCGGCGTGGGTGAGCGAGGCCAGGCGCTCGGGGTCGTTCTCGAACAGCTCCAGAAACTGCATGTCCCAGGGCGTGTTGTTGAAGCCCGCGCGCTCGCCGTGCACCTGGTGCGACAGGCCACCCGTGGCCACGATGACCACGCGCAGGTCTTGCGGATAGCTCTCGATGGCGCGGCGCAAGGCCTGGCCCAGCTTGTAAAAGCGCCGGGCGCTGGGCACCGGGAACTGCAAAATCCCCATTTGCAGCGGCACGATGCGCACCGGCCAACCCTGCCCATGCTCCCACAGCACCGACAGCGGCGAAAAACAGCCGTGGTCCAGCGGCTTGCCCTGGAAGAACGACATGTCGAACTCCTCGGCCACCAGCGACTGGCCGATGTGCGCGGCCAGCGCGGGGTGGCCGTCTATGCCCGGCAGGTCGCGCGCGCCGCCGCCCTCGTCGGCAACCGCGTAGCGCTCGCCCACGCCCAGCGCGAAGGCCGAGTAGTGGTCCAGAAAAAACGAGGTGATGTGGTCGTTGTAGGTGACGATGGCCACATCCGGCTGGACATCCGCCAGCCATTGCTTGACCGGCTCCATCGCCTCGAAGATGGGGGCCCACACCGGGTCGGTTTGCTTGTCGCGGTCGACGGCAAAGCCGATGGTGGGGGTGTGCGAGACGGCGATGCCGCCGATGATGCGGGCCATGGAGGCTCCTTTGAAAGTCTTGCGCGGGAGTCAGGGAATCAGGGGTTGGCGGCCAGCTTGGCTTTGATCCAGGTAAAGGCTTCCTGCACGTCGTAGTTGCCGCTGTGGGGCACCAGGTAGGGGTACTTGAAGTCCACCTCTTTCACCGACGCGTCTTTTTTGATCGCGTAGTACAGCAGGGTCTGCATGGCGAACGCGGTGTCGCGGTCGATCATGCCGTGGCGCACATACCAGTACGGTGCGGTGTCGGCCGTGGTGTTGAGGTAGGCGATCGGGTTGATCAGCTTGAGCTGGGTGGCCAGTTTGTTGCTGGTGTTGGCCAGAGCCGCATCCCAGGCCAGGCCGGTGTCGTCCACGCCCGAGCCGTCGCCCTTCACGGCGTTGTTGGCCCAGCTCCAGGCGGTGAAGTTGGAGTAGCCGTAGTAGTCGGAGCCAAACAGGGTGGATTCGCCGCTGATGTTGGGGTTGCCAGTCACGCCCACCGGGTCGAAGGCCACCACGGTTTTGAGCGCGCGGATCTTGGTCACGAAGGCCAGGTACTTGGGGTAGTCGATGCTGGACACCGTGATACCCGATACGGTCAGCCAGTCGTTCAGGTACGCCACCCCGCCGATGGTGAAGTTCGCCCCCAGCGCGGGCACAGCTGTGCCCTTGGCAAGCTGGGCTTCGATTTCCTTTTTCAGGAAAGCCTGGGTGCTGTCGCGCATATTGGTGGCGGTCAGTGCCGAGCCGTCTTCGCGGGTCAGGCCCAGGCCGTTCAGGTAGGCCGCAAACGTACCGGCAATCGCGGTGGACGCGGCGGGTTGTGGGCCCGCCGAGTAGGCCACGCCGCCCAGGGCACCGGTGTTGGCATCGGTGCGGGTGGCGTTGTATTCCCACTCGTAGCCGGCATCGGCGTTGCCCAGGTTGTTGATCGGGCAATAGGCCACCGCCGCAAACACATCGTCCTTGAGGGTGCTGGTGGCCGTGCTGCCCGTGCCCTGGATGCCCGCTGCGCCGATATCGGCCAGATACGGCAGAAAGTCGGCGCTGTTGCCGCTGGCGGCCACAGCCGATGTCAGCCCGCCACCGCCGCTGGTGCCGGTGAGGATGATGCGGTTGGTATTGCCCGGCAGCAGGCTGTCGTTGAGCCGCAGGTAGCGGATGGCGGCCTTGGTATCGACCACCGGGGCCGGGGACTTGCCTGCCCAGCGGCCATCTTCGGCGCGCGCGCCCCGGCTGCGGGTGCCCAGGTTGACCACCACAAACCCGGCCTTCAGGGCCGCGCCAATGGCATCGGTGTCGCTGGTGCTCACCAACGCCCGGCCCTCGGTCACGGTGGTGGCCACGGCGCTGGTCATCCAGCCGGAGTTGTTGACCACCACGTAGATCGGCTTGGTCTGGTCGGCCACCAGGTCCTCGGCCACCGAGATGAACATGGTTTGGTACACATACGGGTCGGCCAGCGTGGTGGTGGTGGTCGAGCCGAACGACTGCTGGGTCAGCGCCATCTTGATGGGCTTGGCCACGTACACGCGGCGGTACTGGCGCACCTTCAACGCCACGCCGTCCAGCGTGAGGTTGACGGTGGTGTAGGTGCTGGCGTCGAACTTCAGCGCGGTGTCTTCGGCGCTGACCGCCGCTGCGTCATCGCCGCCACCGCAGCCGGCCAGCAGGCCGCCACTGGTAGCCATGAAGGGCATCGCAGCCATCAACGAGCGGCGTGTAAGTTTGAATGCCATGAATGTCTCCTCCACCCTGAGGGGTGTTTTTGTGGTGAAAAAATAGTGCGCTCAAAATCTGGATGCCAGGCCGACCATCGCGCCTGGAAAGGACTCTTTGCGGGGCGGATTGTGCGAAGCGCGCCGCGTTTTGGGGAGATGTTGATTTCAGGCCCGTGATAACCTGCCGTTATCGCAACCCAGGGGTCCACCATGAAGCTCGCCACCCTGCGCGCCCTGATCGCCACCATCGACGAAGGCAGCCTGCGCAGCGCCGCCCGCCGCCTGCAACTGTCGCAACCGGCCATGACCAAGATGGTCCGTGAACTGGAGCTGGAGCTGTCCACCACCCTGCTGGTGCGCACCTCCAAGGGCGTGGTGCCCACCGCCCAGGGCAAGGCCCTGTACGCCCGGGCGCTCACGGTGTGCAAGGAGCTGGGCACGGCGGTGGACGAGATCAGCCAGCTCGGCGGCCAGATGGTGGGCACGCTGCACATTGGCGCGGTGCCGCTGGCGGTGATGCTGCTGATCCCCGAAACCCTGCGCACCTTTGGCCGCGAGTTTCCCGACATCCAGCTGCGCGTGAGCGAAGAGCTCTACCAGGCCCAGATGCAACGCCTGCGCGCCGGGCATGTAGACATTGCGGTCAGCGGCATCCCCACGGGGCTGTCGTCGGGTGAATTCATTGTGGAGCCGCTACTGCAAACCAGCATGGTGGTGGTGGTGCGCCGGGGTAGCCCGCGGGCGCAGGCCACCTCGCTGAACGCACTGGCCACGGCCAAGTGGGTGTACACCGGCGCGTCCAACGACACCGGCTACGCCAAGCTGCTGTTCGAACACCACGGCCTGCAGGCACCGCCGGTGGGCGCGGTGGTCAACTCCACCCTGGCACTGCTGTCGCTGGTGGCCAGCGGCGATTTTGTGGGCCTGATGCCGCAGCAAATCGCCACCCACCCCATGGCCGCAGCGTTTCTGTCGGTGGTGCCGGTGGCCGAGGGCGGCCTGCCGCTCACCGTGGGTGCCATCGTGCGCAGCGACGCGGTGGTGTCTCCGGCCATCCGCCACTGCATTGCCCACCTGCACCGGGCTGCGCACCAAATTTCAAGCAAAATAAGCCTCTAGCGCCCATTCCATAAGCGCAAGCAGCTATTAAAACAGGAGTAACCCATGCCCCAGCCTTACCCGCCCATTGAGCCCTACCGCACCGGCACCCTGGCAGTGGACGATATCCACACCCTGTACTGGGAAGAATGCGGCAACCCCGAGGGCGTGCCGGTGCTGTTTTTGCACGGCGGGCCGGGCGCGGGCCTGTCGCCCAAGCACCGGCAGTTTTTTGACCCCGCCCACTACCGCATCGTGCTGTTCGACCAGCGTGGCGCGGGCCAATCCACCCCGCTGGGCGAGGTCCGCAACAACACCACGCAACTGCTGGTGCAAGACATCGAGCAACTGCGCCAGATGCTGGGCATTGCGCAGTGGCTGGTGTTTGGCGGCTCCTGGGGGTCCACCCTGGCGCTGGCGTATGGGCAAACCCACCCCGAGCGCTGCACCGGCTTTGTGCTGCGCGGCATCTTCCTGTGCACGCCGTCTGAGATCGACTGGTTCCTGAACGGCATCCGGCACTTCTTTCCCCAGGAGCATGCGGCGTTTGCGGCCCACATCCCCGAGGCCGAGCGCGGCGACCTGCTGGCGGCCTACGTGCAGCGCCTGTTCAGCGACGACCCCACCGAGAACCTGGCCGCCGCCCGCACCTGGAGCCGCTACGAGGGCAGTTGCCTGCACCTGCTGCCGCGCCCCGAGGTGGCCGAGCAATTTGGTGCCGACGCGGTGGCGCTGGGCGTGGGGCGGCTGGAAGCGCACTACATGCGCAACGGTGCGTTTTTTACCGACAACCAGCTCATCTGCAACGTAGACCGCATCCGCCACCTGCCCGCCGTCATCATCCAGGGCCGCTACGACGCGGTGTGCCCGCCCTGCTCGGCCTGGGCGCTGCACCAGGCCTGGCCGGAAGCATCGTTCCAGGTGGTGGAAGATGCAGGCCACGCCGCGTTTGAGCCTGGCATTGCCAGTGCGCTGGTGGCGGCGACGGAGCGGTTCAAGCGGGGTGAAGCCCTGTAAACACTTTGGCGCAATATGGCGCAAAATGCGCCAAATAGGAGATCCACCATGTCTACCGCCTTCGCGTCAGTCAAACTCCCCGCCACGCTGGTGCAGCAAGCCCGCGAGGCCGCCCAGCCACTGCGCCGCTCGGTGGCGGGCCAGATCGAATACTGGGCCACCCTGGGCCGTGTGGCCGAACATTCCGGCCTGACCGTGCAAGAGGCGCGCACCGCGATCGAAGGCTATGAGGCGGCGGCCCGCAAGGCGCGGCAGGCCCATACGGTGGCAGAGCTCACTAGCCGTTTGCTGGCAGCCGACACCAGCGGCTCGCTGGCGCAGCGGGTACGCGAAGTAGTGGCAGAGAACCGCGCACTGTCCCAGGAATCCTAGTTCTTCCACCGGCCATGCAGCCCGTTTTCCACCTGCTGGCCGGGCCCAACGGTGCGGGAAAATCCACGCTGTACCGGGCGCTGGTACGCGACGGCATCGTTGGCGCAGACCTGCCCTTCATCAACGCCGATATTTTTGAACGCGACCAACTACAACACATCAGTGACCCCCAAGAGCGCTCACTCGCCGCCCGCGAATGGGCCGATACCCGCCGCGCAAGCGCGCTGGAGGCCGGTATCTCCTTTGCCAGCGAAACCGTTTTCTCGCACGCATCCAAGCTGGCGTTGATAGAAGAGGCCGTGGCGTACGGCTACGTGGTAGCGCTGTATGTGGTGGCCCTGGACGACCCCCAACGCCTGTTGGCCCGTGTGCGCGGCAGGGTTGCCGAGGGCGGCCATGCCGTGCCGCCCGAGCGGGTTTTGGCCCGCTACCCGCGTACGCTGGAAAACTTGTGCCAGGCAGTTCGCCTCGCCACCGTGGCTTATCTTTTCGAGGCGCGGGATGTCGAGGAAGGTGGACCCCAATTGGTAGCGCTTTGCGAAGGTGAGCTGGTCAAGGCGCTGGTGGAGCCGCTGCCGCGCTGGGCCCAACAAGTGCTGACCCCACCAACCCATAACCCTGGCACACCGTAAAAAATTTCGAGCCCAATAGGCCGCCTGCGCCTATGGAATAAGCACAAGCAGCTACTAAAAACAGAGCAATCACCCCGCTGCTGCGTTTATCCCCAAATTGGTGGACACGGTTTTTGGCCTGGCTCCTATATTGAATCCAGCCCATAAAGGGTCCAATACAGGAGACCACCATGCCCGCTAACTCCACCCACGATGCTGCGTTGCGCGATACCGACCCGAACGATCCGAGCCCGGACAACCCCGAGTTCCAGCAGGTGCTGGAGGCCCTGGTGGGTGTCTACCGGCCCATCCTGGAAGAGGACCTGCAGCGCGCCAACGACCTGCAGGCCCTGGCCAAAGAGGCCAGCCAGCAAGAGCCCGACTGCGAGGCCGAGATCGCCATGGCGCAGCGCCTGTTCAGCCGTTTTGCCGATGAAAAAACCACCCTGGCCCTGCTGCCTGCGCAGGCCCGCGAACTGCTGGGCCCTACCGACAACTGGCGCTGGTGCCTGCTGCACATCCGCTGCTGCATCATCTTTGGCTGGCTGCTATGCCGCCGCCCGCGCAGCTTCCGGCTGTCGGCCTACTACCTGTACCGTTACTGGCTGTGCGTGCGCGAGGTGCTGGGCACACCGGTCACGCCCGGCAGGCTCAGCGCCACCGAGCGCAAGGACCTGGACACGCTGATCGCTGCCCTGGCCAAGGCCTACCGGCCCTACCTGTCGGACCAGCTGGCCACGGTGGACTTCACCGCAGGCCTGCCCGAGGCGATTGACGGCGGCCAGGTGGATTGCCAGGAGGGCGAGGAAGAAGCCGCCGCCGTGTTCGAGCGGCTGCTGACGGTGGACACCGCCCAGGCCCTGCTGGGGGCCGCCGCGTTCAAGGAGCACAGCGCCCAGCCCTGGTTCTGGTTCTGCCGCTGCTGGTGCCTGTGCGCCATCCGCTTTGGCTGCTGCCTGGCCCGTGCCCGCAGCCTGGTGGATGTAGCCCGCTGCGCGCGCAGCTACTGGCGCTGCCTGCGCGAATGTTTCCGCCCGCTGCAATGCGCCCTGACCGGGCCAGACGGCTGCGTGGCCGAAGAGGTCAACGCCTTGATTCCGGCCATGGTGGTGCCCATCACCGGCACGGCGGCAGGCCTGGGCTTTAGCCACTACGTGCTGGAATGGTCGCTGAACGGCGCGGTCTGGCATGCGGCCAACTTCGTCTACCCACCCGTGCCTCCGGGCAACACGGTGCAGGGCAGCAGCCCGGTGGTGGGCGGTCTGCTGGGCTACCTCAACACCACCTTGCTGAACGCGGGCACCTACTTTGTGCGGGTCACGGTGTTGGGCTCCAACCAGTCCACCATCCCCTGCCAGACGGTGTTTTCGGTGTTCAAAAAGGACGTGCGCATCCTCGGCATCGGCGGCAGCACCGCGCTGGACGCACCCTGGACCGACCCGGGCGCGCGCCTCATCGACAACCTGCCTGCGCTGTGTGGCCGCCCGGCGGGCACCTTCGAGGCCTCGTTTGGCACCTGCCTGGCGGTACTGGGCGCAGCCAGCATCGGCGGCTGCGACGACAGCCTGAAGATCAAGCGCTATACGCTGGACTACAAGGCCGGGTTCGAGCCCGACTGCACCACGCCGGGCTGGAGCAACTTCTGGTCGGTGGAGTTCAGCACGGCGGCGCAGTACCGGGCCATCAACATGCGCACCGACACCTCGGTGCTCACCGCCTACTGGACGGCCGATTGCCTGGTGCCGGTGCCCTTCCCACCCTGGTGCCTGTTGAACGACCCGCAGGCGCTGCTGTCGCCCTCGGGCTGGTCCAGCAACATCGGCGGCTGCCAGCTCAGCGGCCTCTACACCATCCGCCTGCTGGTGGAAGACACGCTGGGCGGCACCTACTGCGATACCCAGCGCGTCTGGCTGGACAACAAGCCGCTGAGTGCGCTGATCCGCATCGATGCCGTGCCGCAGTGCGCCGACCTGTTCGTCAGCCAGTTCGCCCAGCCACCAGACTGCAGCGTGCCGTGGAGCCTGCCGGTGTCGGGCATTGCCTACGACGAGTACATCGACGAGTTCTTGCCGCTGACCCGGCCGAACGACAACTTCGACTACTACGTGGTGTCGGTCACCAAGCAGGGCGGCTCGGGCATCAGCATCCCGGTGCCCGGCCCCGGCGGTGCCTGCTACCACGGCACCAGCCGGGTCGGCGACCCCGGCACCCGCTGCGGCGTGCCCACCGTGCCGCAGGTGATCGGCCTGTTGGCGATGTTTGACCTGCGCGCCATCGACCCGGCATGCAAAGCCTTCTTGCCCTACTTTGTGCCCGACGACTTTGCCACGCCGCGCGGTGCCTGCTGTGTCTACACCTTCAGCCTGACGGTGTACGACCGCACCGGGCGCCCCTGTGGCGTGAACTATGCGCAGGCCTCGTGGCCGGTGAAGATCTGCAACGACCTGCCCACCCCCAACTGAGCATGGACGCGCCCTGGTTTACCGCCGTGCTGGGCGCGCTGGCCACCTGGCGGCTGGCGCACCTGCTGGCGCATGAAGACGGCCCCTGGGATGCCGTGCTGCGCCTGCGCACCGCGGCGGGCCAGGGGGTGTGGGGCCAGATGCTGGACTGTTTTTACTGCCTGAGCCTGTGGGTGGCCGCGCCGGTGGCCCTGGCTGTGGCCCGCGACCCTGTGGAATGGCTGCTGGCCTGGCTGGGCCTGTCGGGCGCGGCCTGCCTGCTGGAACGGCTAGGGCCTGCCGCCCCGCCACCGGTTCTTGACCTGGAAGGAGATGATGATGAGCTGCTGCGGACAGAAACGCGAGGCGCTGGCGACGGCCCGCCTGGCGATGCCTCCGACCACACCCACGTTCCCACCGAACCACGCACCGACACCGGCCCGGTTCGCCTCGTTCGCTAAGCCACCGGCCCCGGCGACGGTATCGGTACCGAACGCAGCGCCGGTCGGCCTGGGCAGCCTGCGCCTGCGCTACCTGGCCCGCTCGGCGGTGCAGGTGCGCGGACCCAGCACGGGCCGCCTATACCCGTTTTCTGCCACCCAACCGGTGCAGCGGGTGGCCCGTGCCGACAGCGAAGCGCTGTTGCGCAGCGGGCACTTTCGCCTGGAAGCCTGAAGCCGGGTGGTCCGCACCAGAAGCCTGGAGATCACCCACCCCCGTCGCTATGTAATTTATAGCTTGTCACGCCCATGGAATGGGCGCGAAGGGTCGATTTGGCTTAAATCCGCACCGGAATACCGCGCTCAGCCATCCGCGCCTTGGCCTGGGCTACGGTGTATTCGCCGTAGTGGAAGATGCTGGCGGCCAGCACCGCGTCGGCACCGCCCAGGCTCACGCCGTCGGCCAGGTGGTCGAGGTTGCCGACACCGCCAGAGGCGATGACCGGCACGCTGATGGCGTCACTCACGGCGCGGGTCAGGGCCAGATCGAAGCCGGACTTGGTGCCATCGCGGTCCATGCTGGTGAGCAGGATTTCGCCCGCGCCGCGGCGCGCCATTTCGGTGGCCCAGGCGACGGCATCCAGGCCGGTGTTCTTGCGGCCACCGTGGCTGTACACGTCCCAGCCGGGGCCACGGGTGGCTGCGTCTTCCACACTGCGGCGCTTGGCATCGATGGCCACCACAATGGCCTGCGCGCCGTACTTGGCGGACGCGGCTTCGATCACATCGGGATTGCTGATGGCGGCAGAGTTGAAGCTGACCTTGTCGGCCCCCGAATTGAGCAGCCGCCGCACGTCTTCCACGGTGCGCACGCCGCCGCCCACGGTCAGCGGGATGAAAACCTGCGAGGCCACGGCTTCGATGATGTGCAGGATCAGGTCGCGGCCATCGCTGGTGGCGGTGATGTCGAGGAAGGTGAGCTCGTCCGCACCCTGGTCGTTGTAGCGCGCGGCGATTTCCACCGGGTCGCCCGCGTCGCGCAGTTCGACAAAGTTGATGCCTTTGACAACCCGGCCTCCGGTCACGTCCAGGCAGGGAATGATGCGTTTGGCCAGCATGGCAATGTCCAGAAAATGAGATTAGTCGGGGGTCACGACGATGAGGCGCTGCCAGCCGGTCCACTCGGCACCTGCGGCCAGGGTCACGGGCGTGTTGACGTGCGCGGCTTCCACGCAGACCATGTGCTTGAAGCCATCAAACGGCATGTCGGCTATTGCCGCGCATTTGGTCGGGCCGGGGTTCCACACCACGGTTTGGGCCAGCTCCGGGCTCTGGTCTATGCGCAGTTGCACGGGGCCATCCACCAGGGTCAGCGGCTCGGCGGCGGCTTGGTAGACGCGGTCGACCTCGCCTTCAAAAATCACCACATCGGTTTCCAGCCGGTCGGTCTGGGCCACGTCGTCCCAGTAGGGCTGACCGGCCAGGCCGCGCAGGTCCAGGCCGGGCAGATCCTGCACGCGCAGGTAGGTGTGCAGGGCCAGGGCGAAGTCCAGCGGCTGCTCGCCGGTGTTGTGTACGGTAAAGCCCAGCTCCAGCGCGCCCGGCGCCAGGTCGATGCGCAGGGTGGCGCTGAAGGCGTGGGGCCAGAGGGCCAGCGTGGCGGGGCTGCTGTGCAGTTGCAGCTCCAGCCAATCTTCGCCACCCGCCGATGCCGTCCAGGCCGACGTGCGCGCAAAGCCGTGCTTGGGCAAGGGGCCGCGCATGTTGAACTGCGGAAAGCACACCGGCACACCACCGCGGATGGCGGTGGCGCCGTCAAATACCGCTTCAGGGCTCAGGTACAGCCGCTCCACCCCGCCGCTGGTCCACGACAGCACGTGTGCGCCGTGCAGCGCCACCAGCACCGAGTCGCCATTGGCGTGGTGCAGGCGCAGGCAGGGTTGGTTCTGGAAGACTTCGGGGCGGGCCTGCAACTCAGACATCGCCGTAGTTGTCGGCGAGCACCTGGGCCGAGGTGAAATCCAGGTCGCCGGTGTAGATGGCACGGCCACAGATCACGCCTTCGATGCCTTCGTCTTCCACCTCCAGCAGGCGCTCGATGTCGGCGATATTGCTCAGGCCGCCCGAGGCAATGACGGGGGTGTGCAGGGCCTGGGCCAGCTTGACGGTGGCTTCGATGTTGATGCCCGAGAGCATGCCGTCGCGGCCGATGTCGGTGTAGATAAAGGATTCCACGCCGTAGTCCTGGAACTTCTTGGCCAGATCGACCACCTCGTGGCCGGTGAGCTTGCTCCAGCCGTCGGTGGCGACCTTGCCGTCCTTGGCATCCAGGCCGACGATGATGTGGCCGCCGAACGCGGTGCATGCGTCCTGCAAAAAGCCGGGGTTCTTGACCGCTGCGGTGCCGATGATGACGTAGCGCAGGCCCGCGTCGAGGTAGCGCTCGATGGTGTCCAGGTCGCGGATACCGCCGCCCAGCTGCACGTCGATCTCGCCGCCCACCTCTTTGAGGATCTTGCGGATGGCCATTTCGTTCTTGGGCTTGCCCGCAAACGCGCCGTTCAGGTCCACCAGATGCAGCCGCCGCGCACCCTTGTCCACCCAGCTACGGGCCATGGCGGCGGGATCCTCGCCAAAGGTGGTGGATTGGTCCATGTCGCCTTGTTTGAGGCGTACGCAGTGGCCGTCTTTCAGATCGATCGCAGGAATGAGAAGCATGGTGCCGTGAACAGCGGGTTGGTAAAAGAATTAAGGAGACCAGTGGAGGAAGTTGCGGTACAGGGCCAGGCCATGTTCGGCGCTCTTCTCTGGGTGGAATTGTGTCGCAAAAATATTATCACGTGCAATGGCTGCGCTAAACGCTGCGCCGTACTCCGTCAAGCCCGCGCTGTGGCGTGCATCCGACGGATCGGCGTAAAAGCTGTGCACGAAGTAGAAGTAGCTGTTGTCGGGCACCTCACCCCACACCGGGTGGCGCTGGCCGCCGTGGACTTGCTGGCGCACCTGGTTCCAGCCCATTTGCGGCACCTTGAAGCGGCTGCCGTCGGCCTGCAGGCGGCCTGCGAGGTCGAAACGGCGCACGGTGCCGGGGATCAGGCCCAGGCCGGGGGTGTCTTGCTCTTCGCTGTGGTCCAGCAGCATTTGCATGCCCACGCACACGCCCATCAGCGGCTTGTTGCGGGCGGCATCCAGCACGGCTTCTTTCAGGCCCGAGTCATGCAGCTCGCGCATGCAGTCGCGCATGGCCCCCTGGCCGGGTAGCACCACGCGCTCGGCAGCGAACACGTCTTCGGGGCGGGAGGTGACCACCACCTGGTAGCCACTGGCAGCGGCCACATGCATCACGGCTTGCGATACAGAGAACAGATTGCCCATGCCGTAGTCCACCACGGCGACGGTTTTATTTGCTATCAATTTGATTGCTGCTTGTGCAGGAGGAATGAGCGGTAGGGCCCGATTTTACTTAAAACTTTACAAAGAGCCTTTTGTCGATGGAATCATGCCCACCGAGCGCGGGTCCAGCTCCAGCGCGGACCGCAGGGCGCGGGCGAAGGCCTTGAACACGGTCTCGGCCTGGTGGTGGGCGTTCACGCCCTTCAGGTTGTCGATGTGCAGGGTCACAAACGCGTGGTTGGCAAAGCCCTGGAAGAACTCAAAAGTGAGCTGGCTGTCGAAGCCGCCGATCATGCCGCTGGTGAAGGGCACGTGCATTTCCAGGCCGGGGCGGCCCGAGAAGTCGATCACCACGCGGCTCAGCGCCTCGTCCAGCGGCACATAGGCGTGGCCATAGCGGCGGATGCCTTTCTTGTCGCCCACGGCCTTGTGCACCGCCTGGCCCAGGGTGATGCCCACGTCTTCCACGGTGTGGTGGCCGTCGATGTGCAGGTCGCCCACGCAGTGGATGTCCAGGTCGATCAGGCCGTGGCGGGCGATCTGGTCCAGCATGTGGTCGAAAAAGCCGATGCCGGTGTGCAGCGTGGACTTGCCGGTGCCGTCCAGGTTGAGCTTGACGGTGATTTGGGTTTCGGCCGTGTTGCGGCTGACTTCGGCGGTGCGTTGGATCGTGGTCATAAGGTGTGTTGGAAGGCGGCCAGCATGCGCAAATTCTCTTCGGCGGTGCCGATGGTGATGCGCACGCAATTGAGCAGCAAGGGGTGCATTTTAGAAACGTTCTTGACCAGCACGCCCTGGGCCTTCATGCCCTCGAAAGTTTTACTGGCATCGGGCACCCGCACCAGCAGCATATTCGCATCGCTAGGCCAGACTTTCACGCCCGGCAAAACTCCCAGTGCTGCGGAAATGATAGTGCGCTGTGCGCGTATTTCCTGGGCCTGGGCCGCAAACTCCTCTAAATGCGCCAAGGCGAACAGCGCACACTCGCAGTTCAGCACGCTGACGTTGTAGGGCGGGCGCACCTTGTCGATCTCGGCCACCAGCGCCTGCGGGCCGATTAAATAGCCCAGTCGCACACCCGCCAGGCCGAACTTGCTCAGCGTGCGCATCAGCAGCACGTGGGGGTGGCGCGTCAATCTGTCGAGGTAAGTTTTGCTGGAAAACGGCTGGTAGGCCTCGTCGATCACCACCAGGCCTGGGGCGGCTTCGATGATCTGCTCGATGGCGGCGTCATCCCACAGGTTGGCGGTGGGATTGTTCGGGTAGGCCAGGTAGACGATGGCGGGCTGGTGCTGCTCAATGGCAGCCAGCATGGCGGGTGTGTCCAGCTCGAAATCGGCGGTGAGCGGCACGCCTACAAAGTCCAGGCCCAGCAACTGCGCCGCCATGCCGTACATCACAAAGCCCGGCACCGGGGCCAGCACGGTGGCACCGGGGCGGCGGCAGGCGATGGCCAGCAGGTTGATGATTTCGTCCGAGCCATTGCCCAGAATCAGGCCGTAGCCCGCAGGCAGGCCGGTGTGGGCCGCCAACACCTGGCGCAAAAAGTCCACCCGGTTGTCGGGGTAGCGGTTTAAGGCCACTTCGCCCAGGCGCTGGCCCAGCGCGGCCTGCAGGGCGGGCGGCAGCCGGTGCGGGTTCTCCATGGCGTCCAGCTTGACCATGCCGGTGGCATCCTGCACCACGTAGGAGTGCATGGCGCGTACATCGGGGCGGAGGGTGTCTAAAGGGTTTCTCATGGGGCTCTTTTGGCATAGCGCTGCGCCAATACCGCGCAGACCATCAACTGGATTTGGTGGAAGATCATCAGCGGCAGCAGCATCACGCCCACTACCGGCGCGGCAAACAACACCTTGGCCATGGGCACGCCGCTTGCCAGGCTCTTTTTGGAGCCGCAAAAGACGATGGTGATCTGGTCTTCTTGCGAAAAGCCGAGCAGGCGGCCCAGCCGGGTGGTCAACACCAGCACCAGGGCCAGCAGCACGCAACTGGCCACCACCACGCCCAGCAGAATCGGCAGCGGCACCTGCTTCCACAGGCCCTCCATCACCGCCGCGCTGAACGCGGTGTAGACCACCAGCAGGATCGAGCCCTGGTCCACATATTTGAGCTTGGCCGCGTGCGTTTTCACAAAGCCGCCGACCCAGGGCTGCAGCAACTGGCCCAGCACAAACGGCAGCATCAGCTGCAGCATGATGCGGCCCACCGCCTCTAGCTCGCCCGCGCCCGACACGCCGCCCGGCACCACCAGCCAACCCACCAGCAGCGGTGTGATGAACACCCCGATCAGGCTGGACGCCGAGGCGCTGCACACGGCAGCCGACACATTGCCGCGCGCCATGGCGGTAAACGCAATCGCCGACTGCACCGTGGCGGGCAAGGTGCACAAAAACAGCATGCCCAACGCCAGATCGGGCGTGAGCATGAAACTGAAGACCGGCTTGAGCAGCAGCCCCAGCACCGGAAACAGCGCAAACGTGCAGCCCAGCACCAGCAGATGCAGCCGCCAGTGGCTGACACCGGCCACCACCGCCGCCCGCGACAGTTTGGCCCCGTGCAAAAAGAACAGCAGCGCAATCGCCGCCGTGGTGAGCCACTCAAACCCCTGCGCCACCATGCCCTGGGCAGGCCACAGGCTGGCCAGGGTGATCACGGCAATCAGGAGCAGGGTGAAGTCGTCGGGGAGGAAGCGGGGGCGGGTCATGGGGCAAAGAGGGGTTTGCTATTTTTACGATAGCTGCTTGCGCTGATGGAATGGGCGGTAGGCCCTTATTTTACGTTTGGATCCGAGGCGGCGCCGAGTACCGGCACATCGGCACCGTCCTTGTGCACGCTCATCACCACGCTGGTGGTGAAGCGGCGCACGAAGCGGTTGCCGAAAAACAGCCGCTGCGTCAGCGCCTCGAAATCCTGCATGTCACGCACCAGCAGAAACAGCACGAAGTCGGACGCGCCGGTGACGTAGTAGCTTTGCTGCACCCGCGGCTCGGCGGCCAGCAGCGCGCGGAACTGCGCCAACACGTCGGCCTGCTCCACGTCCAGCTCCACACCAACGATGCAGCGCATGCCAAAGCCCAGCTTTTCGGGCGAGAGCTGGCAGGTCTGGCGCAGGATGACCTTGTCGGCCAGCAGCCGCTTGGTGCGCCGCTGCACGCTGGTGGCAGACAGGCCAATCTCTGCACCCAGCACCTCGGCGGGCGTGGTGGCATCGCGCTGCAGCGCGTCCAGGATGCGCAAGTCTTTGTCGTCGAATGGATGATCAAATTTCTGCATGTTTTCTAAATTTTCGCAGAACTGCTGCAAATTGTGGCCCCACTACGCAGCCCACCGGCACGGGCTTTCTGAATAATTTGCACCATATTCAGCCACCCGGAGCCCCCATGCCACCCACCGAAGACCTGCCGCTGCAACTGCGCCACTGGCGCCGCCATTTGCACGCCATCCCCGAAACCGGCTTTGAAGAACGCCAGACCTCCGACTACGTGGCCCAGGTGCTGGGTGCGCTGGGCCTGGAGGTGCACCGGGGCATTGGCGGCACTGGCCTGGTGGCGAACCTCACCGTGGGCGATGGCCCCGGCGTGATCGGCCTGCGCGCCGAGATGGATGCGCTGAACATCACCGAGGCGGCGGTGGGCCGCGCGCACGCCTCCACCGTGCCCGGAAAAATGCACGCCTGCGGCCACGACGGCCACATGTCCATGGTGCTGGGTGCGGCGCAATTGCTGCGCGAGCGGCGGGACTTCAACGGCACGGTGCGTTTCATCTTCCAGCCCGCCGAAGAGCATGGCCGGGGTGCCAAGGCGATGATGGACGACGGCTTGTTCCAGCGCTTCCCGGTGGACGAAATCTACGGCCTGCACAACATGCCGGGCATGGCAGCGGGCCACATCGCCACCCGCAGCGGCGGCATCATGGCCAGCGAAGACAACTTCGTTATCCACATCCGGGGCCGGGGCACGCACGCCGCCCGGCCCCACATGGGCATAGACCCCATCGTCATCGGGGCCGAGATCGTGCTGGCGTTGCAAACCATTGTGTCGCGCAGCCTGGACCCGAGCGCCCAGGCCGTGCTGTCGTGCACCGAATTCATTACCGACGGCATCCGCAACGCCATCCCCGGCAACGTCACCATCAAGGGCGACACGCGCAGCTACGACCCCCAGGTACAGCAAATGCTGGCGCGGCGCATGCGCGAGATCTGCGAGGGCATTTGCCGCCTGCACGGGGCCGAGTGCAGTTTTGAATACACCCATGAATTCGCCCCCACGGTGAACTGGCCGCAGTGCGTGCCCACCGCCGTGGCCGCCGCCACCGCGGTAGTGGGTGCGGAGCGGGTGGATGCCAACGTGGCACCGATGATGATCTCGGAAGACTTTGGTGCTTTTTTGAAGGTGGTGCCGGGCGCGTTCGTGTTCCTCGGGAACGGGGCCGGTGGTGCAGAAGGGGGTACGCCGCTGCACAACGCCCACTACGACTTCAACGATGCCGTGCTGCCCACCGGTGCCTGCTACTTTGCCGAAATCATCCGCCTGCGCCTGCCGCGCTAACCCACCACCGAAAAACATCCCATGCTGATCCCCAACCCCCAAGCCCTGCGCGGCCCCTACCCCGCCGATCTGCGTGCGGTGATGCACATCGCCCAGGCACAAGACACCCGGTCGTGGTTGCAGCGCTGGTCACAACTGGCACCCCAGCCCACGCCGCTGTGGAGCCTGCCCGGCCTGGCGCGGCAACTGCAACTGGGCGGCCTGTCCATCAAGGACGAATCGAAGCGCTCGCCACTGGGTAGCTTCAAGGCCCTGGGCGCGCCCGCCGCGCTGGTGCGGCTGGTGCTGCGCCAGCACCCCGGCTGGCACGCCGACGCGGTGCTGCAAGGCCAGCATGCTGAAGGCTTGGCCGGGCTGGTGGTCATCAGCGCCACCGACGGCAACCATGGCCGGGCACTGGCCGCCGCCGCCCGCAGCGCGGGCCTGCGTTGCGTCATCGTCTTGCACAGCCAGGTGAGCGGTGAGCGCGAGCAGGCCATTGCCGCCTTCGGGGCCGAGATCGTGCGCGTGCCGGGCAACTACGACGCGTCGGTAGCCCACGCCGCCGCGCTGGCGCAGCGCCACGGCTGGCAGGTGGTGTCGGACACCTCGTATGCTGGATATGAAGACATTCCACGCGATGTGATGCAGGGCTATGGGGTCATCGCCGACGAGCTGATGCAGCAGCAGGAGCAGCCTTTCACGCACGTGCTGTTGCAAGGCGGCGTGGGCGGGCTGGCGGCGGGCATCGCGGCGTATTTCTGGGAGCGCTACGGCAGCCAACGGCCCTGCTTCATCGTGGTCGAGCCCGAACAGGCCGACTGCCTGCTGCAAAGCGCGGTGCACGGCAAGGCATCCAGCGCACGGGGCAGCGTGGACTCGGTGATGGCCGGGCTGGCCTGCGGCGAAACCTCGCCCCTGGCCTGGCGCTTTCTGGCCCCGTCGGTGGATGCCTTCCTGGCCATCCGCGATGACCAGGCGGTGGATGCCATGCAGGTGCTGGCCCAGGGTGGCGCAGGCGACGTGCCCATCGTCAGCGGCGAATCGGGGGCCGCGGGCTTTGCAGGCCTGCAAGCTTTGGCGCAATCCCCCGCGTGGCGGCAGCAACTGGGCCTGGATGCGCAGTCCCGCGTGCTGTGCATCAACACCGAAGGGGCCACCGCACCGGCCCTCTACCAGGCCCTGTGCGGCCAGCCCGCCGACGCGGTGCTGCAGGCGCAACAGGCCTGGCTGCAACGCTACAGCGCCAAATAGTCCGCCAATATCAGCGCCGCATCGTCGGTGAACGCGCCCTGCTCCAATTGCTGCGCCAATTCCGACGGCTCCAGCAAGGCAAAGCCTTGCACCTCGCCGTCCTGGTTCTGCGGCTCCAGGCCTGCTGGCACGGTGCAGGCATACCAGTGGATGTGCTCCACCACATAGCCCGCGCCGCCGCTGTCGGTGCTGGGGCGGCGGGTGGTCAACAGACCGCCGGGGCGCAGGGCCTGCAGCGCGGGCAGGCGCAGACCGGCTTCTTCCCAGGTTTCGCGCTCCAGGGCGGTGTCCAGATTGTCGGCGGCAGACACCATGCCGCCCACCAGGGTGTCCCACAGGCCGGGGTCGTTGGGTTTGTTGAAGGCGCGCTGCTGTACCCAGACGCGGCCATCCGGCGCAGCCCCCACCAGGTGCACGGCGCGGGTGGTGAGCCCGAAGGCGCGAACGACGGCCCGCTCTACGGTGGCGACCACCTGGCCGTCGGCACCGGCCACGGCCAGTTGCTCGTCGCGCCAGGTGGCGGCCAAGCCTGCGTCGCGCAGGGCCAGCGCCAGGTGCGCCAGGTTGTTGGTGGCGTCGCCCTGCAGTTGCCAGCCTGCCAAGCCGTTCTGCTCTACTTTCAAGAGCACCCTGTGCAGGTAGGGTAAGCGCAGGCGGTCGATTTTTTGTATAAATTCCAGCTCCACCGAGCCGACCTGCACCGGGCCCACCCACAGCGGCGCACGGGGGCACCGCGGCGGCTGGTCGGCATCGGCGCGCAACTGCGCCAACCAAGGCGGCACGCTCATAGCGTGAGGATGGTGCAACCGGTGGTTTTGCGGGCTTCCAGGTCGCGGTGGGCCTGTTGCACGTCGGCCAGGGCATAGCGTTGGCCAATGTGGATCTGCACCTGGCCGCTGGCCACCACGGCAAACAGGTCGTCGGCCATGGCCTGGGTACTTTCGCGGGTGGTGATGTGGCTGAACAGGGTGGCGCGCGTAAGGTACAGCGAGCCCTTGGGGCCGAGGATGCCGGGGGCAAAAGGTGCGACCGGGCCGGACGCATTGCCAAACGCTGCCATCAGGCCGAACGGGCGCAGGCAGTCCAGCGACTTGTCAAAAGTGTCTTTGCCCACCGAGTCGTAGACCACCTTGACACCCTGGCCGCCGGTGATTTCCTTGACCCGTGCGACAAAGTCTTCTGCTGCGTAATTGATAGCGTATGCCGCCCCATTGGCGAGCGCCAGGGCACATTTTTCCTCAGAACCTGCAGTGCCAATCAATTGCAAACCCAAAGCCTTGGCCCACTGGCTGGCGATCAGGCCCACGCCCCCGGCCGCGGCGTGGAACAGCACAAAGTCGCCGGGCTGCAAGCCGCCCTGGGGCAGGGTTTTCTTCAGCAGGTACTGCGCCGTCAGGCCCTTGAGCATCATGGCCGCGCCGGTGTCGAAGCTGATGGCATCGGGCAGCTTGCACACGCACAGGGCGGGCATCACGCGGCGCTCGCAGTAGCTGCCGGGGGGCGCGCTGGCGTAGGCGGCGCGGTCGCCCACTTGCAGGTGGGTCACGCCCTCGCCCACCGCCTCGACCACTCCGGCGGCCTCCATGCCCAGCTGCACCGGCAGGTTCTGCGGGTACAGGCCGCTGCGCTGGTACACGTCGATGAAGTTCAGGCCAATGGCGTGGTGGCGGATGCGGATCTGGCCCGGGCCGGGTTCGCCCACGTCCACCTCGGTGAGGGTCAGCACTTCGGGGCCACCGTGCTGGTGGATCTGGATGGCTTGGCTGCGCATGGGGAATTCTCCGAAAAATGGTTCGCCCGCATCCTGCCATGAAAGCCCAGGTAAAGTGCGCGGCATGCAAGAACGCCTTACTTTTCGGACTGCCCTGCTCCTGGCCTTTGGCCCGCTGATGTGGGCGGGCAATGCAGTGGTGGGCCGGGTGGTGCACACCCTGGTGCCGCCCATCACCCTGAACTTTCTGCGCTGGACGCTGGCGTTTGCGATTCTGCTGCCCTTGGGCGGCTGGGTTTTGAAGCGCGGCAGCGGGCTGTGGCCGCACTGGCGGCGGTTTGCGTTACTGGGGCTGCTGGGTGTGGGCCTATACAACGCGCTGCAGTACATGGCGCTGCAGACCTCCAGCCCGATCAACGTGACCCTGGTAGGGGCCAGCCTGCCGATGTGCATGCTGGTAGTGGGCGCGCTGTTTTTTGGGGCGCGCGTATCGCGCCAGCAGGTGCTGGGCGCGCTGCTGTCACTGGCCGGGGTGTTGCTAGTGCTGGGCCGGGGCGAGTGGCAGCAACTGCTGGCGCTGCGCCTGGTGCCGGGCGACATCTTCATGCTGCTGGCGACGGTGGCGTTTGCGTTTTACAGCTGGCTGCTGACGCTGCCCAAAGACCCACCCGCCATCCGCGCCGACTGGGCGGCATTTTTGCTGGCGCAAATTACCTTTGGCCTGCTGTGGTCGGGCAGCATGACGGCGGTGGAGTGGAGCCTGGGCGCAGCCCCCATCCAGTGGAGCTGGACGCTGATAGCTGCCCTGGTGTTTGTGGCCGTGGGCCCCGCGGTGCTGGCCTACCGTGCCTGGGGGGCCGGCATGCAGCGTGTGGGGCCGAACGTGGCCGGGGTATTCATCAACCTGACCCCGCTGTTTGCCACGGTGATGTCCACCGCCTTTCTGGGCGAATGGCCGCACCTGTACCACGGGCTGGCGTTTGGGCTGATTGTGGGCGGGATTCTGGTGTCGGCGCGGCGCTGACGCTACATATTCCGTAGCTGCTCACGCTTATTGAATAAGCGGTGGCGGGCTAAAAGGTATCAGGTTTTCCAGAGGTTGCCCGCAAAGCGCGCGCCAAAGCGCAGTTTGCTGCGGTCCCACGGCGTGAAGCGCGGGATCTGGAACACGTCCGTGCCCGCACGTGACGCGCCCCAGGTGGTGGACACGGCAGCATCAAAGCCCAGGTCGCGCACGATTTGCACGCTCTCGGGCGAGTAGTCGGTGCCGGGCTTGCCGTTGGGGTAGGCAAACAGGCCGACACGCTCGCCCAGCAGCTGCTCCAGGCGCAGACGGCTCTCGGCGATCTCGGCCCGCGCGGTTTCGGCGCTGAGGGTGGCCAGAATGGGGTGGGTGCGGGTGTGGGCCCCGATCTGCATGCCCGCCTGGCGCAGTTCGCGCACCTGCGTTGACGTCATCATCAGGTCGGTGGGCGGCTGCACCTCGGCGCAGTCGGCGATCTGCAGCGTTAGCGCGTGGCGCTGGGCCACGGGCAGGTATTTGATCTGGCCGATGATGGCACCGATGGCGCTGCGCTTGTCGGCGGGGCTGGCAATGGTGTGCAGGCCCAGGTCGCCGCTTCCGTCTGGCTTGGCGATGCTGCGCAGGTCCAGCTGGGCCGCACGGCAGCCGCGCACCGATTCGATCACGGTGTCGTTCCACATACGGCCGCCGTCCAGGAAATCGGTGGCGATGAAGAAGGTGGCGCAGAGGCCGTGGCGCGCCAGGATGGGCTGGGCCTGGGTGCGGTTGTCGGCGTATCCGTCGTCAAAGGTGATGGCCACGGCCCGTTCGGGCAGGGTGCCGTTTTGCAGCTGCCGGGCGGCCTGGTCCAGCGGCAGCACATTGCACCAGGATTTCATCCAGCTGCAAATGGCATCGAAGGTGGTGGCATCCACCTCGCCGGGAAAGATGGGGTCGGGCTCAGGCAGCACACGGTGGAAGATGAGCACCGACAGGCGGCCCCGCGCACCTGCGGGCGACAGGGGCTTGAGCAGGGTTTTAAACATAGCGTTTGACCGGCTTGGCAGGCAGGGGTATCACAGGGCGGGCCAGGCCCGGGATGTTTTTCCAGCCGGGCACATAGGCCGGTTCGCGCAGCCAGCCTTTGGTTTGCACCCACACGCGGGTCAACACCACCATCACCATGACGTTGTAGGGCAGATCGAAGTACGCCAGGCTAAGGAAGGCCCCGCCGACGGCATAGCCCATCAGACAGACCTGGCACATCGCCCCCAGGTCGACGCACCACGCCGCCTCGGGGATGTTGCCGCAGCGGGTGCGCAGCCAGCCCGCCGAACGCCAGGTGGCAATCCACAGGGTCAAGAACAGAAACAGGCCGACAAACCCGTGGTTGCCCAGGACCTGGAAGTAAATACTGTGCGCCGCGTGGACCTTCTCAGGTGTCGGCGAGTACAAGGCAAACAGCTCGGGGCGGGCGGCGTTAAAACCCACTCCAAGCGGATAGTGAAATGCGATGTTCCAGGCATTCCACCAAGCGGAAATGCGGCCCATGGAGGATTCGTCCTCCTGGTATTCGCCAATCGACTCCATGCGACCCATCCAGGCATCGGGCATGAAGGCCACCAGCAGCGGCACCGCCAGAAACAGCACCAGGCCCACGGTCAGCTTGTTCTTGCCGTTCCACCACAGAAACGCCACCATGGCCCCCATCGCCAGCATTGCGCCGCGCGAATAGCTGCCCAGCGATGCCACCGCGCACATCAGCATGGTGACGCTCATGGCGTGGCGGCCCCAGCGGTTGGTGAGCTGCAGCTGCAAAAAGCGCAGCAAGGGAATGGCCATCACCAGCGACAGCGCAAACTCGTTGTTGTCTTCGATGAACGAGCCCGGCGGGCCCCAGACCCGGAAGTTGCCACCGGTCATCAGGGTAAACAGGCCGCCCTTGGCACCCAGCATGGCCAGAGAACCGGCCGACATCCAGGTCAGGGCCAGGATGTGCTTCTTGTTATGCAGCAGCATCAGGGCGACCAGGACCATGGCATCCACCTTCATGACCTTGTTCCATTGCCAGTAGTCATCCCCCGGATCGATCCCGAACAAGGTCGACAGGGAAATCCACACCATGAACATCGCAAACACGGTGACCGCCGTCCCCTTGAAGGGAGAGCTGCGCTCTTTGGTCGTCAGCAAGCCAATGATGGTGGCCCCGAAGGCAATCGCGGCGACCGGCGCGTTGTAGGCAAAACCGAAGGCATAGCGGTGGGGGTTCATGATGCTCAGCCAGACCCAGAGCATGACGCCGATCCAGGGCCGCTTCAGTGCGGCAAAGGCACCCGCAAACACGATCGACATGATCAAAAGGTCACGCATGGGAGGGGCTACCTGGTTGGTTAAACAGCATGGCTGATGATGTAGCGAAATTTACCCGACTTCTCGGCGGCAATCGACTCCACCAGTTCCACCTCGACCGCTACGCTGGCCCCCAGGCGGCGCTGGAAACCGGCAATGATCTGGCCCACCATGGGCGGCTCGAAGCCGGGGCCTGTGACCAGCAACACGCGGGTTTTCTCGCGCGACTCCTGCACCACCTTGAACGACTGCACCCCGGCCAGGTCGCGCAGGATGTAGATCAGAGACAGGCCGTGCATGACCGTGCCGTCGGCAGCGATCACAAAGTCGGTGCTGCGGCCCTGGATTTCTTTCAGCACCGGCAGGCCCCGGCCACAGCTGCACGGTGCACTATCGAGTACACCAATGTCACCGGTGCGATAGCGGATGAACGGAAAGTCGTTGGTCGCCAGGTGGGTGACCACGATCTCACCCGCCACGCCGGGTGGCTGCACCTCGCCCGCTTCGTTGACGATCTCCACCACCAGGTCGTCGGCGGTGATGTGCATGCTGCCCGCCGGGCATTCGTGGGCAATAAAGCCCGCGTCGCGCCCGCCATAGCCGTTGGCCACTGGGCAGCCAAACGCCTGGCTGATGGTGGCGCGCTGGTTGTCGTACAGACGCTCGGAGGTGACGAAGGCCACCTTGATGCCCAGGTCGTCCATGGCCACGCCGCGTTTTTGCGCATGCTGGGCAATGTGCGTCAGTGCAGAGGGGTAGCCAAACAGCATCTTGGGGCGGGTGCTGCGGATGGTGGCGATGAAGCCGTCGAGCTTGCCCTCGGACATCTCGAACGCGGGCAGCAGCTGGGTGCGCAGCATCTGGTCGCGCAGGTGTTTGATGCGGTCTTGCCCACCGAGCTCGATGGGCGAGCCCCAGACCACGATTTCCGGGTCGCCAATGTCCACGCCCCACCAGCGGGTGGCCCGCCATTTGGCCGCCACGTCATGGCTGACGCGCTTTTTGCCGATGAAGAACACCAGCGGTTCGCCCGAGGAGCCGCCGGTATTGAACCGGGCCAGGCCCTGGGCGTGGGCATGGCGCAACGCGTCGGTGTTCGCTTTGATGACGGATTTGGTGAGGAACGGCAGGCGGGCCAGGTCAGCCACCGACTGCACCTGCGCGGGGTCGAAGCCGGTGCGCGCAAACAGGTCCCGGTAGTACGGCACGTGCTGGCCCACATCGGCCAGCAAGGCGCGCAGCTGCTGCAACTGGTAGGCCGCAATCTGCGCCGGGGGCCACCACTGGGCGGTTTCCATGTGGCGGCGCGTGGCCACCGTGCTGTGGCTCTTGAGCCGCTCGTGCAGCGGAAATAGCAAACCGGAGACTAAAGAGGTGTACATGTCAATACTACAAAATGTATAGCTGCTTACGCCGATGGAATAAGCGGTAGAGGGCTATTTTGCTTGAATCGCCTGCCGGTAGTGCCCGGCCAGCAAGGGTGCCACCTGGCTCCAGGTGTAGCGTTGCACCTCGGCCAGACCCGCCTGCTGCAGGCGCGCCCACAAGCCTGCATCGCCCAGCAGCCGCAGGCAGGCCGCCGCCATGGCCTCTGGTTTGGCCGGTGGCACCAGCAAGGCCGTCACGCCGTCTTGCACCATGTAGGGTACGCCGCCCACATCGGTACTGACCACGGGTACGCCGCTGGCCATGGACTCAAGTACCGAGTTGGGCATGTTGTCGGCCAGGCTGGGATTAAGCATGATATCGGCCTCGCGGTACAGCGCGGCCATGGCATCGCGGTCCAGCCGCCCGGTGAAATGCACACAGGTCTGCAAGCCCAGATCCACCACCAATTGGCGCAGTGCGGCCTCTTGCGGGCCGCTGCCCGCGATGGTCAGCCGCGCCTGGGGCCATTGCGCCTGCACCGTCTGGAAGGCGCGGATGGCGGTGGTGTTGTCGTACAGCGGCTCCAGGTTGCGGGCCACCACCAGGTGCGCCGATTGCGCGGCCTTGCCGCCACGCGGATGGAAACGGGCCAGGTCGATGATGTTGGGCACGATGGCCGCCTGCATGCCGAAGCGGGCAAACACCTCCTGCAGAAAAGCCGACGGCACCAGCAAACCGGCGGTGGCGGCCATGGATTTGCGCACCACAGCCTGCGCACCTTGCAGGAATTGCGCGGCCTCGCCGCCCCGGTAGTTGACCACCACGGGCACGCCGCGCAGGCGCGCAATCCAGATGGCGGGCGCAGCAAACAGATGCCAGGACCAGCCCGAGTTGGCCATGATGTGCAGCACATCGCTGCGGCCTGCAGCACGCCATAGCGCCCAAAGGTAAGGCAACAAACGAAACACCGCCCGCACGCCCGGCACGCGCCCGGCCCACAGGGGGCGGTACGGCGCATTGGTTTGTACCAGGGTGACCTGGGCCTGGGCAGAACGCAGCAGCTCGGCCAGTTGCCGGGTCTGGTTGGCCATGCCGCCCGCAGGCGGTGGCAAGGGGCCGACCAGGCCGACCCGGATACCGGCAAACGCCATCAGGCCACGCTGCCCGTCAAGCTGCTGTAGGGGCGACGGTAATGGGCGATGCTGGCTGTCCAATTGCGTTCGGATTCGACGAACTTACGGCCTGCTGCACGCAGTTGGGGCCAACGCTCGGGGGTGGCCAGCAAATCCACAATCGCCTGGGCCAGCGCAGGCGCACTGCCTGCCTTGAACAGCATGCCGGTTTCGCCGTGGCGGATGAGTTCCTTGTGGCCGCCCACGTCGGACGCTACCAGCACCCGGCCTTGCGCCATGGCTTCCAGGGGTTTGAGGGGTGTGACCAGCTCGGTCAGGCGCATGGAATGGCGCGGGTAGGCCAGCACGTCCACCAGGTCGTAATAGCGCTGCACTTCGGCATGCGGCACGCGGCCGGTGAAGATGACTTTGTCCTGGATACCCAGGGCCAAAGCCTGGGCTTTGAGGGCATCGTCTTGCGGGCCACCGCCCACCAGCAGCAACCGCACCTGTGGTTCCTTGGCCAAAATCTGGGGCAAGGCGGCCAACAGCAGATCCAGGCCTTCATAGGCGTAGAACGAACCAATGAAACCCACCACCTTGCAGTCGGTCAGGCCCAGGCGGGCTTTCAGCGCCATATCGGGCACACCGCCCACGTCGAACGAGTCGACATCTACCGCGTTGGGAATCACCGTGACCTTGGACTCGGGGATGCCCCGCGCCACGATGTCTGAGCGCAGGCCTTCGCAGATGGTGAAGATGTGGCTGGCCAGCTTGAAGGCCCGGGTTTCCAGGCGGCGCGTGAGCCGGTAGCGCAGGCTGCCCTCGGCGGTGGTGCCGTGGTCTACCGCCGCATCTTCCCAAAACGCCCGCACCTCGTACACCACGGGGATGCCCAGGCGCTTGCCCACCCGCAGGGCGGGCATGGCGTTGAGCACCGGGGAATGGGCGTGCAGGATGTCGGGGCGCACCTGTTCGGCCACTTCCTGCAGCCGCCGCTCCACCTGGCGCATCATGGCCCATTCACCCAGCCCGGGTAGCGCACTGCCCTCCCCTGCCGCCGCGGGTGTGCGGTAGAAATGCCAGCCATCTACATCCTCTTCCAGCGCATTGCCGTGGGTGTGTTTGGGGGTGGTGAGGTGGAAGGTTTCCCAACCCAGCTTGCGCTGTTCACGCAGGATGGACAGGGTGCGAAAGGTGTAACCACTGTGCAGGGGAATGGAATGGTCCAGCACATGCAAGATGCGCGTCATACCGCCACAGCCTCCGCAGGTGTGGGCATGTGCACTTCGGGCTGCATCACGTTGCGCAAAAATGCCTCGAACATCAGCAGGGTCCACAAGGGCGCGCTGTAGTCGCGGGCACCCGAATCATGCGCGTCCACCAGATGCTCCAGGTACTGGCGGTTGAACCAGCCGGTTTCCGCGAGGCGCGGGCCCAGCACCGCATCGCGCACGCGCTGGCGCAAGGGGCCGCGGAACCAGCGTGCCAAGGGTACCGAGAAGCCCATTTTGGGGCGGTACAAAATATCGTGCGGCAAGCGCGGCTCCATGGATTTCTTGAGCAAATACTTGCCTTCTTGGCCCTGGATCTTGAGCGAGGACGGCAAAGTCGCCATCCACTCGACCAGCTCGTGGTCCATCAGGGGTTCGCGCACCTCCAGCGAATGGGCCATGCTGGCGCGGTCTACTTTGGTGTTGATGTCGCCGACCAAGTAGGTTTTCAGGTCCAGGTATTGGATCAGGGCCAAGGGGTCGTCGGTATGGGCCTGGCTGGCGTGGTAATCGAATACCTCTTGGGCGTTGTATCCGGCCAGCTCGGTTTTAAAGCGCGGGCTGAACAACTGGTCGCGCATGGGGCCACGCAAGATCGACACCGAATGGAAATAAGCTTCCACCGAGCTACGGGCCATGCCCTCGAACGTGGTTTTGGCGCGGAACATGCGAGGTGCCCAGTCAGCCTTGGGGTAGATGCGGCCCAGGGTCTTGAACAAGGGCTGGCGTAGCGCCGCTGGCATAGAGGAGCGCATCTTCTCCTCCATCAAATGCATGCGGTAGCGGCGATAGCCACCAAATGTCTCGTCACCACCGTCACCCGATAACGCCACCGTGACATGCTTTCGCGCCAACTCGCACACCCGGTAGGTGGGAATGGCTGAGCTGTCGGCATAAGGCTCGTCGTACAAACGGGCCAGGGTGTCGATCAGATCAAAGTCGTCGCTCTTGACCATCTCCACATGGTGGTTGGTGTGGTAGCGGTCGGCCACGGTTTGGGCAAAGGCGGCCTCGTTGAAAGCCGGGTCGTCGAAAGCGATGGAGCAGGTGTTGACCGGCTCATTTGATATCTCAGCCATCTCGGCGACCACCGCGCTGGAGTCCACGCCGCCCGACAAAAATGCACCGAGTGGTACTTCGGCAATCATGCGCAGCCGCACCGACTCCTTTAGCTTTTCATCCAATGTCGCACATGCCTCATCCGCGCCGATCTTGCTGTCCAGCGTAAAGCGCACATCCCAGTACTGCTCTGGCTCCGGCAACTGCTGGCCTCGGCGGATGGTGAGGGTGTGCGCCGGAGACAACTTCTTAGCCTGCCGGAAAATCGTGCGCGGTTCGGCCACATAGCCCAGCGCGAAATACTCCTCCACCGCCAGCGGATCCATGTCGCGCTTCAGGCCACCATGGGCCAAGAGCGATTTCAGCTCCGAGCCAAAGACCAGCATACCGTCATCCAGCACCGCGTAGTACATGGGCTTGACGGCCAAGCGGTCACGCGCCATGAAGAAGGTTTGTTGGTTACGGTCCCATAACGCAAAAGCAAACATGCCACGGAAGCGCTGGACGCAGTCCTTGCCCCAGGCTTCCCACGCATGGACGATCACCTCGGTGTCGCTGCGGGTGTGGAAAACATGCCCAAGGGCTTGCAGCTCCGGGATCAGCTGCTGGTAGTTGTAAATTTCACCGTTGAACACCACCACCACCGAACCGTCTTCATTGAACAGCGGCTGCTGACCGGTCGCCAGGTCAATGATAGAAAGGCGACGGTGCCCGAAACCTACGCCAGGCTCCAGGTACAGACCACCTTCCACAGGACCGCGATGGCGTTGGGACTCGTTCATGCGGTGCAATACAGCGCGGTCAATATCGCGCCCGCTGCGGGTATCAAAAATGCCGACAATTCCACACATGGTATTTATCTGTTGGTTATTTGTTGGTGGGAGCTAGTGGCACAGCGTTTTCGCTTATGCCCAAAAGTCGATCGTACAGGCCTTGGTAAGTACCAACCATGGCATCAAGGCTAAATTTATCCAGAATGCGTTGCCGACCCGCGCGGCCCATCTTCTGCGCCAATTCTGGTGAACGCGCCAATCGCACCAAGCTGCAGGCAATAGCGTCAACATCGCCAGCAGGCACAATTTGCCCGGTAACCCCGTCGATTACCAAATCGGCATTGCCACCCACGTCGGTAGCGATCACAGGCAAGCCACAAGCCATAGCCTCTAGTATCGTATTGGAAATACCCTCTGCCAGCGATGGCAATACAAAGCAATCAAGCCCTCGCATGATCTCAGGCACATCATTACGCTCACCAGGTAGCCAAGCGAGTTGCGACAGGCCAGCCGTATCCAACAGCATCTGGCATGGTTCCCGCAATGGTCCATCACCGACCAACGCCAGACGCAGGCACGTTTTCAGTTCTGGCGATATCTCCAATGCACGTATGAAAGCGCGGGTTAAAGTTACTTGGTCTTTGACGGTCTGCATACGCCCGACCGTCCCGACGACCCACAAGCCTATGTCCACGAACGGACATCCAGGGATCACAGAACGTCCGACAACATCCGCAGGCGAAAAACGTGAGGAATCCACTCCGTTATAAACCTGCGTTATCCGTTTGGTGGAAATATGAACTTTGTCTGTCAAATAAGACGCCAAGTCACGCGACAGCGCCAAATAATGGGTAACAAACGGTGCATAAACACGGCGCATCCATTGGTATTTTTTACTATTACCGTCAAAATCACCTACATCGCGACCATGCTCTCCATGGATACGGACAGAAACACCAGAAGCCCATGCAGGAATCAATACTTCAAGGGCTGCGAGGTTTCTGGTATGAACAATGGCAGGACGCAATTTCTTGAATAAACGAAACAACCTGGGATACAGCCAAAATGCATGACCAGATGGTTTATTAAGAGCATAAAAGACGACATCATCGCGTTTAACTCGTTTTTTAAATTCGGTAACGTCGGTTAGTGCAACTACGACATGACGATACTTTTCAAAACTCATGTTGTTAATCAAATTAACAACTCCATTCTCCAATCCACCCATGTCAAAGCGATACACAACATGCACCACCAAAAAACGGCTATCTGTTAGAGCCTCCACAGCTTATAACCAGCAGCCTCAATCGCAACGCGATCGAACGAAGACTTCACATCAATAAAAGCGCCGCCTTTGACGAGCTTTTTGCCAAAATCCTCCATAGACAACGCAGCATATTCGCTGTGAGCAACAGCAGCCACAATAGCATCAGCACGAGGCAGCTCATCCCAAGTCAGCAAACGAACACCATATTCGTGCATTGCTTCCTCCGCTTCAGCCTGGGGATCTGTAACAAACACTTCGACGCCGTAAGACTTAAGCTCTTTTATAATGTCAATAACCTTGGAGTTTCTCAAATCACCACAGTTCTCTTTAAAAGTGAGTCCCAACATATTGACCCGCGCTCCTTTTATATAGCTGCCAGAAGCAATCATATGCTTGATAGTTTGTTCAGCAATAAACTTCCCCATACTGTCATTGATACGCCGTCCAGCCAATATCACTTCTGGCTGGTAGCCAAGCATAGCGGCCTTATGAGTCAGGTAGTAAGGATCAACACCAATACAGTGACCGCCTACAAGGCCAGGTTTGAACTTCAAGAAATTCCACTTAGTTCCAGCAGCCTCCAAAACCTCCGTGGTATCAATACCAATTTTGTCAAAAATAATCGCCAACTCATTCATTAAAGCAATATTTAGATCTCTTTGGGTATTTTCAATGACTTTTGCGGCCTCAGCAGCCTTGATCGAGGATGCACGATGAACTCCAGGCACAATAATTTTTTCATAAAGTTGAGCCACTTTCTCCAATGTGTCAGGCGTATCACCTGATACAACTTTCAAAATTTTAGTCAATGTATGCTCTTTATCACCAGGATTAATCCGTTCTGGGGAGTATCCAATAAAAAAGTCTTGTTTCCACTTCATACCCGACTCCCGCTCCAAAACGGGGATACACACCTCTTCGGTTGCGCCTGGATAAACGGTCGATTCATACACAACAATAGTGCCAGCCTTTATATGGCGACCGACGCTCGTACTGGCACCAATCAATGGGCGAAAATCAGGAATATGAGCGTCATCAACAGGTGTAGGAACAGCTACTACCACAATATCCGCCTCAGCAAGCATCGTGGCATCATACGTATATACCGCGTGAGAAGCAGACAACATCTCCGCATTAGATAACTCACGAGAAGGATCAATACCTTTTAAACAAGAATCAACTTTAGATATAGATATATCAAAACCGATAGTCCTAAAATGTTTACCAAACTCTATGACCAATGGCAAACCGACATACCCCAAACCAATAACAGCAACAACAGTCATTTAAATTCCTTAAAACATTAAATAATCAAAAAATCCTACTCAGAGCGAGTCGCTTCCAGCATAACTTTAATTTCACTATAATTATCTTCTAAAAATTTTTCCATCGATTTTTTAGCTAACTCGTCATCATCATCTTGGGCATATAAAAGAATAATAGCAGAATCGTCTCCATTCCCAAACAAACGCTGTATCGCACCGTAAACTTTGGCCTTATAGTCGTTATCAGTAAATACCCCATTTACCCAGTAGAATTGCCATGCTTGCAGACGACTATTCCCAATCTGATCGCGACCACCTAAGCCGCGAAGATTCGTTACGCGAACAGGTAAGGGATCTACCGTACCGTGCAAGACATAATTTCCACTACCGGTTTGAAGCCATTCTTTACTTTTCGTATTAACAATAGAATTTTCAGAACTTACCAGTTTATTATTATAGTTTTGATTTCTATAATACGCAATATATAATCCAACAAGCAACGAATTTTTCTCATAAGTGCCATCTATATTCTTAATTGAACCTTGAAAACTGGGTTTCAAAATTTTTATTTTTCCGTCAACTCGACTCCAAGTAGAGGAAAATTTCTTTGGCGTAGAAATAATAGGCAATGATAATCTATTATCAATTAGAGTAAATTTACTCCATCCAATAGGAATACCCATCGCAATCGCAATCAACAAGGCATTTATCCAAAAATAAGATGGGCGAGAACCTTTACCTATAACGTCATTGCTAGCGTAGTTTTCATCGGAACTCTCATTCTCTGCCCAGCGCCCTCCGATTAAAAACATCAATAAAATAACAACGCCAAAAAAAACCCAACCATAAATAAGATGGTCAAACCCCACAGCAAGCTTATTTTCAGAAAAATGCCCGAGCATAACAATAAAATAGGCGCGCATCCAATTTGCTAAAACAGGAATAACAATAGAAACGCCAATGAATATAAGACGACGATTTAATGATTGATAGTTAAGATAGGCGTAAAGCGTCCCGATCATGACTGAAGAAATTAAGTACCGAACACCACTACAGGCCTCGACCACTGACCAATTACCAGACGATATTACAAACTGCAGACCTTCTTGATATACAGGAACACCACTTAAACGAATTGCAATGACAGTAAACTTTGCCGTCCACTCCATAAGTAATGGGAGTAAAAATTCACCCAATGGCACTGCAAAAAACAAGAAAAATAAAGGAAAAACAATAACCGATGTCACGGACCACCCAAAAACCGCGAAAACTAACAAAACAACAAGCGCGATGGATGCCAATTGAGTAACAGAATTAATAGCAACCAGATCACCCAAAATCCATATTATTGCCACAGCAATAATAAAAACCAGACCAAAATAGTTTGGCTTTGGTACCCGAGCAAAAAGATAATTTCTTTTACGCCAAATCAGCCAGATGACAATGGGCAGAACCAAAAAACCATGAGTAAAGGTTTCGGATCTAGCCCATATAGAAACCATTCCAGAAAATGTATCCCAGAATAGAAATAATATCCACGACAAAACAATGAAAAAAGAAAATATCGCGTTAAGCCAAATTTTTCTATTAGAATCTGGCGAATTAATAATCATAAAGTAGCCTAGGCCTCATCAAAATTTAAGTATTTATCAATTTTTTTCAAATGCGAACTCCAGGCATATTTCTCTTTTACATTGACCCGTGCAGCCCTGCCAATTGCAACAGATTGTTGTTTATTATTTATTAAAAATTCTATTTTTTCAAAAAACTCAAGCGAGGTCTCTGCGGCTAATACATTAATACCATCCGTCGAATCTATGGCTTGAACGCATTCTACAGATGCAACAACCGGTTTTTCCATCGACATAGCTTCAAGTATTTTATTTTGAACGCCACGTGCAATTCTTAACGGAGCAACCACGATTGTGCAGAACTGCAAGTACGGTCTAACATCTACAACCGTACCAGTAACAGATATCGACTTAGAACGCAGATCTAGAACTGCTTGAGATGGATTACGACCAACAATGTGAAATCGGTAATTAGAATTATTCTTACTAAGCAAAGAAAACACATTATCAACAAACCAAATCACAGCATCAATATTTGGCCAATAATCCATTGCTCCAGTAAAAACAATAGAAATACAGTTTTCATCATCTTTATCAAAAGGAGATTTTAATGTATAGTTTGGGGTAAAAAAATCCAAATCGACACCGTTATTTATTGCACTTGTCTTAAATGAACTTTCGGGTGCAATAGTAGAAAATAGATTTCTTTCCTTTTCCGTCACAAAAAAAGAATGTGATGCTTTCAATGCCAAAAAACGCTCATACTTTAAAAGACACCTACCTTCTCTTCGATATAACCAAGACATAGGAAAATACTTTTGATCCGAATACTCAGCCCATTTCCGAGAATCAACGTCAACAAAGTCAACTAACATACGGGCGTAAAAATCGCTAGGCACAAACTGCGCCATCACCGAAGAAAATACAACAATTGCATCAATTCTATTATTTTTAATAATTTCATCTACCCAAACTTGAAAAGTTCGACTATGGTAATAATTAAGTGTCAATGCGCTTTTATTAAAAAGTCCAACTAAACTTCGGGGTATTGAACGGCCTCTACTTAATCTCTCAAAATATAACGACGCACACAAACCCTGTACGACAGTTAAATATTTCTCATCCAAAGGATCATCAATAAAGGTACCCAAATAAATATTATTTCCAACAGAAAGATGTTTTAATAAATTATAAGACCGTACCTTATCTCCTTTATTGGGAGGATAAGGAAGTCTATGCACCAGATAAAGTATATTACGCAAAAAATTAACCCAAACTCTTAACAATAAAAGGGCCTACTGCATTCGCAACAGAAACAGGCAATCTCTTCCAAGCCGAAATAAAAATAGAATATTTTTTATTTAATGGATTATTCTGAGGAATTGAATCCCTTTTATATAGACAATATTCATAACTCAAGGACTTAGGCTCAAATCCCCAATTTTTCTTAAATGCATAAGATCCGGTATTAATTTTACTTCTACCATAATCAAATGTATTTAATCCGAGCTCACACGCTCTACGCAATAGTTCCCAATACTTAAAATCATTAGCAGCCAGATCACGTGCAGAAACACTATCACCAGCATAATATGGAAGAACTTCATCGCGGAAATAAAAACTCATTACACTACTAACTGGAAGACCATCTACAGTAGACACTATTAACACTTCACAATCAGTGCCAAACTCTTCCTTTAAAGCTGAAAAATATTTTTTCGGCATCGCTGGCGTACCGTGGCGATGAACATTATCAGCGTATAAGCTAAAAAATCTATCCACATTAAAATCAAGATCGCTGCACAAACCATTTTTAATACCCTTGCGGATCATGGCGCGTTGTTTACGTGGTATTGCTAATAAATTCTCTCCTTCAGTGGGAAGAATAGATTTTCGAAAAGTTACATAAATATCTTGAGCAGGCCAATCTGCATTCCGTTGAACTAAATTCCGAAATTCAAGATGATCGACATTCAGGCTTTTCGCCAAGTCCTGCGCAGCAAGCTCTAAAGTATTTCCGATCTCATCGTTAACCGCGACAACTCCACCGTATACCGCAAAAGGTAAACTAATAAGAGAATTTCCAAACAAAATGCTTTTAACATGTGCCAGTGGAAGAATTCCTTGAATAATGCCAGCTGATTCAACGTATAAAAAATACGTTGGATGATTAAACACACTATTTATTACCTTCTGCCAACCAGCACGATGAAAGAAAGTTGCGTTAACGTTAGAAAAAACAAATTTATCCCACAAATTAATGGTATCAGAATCATTGACTTTTAATCGCTTAACCTCTATCTTCATATTCATAAATTACACTGAAAAAACCTTATCAATTCGATCCCATTTAAAATCGGAAAGCAATTTTATTAGCTTCCCCTCCATCCCTTTTATGTTTATATAATGCCTAAATCTAGTTTTTATATTTATATTTTTAATCTTAGGCTGATCATTGTCTAATTCCCAAGGATGAAAGTAGAAGACGGCCGACTGCCTATCGGCAGATAAAACTCTACCAATCATTAATTTTGATAAAGAATATGGCAATAATCTAAAATATCCTCCACCACTAGACGGGAAATTCCTTCCAAACAAACGTAAAGTAGTAATTGGAATTTCTATCAATCCTTCACGCACAGGATAAGAAAATCTTGGTGATTCGGGCAGACCATAATGATCATGTTTTATTGGGTAAATACTAGAACTATACTTGTAACCTGAAGACAGCAAGCAATCAAAAACCCATAAATTATTTTCTGTAACAGAAAAACTCGGTGCCCTATACCCTTTAATTTGAACTCCTGATATATCCTCTAAAATTTTTTTTGAGGACTGTATATCTGATAAAAAATCATTCTTAGATAAATCAGAGGCGCGCTCGTGCCCATATCCATGACTAGCTAATTCATGCCCTTCCTGAGTGATTTTTCTTACCATTTGAGGAAATCGCTCTGCAATCCATCCTAATGTAAAAAAAGTGGCCTTTGTGCCACTATTATCTAATAAACTTATAATCTTTTCAATATTTTTCTCAACGCGACAATCATGCAAATCCCAATCGCTTCTTTTAATATAAGGTGAAAATGCTGAGACCTGAAAATAATCTTCTACATCAACAGTAAAAGCGTTAGTGATAATATTATTATGATACATGCTGGATACAACTTGAGATTACAACATTAGCCATGTTTTTAAGTCGTCGGCAATTCGCTCCGCTGCTGACCCATCCCAGTATTCAGGCACACGTCCAGACTTACCTCTTCCGATCAATATTTCATCAACATTCGATAAAATCAACTCACGATTTCGACCAACAATGGTATTTGTACCTTGGTCTACTGTAATTGGCCGCTCTGTATTTTCTCTTAGCGTTAAACAGGGCACCCCCAGGGCGGTAGATTCCTCCTGGAGTCCCCCTGAATCAGTAAGAATTACAGCGGCGCTTGACATCAATCCAAGCATTTCAAGGTAACCTTGAGGTGGCATAAATACTATATTTTTCACATCAAAAATATAGTTAAGCTTAAATTTTTCAATATTATTTTTTGTGCGAGGATGAAGAGCAAATATTAAAGGCAATTTATTAGAAACCTCAACCAGTACATCTAATAGATATTGGAGATTATCCAGTTGATCCACATTTGATGGTCGATGTAGTGTTACCACCGCATACTTTCTCAAACTACTTAATATAGATGAATTAACATTAGCAGATTTCAATACATCCAAAACATTGGGCGCACTTTTTCGGCCATATATTAAAGAATCAATCATGACATTCCCGACAAAACAAATTTGTTCGGAAGAAATTCCTTCTCTATTTAAATTACCTTCAGCAGATCTTTCGGTTGTATAGAGGCGATCGGCGATTTGATCAGTTAAAACTCTATTAATCTCTTCCGGCATTTTTTTGTCATAACTGCGCAGACCGGCCTCTACGTGGGCTACAAGAACACCTTTTTTAACCGCCACTAATGTGCATGCTATCGTTGAATTAACATCACCAACAACTATCACACAATATGGATTGTAAACATCTAAAATTGGCTCAAATTTTCGCATTACTTCTGCGGTTTGGACCGCATGCGTTGCAGAGCCAACTTCAAGATTTATGTCTGGCCGTGGCAACTGCAAGTCATCGAATAATCGATCACTCATATCCTTGTCGTAATGTTGTCCAGTATGAACAAGAAGGACTGCGGTATTAGGTAGTTTTATTGATATGGCTCGCAAAATGGGAGCCATTTTCATGAAATTTGGGCGAGCACCAACTACGCAAATGATGTAACGAATAGACATGTATTTATATTATTAATTTTTAATAGATAAAAGAATGCTTTTTAATATCAATAATATCTCCGTGTTATTTTTCTCTAAACGAAGCATACTATTTTCCACCCGCTCTAATTTATCGCTTAAATTTGAGTTTTCTATTTCATTTATTTTTTTAATGGAAAAATTCTCGCAATCGGAAAAATTATTCAAACTATCACGACCATTGTAAAGACTAGAATTTTCGTTGAAAATACTATCGGATGAGGTTTTTTCAATTGATACATGACCAGATTCTTCTAGAATTTCACGAGATACTGCTTTAACATCATTTTCGTCAAATCTATCTTTGTTCTCTAGAAATCCAAGTAGCAAAAGTCGGTCACAAATTGAATTAATGCGCCTAGGTATCCCTCCGCTTGCATCAAAAAGTGCCTCAAATGCTTCGGTAGCAAAACTAGGCCTATTTGTCCATCCAGCACATTTCAATCTGTGTTCAATATATCCTTGAGTCTCTTCGGTATCCATAGGACCAATGTGACATGCGGCAATAACCCGCTGTCGTAACTGTTGCATACTTGGATTTTGCAATATATCTCTGAACTCAGGTTGTCCGATCAGAAAACTTTGCAGTAGTGATTGTTTTCCAAACTGAAAATTTGATAGCATTCTTAATTCTTCAACCGCACGCGGTGTGAGATTCTGAGCTTCATCAATTATTAATAAACAACGTTTACCCAAGCTAGTTTGGCTGACAAAAAAAGCTTCTAGAGCTAATAAAATGTCAGCTTTAGAAGAATCGTTTGTACGTACTCCAAACGCAGCACCAACCATACGTAAAGTATCTTCTGCGTCTAACTGAGTGGTTACCAGATTACCGGCAACGACTTTATCTGCATCTAAACTATCTAACAGACTTCGAACTATAGTCGTTTTACCAGCGCCAACCTCACCAGTAATAATAATGAAACCTTCATTTCTTAGCACACCATATTCTAGATATGCTTTTGCTCTTCTATGCTGTTTACTTGCAAAGTAAAACAATGGGTCAGGATTTAGTTGAAATGGCTTGGTGCTAAGCCCATAGAAATCTTCATACATAACTTAAAACTGCATTGTTAAATTACCTGTGACCGCCGCCTCGCTATATGGAAACGATCCACTGGTCGAGACAGATCGCCTCGCACTCAAAGTTAAATATGCTTTCACTCCCATCCGCGTTGAAGCACTAATACTAGCGGATCTAACTTCTGATTTTTGAGAGTCTAATTGCCCATTTGTTCTTTGAATCGAAATTTGATTGCTAATCGTGGCGTTAGAAGTTAATCTATGTGTATAAGCAACACTAAAGCCACTTTGATGTATGGAACTAGAGTTACCGAAATCATCGGCAACAAAAGATGAAGTGCTTACACTCTTGCCTGTACTCTTAGAGGCAGTAAAGGTAATAGTATCCCGAAGACCAAGAAGCGCAAAAGAGATATTTTGCGCTCTCTGTAGTGAAGTTCCGGATGTTAAATATCCATTCAATGCCGTTGAGTTTGGATTGATACCATATGTCTGCAGATAATTATCAACGAGTTGGGCTCTTTTTATTGGGTCTGGCTCAATTGAAGAGAATTGATTAAATAATAACTCATAGTTATTACCCAGACTTGAAGAATTTTTTCCATTTGACATAGAGACGCTTTTGACATCACTCACCCGCCAACTTGTACGAGGTGTTCTGTGTTCAAAATTCAAACTATGCATTTTTCCTAAGGGATTATTTTCCAAATTAGCTGAAATTTTTGTCATCTCAGACACAGTCCAGTTTAATCCCATGCCAGAAGTCCAGGAGTCAGTTTTTGCGGCTGATGTATAGTTTTGAGATTCACGACCACCTGAAACAGAAACCATTAAACTATTAATGACAGGATAATTCAGAGAAATTTTTAAACTATCTACTTTGGTGTCTAGAGTGTTAATTCTAGAAACTACTTGACGATTTAGACCTAATGTCCATGATATTCTTCCAAAAAAATCATCTCCATTTAAACTAATTGATGATGTTTTTGTATCGGATGAAAAATTATTGGCGCTTTTAGCTCGAGTAGTGGCTAAACTGTATCTTGCCTCATAGTCGAAATAATTAGATACTTTGCCACGATAGTAGGGGGCCAAACTATATGTAGAAACTTCAGTTTTATTTGAATTTATATTATTAAAATCGCTATTTTGAATCGAAAAAGCAGATATTGTTCGTTGGCTTATAGTTCCTGAGATATCTAGAAATCCATGTCTATCTATCGCTTCAACATTAATTGATGAATTCAGTGAATTTTGGGTTGAATTTTTACCTTGGTCATCGCTGCGATTAATAAAATTCAGAGAGTAATTCAAGTATCCCTTAATTTTTCCAGATCCACTCCGGATATTTATTCCCGGGCTAACTTCAGTAATCCATCCTGATTTTTTATTTCCATTTTCCAGAGTCAAATTATTAGTCCAAGTCTCGTTTAATGAAAAACTTGGTGACATATGAAAAAGCCCCCCTAAACTTAAAGGTGCGGATAGGGTTGCTTGGGCATTTGAATTTATTGCAAAACAAGATACTACAACAAAAAAAAATGGAAATTTTTTATATTTAAATAAACATGAATTGTTGAAATATAGCTTCATACTAATAATGAAATAAAATATAGGTCACTCATTGTTCATATCCATAACCGTATCCATAACCGCCATACCCACCTTGCAAATTATTTTTAGCTTGATTTAGAACCATCATTTTGACTGGGCATGCCTCGATCGAAGACAGAGCATGTTGAATATCGACTTGAAGAGTTTTTTCCGCGTGCACCACCATTACTATTTGTCCCATGTGCGTTGCTAAAACTCTTGACTCAGTAGTCAATAGGAGTGGCGGGGAGTCAAATATAATAATTCTATCTGAATATCTATTTGCAATATTTTTAATTAATTGACTCATGGCATCACTAGCCAATAATTCTGTGGCACGTAGGTGCGGAGTTCCACTAGGCAACAAAGTTAATTTATCAATATTTGTTTTTAATAGAACACTAGATAAATCATCAACATCACCCACAAGCAAATCAAGCAATCCCGGACTAGCCGGCAACCCTAACATACGCAGTACCGAAGGGCGCGCAACATCGGCATCAACAAGCATTACCGTATTATCTAACTCTGTTGCGATACTCATCGCCAAATTAATTGCAGAAAAGCTTTTTCCTTCTCCCGCTAATGCGCTAGTAACCATTATCAAGTTGCCATTTTCTATTAACGAGGCTCCCTTACCCATGGCATTGCTGATGAGAGGGCGTTTTATGACACGATACTGATCAGCAATTTGAGATCTTGGTGCATTAGGACTAACGATACCTGCCCCAGCTAACGCGTCTAAATCTAAATCAACTTTTCTTGAATAAGATAATGGTTTTGTAGTGCTTTCAAGAATTTTATTATTTTTTAAAACCGAAGAACTCTCGACGTTTGATTTTTCAATAGAAATTTCATCTGGGTTAACATTGTCAAAATCTTTTGAGATAACTCCAGCTTGACGCAGCTGCTCAAGACGGCGGGTTGCCTGTTCAATTAAGCTATTCATTTTTAACCTATTTGTCCAGATATAAATGCTAATGCAGAAATTAACAAAATGAACGCGATAATTAATGCAATTAAAAATCCAAAAAATTTACGAAGATCAGATCTCTCTTTACGCTTTGCGGTATCACTCAACACCAAAGTAACCACACCCAAAAGTGGGAGGTCAATTACGTTGCGTAAAGTCCTTGCATCATGAAACACAGGTCTTAATTGACTTGCGGCAAATGCAGTAAAACCCCCAGTCCCCAAGGCAGCAACTAAGGCTAACAGTAAAAGGAGTAACCGATTGGGGGCCACAGGTTTAGGGGAAACTCTGGGCGGATCAATCAATCGAAAATCAGCAACGCCAGCAGCAGATTCTAAATCACCGGATAAAGATGCTGATTCACGTCTACTGACTAAATCTTCATAATTTTTTTTGTTAATTGCATAATCTCGATTCAACTGAGCATATTCAGCTTCTGTTTGGGGTGCGGTCTTTAAAAATTCACGAGCTTTTTCATATCGTGACGTGTACTCAGAGACTCTAGCCCGTAGTGCCGCGACTTGCACCTCTGAAGTTGCTAGCAGTCGGCTCATTTCTTGTGAAGCCAGTGTATTATTTGTAGAATTTAACGGACTTAACATCGCCGATTTTCGTAATTCTTGAATTTCTTTCTTTTTCTGATCTTCTAATTCTTTAATTAATCTCCGTGTACCTATAACATCGGGATGTTGATCAGTAAATCGCTGAAGTAAACTGTCTAAATTTCTCTTCTGTACTTCTATACGTGAATCAATTTCAGGAGTGGCTAAAGACTGAGCCGATTCTTGCATCAAACTTTTAGATGAAATATTTGCATTTTCAGATTTTTCACTTTGCAATTGAATTTTTGACGCATCTCGTGCATTTTCTGCTTCACGTAACTCAAGTTTCGCTTGATTCAGTTGAGTACTTATTTCACTTAATTTCCCCGCTATGTCAGTTCCACCGTTTGCTGTTTGTACATCGATGTTACGGAGTTTGAATTCTTTTAGTCTAGCTTCAGCTGATTCTAATTTTGATTCATATGTTTTTATTTGTTCATTTATGAATTTTTTAGCAGCGTCAGTATCTTTTCGACTGTCACCTAAACTTGATTCAACAAATATTGAGACAAGCGACTGAACGACACGTTTCGCCCGATCAGGATTTTGATCTTGATATGAAAGTGTGTACAAATTATCCCTTGCAGTACTTTTTATCTGTAATGAATTCATTAGTTGATCAATTAATCCTTCCTGTGTTCCTTTAGATACAGTTCCAAGATCAAGATCAGCCATACGGATTAACTTTTCTACATTGGGTCTGGTGATTAGTGTTCGACTTAACATTCCGACTTGCTGATCTACATTCGGCTGAACGGCCAACCCTGACATCAATGGTTTAAGGATAGACTGTGTGTCGACATAGATACGTGCTGACGCTTCATATTTATCAGGCACTCGTAATACTATTCCCGCCCCAATCACACCGACAAGCCATGCAACAAGAAGACCCAACCAACGATGCTTCCAAGAACCTCTTGCGAAAGTTAGTAACTGACTAATTAACTCATCCATTATTTAAATATTCTTAAATTTAACTAATTATTTATAATTTGAAATTTAGATTAAAACCATCCCTGCGGAATTATCAAAATATCGCCAGGCTTCATTTCTACATTGCTCGAAAAATCGCCTCTTTTAACCAGGTCTTTTAAGCGTACTGAATACCGCTTATCTCCTTCAGAGGTTCGTAATATTGTTGCATTGTTTCCATCCGCGAAATCTGTTAGCCCACCTACAGAAATCATCACATCCAACACTGTCATTTTACTTTTGTACGGTAGCGTTTGTGGCTTTGCCGCTTCACCTACTACACGAATCTGCTCACTGTATGGCCCTACGAAGCTGGTTACCATCACGGTTACCACTGGATCGCGAACAAATTTTCCGAGTATTACTTCAATTTCTCGTGCCACTTGAACAGATGTTTTCCCCTGTACTTCCAATTCATCCACCAACGGTGTAGTTAATTTTCCGTCTGGCCGCACGGGAACCGACATCGAAAGCTCAGGATTACGCCATACAGTAATACTTAATGCATCGCCCGGACCAATAATATAGTTGTAGTCATTCGTGATTGCGCTTGTTGGTGCAGCAGGATACCCAGGTGTAAAAATTGAGCATGATGCCATCAACCCACAAAGTATACCAATAGACATTTTGCGAGCCACAAATGGAAGATATTTACATTTTTTTTTCAAAATTTTCCCCATAATCATAAAATTTTCTATTTATACCCGTTACAAATATAGCGCATTTTTTATGTGCACAGCCACCAAATATGTCACATCTTCAGCATTTATTTAGAGCCTAACATGCAATACTAGAAATTAAAATTATTACCATATTACTCCTAACACAGGAGTGATATTATTTATTCTTTTGCGTAAAAATAAATAAAATATATCAGTCACAATATGAGCCATTTCTTTATAACCTCCATCGAGGATTGCATTAGTTGCATCGACATTTTTTACGCAATTCTCTAGCGAAATTTGGGGGAGGTATGCCTTCTTCTTCCGTCGGACATTTATTGGATGTAGTGTAGGTTGGGTCAAGTTACCCTCCTGCATGAAGGCCAGAAAGATCTCCAGCCGGCGAAAGGTAATATCGTCTCCGACGCGGATGGCCATGCCTAGGGAGCAGCCTTGTCAGCTTCGCTGGTGAACGCGTCGGCAAAGAAGGCCTCTGGCGGCAGCCCGGCCT
>NZ_JBWMAV010000014.1:0-155725 GCF_056521425.1 Rhodoferax sp. LS1P39 | reverse complement strand
CCTGGGGTCCCCATCTGTATGCGCCGAGGAGCGCAGTGGAATGCGGATCAGGGCTGGCGTTGTTTGAGCGCAGCGAGTTTAGCCAGACCCCGCATTCCACGAGCACCGCAGGTTCCCCGGCGCGAAAGCGACGGGGCGCAGACAGTTGGGGCGCCTTTCTTTTGGTTACTTTTCTTTTGCGCAAAAGAAAAGTGACTGCGCCGCCGGGCGCACATCCCGGCCGACCATGCCCATAGAAACCCCAAAGGAACTCACCCCATGACAGATAAATACGCCGTCATCGGCAACCCCATCAGCCACACCAAATCCCCGTTCATCCACGGAAGCTTCGCCGCCACCACAGCCCAGGACCTGGTCTACACCGCCATAGAAGGCCCGCTGGACGGCTTTGCCGCCGCCGTGGATGCGTTCCGCGCCGCGGGCGGCCAGGGCCTGAACATCACCGCGCCGTTCAAGCTGGATGCGTTCCGCTACGCCACCGACCTGACCGAGCGCGCCCGCCGCGCCGGGGCCGTCAACGCGATGAAGTTTGTGGGCGACCGCGCCTATGCCGACAACTTTGACGGCGTGGGCCTGGTGCGCGACATCACCCACAACCTGGGCTGCGCACTGCAAGGCCAGCGGGTGCTGCTGCTGGGTGCGGGCGGGGCGGCCCGCGGCGCGCTGATGCCGTTTCTGGAGCAAAACCCGGCGCTACTGGTGGTAGCGAACCGCAGCCTGGCCACGGCGCAGGCCATGGCGCAGAGCACAGCGGCCACCGTCTGCGGCTACGGCGACCTGGTGGGCCAGACGTTTGATGTCGTGATCAACGCCACCTCGGCCAGCCTGCGCGCCGAGCTGCCGCCGGTGCCCGCCAGCGTGTTTGCCCAGGCCCGGCTGGCCTATGAGCTGGCCTACGGCAAGGGACTGACCCCGTTTTTGCGCCTGGCGCAGAACGCCGGGGTGGCGCAGCAGGCCGACGGCGTGGGCATGCTGGCCGAGCAGGCGGCCGAGGCTTTTGCCTGGTGGCGCGGCGTGCGGCCCGACACGGCGGCGGTGATTGCGAAATTGACCATCCCGCTGGTGTAACAAATTGCATTTTTGCGGTACAACCACCCGCACCCTCACACTCGGAGGCCCAGCCACCAGCTATTTACATACGGCATAACAGATAGCTCTGAATTCGAGTATTGGCATAGGGTATGCCCTGAAGGGCAAAAACTACCCAATTAGTACATTAATAAAAGAACCTTCATAGGAGACAAACGTGATTCAGAAACTGTTAGATAAATACTGTCGGCTGCTGTCCTGGCTGATTGTGGGCTGCCTGGCGCTGATGGTGGTGCTGGTGTTTACCAATGTCGTACTGCGTTACGCCATGAACTCGGGCATTGCCGTATCCGAGGAACTGTCGCGCTGGCTGTTTGTCTGGCTGACCTTTCTGGGCGGCATCATTGCCCTGCACGAAGGTGCGCACCTGGGCACCGACACGCTGGTGTCGCGCCTGCCGGTGGCGGGCAAAAAGTTTTGTCTGGTGGTGGGCCATGCGCTGATGCTGTTCATCTGCTGGCTGCTGTTCAAGGGCGCACTCGACCAGGTGAAGATCAACCTGGATTCGACCAGCGCCGCCATGGAGGTGTCGATGGCCTGGTTCTACGGCTGCGGCATGGTGTTTGCCGTGTCAGGCGCGGTGATTTTGCTCAACCACCTGTGGCGGCTGATGGCCGGCCAACTGTCTGAGGCCGAGCTGATTGGCATCCGGGAGTCGGAAGAAGAGCCGCTCGACATCCCCAAGCCTATCCAGTAACCCGCAGGACGCAACCACCATGACTATTGCTGTTTTCCTGGGCTCCCTGCTCGCCGCCATGGCGCTGGGTGTGCCCATCGCCTTTTCCCTTCTACTCTGTGGTGCCGCGCTGATGTGGCACATGGACATGTTTGACGCGCAAATTCTGGCGCAAAACGTCATCAACGGTGCCGACAGCTTCCCCCTGCTGGCCGTGCCTTTCTTCATGCTGGCGGGCGAGGTAATGAACACCGGCGGCCTGTCCAAGCGCATCGTGAATTTTGCGATGGCGCTGGTGGGCCATGTACGCGGCGGCCTGGGCTACGTGACCATTGTGGCGGCCTGCCTGCTGTCGGCCCTGTCGGGTTCGGCGGTGGCCGATGCGGCTGCGCTCACCGCGCTGCTGCTGCCCATGATGGTCAAGGCCGGGCACGACAAGGCGCGCAGCGGTGGCCTGATTGCGGCCTGCGGCGTGATCGGCCCGATCATTCCGCCGTCGATTGGTTTTGTGATTTTTGGTGTGTCGGCCAACGTGTCGATCAGCAAGCTGTTTCTGGCCGGTATCTTCCCCGGCCTGGTGCTGGGCGCGGGCCTGTGGTTCACCTGGTGGTGGCTGACCCGCCGCGAGCTGCTGCAGCCGCCCCCCCGCCGTACCAAGGCCGAGGTGTGGGAGGCGTTTCGCAGCGCGGGCTGGGCGCTGATGCTGCCGGTGTTCATTCTGGTGGGCCTGCGCATGGGCGTATTCACCCCCACCGAAGCCGCCGTGGTGGCTGCCGTGTATGCCTTGTTTGTGGCCGGGTTCATCTACAAAGAGCTGAGCATCCAGCAGCTGTATGACGTGTTCCTGGGCGCTGCCAAAACCACCGCCGTGATCATGTTCCTGGTGGCGGCGGCCATGGTGTCGGCCTGGCTGATCACGGTGGCGCAGTTGCCCGACCAGGTGGTCTCGTTGCTGCAACCTCTGCTGGACAGCCCCACGCTGCTGCTGATGGCCATCATGGTGCTGGTGATGGTGGTGGGCACGGCCATGGACATGACCCCCACCATCCTGATCCTGACACCGGTGCTGATGCCCATCGTCAAGGCCGCAGGCATCGACCCGGTGTACTTTGGCGTGCTGTTCATCATCAACAACTCGATCGGCCTGATCACCCCGCCGGTGGGCACGGTGCTCAACGTGGTGGCCGGTGTGGGCAAGATGCGCATGGACGACGTAACCCGCGGCGTGCTGCCCTTCATGCTGGTGCAGTTCATCGTGATGTTCCTGATGGTGCTGTTCCCGCAAATCATCATGTGGCCAGCCAAGTTCTTGTACGGTTGATTTTTACCCTGCCCCTTATTCCAATTCACCCCCTATTCCTCCAGGAGCTCCCCATGAAACGTCTGTTTATCCAAACCCTGATCGCCGCTGCTGCCGTGGCCGCTTTTGGCACTGCCAGTGCCGCCGACATCAGCGAGCGCACCATCAAGTTCGCCACCCAAAACCCCAAGGGCCACCCCCTGGTGATGGGCATGGAGAAGTTTGCCGAAATCGTGGCGGCCAAGTCCGGCGGCAAGATCAAGGTCAACATGTTCCCCGGCGGCGTGCTGGGTGGCGATGCGCCCAATGTTTCGGCCCTGCAAGGCGGCACGCTGGAGATGGTGTCCATGAACTCCGGCATCCTGGCCAGCCAGGTCAAGGAATTCGCCATCTTTGACTTTCCGTTCCAGTTTGCCAGCGGCAAGGAAGCCGACTTTGTGGTGGACGGCCCGTTCGGCAAGATGATGCACGCCAAGCTGCAAGACAAAGGCATGGTCGGCCTGACCTACTGGGAGCTGGGCTTTCGCAACATGACCAACAGCAAGCGCCCCATCAACAGCGTGGCCGACATGGCCGGTTTGAAGATCCGCGTCATCCCCAACCCGATCAACCTGGACTGGGTCAAGGCACTGGATGCCAACCCCACGCCCATGGCCTTCCCCGAGGTCTATGCCGCGCTGGAATCCAAGGCCCTGGACGGCCAGGAAAACCCGCTGAGCGTGATCCTGGCCAACAAGTTCTCTGAAGTGCAGAAGAACCTGACCCTGACCAACCACCAGTACAACCCGCAGTCGGTCATCATCAGCAAGAAGTTCTGGGACAAGCTCAGCGCCGACGAGAAAAAACTGATTGGCGATGCCGCCGTGGAAGCCGGCAAATACCAGCGCCAGGTGGCCCGCGATGCCGCCACCACCGCGCTGGACGCGCTGAAAAAGGCTGGCATGCAGGTCACCGAGCTGCCCGCTGCCGAAGTCGACAAGCTGCGCGACAAAATGCGCCCTGTGATCGCCAAGTACGCTGTGTCGGTAGGCCAGGAAACCGTACAGGCCATGCAGGCCGAGCTGGCAAAAGTTCGGAAATAAGGCACACCCCCAGGCTACAGCGCAAGCGCTTTCCGCCACCCCCCTTGCAGGGGGCGATACCAGTGGCCCGGCAAAGCCGGGGCCAGCTATCCCTGGAAGGTACGGTTTGGGCTATCGCCCTTCGCCGTGGAAAGCACAGCACTGCACCCGTTATTACTTCATCCAGTCAAGGAAACCCATGCGCATCCTCATGCTCCACGGCATCAACCACAACATGTTTGGCAAACGCGACCCCAAGCAGTACGGCACCATCACGCTGGACGAAATCAACGCCAGCCTGTCGGCCCTGGGCCAGGAGCTGGGTGCCACGGTGGAAGCTTTTCAAACCAACAGCGAAGGCGCAATGTGCGAGCGCATCCACCAAGCCTATACCGATGGTGTGGATGCCGTGCTGATCAACGCCGGGGCCTGGACGCACTACAGCTACGGCATCCGCGACGCACTGGCCATCCTGACCTGCCCCATCGTCGAGCTGCACATGTCCAACATCCACGCCCGCGAAGCCTTCCGCCACGTGTCGGTGTTTGCCGAAATCGTCAAGGGGCAAATTTGCGGCTTTGGCGTAGACAGCTACCTGCTGGGCCTGCGGGCGGGCGTGTCTGCTGCCCAAGCAGCCAAGTCTGCCTAGACAGCCTATCAACCAAACGCTACCAATTCAATAGCTGCTCTCGCCCACGCCATGGGCGGTAGCGGCATTTTTTACGCCTAAAAGCACCCTTTCCCTCTGGAGCACCCCATGATCAGCGGCAAAACCGAAATCATCGCCCACATCGGCTTCCCCACCCACGCCTTCAAGGCACCGATGATCTACAACCCCTACTTCGACCACGCCGGTATCGACGCGGTGGTGGTGCCCATGGGTTGCAAGACCGAGGACTACCCGGCCTTTCTGAAGGCCGTGTTCAGCCTGCAAAACATCCGCGGTGCGCTGATCACCATGCCCCACAAGGTCACCACCGCCGGGCTGCTCGACGAGGTGTCGCCCACTGCGCAAATTGCCGGGGCCTGCAACGCGGTGCGCCGCAATGAAGCTGGCCAACTGGTCGGCGACATGTTCGATGGCGAAGGCTTTGTACGCGGCGTGCAGCGCAAGGGCTTTGCACTCAAGGGCATCCACGCGCTGGTGGTGGGCTGCGGCGGCGTGGGCTCGGCCATCGCCGCGTCGCTGGCGGCTGCGGGCATTGGGGCCATTACCTTGTTTGATGCCTACACGCCATCGATGGAAGGCCTGGCCAGCCGCCTGCGCCAGCACTACCCGGCCCTGCAGGTCACCACTGGCAGCAACGACCCCGCAGGCTGCGACCTGGTGGTCAACGGCACGCCCATGGGCATGAACGACGGCGACCCCCTGCCCATGGACGTGGAGCGCATCGCGCCCACCACCTTCGTCGGCGAAGTGGTGATGAAGTCCGAAATGACCGCCTTCCTGCGCGCGGCGGTGGCCCGTGGCTGCCCGGTGCAGGTGGGCACCGACATGCTGTTCGAGCAGATTCCGGCCTACCTGGAGTTCTTCGGCCTGCCCACCACCACGCCCGAAGTGCTGCGCTCTGTGGCCACGCTGAAATACTGATTCCCTACGCTCTCCCCAGCATGGGAGAGGGCTGAACCACAACCCATGCTCCAAATCCTCGCCATCACCGCGCCCATCTACCTGATCATCGCGGCGGGCTATCTGTCGGGGCGTTTTGGGATGTTCAGCAAACCCGACATGCGGGTGCTGGGCCGCTTTGTCATCCACTTCTGCCTGCCCGCGATGATCTTCAACGCGCTGTCCAAGCGCCCGCTGGCCGAGGTGCTCAACGGCACCTACCTGCTGGCCTACGCGGGCGGCTCGCTGGCGGTGATCACGCTGGCCATGCTGGTGGGGCGGCGGCTGCGCGGCCAAAGCACGCCCATGGCCACCATGCAAAGCCTGGGCATGGCGGCCTCCAACAGCGGTTTTGTGGGCTACCCCATCGTGCTGCAGCTGCTGGGCCCTACCGCCGGGGTGGCCCTGGCGCTGACCATGCTGGTCGAGAACCTGCTGGTGCTGCCCCTGTGCTTTGCCATGGCCGACAACGACGGCCAGGATGCCGCCCAGCGCTGGCACCACACGCTGTGGATCAGCCTGCGCAACCTGCTGAAAAACCCCATGGTGCTGGCCATCCTGGCGGGCTTCACTTTCTCCATGCTCGACCTGCACCTGCCCACCGTGCTGGCCCAGACCGTGCAGATCGTGGCCACCGCGTCCAGCCCCGTCGCCTTGTTCGTCATCGGCGGCAGCCTGGTCGGCCTGAAGCTGGACGGCGTGCGCCGCGACCTGGCCTGGGTCACCATGGGCAAGCTCATCCTGCACCCGCTGGCCGTCTTCTTCTGCCTGTGGCTGCTGCCGCCCATCGCCCCCGAGCTGCGCGTCGCCGCCGTACTATTCGCCGCCATGCCCATGCTCAGCATCTACCCGGTGGTGGCCCAGAAGTACGGCCTGGAAGGCTTCACCGCCGCCGCCCTGCTGGTGACCACCGTGGCCTCGTTTTTCAGCATCAGCGCCCTGCTCTGGGCCATGCAGCATTGGCTCGGGTGGACGGCTTGAAAATTAAAATGAAATTGGCCTCTAGCGCTTATTCCATAAGCGCAACGAGCTCTTAATTCAATAGCGAAAACCTATTCCGCCGCATCGTGCTGCCAGCGCGGCAGCCGGGCACCGCAGTCGCAGCAAAAGCGCGCGCCGGGAGCGTGGCCTTCGCTCAGGCATTCGTGGCAGGTGCGGGTGGTGGGTACGCGGGGCATGCGCTGCAGGGTGAACTCGGCGCTGACTATGCCCGTGGGCACAGCCAGCGTGCCCCAGCCCAGCAGCATCATTAGCGAGGCGATCACCCGGCCCAGGTCTGTCTTGGGAGTGATGTCGCCAAAGCCCACCGTGGTCATGGTGGTGATGGCCCAGTACACGCCCACCGGAATGCTGGTGTAGCCGTTGACCGGCCCTTCCACCACATACATCAGCGTGCCCATCACCACCACCACCACCATCACAAAGCTCATGAACACCAGAATCTTGCGCCGCGATGCCGATAGCGCCTGCCCCAGGGCGCGGAACTCCGCCACGTAGGCGGTGAGCTTCAAAATCCGGAAGATCCGCAACAGGCGCAGCACCCGCACGTCGATCAGCGCATGCAGCCCCGGCACCAGAATGGCCAGGTAGGTGGGCAGCAAGGCCAGCAGGTCGATGATGCCAAAGCCGCTTTGCGCATAGCGCAGGGGCCGCCGCACGCAAGCCAGCCGGGCCAGATACTCCACGGTGAACGCAACCGTGAACACCCATTCCAGCACATTGAACAGCGCGCTATACCGGGCATGCACCTCGGCGATGCTGTCCAGCATTACCACCCCCACGCTGGCCAGGATCAGGCCGATCAGCACCAGGTCAAACAGCCTGCCCGCCCGTGTATCGGCCTCGAAAATCACCGTATAGGTTTGCAGACGCCAGCCCGCGTCGGGCCGCCCAAACAGTTGTTCATCCAAAGGCTGCGCAGTCGGTTTTTTCATGGCTGGATCTTATGCGGATAGGATGCGCCGGGCAGCAACCCACTTTTCTCCGGAGGGCCCCATGGCGATCCAACGTGACACCCCCTACAGCGGCATGAACTTCAGCGTGGACCTGGGCGACGGCCAGGAAGACGGCACCGGCGCAGGCCTGCTCGAAGTGGTCTTGCCCCACGCCGCCTTGACCGTGCTCAAGTACCGCAACGGCAACGACCGCGACAACGCCGTCAAAAAACTGCACACCACCACCCAGTACAGCAACCTGGTGCTCAAACGCGGCGCGCTGGGCGTGCTGAACTGGTACGCCTGGTGGAACGCCATGCGTAACGGCGAGCAAGGCATCCAGCGCAACATCACCGTGCGCCTGCTCAGCGAAGACCATGACATTCCACGCAGGCGCGAACCGCTACCGGGCTAAAACCCCCCATGGTTCTTGTCGACACCTCCGTCTGGGTTGCACATTTTCGGCACTTCAATCACACGCTGAGCGCGCTGCTGAACACCGACCAGGTGGTGTGCCACCCCTTCATCGTTGCGAAGATCGCCTGCGGAACACCGCCCCACCGCGCCCGCACCATGGCAGGCCTGGGCTACCTGCAGCAACTCGAATTGGCCACCATACCCAAGACCATCGCAGCCATTGAAATTTTCCTGGAACCGGGCCAAAGTCACCCGTTTCCCAGCCCCTTGGGACTCGGTTTTGGGGCCATTCGGCCCACTTTTCGCCCTTATGGACGCACCTGTGCCATCAGCTCTTGGCGCCCCAGGTAGAGGTTGGCCAGCGCCAGGGCCGTAAATGCCCGCGTCGCATTTTTCTGTAGACCCCGATAGCGCACCTTGGTAAAGCCCCACAGCTTCTTGACCACGCCAGTTTGCGGTGCTGGGCGAATCCCGCTACTTGGTCGGCTGCCATCGCAAGGGTCTGTTGTTTCATCGCCATGTCATGCTTCAGCCTCGGTGACCGTGGACCTTAATCCGCATTGCCTTAGATCAGCACGAGGGGGAAAGTATTCTGGCCATTTCCATGGCGGGACCTGGATTTGGTCAGACCGTCGCTGGGTCGCCACCGGACAAGTTCAACGCCTCATCCATGGCGATGACAGCCTCCTTCAGAAGCGCCCGCAGCCATATCAGGCCGGGGTCGGTCGTGCGGTGCTGGTGCCACTGCACCATCTGCTCCATCTTCGGTATGGGCACCGGCAAATCCCGGATCGTGACGGGCAAGGAGCGCATGGCCTGCCTGGCCAGCCTGTAGTGCATGGTGGCAATACGGTGCGTGCCCACCACAAGGTGCGCCTGGGACATGAAACTGAAGGTGCTGTTCTCAATGTGGCGCTTGACCCCAGACTGTTGCATAAACCAATCTGAGAGTGCCATGCCGTCGCCGGGTTGCACTACGACATGGCCGGAGGCCATGTAGCGCTCTTCGGTCATTTGGCCCATAGCCAAGTGGCTTTCGCTCCATAGGACGCAATGAAAAACCTCTTCAAACAGGGTCTGAGAAGGGTGGTTTGTGGAGCAAAAATCTTTCGGGATGATCAGCAAATCTGCTTCGCCACGCTCCAGAGCGCGCTGTGGCGGGTTGACCTGGGGCCGTAGCTCGAAGCGCACGCCTGGCGCCTGCTTGTAAGCAAGCCGCACCAGGTGGGGCACCAGCACCGTCAGCGTGTAGTCGGAAATGAGCAGCCGAAATAGCCGCGTCGATTGGGCCGGTACGAACTGTGGCTGCGTGGCGACGCTTGCCTCTACGCGCACAAGGATGTCGCGTACCGGGTCTTTCAAAGATTCGGCGCGGGATGTGGGCTCCATCCTGCGCCCCACCTGCACCAACAACTCGTCGTCGAAATATTCGCGCAGTCGTGCGAGCGCATTGCTCATCGCGGACTGGCTCAAGTGGATTTTCTCGGCAGCCCGGCTGATGCTTTGCTCGGTCAGCAGCGCGTCGAGTGCGACGAGCAGGTTCAGATCCAGCTTGTTGAAACGCATGGGCATGGCCTCCGCTTGGGTGGTGGGACGACTTTCTCCGCCACGGGGCAGGGGAAGCGATCAGGGTTTTTACTCGGTCTATTCACAAATCCCATATGACCAATGAAATCAATCCATTTGATAAATATATGCCCAAATCTTAATCTAAGCCCTGTTCCAGCCCGCAGCCAAATTTGCGCACTGCGGGTTGGACCAAGGTGGTGGTCTGTACGTAGCCGTTTTGGCGACGCAAGGCCCACTAAACAACACACAGAACGCCCCCGACACACGAGAGGCGTTGGCAATAAGGAGACAAATATGAACCGAGGATTTCCATCCACTCGCACTGCGGTAGCCGGCGTGGCGCTTGTGTTGTGGGGTGCCCAGAGTGCCTATGCCTTTGAAAGCGGCATTTCCCCCTTTCCCGCGGGCTCCACCGGAGAGTACGTCGCGGGGGTGCCTCCCATCTCGGGCCTGTTCATGCTGGAGCAGTTGCACTACACCTCGTCCAAAGGCGTGTATGACAACCAGGGCAATAAATTGCCCGTTCCCTTCGAGATGAGTGCGTTCTCGGCCACCACGCGCATTTTGGCTGCCTACCCCACCACGGTACTGGGTGCCCGCCTGTATTCGCAGCTCGTGGTTCCGGCGGTGTCTTTGCACACCGACGTGGCGGGCCACAGCGAGCGCCACAACGGCGTGGGCAACATCACTATTTCGCCAGCGATTCTGCGCTGGAACCCGGCGCCGCACACCCACGCGGTGGTCGGCCTGGACATTGCCCTGTCCAACGGCTCCTACAACCCCTACCGCCCCAGCGTATCGACGGGCTACACCTCCGTCCAGCCGGTACTCGGGCTCCGCCACAACGACCCCGCTGGCCTGGATGTAGGCCTGATCAACCGTCTGATGATCAACCGCGAAAACGGCAGCACCCACTACCAATCAGGCCGCGGCTATGTGGGCGAATTCGTCGCGGGCTGGAACTTCGGCCCCTGGAAAGCGGGTGTGGTCGGTGCCTACCTCAACCAGTTCAGCGACGACCAGCAAAACGGCGTAGCCATCCAAGGCCACCGGGCACGCAGCTTCGCCTTTGGGCCCTCGGTCAATTACAACGCCGGGCCTTTCAGCGTCAGCCTGAACTACCAGCGCGGCCTCTACGCAGCCAACACGTCCAAAAACAACATTCTGGGCATCGGCGTGACGATCCCGCTGTGGGTCAAGCCCTGAATCTGCAACCTCTTCTTTCCCCTGCCCTACGGGCTTCAAATCAACCCTGACTGGTCCCCATGTTCAAGTACTTCCCCACCAACTACGTCTGGAATCTCTCTGTAGATCTCGCCATCGAGATGGGCGCGCGTATCGGCGAAATCGAGGAAATGTGCGCACCTTTGCAAGATGCTGCCAAAGCCCCCGATGCCGCAGGCACCCAGGCGTTTCGCGCAACCTGGGTCCACATGGCCGACAAGCTGTGTGCCTTGGCCGACGAAGATATTGCCCGGGGGCGCAAGCTGTCGGCGGGCGAAAAACTCGGTCGCGCCTCCAGCTACCTCATGACCGCGGAACGCCTGCTGGCCCATGGCACCCCCGGGCGCATGGCGTTGTACCGGCGCCTGCTCGATCTGTTTGCCCAAGGCGTGCAACTGGCGGACGAGAACTGTGAGCGGGTTGAGATTCCCTACGAGGGCACGCACCTGTCGGCACTGTATGTGCGGGCCGAGGGCGTACAGGGCCCCGCGCCCCTGCTGGTGCAGGTAAACGGCCTGGATTCCACCAAAGAGATGAAGTACCGCGTAGGCCTGCCCGCATGGTTGGCCCGGCGCGGCGTGTCCTCACTGGTGGTAGACCAGCCAGGCACCGGCGAGGCCCTGCGCCTGCACAAGCTCAACGCCCGCTACGACAGCGAACACTGGGCCAGCCGCGTCGTGGACTGGCTGGAAACCCACCCCGAAGTGGATGCCAAGCGCATCGGCATGGAAGGGGTTTCCCTGGGTGGCTACTACTGCCCGCGTGCGGTGGCATTCGAGCCCCGCTTTGCCTGCGGCGTGGTCTGGGGTGCCAACCACGACTGGCGCGATGTACAAAAGCGCCGCCTCGAGAAAGAGGGCAACTTTCCCGTGCCGCACTACTGGGAGCATGTGCAATGGGTCTGGGGTGCCAAGGACATGGACGACTTCATGCAGATCGCAGAGAAGGTGCATCTGGACGGCGTGGTCGAAAAGATCCGCGTGCCCTTCCTGGTAACCCACGGCGAGAAAGACTCGCAAATTCCACTGAAGTGGGCACAGCGCACCTACGAGCAACTGGTCAACAGCCCCCAGCGGGAGCTGAAGGTCTTCACCGAACGCGAAGGCGGCGTGCAACACAGCAGCTTTGACAACAGCATCAATGCAGGCCACTACATCGCCGACTGGGTGGCAGAAACCCTGGGCGGGCGCACCGCTTGAATGCGCGGGCCAACCTGCAACCCATCAACCAAAGGATTTACAGATGAACATCATCGGACTCGATGCCCTGGTCTTCGGCGTGGACGACGTCGCAGCCTGCGTGCAATACCTGACGGACTATGGCCTCACGCCGGTGGGCGTAAGCACGCAGGGCGGCCGCTTTGAGGCACTGGACGGCACGGCGGTGGAGGTCCGCCCCAAGGACGACCCCGCATTGCCCCCCGCCATGGGAACCGCCAGCATGCTGCGCGAAACGGTGTACGGCGTGGCCGACGAAGCCACGCTCGATGCCATTGAAGCCGAGCTGGGCCGCGACCGCACCGTGTCGCGCCAAGGCGGCGTGCTGCGCGCCACCGACGACCTGGGCTTCGCGCTGGCGTTCCAGGTCACCGCGCGCAGGCCCTTGGCGCTGCCTGCGGAGCGGGTAAACGCACCGGGTGCCGAGCCCCTGCGCCCCGCCAACGTACTGGGCCTGCCGCCGGATATGGCGGCCCGGCCCAGGTCACTGTCGCACGTGGTGTACTTCGTGCCCGATGCAGCCCGGGCCGAGGCGTTTTACCAGCGCTTGGGGTTTGTCTGCACCGACCGGTTCACCGGCGTCGGCCCCTTTCTTCGCCCGGCGGGCACCCAGGACCACCACACCCTGTTCATGATCCAGACCCCGCCGTTCATGAAGGGCTGCGAACACTTCACCTTCCACATGGGCGGCCCCACCGAGGTACTGCTGGCCGGAACCCGCTTCGTCGAAAAGGGCTACCAGAGCTTTTGGGGCCCGGGCCGCCACAGGTTTGGCAGCAACTGGTTCTGGTATTTCAATTCGCCGCTGGGCTGCCATGTCGAGTACGACGCCGACATGGATCTGCACGACGACACCTGGGCTGCGCGCGAGGCACCGATGGGTGCGGATGCATCGCAGCTATTCCTGTTCCAGCACCGCGAAAAATGGGCCCCCTCTGGCCCACCACCCGCGGGCACCCGACCCTGAGCGCACCGCCATGAAGCTGTGCCATATGAACGAGCTTGCCGACGGCGCTTCCCGCGGTTTCGACCCCACAGGAAGCGGCCAGGACACGGTACTCGTACTGCGGCAGGGGGACCGGCTGTTTGCCTATACGGATGCCTGCCCCCACCACGGCACGCCCATGGCGTGGCGCAAGGACCACTACCTGAACGCGGCAGGAGACCGCATCGTTTGCGCCGCCCACGGGGCGCTGTTTGAAACCACCACCGGTCGCTGCACGCTGGGCCCCTGCCTTGGGCAATCCCTCACCGCCGTACCGCTGACCTTGCAAACGAATGGCGATGTCCATACCGCTGAAGACCCCCACTAGGAGACATAAAAATGAAGCTTTCTTCCCAACGCGTGCTGGTAATCGGCGGCGGATTTTCCGGCATGGCCGCGGCCGTCGAACTGCGCAAACACGGTGCCCAGGTAGACCTGGTCGAAATCGATCCCGGCTGGCGCAGCTACGGCGCCGGCATCAGCCTCGGCGGGGCCACGCTCAGGGCGTTTCGCCACTTGGGCATCCTGGATGCCTTTCTGGCCCAGGGCCATGCCGCGGATGGGGTGCACCTGCATCTGCCCACGGGCCAGCAGGTGGCCACACTGCCCACCCCCCGCATCGCCGGTGCCGATGTTCCCGGAGGAGGCTCCATCATGCGTCCCGTTCTGGCCAGTATTCTGGCCGATGCCACCCGCGCGGCGGGTGCCAACGTCCGGTTGGGTTGTACTTTCACGGCCATCGAGCAGGAGGCCGACGGCGTGCTGGTCAGCTTCACCGATGGCCAGCGCCTGCGCTACGACCTGGTGGTGGGTGCCGACGGCCTGTACTCCAAAGTGCGTGAAACGGTGTTTGATAACGCCCCCAAGCCCCGCTACAGCGGCCAGGCGGTGTGGCGCGCAGTCCTGCCCTGCCCACCAGAAATCACGACCGCCACGATGTGGATGGGGCCGCGGATCAAGCCCGGCGTGAACCCGGTCTCGCGCACCGAGATGTACCTCTTCGTCACCGAGCCGCGCGCTACCAACGACCACGTCGATCCAGCCACTTTCCCCGAGCACCTGCGGGGCCTGCTGGAGGGCTTTTCTGCACCCACGCTCCAAGCCATCCGTGGCCAGATCGGCCCTGACTCGCAGATCGTCTACCGTCCGCTCGAAGGCCTGCTCATGCCACGTCCATGGTCACGTGGCCGGGTGGTGCTGATTGGCGACGCAGTACACGCCACCACGCCCCACCTGGCCTCGGGTGCCTGCATTGGCATTGAAGACGCGCTCGTACTCGCAGACGAGCTGGCCCGTGGCACCGATGTGCCCCCGGCGCTGGCGGCGTTCGAGGCCCGCCGCTGGGACCGCTGCCGCATGGTGGTCGAGAACTCTGCTCGCCTGGGCGAGATCGAGATCTCCGGAGGAGACAAAGAAGAGCACTCACGCATCATGCGCGAGTCCCTCATGGCACTGGCCCAGCCCATCTGAAGCGAGGTCGCCATGATCACAACGAATTCGCTGCGCGGCCGTGTGGCGCTGATGACTTGCCACTGCGCAGGCATGGTGGACCTGGTGGCGTTGCCGGTTTGGGTGGGCACGCTGGTGTCGGTGTACCGGTTCGACCCGCAGCAGGCCGGCCTGCTGGCCACGCTGTTCCTGGGGGGGGCTGTGGTCGCCAGTCTGGCGCTCGCGCCGTTTTTCCAGCGCCTGGATGGTCGCTGGGTGGCGGCACTGGGCTTTGGCTGCGCGGCCGTGGCATTCGCCGTTGCCTCCACCACCGCCAGCTACGGCATGCTGGCCCTGCTGCATTTGGCAGCCGGCACCTCAGCGGGTGCCGCGCTGAGCATGGCGCACGGCACCATCGCCCGCAGCCACAACCCGCACCGCCTCTTTGCCGTGGTCGGGATCTCGCTGGGCTTTTTCGCCATTGCCTTCTTGGCCACCACCCCAGGCCTGGTGGCAAGCCGGGGCGGGCCGGTGCTGTTCCAGGTTTTTGCGGGTGTGATGGCCGTCGGGGCTGTGGCGGCTGCGCTGGCGTTTCCCGCACCCGATGCGCCAGACGGCACCCACGCCCAAGGCTCGGCACCAGCGGCATTGCCGACCGCAGTATGGTGGGGCGTGCTGGGTGTGGCGGGCATGGGCTTGGTGCAGTCCATGACCTTCAGCTTTCTCGAACGCGTTGGCAGCGACCGGGGTTTTGGACTGACGGCTGTCACGGGTGTCTTGATTGCACTTGGAGTGGTCAACCTGTTTCCTGCAGGCCTGGCCGCTGTACTGGAAAAGCGCTGGTCGCCCCGCGTAGTGCTGCTGGTCGGCCCCGCAGTGCAGGCGCTGCTGGTGGTGGTAATGATGAACTCGCCGGTGTTTGCGCCCTATGCCGCCGCCGCCGCTGTATTTGCAGCGGTGATGATATTTACCCACACCTTTGCCTTCGGAGTGCTGGCCCGGCTAGACCCCAGCGGACGCGCCCTGGCCGCGACACCAGCCATGCTCATGTTCGGTGCCGCCATCGGCCCGATCCTGGGCGGCACCCTGGTCAAGGTCTTCGGTTACGGCAGCGTGGGGGCCGCAGCCGTGGTGATCGACGGCCTGGCCGTCTACGCCTTTGCCCGTATCCACCGCACCAACCGTTCCGAGAAACCCGCCGGGGCGGTGGCGTAACTCCCTGTCCAACCCCCACCTGAAAGCCCCACCATGACCAAACCACAACGCCGCTTTGTAGACCTGTCCATCTACCTGGAGAACGACGTGCTCTCCGACCCGCCGCCGCTGGCACCCCGCATCACGTACCAAAAGCATGCGGATACCCTGCCAGAGTTCATGGCGATGATTCCTGGCACACAGCCCGAGGACTACCCAGACGGCGAAGCAGCCGCCGCCGAGTGGGTGACGCTGACCACCCACAACGGCACGCACCTGGATGCGCCCTGGCATTTCCACTCTACGCAGGATGCCAAGAACGGCGGATCACGCCCCTCCATCACCATCGACGAAGTACCACTGGAGTGGTGTTTCCAGCCGGGGGTGAAGCTGGACTTTCGCCATTTCCCCGACGGCTATGTCGCCACCGCCGCCGATGTAGAGGCCGAACTGGCCCGCATCGGCCACACGCTGCAAGCGCTGGACATCGTGGTCGTCAACACCCGGGCGGGGTCACGCTACGGCAACGCGGACTACCTGGGTGCGGGTTGCGGCATGGGCTACGAAGCCACCATGTACCTGCTGGAGCGCGGCGTGCGCCTGACCGGCACCGATGCCTGGAGCTGGGACGCGCCCTTTTCCTACACGGCTAAACGGGTCGCCGAAACCGGCAACAAGGCACTGATCTGGGAAGGCCACAAGGCCGGTCGCGACATCGGCTACTGCCACCTAGAGAAGCTGCACAACCTGGAGAGCCTGCCGCCCATCGGTTTCACCATCAGCTGCTTTCCACACAAGATCCGCGGCGCTTCGGCGGGCTGGACCCGTGCGGTCGCTATTTTTGAGGATGCTTTGGCATGAGCTTTCCCACCATCCACCGTGTGGTAACAGGCCACAGCACCCAGGGCCGCTCCGTGGTCGCAAGCGATGGCCCCCTGCCGACGGTGGTCGAGCTCACGGCCATTCCCGGCACCGTGTTCCACGAAATCTGGAGTACCGCGGCCACACCCGCGCCGATAGATAACGGGCCAGACCCGACTGCCGGACCTCTGGTGCTGCCACCACCCCAGCGTGGCACCCGTATCCGATTCGTCGATATTCCGCCCGACACCCCCGAGCTCCTGGCCCATGGCGCTGCCCGCATGCACGAGGCCTTCAGCCAGGCGGGCGACGCATCGGCCTCGACGGTGCAGGCCGACTCGCCCCATCCGCTGATGCACCGCACCGAAACGGTGGACTACGGCGCGGTGATCGAGGGGGAGCTGACCCTGGTGCTGGACGAAGGCGAAGTGCTGCTGCGCCCCGGCAGCGTGGTAGTGCAGCGCGGAACCAACCACGCCTGGGCCAATCGGTCCGATGCGCCCTGCCGAATGCTGTTCGTGCTGGTGGATGGGCAGCTCTTTGACACCCCCGGCACCACCGCCTCCCTGCCGGGCCAGTGATGGCATGGCCTGCCCTTCGCTGCAAAGCACCTGCCGAACCTGGTCGCCAAAACCTGCGGCCACGCCACACCCCATTTTGTCTACAAGGACTTACGCAAGTTCCCCCTGTAAGCCCGAAGGGCGATACAGGGGCGCTGCGTAAGTCCCACCTACCTGATCGGACCCTCACATGCGATTCGCAACCCTGAAAAACGGCAGTCTGGATGGCCGACTGGTCATTGTCTCTGCCAACGGACGGCACGCCGTCGACGCGGCACCGGTGGCACCCAGCCTGCTGGCGGCGCTCCAGGCTTGGGAGGTGCTGGAGCCTGCCTTGCGCGACCGGGCCGCCGCCCTGGAGGCCGGCACCGCGCCGGGCATCTTCGACTTTGTCCCTGCTGCATGCAGTGCACCCCTGCCGCGCAGCCCGCAGTGGCTCGATGCTTCGGCCTTTCTCAACCATGCCCAGTTGATGGAGCGGGCCTTCAACACCCCGCCGATTCCGCATCTGGACACCATTCCCATCATGTACCAGGGCGCGAGCGATGACTTTCTGGGCCCCCAGGACGACGTGCCCCTGCCCAGCGAGGCCGACGGCATCGATTTTGAAGGCGAGTTCGGTGTGGTCTGCGGCCCGGTTCCCATGGCCATCGCCCCCGAGGCGGCGCTAGGCTGTGTGCGCCTGATCGTGCAGATCAACGACTGGAGTCTGCGCGCGCTCGGCCCGCACGAAATGAAAACCGGCTTCGGTTTCCTCCAGGCCAAACCATCCACCAGTTTTGCGCCACTGGCAATCACGCCCGACGAGCTTGGCGCAGCCTGGCACGACGGACGGGTGCATCTGCCCTTGCATGTGGAGTCCAACGGCCAGTGGTTCGGCCAGCCCCAAGGGGGCGAGATGAACTTTGGCTTCCACCAGCTGATCGCCCATGCCGCCCGCACCCGGCGGCTGGCGGCAGGCACCATCATCGGTTCGGGCACCGTGTCGAACCGGGCGCGCGAAGCCGGTTCGGCCTGCCTGGCCGAGCGGCGGGTGATCGAAATTCTGGACCAGGGCAGCCCCAAGACACCGTTCATGCGCTACGGGGATACGGTGCGCATGCAGGCGCGCTGGCCCGATGGCCGCGAGGGGCCGTTCGGTGTGGTGCACCAGCGTGTGGTGGCCGCCGGTGCCGGGCTGCGCTGATGCATGCCGTCATCACCGGCGCGGGTGGCTTCGTGGGGGCTGGCTTGGTGCAGCGTCTGCTGACCCGACCTGCATCGCTGACAAAATCTGGCCCGCTCCAGCTCACACTGGTGGACCGTGCCCGCCCCCAAGCGCCACCATCGCCCCATGTGCGGTGGCACGTGGGCGGCTTCGCGGATGCCGCACTGCTGGAAACCTTGCGCGCGCAGCCACCCGATTTCGTGTTTCATCTGGCCAGCGTACCGGGGGCCCTGGCCGAACGTGAGCCCGCGCTGGGCATCCAGGCCAACCTGCTCGACACCGTGGCCCTGCTGGAGGGCTTGGCGCGACCGGTGCGCGAGGGCCGGGCACCGGCTCCGCGGGTGGTGTTTGCAAGCTCTGTGGCGGTGTATGGGGAAGTAGGCCCAGCGCCGGTACACGAAGGCCAAACGCCCCAGCCAACCCTGAGCTACGGCACACACAAATGGGCCACGGAGCTGCTGCTGGCCGACTACGCCCGCCGTGGCGAGCTAGACCCCTGCAGCCTGCGCCTGCCCGGCGTGGTGGCCCGGCCACCGGCAGAGACGGGCCATGGCTCCGCTTTCATGGGCCAAATCTTTCACGCGTTGCGATCCGGCCAGGCCTATACCTGCCCCGTATCCCCGCAGGCGACCGCATGGTGGATGTCGCTAGAGCGCTGCCTGGACAACCTGCTGCACGCTGCGCACCTACCCGCCAGCACCATGCCGCCGTCACGCTGCTGGCAGCCGCCAGTGTTGCTGGCTTCGGTAGAGTCGGTAGTGCAGGCCATCGCCCAAGCCGTGGGCCGCAATGCGCAGGACTGCATCCGCTACGCGCCCGATACGCGCATCGAAGCGCTTTTCGGTCGCCAGCCCGCCGTCCACACGCCGGAGTCCGAGGTGGCAGGCTTCGTACATGATGGCTCTGTGAAGGCGTTGGTAGCGCGAGCGCTGCACCGGCTCGGAGATGCCGACTGCGCTGCCAGCACCTGAGCACATATCCAAACAAAATAGGCTGCTAGCGCTTATTTAATAAGCGCTAGAAGCTCTATTTTTTATAGCACAAGGTGGTTTGCCAGCCCCCTACGACCAGAAGCTGCGCCGCCGGTTTGTGGATACGGATAGCATGTACCTGGAATCAACGCACTTATTGCAGGAGGGCCCCATGGCGATCCAACGTGACACCCCTTACAGCGGCATGAACTTCAGCGTGGACCTGGGCGACGGCCAGGAAGACGGCACCGGCGCGGGCCTGCTCGAAGTGGTCTTTCCGCACGCCGCCTTGACCGTACTGAAATACCGCAACGGCAACGACCGCGACAACGCCGTCAAAAAGCTGCAAACCACCACCCAGTACAGCAACCTGGTGCTCAAACGCGGCGCACTAGGCGCACTCAACTGGTATGCCTGGTGGAACGCCATGCGCAACGGCGAGCAAGGCAACCAGCGCAATATCACCGTGCGGCTGCTCAGCGAAGACCATGGCGACGTGGTCATGGTCTGGAAATTCCGCAACGCCCGCCCGGTGAACTACCACTTCTCGCCCCTCAACGCCCTGGGCACCGAGCCGCTGGTGGAGACGCTGGAACTGGTGGTCGAGCGGATGGAGATGGAGTAGTTATTCCGCCCCCACGCGACCACCTCACCGCGTTCTTTTACAGCGGCGATGCCCTGCGCAGCCGCAGCGTGGGCAGCGTGGTGCTGCACGGCACGGTGGATGTACCTGCGCCCCCGGCCCGGCTGCTGGCCGACTGGGCGCGCGACATCGCGTCACACCTGTGCCTGGAGCCCGGCGACGTAGACACCCTGCCTCTGGCCCGCGCCCGCATGCGCTGGCCCGACTACCCCCGCTGCGTGCGGACAGTAGCCGACTGGCTGCAATCCCTCGGCCTGCCCGACCTGCTGCCCGGCTGCGACACCGCCCTCATGGCCTGCCGGGGTGCCCGCTACCACCACGACGGCGCGCAGTACGCGGGCGCGGCCTTTTGCAACCTGTTCCTCAGCGAAGACAAGGGCCTGGACGTGCACTTCCCCGGCACCGGCCAGCGCATCCCCCTGGCCCGGGGCACCGTGCTGCTCTTCGACACCGGCCAGCCCCACGCCGTCATCCCGCGTGGCAGCACCGGCTTTGACATAGCCGAATTCCCGCCAGAGCGCGACTGCAGCCAGGTGTTTTTGACCTGGGAGCTGCCGATTACGCACCCCGGTTTAGCAGGTGCTCTGCAGGTGGAGATGGATACCGACCCGGCGACGGCACTGGGGCTGGAGGAGCAGCAGGTGTGGTGCGATGGGGCTGCAGCTAGCGTGTGTGCGGATACGGGGCGGTGGCAGACGTTGGGCTGAAAGACGTATTGGGCTTACCCGATGCGTTGACCACCCCGCCCGCCCGAACAAAGCGCGTACTCACGCCCCAAACGCAGCCAACGCAAAATCCCCCCGCTGCAGCTCCTGTACCAGGTAGTCCACACACACCTTGAGCTTGGCGGAATTGCCCAGCCGGGTGGCCGTCACGGCCCACACATTGGCCTGCTGGTAGTAGGCGGGCAGCACGCGCTCCATGCTGCCGTCTTGCAGGCGGGCGGCCACGTCCCAGCTGGACAGCAGCACGATGCCATGGCCGTCCACCGCCCAGTTCTGCACCGCATCGCTGTGGTTGGAGCCCAGGGTGCTGGTCACCTTGACCGACTCCGCGCCCTGTGGTCCCTCCAGCCGCCACACGCCATAGGCCTGGTCGCGGTCGCGGAACAGCAGGCAGTCGTGCTGGGCCAACTCGGCCAGGGTTTTGGGTGCGCCGCGGCGGGCCAGATAGGCAGGGGCGGCGCACAGCACGCGCACGCTCTGGGCCACGGGGTGGGCCACCAGGTAAGGCTCTTGCACGTCGCCCACGCGGATGTCGATGTCGAAGCCCTCCCCCAACACATCTACCCGGCGGTCCACCAGCTCCAGCCAGATGTCCAGCGCGGGGTACTGCCGCTTGAGCCGCGCCAGGATGTGCGCCACGTGGTTGCGGCCCAGGCGCAGGCTGGTGCTGATGCGCAGCGCGCCCGAGGGCGTTGCCCGCGTGCGGCCTACCTCCTGGGTCAGGCTATCGGCGGTGTCCAGCACCTTGCGCGCCCAGAGCAAGGCAGTTTCGCCCTCGTCGGTAATGGACACGCGCCGGGTGGTGCGATGGAACAGCGCAAGCCCCAGCGCCTTCTCCAGCCCGGCCACCCGCTTGCTCACATACGCAGGCGAAATCCCCAGCTCTACCGCCGCCGCGTTGAAACTGCTGCGCCGCGCCACACAGCAAAAGACCCGTAGGTCGATGAGCTCCCATTGATTGTTCACCATGGGTTGATTGTGAATCAGCTTCTGGGCTAATTACAAATCGATTACTTATGAATACGATGCCGCACCCAAGCACAAAGAGACACCATGAACAGACTTCATATCGCCGTGGCGGGCGCAGGCATGATTGGCCAGGCGCACATCACGGTACTTTCCCAAAGCAGCCGCTGCACCCTGTCGGCCATCGTTGACCCCTCCCCCGTCGCCGTGGCTACTGCCACCCAGGCCGGGGTGCCGCTGTACCCGTCGCTGGCTGCACTCTTTGCTGCCGGTAAGCCCGATGGCATCGTTTTGGCCACGCCCAACCACCTGCACCTGCCTCAGGCGCTGGAGTGCATGGCGGCGGGCGTGCCCATCCTGCTGGAAAAGCCCATCGCCGCCAGCCTGGCGGAGGGCCTGCAACTGCAAAAGGTGGCAGAGGAAGCGCAAGCCCGCGTGCTCATCGGCCACCACCGCGCCCACAGCCCCATCATGGCCAAGGCCAAGGAAGTGGTGGACAGCGGCAAGCTCGGCCAACTGGTCAGCGTGGTGGGCAGCGCCCAGTTCTTCAAGCCCGACGACTACTTTGCCAGCGGCCCCTGGCGCACCCAGCCCGGCGGCGGCGCCATCCTGATCAACCTGATCCACGAAGTGCACAACCTGCGCATGCTGTGCGGCGACATCACCGCCGTGCAGGCCTTTGCCAGCAACGCCACGCGCGGCTTCGCGGTGGAAGACACGGTGGCCATCAACCTGCGCTTTGCCAGCGGCGTGCTGGGCAGCTTTCTGCTGAGCGACACCGCCGCCAGCGCCCGCAGCTGGGAGCAGACCAGCCAGGAAAATCCGGCGTACACGACCTACCCCGATGAAGACTGTTACCTCGTCGCAGGCACCTTCGGCAGCCTGGCCGTGCCCACCATGCGCCTCAAAACCTACCCGCGCGCAGAAGACCGCTCGTGGTGGAAAGCGTTTGAGGTGGGCGTGGTGGACATGGTGCGCGACGACCCGCTGAAGCGCCAGATGGACCACTTCACCGATGTCATCCAAGGCAAGGCCGCGCCGCTGGTGAGCGCCCGCGACGGCGTGCAGAACCTGCGGGTGACGGAGGCCATTGCCGAGGCCGCGAAGACGGGATTGGTGGTCACCGTCTGAATGTGGGCCCAGCCTTAACCGCCAGGCAGCACCTTGTCCAACGGCAATTGCATGCTGGACTTCAGCCACCCCAGCGTGACCGAGGTGCGAAAGCGGCGGATGTTGTCGTCGCCCTCGAACAGCCGCCGGGTCAGCGCCTCGTAGTCGGCCATAGAGGCCACGGTCACGATCAACAGGTAGTCGGCCTCGCCGGTCACGCTGTAGCACTGCTGCACTGCAGGCTCGGCGGCAATACGGGCGCGCAGGGGGGCGGTGCGGTCGGGCCGTTCGTTCTCGATGTGCACTTCGGTGATGATGGTCAGCGGCAGGCCGATCTTGGCCGCGTCCAGCACCGCCACGTTGGCGCGGATCACGCCACTGTCTTCCAACTTGCGGATGCGGCGCTGCACGGCAGGGGCCGAAAGGTGCACCGCCTCGGCAATCGCGCGCTGGGGCACGCTGTTGTCCTTTTGCAGAATTTCCAGAATGGCAAGGTCGAAGGCATCAAGGGACATGGCGGCAGACAAGGTAAAGGTAAGCGAATCTTGCGTTTAGGCCCTGCTTTTGCAGCGAAAACCAGCCGTCTTGCGATTTATATTTTCACCCATGGCGACAACACATTTTCAACGGGCAACTCCCTTTTTGGCAGTTCTGGGCGCGGTGACCGCGCTGGGTATAGGCACCTCCTGGGCCAAACAGCTGTTTCCGCTGGTGGGCGCGCAGGGCACGACGGCGGTGCGGGTGGGTTTTTCGGCGCTGCTGTTGCTGGCGCTGTGGCGACCGTGGCGCTGGCATCTGTCGCGCGCCGACGCAATCTCCATCGCCTGCTATGGCGCCACGCTGGGCGCGATGAACCTGATGTTTTACCTATCTTTGCGCACGCTGCCGTTTGGCCTGGCCGTGGCGATTGAATTTGCCGGGCCGTTGGCGGTGGCGATTGCCGCGTCGCGCCGCAGGGTGGACTTTGCCTGGCTGGCGCTGGCCGGGTTCGGCCTGCTCATGCTGCTGCCGCTGGGCCTGGGTGGCCGCGACTTGGACCCGGTGGGCGTGCTGTGCGCGCTGGCGGCTGCCGTGCTGTGGGGTGCGTACATCGTTTACGGCAAACGCGTCGGCCATCTGCATGCAGGGCATTCGGTGTCGCTGGGCCTGCTGGTGGCGGCCATCGTGGTGGTGCCGGTGGGCATTGCCCACGCCGGTGCTGCGTTGCTGTCGCCCACGGTGCTCCTGGTGGGGGTGTGCGTGGCGGCGATTTCCAGCGCAATTCCGATCTCGCTGGAGATGGTGGCGATGAAACGGCTGCCCAAAGAAGCTTTCGGCATCATGATCAGCATGGAGCCCGCGGTGGCCGCGCTGCTGGCCATGGGCCTGCTCGACGAGCACCTGGACGCCCGGCAGTGGCTGGCCATCGCCTGCATCATGGCCGCCTCGATGGGCAGCGCAGCCACAGCGCGACGACCTCAAGCCAAGGTGCCGCAGGCTGCCTGCCCTGCGGCCTGAGGTGGAGGATCAGTTCAGCGGTTTCTCTTCCGTGGGCACTGGCAAAGCCTCGTCGGGCACCTTGGGCGTATCGGACGCATGGTGTTCCATGTGGGTCTTTTTGCCGGGCTGCGGGGTTTCATCGGCACCGGGTGCCACCTCTTCGCCGCGGTGCTTTTTTTCTTGCTGGACTTTCTTGTCGTGGGCAACGTTTCTGGGATCGGTCATAGGTCTTTCAGTAGTGATGCCTGTATCTTGACCGCAGAATTTTTTACACGGGTAGGACAAACCGCCGTTGTACGACGGAGCATGGCGCTTGTCGATCTATCCAGGCATCCGAATCCATGCAGACCGAGTCAGCCCCTGGCCTTACCGCCTCAGCTTTTTGCGGCCAGCGACAGCGCCCGCGCCGCCTCCAGCAGGTGGGCACGCGCATCCGCTTCGCTGGGCCCGGTGTGGCGGTCGATGCGGCGGATGTAGGGGCAGGTCAGGGCGGCCAGGGCATTGCCGTCCACGCCCAGGATGGGGTACGAAATATCCACCACGCCAAACGACTGCAGGCTGTCGCCCTGCCAGTAGCCCTGCTGGCGCACCGTGTCGGCCACGGTGGCCAGGGCGGCGCTGTCCATGGGCACTTCGCCGTCTAGCGTGGTGTGCTCGGCCAGCATGCGCTGGGCGCGTTCACCATCGCTGAAGGCCAGCAGTACGTGGCCCGAGGCCGAATCCAGCAGGCCCACGCGCGCGCCCAGCCGGGTGGACATGCCCCAGGCACTGGGGCCGTTGACCTGGGCGGTGATCAGCACACTGCCCCGGTCGTACACGCCCATGTGGCAAGACTGCTCGGCCCGCTGGGCAAACACGTCCATCAGCGGCAGCGCCTGCGACACCAGACGGTTCAACGGCGGGTGCATGTGGGCTAGGGCAAACAGTTTCAGGCTGAGCGCATACCGGTCGCCCGAGACCGAGCGCATCACGTACTGGCGCACCACCAGGCGCTCCAGCATGCGGTAGATCTCGCTGGCCCCACGGTCCATGGCCTTGACGATTTCGGCGCGGGTCAGGCCCTGGGGTTGGCTGGCCAGTAGCTCCAGGATGTCCAGGCCCTTGTCCAGGGCGGGGGCGCGGTAGCGGTCGTCAGGCGCTGCCAGGGTGGGTTCGGCTTTTTTCATACAAGCATCTTATTTTTCAAGGGAAAGTACCAACGCACGGATGTGTCTCCAGCCGTAACATTATCGGCAATGTTCATCCATGAACACTTTGTTTGCATATAAATACAAACCCTACATGGCAGCACTTATCAGCATCACCCACCTGACCAAGTCGTTCCCCGGCGTGAAAGCGCTGAACGACTGCCAGTTTGAACTGGCCCCCGGCGAGGTGCACGCGCTGATGGGGGAAAACGGCGCGGGCAAGTCCACGCTGATGAAGGTGCTGGCCGGCGTGTACACCAAGGATGCGGGCGAGATCCACATGGACGGCAAGCCGGTGGACATCCCCACGCCCCGGGCGGCGCAGGCCTTAGGCATCGGCATCATCCACCAGGAGCTGAACCTGATGAACCACCTCAGCGCCGCGCAAAACATCTTCATCGGACGCGAGCCCATGGGGCGCTTCGGCCTGTTTGTGGACCAGCAAAAGATGGTGGATGCCACCCAGACCATCTTCGACCGCCTGCACCTGCAACTCGACCCGCGTGTCGAGGTGGGCGAGCTCACCGTGGCCAAGCAGCAGATGGTAGAGATTGCCAAGGCGCTGTCGTTCGACTCGCGCGTGCTGATCATGGACGAGCCCACCGCCGCGCTGAACAACGCCGAGATCGACGACCTGTTTCGCATCATCCGCCAGCTCAAAAGCCAGGGCGTGGGCATCGTCTACATCTCGCACAAGATGGACGAGCTCAAGGTCATATCAGACCGTGTCACCGTGATGCGCGACGGCGAGTACATCGGCACCGTGCCCACCGCCACCACCAGCATGGACACCATCATCGGCATGATGGTGGGCCGGGCGCTGGAGGTGCACCAGCCGGTGGCCTACACCCACACCGGTGACAGCGATGCGGTGATGCTGGAAGTCAAGGGCTTGAACCGGGGCCGCAGCATCAAGGACGTGAGCTTTAGCGTGCGCAAGGGCGAGATTTTGGGCTTTGCCGGGCTGATGGGCGCGGGCCGCACCGAGGTGGCACGGGCCATCTTCGGGGCCGACGCACGCGATGCGGGCGAGATACGCGTCAAGGGCCAGGCGGTGGACATCCAGGCCCCCAGCGATGCGGTGCGGTACGGCATCGGCTACCTATCGGAAGACCGCAAGCGCTACGGCTTGGCCACCGGCATGGACGTGCAGTCCAACATCCTGCTGGCGAACCTGAAGAATTTTGTGTCCATGGGCTTCTGGCTCAAGCAGGATGACATCGAAGCCGTGGCGCAGAAATACGTGGGCCAGTTGGGCATCAAAACCCCGTCCATCTTCCAGCGCGCCGGGCTGCTGTCGGGCGGCAACCAACAAAAAATCGTGATTGCCAAGTGGCTGCTGCGTGACTGCGAGGTGCTGTTTTTTGACGAGCCCACGCGCGGCATCGACGTGGGCGCCAAGGCCGAAATCTACAAGCTGCTGCACGCCCTGGCCGAGCAGGGCCGCGCCATTGTGATGATCTCCAGCGAGCTGCCCGAAGTGCTGCGCATGAGCCACCGCATCGTGGTGATGTGCGAGGGCCGCATCACCGGCGAGCTGTCGGCGGCCGAGGCCACGCAAGAAAAAATCATGCAACTCGCTACCCAGCGCGAAGTTCCTGCCCACTAAAAACTCCAAAACCGCCCATGTCCAATTTATCTGCAGCCCAACGCCTCAAAGCCGCCCTGTTCAGCCAAAGCACCCGGCAAAAGCTGCTGGCCTTTACCAGCCTGGTGGGGCTGATGGTGTTTTTCAGCGCCGCCTCGCCCAACTTTTTGCAGACCGACAACCTGGTCGGCATCTTGCAGGCCACGGCGGTGAACGGCGTGCTGGCGATTGCCTGCACCTTCGTCATCATCACCTCCGGCATCGATTTGTCGGTGGGCACGCTGATGACCTTTTGCGCGGTGATGGCCGGGGTGTTCATGACCTACTGGGGCCTGCCCATGTACCTGGGCGTGGCGGCGGCAATTCTGTTTGGCGCGCTGGCGGGCTGGGTGTCGGGCTTCTTGATTGCCAAGCTGAAGATCCCGCCCTTCATCGCCACGTTAGGGATGATGATGCTGCTCAAGGGCCTGTCGCTGGTGATCTCGGGCACCAAGCCAATTTACTTCAACGACACGCCGAATTTCTCGTACATCTCGCAAGAGTCGCTGATCGGCTATTTCTTCCCCAGCCTGCCGATTCCCAATGCGGTACTGATTCTTTTTGTGGTGGCTATTGTGTCCAGCCTGATTTTGAATAAAACCATTTTGGGTAGCTACACCTTCGCCTTGGGCAGCAACGAAGAAGCCGTGCGTTTATCGGGCGTGAATGTAGACCGCTGGAAAATCATTATCTATTCGCTCAACGGGGCCATTTGTGGCATTGCCGGGCTGCTGATTGCCTCGCGCCTCAATTCTGCCCAACCCGCACTGGGTCAAGGCTACGAGCTGGATGCGATTGCGGCGGTGGTGATTGGCGGCACGTCGCTCAGCGGTGGCGCGGGCACGATATTGGGCACGATTATCGGGGCCTTCATCATGAGCGTATTGACCAACGGGCTGCGCATTATGTCGGTAGCCCAGGAATGGCAAACCGTGATCACCGGCATCATCATTATTCTGGCGGTATACGCCGATATTTTAAGGAGGCGCAAATAACCCACGAGCATTCCACGCAAGCCATTGAGACACCTACAATATTTGGAGACAGAACATGATTTTTAAAAGACAACTGATTTGCCTGGCTGTTGGATTCAGCCTGACCTCTTTGATTACCGGCACCAGCTTTGCTGCCGATGAAATCTACATTCCGCTGGTGTCCAAGGGCTTCCAGCACCAGTTTTGGCAGGCTGTAAAGCAGGGTGCCGACCAGGCCGGTAAAGACCTGAAGGTCAAGGTCACCTTCGAAGGCCCCGAGACCGAAGCCATGGTGGACAAGCAGATCGACATGCTGTCGTCGTCCCTGGCCAAAAAGCCGTCGGCCATCGGCTTTGCCGCGCTGGACAGCCAGGCTGCCATTCCGCTGCTGAAAAAAGCCCAGGCCGCCAAGATCCCGGTGGTCGCGTTTGACTCGGGCGTAGACAGCGACATCCCCGTCACCACCGCCACCACCGACAACAAGGCCGCCGCCGCCCTGGCCGCCGACAAGATGGCCGGGCTGATCGGCAAGGCCGGCGAAGTGGCCCTGGTGGTGCACGACCAGACCAGCCGCACCGGTGTGGACCGGCGCGATGGATTTGTGGAACGCATCAAGTCCACCTACCCCAACATCAAGATTGTCAGCGTGCAATACGGCGGCGGCGACCAGCTCAAATCCACCGAAATCACCAAGTCCATCCTGCAGGCCAACCCCAACATCAAAGGCATTTTTGGTGCCAATGAGGGCTCGGCCATCGGCGTGCTCAACGGTGCCAAGGAGATGAAGCGCAGCATCGTCATCATCGGCTACGACTCGGGCAAGCAGCAAAAAGAAGCCGTGCGCAGCGGTGCCATGGCCGGTGCCATCACCCAGAACCCGGTGGGCATTGGCTACAAAACCGTCGAAGCCGCCGTGAAGGCACTCAAGGGCGAAAAGCTGCCCAAGATCATCGACACCGGCTTCTACTTCTACGACAAGTCCAACATCGACGATCCCAAGATCGCCGCCGTGTTGTACGACTAAAACCTGACCGAGGCTCCTGCGGGAGCCTCCCCTATTTTTTCCTTACCCTCCAAGAGCCCCCGCATGCCCGTCATCCAATCCCTGCGCGCCATCGACCTACGCTTCCCCACCTCGCAGCACCTGGACGGCTCGGATGCGATGAACCCCGACCCCGACTATTCGGCCGCCTACGTCATCCTGGAAACCGACCAGCCCGGCCTGACGGGCCACGGCCTGACCTTCACCATCGGCCGCGGCAACGACATCTGCTGCGCCGCTATCCACGCCATGCAGCACCTGGTGGTGGGCCTGGACCTGGACTGGATCGCCGCCGACATGGGCCGCTTCTGGCGGCACATCACCTCCGACAGCCAGCTGCGCTGGATCGGCCCCGATAAGGGCGCGATCCACCTGGCCACCGGCGCGGTGGTCAACGCCGTGTGGGACCTGTGGGCCAAATCGGTAGGCAAACCGGTGTGGCAACTGGTGGGCGAAATGAGTCCCGAAGAGCTGGTGCGCTGCATCGACTTTCGCTACATCACCGACTGCATCACCCCCGATGAGGCCCTGGCCCTGCTGACCGAGCGCGCCGTGGGCAAGGCCGAGCGCCTGGCCACCCTGCAGCGCGAAGGCTACCCCTGCTACACCACCTCAGCGGGTTGGCTGGGCTATGGCGATGAAAAGCTGCACCGCCTGTGCCAGGAGGCGGTGGATGCGGGCTTTAACCACGTCAAACTCAAGGTAGGCCGCGACAAGGCTGACGATATCCGCCGCCTGCGCATCGCCCGCGAAGTGCTGGGCCCCGACCGCCATTTGATGATCGATGCCAACCAGGTCTGGGACGTAGGCCAGGCGGTGGACTGGCTGAAAGACCTGGCCTTTGCCAAACCCTGGTTCATCGAAGAACCCACCAGCCCCGACGACGTGGAAGGCCACCGCACCATCCGCAACGCCATCGCTCCCATGCAGGTGGCCACCGGCGAGATGTGCCAAAACCGCATCATGTTCAAGCAGTTCATCATGCGCGGTGCGATCGACGTGGTGCAGATCGACTCCTGCCGCCTGGGCGGTGTGAACGAAATCCTGGCCGTGATGCTGATGGCCGCCAAATACAACTTGCCCGTGTGCCCGCACGCGGGCGGCGTGGGCCTGTGCGAGTACGTGCAGCACCTGTCGATGATCGACTTTCTCAGCATCGCCGGTACCCGCGCGGGCCGCGTCATCGAGTACGTGGACCATCTGCACGAGCATTTCATCGACCCCTGCGTCATCCAAAACGCCGCCTACATGCCGCCCACCGCGGCGGGCTTCTCCATCGAGATGCGGCCCGAGACCCTGGTGCAATACGCCTTCCAAAAGTGATGCAAAAGATCGACAGCCACCAGCACTACTGGCGTTTCGAGCCCGCGGCCTTTCCGTGGATCAGCCCCGGCATGGCCGTGCTGGCGCAAGACCGCGCGCCCGCCGACTGCCCCCTGCAGGCCAGCGGCATCACCGGCACCATCGCCGTGCAGGCCCGTACCGAAGCGGCCGAGACCGATTTCTTGCTCAGTCTGGCCGCCCACCACCCTCAGATCCTGGGCGTGGTGGGCTGGGCCGACCTGGCCAGCCCTGGCCTGGAAGCCCAGCTCGACGGCTGGGCGGAGCACCCCCGCCTCTGCGGCTTTCGCCACATCCTGCAAGACGAACCCGATGTGGCGCAGGTGGTAGACAACCCCTTGTTTCGGCGCGGCGTGGCCCTGCTGCAAAGCCGCCAACTCACCTACGACGTGCTGGTGTTCGCCCACCAGATGCCGCAGGTAATCGACTTCTGCAGCGCCCACGATGCCCACTGGCTGGTGCTGGACCACCTGGGCAAGCCACCGCTGAAAAACCCCGAACAGATGCCGCAATGGAAGCAGTCGATTCAGGCATTGGCCGCCCTGCCCCATGTGGTGTGCAAGCTGTCGGGCCTGGTGACCGAGGCCGCCTGGCCCTTTGCCAATGTCGCCGATGGCCTGCCCACCAACGTGCAGCAAACCGTGTGGAACTGCTTCGACACCGCGCTGCAAGCCTTTGGCCCGGCGCGCCTGCTGTTTGGCTCCGACTGGCCGGTGTGCGAGCTGGCCGCGCCCTACCCCACGGTGCACCAGCTGGCGCAGACCTGGGCGGCCAGACGTTTATCCGATTCCGAACAAACCGCCTTCTGGTCCGGCAACGCCATCCGTTGCTACGGCCTCCCCTCCTTCTGAAAGCTCCCATGGATTTGCATCTCACAGACAAAGTCATCCTCGTCACCGGCGGGGGCAGCGGCATTGGCGGCGCGATTTCGCTGGCGCTGGCGCAAGAGGGCGCGATTCCCGTCATCCTGGGCAAGAGCGCCTTGCACGAGGATTTCTCGGCCCAGCTCAGCGCCCTGCAGCCAAAGTTCCAGTTCATCCGCCTGGACCTGCAGGACGATGCCGCCTGCGGTGCCGCAGTGGCGCACACCATGGCGAAGTTTCAGCGCATCGACGGCTTGGTCAACAACGCGGGCATCAACGACAGCGTGGGCCTGGACGCGGGGCGCGACGCGTTTGTGGCCTCGCTGGACAAAAACCTCATCCACTATTACGTGATGGCCCACTACTGCGTGCCGCACCTGAAGGCCTCGCGCGGCTCCATCGTCAACATCTCGTCCAAAACCGCCCTCACCGGCCAGGGCGACACCAGCGGCTACACGGCATCCAAGGGCGCGCAACTCTCCCTGACCCGCGAGTGGGCCGCCTCGCTGCTGAAAGACGGCGTGCGCGTCAACGCCGTGATCCCCGCCGAGGTGATGACGCCGCTGTACGCACGCTGGATCAGCAGCTTTGACAATGCCGACGAGAAACTGCGCAGCATCACCGGCAAGATCCCGCTGGGCCAGCGCATGACCACCTCGGAAGAGATCGCCCGCACCACCGTCTTCCTGCTGTCCGATGCCGCCAGCCACACCACCGGGCAGTGGCTGTTTGTGGACGGTGGGTATACGCATCTGGACCGGGCGTTGAGCTGATTGCATGACCAGATGGCCAGGACCGGCCCGCTGTGTCGGTTCTGCATTTTCAGACCTATTTTTCAGGTATAAAAATGGCGGCCTGTGCTGACCAGACCAGCACGAGCAGCTCCTATTTTTGACTATCAAAAGAGAAGCAATCTGCTGGGGCTGCACGGGCGGTAGCCAGTGGGGTCGGATCACGATTGCGCGCTGGATTGGCTAGTTCCGTAGCGATGCTTGCCCGCATTCGTGCTCCGACCCCTCTGGCGGGTTGGGTGCCACTGAGATCCCCGGCCGGGAGTTGCGCCCGGCGGCGCAGTCACCTTTCTTTGAACGCCAAAGAAAGGCGCCCCAACTGTCTGCGCCCCTGCGCTAGCGCTTCGGGGAACCTGCGGTGCGCGCTTTGGTCGGGGTCTGGCTAAACTCGCTGGCGCTCAAACAACGCCAGCCCTGATCCGCCCAAAGCTGTGCTCCTCGGCGCACACAGATGGGGACCCCGGGGAGCGGGATCGGCCCGGCTGCGCCGGGCATCGCGCCTCCGGCGCGAGCTCGGCGTGGCGCTCGGCTTGGTTCACATCGGCAAAGCTGCTGCATTCGTCCATTTCAGATTTTTAGGCTCATTTTTAAGTGCCAAAAAGGCTGCCAGTGCTTATGTAATGGGCGCAAGCAGCTCCTGTTTTTTACTATCGAAAGAGAAGCAGATTGCTTCGACTGCACGGGCAGTAGCCAATGGGGTCGGATCGCGATTGCACGCTGAGAAGCTTGTTGCCGTGTAGTCTGCTTGCCCGCATTCGTGCTCCGACCCCTTTGGCGGATTGGCGATCCTTGGTTAGGTGCCAGTGTCCCTGGCCGGAATACCTGCGCCGCAAAGCCAGGTATCTCTGGTGCAGTCAACACAACGCGAACCGCCATGAGAGTACGAGGCGGGACTTCAGGCACTGCTTGGTCGCGCACTCAGCGGGATGCTCGGGGTGGCGCTGCGTATGCTTCGGGCTTCGGCGCGGGCAGGCCACTGCACCCGTATACGGAGGCACACCCAACCCGCCTGGTACATCGGCTTGGGTGCAAGCTTCACAAAACCGAACGTCCGAAAGCGTCCAGAATCCGGCCATAATTTGAATCAACAGGCAGGGCTGCTGAAGCAATCCCCTGTATCTCCACCAACGGGCCATTGCGGGCGTTGGTTCAGTCCAACAAAATTTATCCGCCGCGTATGACCATCGCCATCATCTCTTGCATCGCTGCGCGGCAGATAAACGCTATTCGTTAGGTATCACAGGGAAACGTTCGATGCGAAAACTATTAGTCATTGCTGCAACCGTGCTCGCCGGTAATGGAATCGCACAACCCGCATCAAACGCTCAGTCGGAAGCGTCAGATTCCGAGTTGGGTTGGCGCTTTTCAGAGTGCTTCTACTACTACACCTTCATGTCAGAAGGAATGAAATCGATTGGTGATGCTCAAGCAGAAGCGACATTCAGAAAGATGAGAAATCTAAGCATCTCGGCGGCCCTGACGCTGATTGGCGAAGAAAAGTACAAGGAGGAGGTTCAGGGCATGAGCGGTGAAATCATCCGGAAACTTCGAACAAGACCTCCGAAGGCTGAATTGGACCGCATCAATGACGCATGCCTTAGTCTCACTCAGAACCACATAGAAGGGCTTGCTCCTCGAATTGAAGAGTTCGCAAAGAATCGGCAATCCAAGGTACAAAAGTAGGACTCTCAGGTTGAATGCGGTGAGACCTAACCCTTCCCATCGAGAGGAGACGTCACCCGGCAAGCCGGGCACCGCCTCTCATGTAAACGTTGAAGCTTTAAAAAAACCTCTGGCACGGCGTTTGCGCTCCACCTGGCCAAGAAGATCGCGACCATGGCCCGCTACAAAACCCAAGACCACAACAACCTGTTGCTGTCGGTAGCCAGCCCCGCCGCCCAATCGACGGGCAGGCAACCCGTCAAACCCGCCAATTCTCCAGCCTGCACCCAGTGGTACGCCACCCGAAACGAAAGAGAGCCACCAAAACGGCTGCCAGCGCCAATAGAACAAGCGCAAGCAGCTATCAACTTGGTAGCTAGTGCCTCTCCGGCAGCGGAATGAATTCCACATCCCCCGGCACCTGCCCCATGCGTTGGTTCTGCCAATCCCCTTCGGCTTGCAGGATGCGCTCTTTGCGGCTGGAGACGAAGTTCCAGCTGATGAAGCGGTGGCCGTCCAGCGCGTCGCCGCCGATCACCAGCAGGCGCACAGCCGCGGTGGCGCGGATCTGTGTGGTCACACCGGGCTGCAGCAGCGCTAGGGTGCGGGCAGCCAGCAGGGTGCCGTCTATTTCCACATCACCGTCCACCGGGTATACGGCCAGCTCCTGCGCCAGCGGTGGCAGGTCGAGTTGGCCACCGGCGGGCAGGGTGATGTCGAGGTACAGGGTGGGCGCGAAAGTGGCCACCGGAGAGGTATTGCCCCAGGCCTGGCCGATCAGCACGCGTACCTGGGCATCGCCCACGGCCAGTTCGGGAATGTCGGCGGCGGGGGTGTGGGTGAAGCTGGGCTCCACCTCTTCGAATGCCTGTGGCAGCGCGGCCCAGAGCTGGATGCCGTGGTTGGTGTAACTGGTGGCGGCCAGGGCGGGCGGTGGCCGCTCGGAATGGACGATGCCGCGCCCGGCGGTCATCCAGTTGATGGCGCCCGGGGCGATCTGTTGCACGTAGCCCAGGCTGTCGCTGTGCAGCATCGCGCCTTCGAATAAGTAGGTGACCGTGGCCAACCCGATATGCGGGTGGGGACGCACTGCGTGGCCCCCGCCGGGGTGCACGGTCACCGGACCGAAGTGGTCAAAAAACAGAAACGGCCCGACCGACTGCCGCGCGGCGGCGGGCAGCACCCGGCGCACTACGAAACCGCCCCCCAAATCTTTGGCGTGGCCGGTGAGTTGCAGGGTGATGGGCATGGTCGGGCTCCTAGAAGATCAACAGTTAACGTGAAACAACTTTCATGGCTCGGGGTGCTCTGCACCCGATTCCATGAAAGTTAGGCTAGGAACTTGGCAGTGATGTCGGCCACGCGCTTGCCGTAGAACTTGGCGGTGTCCAAGTCGCCTTGCGACATTTCAGCGGGGCTGCTGTCCGATGGCGACTGCACCAGCACGCCCACCGAACCACCCAGGTTGTTGATGTCGTTGCGGGTTGCGGCCTTGGTGTTGCTGGGCATGTGGCCCAGGCTGACCCAGATGCCGCCTTGCTGCGAAGCCAGGGTTTGCAGATAGATCAGGGTGACTTGCTTGTCGCCGCTGAAGCTGGCGCTGTTGGTGAAGCCACCAAACACTTTGTCTTTCCAGGCGCTGGTGAACCAGGCTTTGCTGGTGGCATCGGCAAACTTTTTGAACTGCCAGCTCGGGCCACCCATGTAGGTGGGCGTGCCAAAGATGATGGCATCTGCCGCGTTGATGGATGCCCAACCGGCTTCGGACACATTGCCTTCGGCATCGATGGCGATCAGCTCGGCGCTGGCACCTTCGGCCACGGCCTGGGCTACGCGCTGGGTGTGGCCGTAGCCAGAATGGTAGACAACAACAGTTTTGGTCATACAGACTTTCTAGGTAGGTAAAAACAACGAACGGGAAACACTTTACTGGAGATCAGGCACTGCGTTTCGCGTCCAGGCTCCAGGCACCGGCGCCCCAGGCGGCTACGGTCAGCAGGCCACCGGCGACGGCGATGTTCTTCATGAACAGCAGTTGCGTCACCATCACCGCGTCGGCAGGCACAGCCCAGTAGGCGTGGAAGACGAAGCTGGCCACCAGGGTGAAACCAGCCAGCACCAGCGCCGCAAAGCGAGTGCCCAGGCCAAAAATCAGCGCCAGGCCGCCCAGCACTTCCACCGCAATGGCCGCCAGCGCGCCCAGCGTGGGAAATGGCAGGCCGACCGAGCCGATATAGCCCACAGTGCCAGCAAAGCCGGTGATCTTGGCAATGCCCGCAGGCAAAAACAGGGCGGCCAGCAGCAGGCGGCCAGCGAGACTCAGGGGGTTTTGGAGAGTGTTGAACATGGTTTTCTTTCAGAGATTTCGGAGTTAGGTTTAAAAAATTCAAGCAGCCAGGTCAAAGACCAGGACTTCTGCATTTGCGGCCTTGCCCAGAGTGAGCTCGGCTTCGTTGTCGATCAGAAGCGCATCGCCGGTGGTCAGCGCGATGCCATTGACTTCCAGGGCTCCGCGCACCAGGTGCACATAGCCTTTGCGCGCCGGGTTCAATGCCAGCGTGGCGGTTTCCGTGCCGTCGAGCAGCCCGGCGTACAAGTGGGCATCGGCATGGATGGTGACCGAGCCCTGGGCACCGTCGGGCGAGGCCACCAGGCGCAGAGCACCGCGCTTTTCGCTGTCGGCAAAGGTCTTTTGCTCGTAGCTGGGCGCAATGCCTTTGACGTTGGGCTCGATCCAGATTTGCAGAAAGTGCGTGGTCTGGTCGTCGGCATGGTTGAACTCGCTGTGCTGCACACCGCGGCCAGCACTCATGCGTTGCACGTCGCCGGGCGGGATGCCCTTGACGTTGCCCATGGTGTCGCGGTGCGCCAGCTCGCCTTGCAGCACGTAGCTGATGATTTCCATGTCGCGGTGGCCGTGGGTGCCAAAACCGGCACCGGGGGTGATGGTGTCGTCGTTGATCACGCGCAGATTGCCCCAGCCCATGTGCTTTTCATCAAAGTAACCGGCAAACGAAAAGCTGTGGTGCGACTTGAGCCAGCCATGGTCGGCGTGGCCACGGTCTTGGGATTTACGGAGAGTGAGCATGTGTGAACTCCTGAAAAATTAAGATCCGCGTATCGAATCCATGGCCTGAATTTTGGGCCTGTACCAGGGCCTGGCAGTCCACCGCGTTTGATGGCATCATTCTATTAATTTGAACGTAACCAGACCGACCATGCAAACTGCCCGCGATGTGCTCACCCCCGATGCCCTGTCCATGCTGGTCACCATCCACGCCCAGGGCAGCTTTGCGGCTGCCGCCCGCAGCCTGGGCATGGTGCCCAGCGCCCTGACCTACCGGGTGCGCAATATCGAGGACGCGCTGGACGTGCTGCTGTTCGACCGCAGCTCGCGCCAGGCCAAGCTCACTGTGGCCGGGGCCGAACTGCTGCGCGAGGGCCAGCGCCTGCTGGAAGACATCGATGCCGTGGCCAACCGGGTCAAACGCGTGGCCACTGGCTGGGAGCCGCAGCTCACGATTGCGGTGGACAGCGTGATCTCGCGCTCCACCATCATGGAGCTGTGCGAGGCCTTTTTTGCGCTGAACCCGCCCACCCGCGTGAAGATCCGCGAAGAGGTGCTGTACGGCACGCTGGACGCGCTGGTTACCGGCCTGGCCGACGTGGCCATTGGCGTGGCCATGGAAGACATCACCAACAGCAACATCGTGGGCGACCGGCTGGGCGATATGCGCTTTATTTTTGCCGTGGCCCCGCACCACCCGCTGGCCAGCATGCCCGAGCCGCTGGCCGACAGCCTGATCCAGCAGTACCGCGCCGTGGCCGTGGCCGATTCCACGCAGCGTGGCAACGCGCTGACCTACGGCCTGCTGGGCGGGCAGGACGTGCTCACCGTGCCCAGCATGCGCGCCAAGCTGGAGGCCCAGCTGCGTGGCCTGGGCTGCGGCTTTTTGCCCGAAGGCCTGGCCCGGCCCTACCTGGAAACCGGGCGTTTGGTGGGCCGTGCCGTCGAGCGCCCCAGCCGCATCATCCACATCAACTACGCCTGGCGCGCCGAGGCCAGCGGCACCCATGGGCGGGCCCTGCAATGGTGGCTGCAGCAGCTCAAAAGCCCGGCCACGCGGGCCGCATTGCTGGAGCGGCAACAGAGCAATTGAACCTGCGGGGAGTCCCCAAGCAAAGCGGCTGCGCAGTACGTGTAGAGTGTGCTTGGTCGTTCCTATGTAGCCACTCCAAAGAAAACCAACACACATGACAAACAAACCCAGTGCTACAGCCCCCCGCCAGATCGCCGTCATCGGCGCAGGCATGGCCGGTATCGCCTGCGCGCGCACGCTGGTGCAGGCAGGCCACAACGTTTCGGTGTTCGACAAAAGCCGCAGCGTGGGCGGGCGCATGTCTACCCGCAGCACCTCGTTTGGCACCTTTGACCACGGCGCGCAGTACTTCACCGTGCGCGACCCGCGCTTCGCCCTGGCCCTGGAAACCGCCAAAGGCGTGTGCAAACCCTGGAGCGCCAACTCGGTACGCGTGCTCGACACCTTTGGCCGCGTGGCCCTGGCCGCCCTGCCCTCGCGCGACCCGCACTGGGTACCGGTGCCCGGCATGAACGCCCTGGTCAAGCACTGGGCCAAGCCACTGGCCGAAGATGGCCGCCTGGAACTCGAAACCCAGGTCACCCGCATCGAGCGTGACCCGATGAACAAAAAACAATGGCAGCTGCGCACCACCGGCATGCCCGGCGCGGCCGACGCACAACACGTGTTCTCGGGCTTCGATGCGGTGGTGCTGGCCATGCCGAATCCGCAAACCGTGGACCTGCTGCAAAACTCGGCCCAGGCCGCCCGCCTGGTGCGCGACATCCACCCGGTGCAAGTGGCTCCCTGCTGGACGCTGATGCTGGCCTTCCCCCAGGCCATGCAGCCCACCATGGCCCACCTGGGCCCGCAGTGGAACGCGGCACGCAGCAACCACCACCGCATCGCCTGGCTGTCGCGCGAATCCAGCAAACCCGGGCGCGGCGGCATCGAGCGCTGGACGGTGCAGGCCAGCGCCGCCTGGTCGCTGGAGCACCTGGAAGACGATGCCCCGCGCATCCAGGCCAAGCTGCTCAAAGCCTTCACCGAAGTCACCGGCATCCGCGCCGAACCCGCGCACGCCGCGGTGCACCGCTGGCGCTACGCCCAAACCGTGCAGCCCCTGGGCCGCAGCCACCTGTGGGACGAAAAATCCAGCATCGGTGCCTGCGGCGACTGGTGCATAGGCCACCGGGTGGAAGACGCCTTTATCTCCGGCCTGGAGATGGCGCTGGCGATTGCCTAAAAGCAGCTACACCGGACGGTTCGCCCCGTCCCCTACGGGCCCGCTGCATGCGGGCTCTTTGGTTGCGGCCCTGGCCAGCTGGCTCGATGCCCGCGCCCATGGCGGCACCTGGCTGGTGCGCATTGAAGACGTGGACACGCCGCGCTGCCTGCCCGGCATGGACGCGCTCATCCTGCAGCAGCTCGCCACCTGCGGCCTGCACCCAGACGCTCCGCCCACCTACCAATCGCACCGCAGCCCCCTGTACCAACAGGCGCTGGACCAGCTGGTGGCCAGCGGCTGGGCCTACCCCTGCGCCTGCTCGCGCAAAGAGATCGAAGCCGCCTGCGCCGCCCAGGGCCAGGTGCGCCACCGCAACGCCGAGCTGGTCTACCCCGGCACCTGCCGCAGCGGCCTGTGGGGTCGGCCCGCGCGGGCCTGGCGGCTGCGTACCGAAGAATTTAAAGAAAATCAGCCTCCAGCGCTCATTCCATCAGCGCAAACAGCTATCAAATCCATAGTAGGCAACGTACTCACCTGGCACGACCGCCTGCTCGGCCCGCAGCAGCAAAACCTGTCCCAAGAGGTCAGCGACTTCGTGCTGCGCCGCGCCGACGGCCTGTGGGCCTACCAGCTCGCCGTGGTGGTGGACGATGCAGCACAAGGCATCACCCACGTGGTGCGCGGCCAGGACCTGGCCGACAACACCCCCCGCCAGATCTGGCTGCAACAGGCCCTGGCCCTGCCTACGCCGCAGTACCTGCACACACCGCTGGTGCTGGGGCCGAACGGCGAAAAACTCTCCAAGCAAAACGGTGCCCAGGCGCTGGACCTGGCCCAGCCGCTGGCGGCGCTGAATGCGGCGGCGGGGGTGTTGGGATTGGCGGCTTGCGGTGGGGATGTTGCCAGCGCCCTGGGGCAGTGGATGGAGCAATGGCAACACCGTTGAACGGCTAGGATTTTTGGATTAGCGCACGAGAGAATTGGAGCTTTTCATGCAGTTATCGCCCGCCCAACCCGTAACGGAAGTCGCTGTGGAACCGCTTCTTCCGCTGCCATTGTTTGTGACAAAGGCTGGTTTTCTAAAGGATGAAGTCCGGATGACTGCAGAGCAATTCAACCTGGCACACGCAGATTGGATAACGCTGCAACAACAACATATTGACGAACACGGCCTATGGTGCGACGACGTAAAGACTTGGTAGAACGCGTCCGCTGGCAAGCCTGCCCATGACCCATTCACCAGAGCTACAACACCTCCCCTTTACCGCCCTGGACCGCCACCAGCGCATGGTGCAAAAGGTGGCCACCATCGACCCCCAGCGCCAGAAAATCATCCTCATCCAGCCCCGCGACCGCTGGCTGTACGCCTCGGGTCTGCGCGAGAAGCGGCTGCCGGGCTACCTGTGCATCTTTGCCCATGCCACGCCGCACAGCGTGCAAGGCATTGCCGATGGTGCGGTGCTGGCGCAGCTGGTGCGCGACTGCGGGGTGTGGCATGGCGAGCCGGTGCTGGTGGATGCCTGCCATGCCGGGGCCGTTCCGACCGGCATCGCCAGCCAGTTGGCGCGGGCCCTGGCCACGCCGGTGACGGCGGCGACCACCCCGACCTGGAACTTCCCGCTGGGCGGGCGGGCGGTGGGGCAAGGGGCTTTTGCCACGCTGCCGGGCATGCTGGGCAGGCTGCCGATTCCGCATTTGCTCAAGCCCGGCAGATGGCGCACCTGGGACGCGCAAGGCCAGTTGGTGGAGGAGCGGGCGTGTTCCCCGCGCAAGGGCAAGCCACGGTTTGGTATGGTGTAGCCCTGTTGGATCTGTGGGCAGCGCGGTTTTACGCAACTCTGCCACCCAGTCCAGATTAATGAATTGATGCCATGCACACCGAACTCCCTCCCGAAATCGCCCCCGCCCCTAGCCCTGCCCACCACAAAACCATCAAAAGCTTCGTGCTGCGCACCGGCCGCACCACCAGCGGCCAGGCCAAGGCCTTTGAGAGCCTGGGGCCGCAGTTTTTACTGCCCTACCGCAGCGCGCCGCTGGACCTGGAGGCCACCTTTGGCCGCAGCGCCCCCACCATCCTGGAAATCGGTTTTGGCATGGGCGAGGCCACGGCCCACATTGCCGCGCTGCTGCCCGAGAAGAACTTTCTGTGTTGCGAAGTGCACACGCCGGGCGTGGGCGCGCTGCTCAAACGCATAGGCGAAGAAGGGCAAACCAATATCCGCATCTGCCAGCACGATGCCGTGGAGGTGCTGGACCACATGCTGCCGCCCGGCTGCCTGGACGGCGTGCACGTGTTCTTCCCCGACCCCTGGCACAAGAAAAAGCACAACAAGCGCCGCCTGCTGCAAGCCCCGCTGGTGGCCAAGCTGGCCGCGCGCCTCAAACCCGGCGGCTACTTGCACTGCGCTACCGACTGGCAAAACTACGCCGAACAAATCCTGGAAGTGCTCAGCGCCGAGCCGCTGCTGAAAAACACCGCCGCCGACTACGCCCCCAAGCCCGACTACCGCCCGCTCACCAAGTTCGAGAACCGCGGTATCAAGCTGGGCCACGGCGTGTGGGACGTAGTGTTCCAACGGGTGTGAACCTCCCCACCCGAGACGGCGTAGGCCCCAGCACCGTCGGCCTGCCCGGCGGCAGCTGGCCCACCGTCATCGACTTCTTCGCAGAGCGCTTTCCCACCGTGGAGCGCGCCGTGTGGCTGCAGCGCATGCGCGACGGCCTGGTGCTGGACGAGCAGGCCCTGCCCGTGCCGCCCGATGCCGCCTACCGCCCGCACACCCGGCTGTACTACTACCGGCACCTCCCGGTAGAGCCGCGCATTCCGTTCGAAGCCCCCATCCTGTTCCAGGACGCGCATCTGGTGGTGGTGGACAAGCCGCATTTCCTGCCCACCCTGCCCGCGGGGCGCTTTGTGCAAGAGACGCTGCTGGTACGGCTCAAACAAAGCCTGGGGCTGGACACCCTGGCCCCGCTGCACCGGCTGGACCGCGAAACCGCCGGGGTGACACTGTTTGCCATCCATCCGCAAGAGCGGGCGGCCTACCACGCGCTGTTCAAGCAACGCGAAGTGGACAAGCACTACGAGGCGATTGCGCCTTGGCGGGGCGACCTGCCGCGTGTCTACCGCAGCCAGATCGTGCCCGGCGAGCCGTTTTTTCGGTACAAAGAGATGCCGGGCGAGCCGAACTCGGAAACCCACATCGCCGTGCTGCAGCGCCTGGGTGATTGGGCGCGCTACCAGCTGTCGCCCGTCACCGGCCGCACCCACCAGCTGCGGGTGCACATGGCGGCATTGGGCGCGCCCATACGCAACGACCGCTTCTACCCCGAGGTGGTGAATATTGCCGATGACGACTACGCCGCCCCCCTGCAGTTACTGGCCCGGTCTATCGCCTTTACCGACCCAGTCACCGGGCAGGCGCGGCAGTTTGAAAGCACCAGAGCGCTCAATGTCTAGCCGCCACCGGTTCGTTCGGGTACAGCACGATGGCGGCCATGGGCACTGCAAGTTCGCCGTCGGCACTGGCCAGCACCGGGGCACCGGCCACAGGCGGCATGGTCGGCTCTTGCGTCGCGCCGACCCGTGGGCTTAAAAACAGCGCTACCGCCACCATGGCAGCGCAAAACAGCAGCCACACCAAGGCAGAGACCCAGGGTTCGCGGCTGGACCGGCGGGGCGGCATGGGTTTGGGTTGCCCCGATGTAACGCGCATACAAATTCCTTTATTTGAAAACTGAAAATCGCAGCGATGGCATGGCCGGGGCGCGCCGCTGGCTGGCCGAGCCCAGGGCCACCATCTGGATGTCGGGAGCACCGGTGTCCACCTGGCTTTCACCCCGGGCGTGGGCGGCCAGCTTGCGGTAGATCTTTTTCACATGCACCAGCACGCCCTGCTGCTGGCTGGAGGCCAGTGCGTTGATCTGCTCCAGGCTCATGCCGCGGGCAATCCAGCGCAGAATGCCGGCCTCGCAGTCGCTCAGCGGATGGGTCGATTCGCGCAGCGGAAATGACCAGGCCGAGCCAGTGCCGGTGCCCAGCCGCAGCCGGAACCGCCCCAGCACCCGGCGCGCCATGCCGGGGCTGATGGGGGCACTGCCCTCGCGCCACAGATGGATGCTCTGCGCCAGGCATTCGGCGGCGCTGTCCTTGAACAGATAGGCGGTGGCACCGGCTTCGATGCACTGCAGCACCTGCTCGTCGTTGCCAAACTGGGTCAACACCACGATGTCGGCCTGCGGAAAATGCCGGGCCGCGTGGCAGATCACCCCCAGGGCCGACATGTCCTGCAATTGCAGATCGACCACCACCACGTCGGGCACGCACTGGTCCATCATGGCGATGGCGGCGGCACCGGTGCTGACGGCCGCCACCAGGCTGAGCTGCACGTCGGCTTGCACCGCCTCGGCGCATTGCAGCAGGGTATCGGCATGGCTTTCGGCAATCAGCACACGGGGGGTGGCACGGGTCAACAACGACGGGATCGACATGATTTTTCTCCTCCACTCCCTTGCGGAAGCGCTTGATGGGCCAGATAAACGCTGCAAAAACTGCAGCACATGGGGTTGGGTGCCCCGGGATGGGCCGGGTACCAACGAAAGATGGGCCATGGTCCGCGTCCTCAAAATTGGCGAAGAATGGCGGGCACCAGCGGCCCGATTTCTTGTTTGGCCGGGCCATCTCGTGTAGCCTCGACCGGGTTTGCGCGGTGCGGTGGCAAACCGGCCACGGTGGTCGCTTTGGCGGCGTCTTCAGGCGCCGACCCCAGACCCAGGGCCACCAGTGCATGGCGCACGCCACCAGGTTCGGCCAACGAGGGCAGCATCCGCCCGGCGGTGCCGGCCAGCAGCACGCAGGCCACGATCCAGACGCAGCCCGCGCGGTCAAAATAGTGGGCGGGCGGTGCCGACGGTGCCTGGCTTGCCTCGGCAACCGGTGCAGGCGGCGGCAGGGTTTCGGAGCGCTCAAACGGGGAAAATGGTTCAAAGTTCATACATATGTCCTTGACAATCGGGCAATCAAGTCGGTTGATACTGCAGAGACGGACTTTCCTCTGTTGGCCCGATCCCGTCCTTAGGCCTTCTGAAGCCAGCCTGAAACATTCTGAAACCGTGCATAACTGCACAGAACCGCCAAAATTCAGGCGGTGCGTTACATTTGAAAACCGACATCCAGGGGAGTTTTGTTGTTAAACAGTTACAGATTTGGCCGCTTCGAGGTGCGTCCCTCCCAGCGGGTGGTGCTGGTGGACGGAACCTCCTTCAGCCCCGGCGCACGGGCCTTTGACGTGCTGATGGCCCTGCTGCACCACCGCGAGCGCGTGGTGTCCAAAGACGAACTGCTGGATCTGGCCTGGCCCGGCCTGGTGGTGGAAGAAAACAACCTGCAAGCCCAGGTGTCGGCCCTGCGCAAGCTGCTGGGGCCGCAGGCCATCGTGACCATTCCGGGCCGGGGCTACCGTTTTGCGCTGGAGCCCACCAATACCACGCCCAACACCACGCCCGATGCCACGCCTGCAGCCACGCCCATTGACGCACCGCCCGTGCCAGCGCCGTCTTCGGAAGCCCATCCCAACCTGACCCACCTGCCCCTGGTACTGACCCCGCTGATCGGCCGCACGCTGGATGTATCCAACCTCGATGCCCTGATGGGACAGCACCGCCTGCTGACCATCGTGGGCGCGGGCGGCATCGGCAAGTCGCTGCTGGCCCAATGGCTGCTGCACGCCCGGCGCAGCGCCCACCAGCATGGCGTGGCCTGGGTCGATCTGGCCGGGCAGACCGCGCCTGAATTTGTGGCCAGCACGGTGGCCGGGGCCCTGGGACTGCAGTCTGGCCACGGCGACCCGCTCAAGGGCCTGATGGAGGCGGTGCGCCCGCTGCAGATGCTGATCGCCATCGACAACGCCGAACATCTGCTGGACGAAGTCGCCCGCATCCTGCAGGCCTTGCACCAGGCCGCCCCGCAGCTGCAGGTGCTGGTGACCAGCCAGGCCCCGCTCAAGCTGGCCAACGAATGGGTGTACCGGCTGGATGCGCTGGCCCTGCCCGACGAGAGCGCGCCGCTGGACGTGGCCCGCGAATGTGGCGCGGTGGCGCTGTTTGCCGAGCGCGCCCAGGCGGCCGACCGGCGCTTTCAACTGACCCCGCAGAACCTGGCCACGGTGGTGGATATCTGCCGCCGCCTGGACGGCCTGCCGCTGGCCATCGAGCTGGCCGCGGCCCGCGTGCCGCTGCTGGGCCTGGTGCCGCTGGCGCGCTCGCTGCACGAACGCCTGCGCCTGCTCAACGGCGGTGGCCGGGGTGCGCCCGCACGGCAAAAAACCCTGCGCGCAGCCCTCGAATGGAGCTACGGCCTGCTGGATGCCACCGAGCAAACCGTATTCCGCCGCCTGGGCGTGTTTCTGGGCAGCTTTTCGCTGGAACTGGCCCAGCAGGTGGTGGCCGACACCACCGACAACGGTACGCTGGATGCCTGGGCCGTGGTGGACGTGCTGGGCGCGCTGGTGGACCGGTCTTTGGTGATGGCCGATGGGGGTGTCACGCCACGCTACCGCCTGCTGGACACGCCCCGCAGCTACGCGCTGGAGCAGCTCACCGCCGCGCATGAAGAACCGGCCCTGCGCCAACGCCACGCGCTGGCCATGCGCCACCTGTTCGAGCAGGCCGACAGCGACTTCTTCAGCGGCCGGCAGCGCATCGACGACTGGTACAAAGCCCTGGCACCCGACCTGGCCAATGGCCGCGAAGCCCTGGCCTGGGCCATCCAGTTCGACCCGCAATCCGCCGTGGCCATCGCCCCCGGCCTGGCCGAAGCTTTGACCAGCGACCGCCGCCGCGAGCGCCGCTACGTCTGGCAGGCCACCGCCCTGCTGGTAACCGACCAACTCCCCGCCGGTCTGCAAGCCCGCTGGTCCAGCCGTGCCGCCTACTTCTGGGCGTACCGCCAACCGGCGCTGGCCTGCCGCCTGGCCCGCCGTGCCGCCAGCCTGTACCGCACCCAGCCGGGCGAAAAGCGCAACCTCTACCATGCCCTGGCGGCCCTGGTCTACGCCCTCACCTACGGACCCGACCAGCGCCAGGAGCAGCGCGAGGTGCTCAACGAGATGTGGGCCATGGAAGACCCGGCCTGGCCGCCCATCGTGCGCAGCTACGGCCTGTTTGCCTCGCTGACCTGCAACTTCGTCGAGGGCAAGTTCGACCCCGCCATCGAGCAACTGCTGCAAAAAGCCGCCCTGGACGCGCTGGCCGGGCACTCCGAAGCCCTGCTGCGCGGTGAAGACATCATTGCCTACATGGAGCTGGCTGCGGGCCGGGTGGATGCGTCCATTGCCCGCTACCTGGCGCTGCAGGCCCGGCTGGCCAATACCCGCCACATGGCCACGCTGCTGCTGGTGCAACTGCACCTCACGGGTGCCTGGCTGGCCAAGGGCGACACCGTGCAGGCCCGCGCTCTGCTGGAAGCCAGCTGGTCGCAGGTGCTGCACTTCGATGCCCAGGTCTATGCCGTCGACAACCTGGCCCTGCTGGCCGCGCTGGAAAACCGCCCCCAGACCGCCGCCCGCCTGCTGGGCTACGCCGACACGGTGCACGCCGCCCACGGCAAAGCCCGCGAAGTCAACGAAGGCCGCTACGCCGAGCGCGCCGAGCAGCTGGCCCGCGCCGCCCTGGACGACGGCAGCTTCGACCGCCTGAAAACCCTGGGCACCGGCCTGCGCCACGACGAGATTGCCAGCTTGGCGTTTGTCTGAAGATTTATAGATAATCAGGCCCTGGCGCTTATTCCACCAGCGTGGCGAGCTACTTATTTTGTAGCAGATACATTTACTGACAGTTTCCCGTCAGCATGCGCGGTTAGAAGCCCCTGAGCTTCTATAACAACCAGCGAGACAAGCGCATGTTTTTCCAAACCGTGTTTTCACCCGGCCTGTGGCTGATGCGGCGCTTGCGCCTGGGCGGCAAGATCTTGCTGCTGGCGGCGGTGCTGCTGGCCACGCCCCTGGTGGTCTTGCTGGAATATGCTCTGTCGGGCACCGGCGGCGTGGCCCTGGCCTGGCTCAGCGGCGGCTGCCTGCTGGTGTCAACTTACCTGCTGTGGGCGTTTTATGCCAGCTTCACCCAGGACCTGGCCCAGGTGCGCCATGCCATGGACCAGCTGGTCAAGGGCGACTTGCGCCTGGGCCTGGTGCAGCGCGGCAGCGACGAGCTGGCCGGGCTGGCCAGCGCCACCCGGCTGATCGGCAGCACGGTGTCGGCCATGGTGGCCAATGTGCGCAGCAACGCGGCGTTTGTGGCGCATTCGGGCAAGAGCCTGGCCAGCGGCAACCGCGCCCTGTCAGACCGCACCGAGCAGCAGGCTGCCAACCTGGAGCAGACGGCGGCCAGCGTCGAGCAGCTGTCCAGCACCGTGCAGGACACCGCCCACACCGCCAGCCAGGCCAACACCCAGGCTTCCCAGGTGCGCGATGCCGCCAACCTGGGCGCAGCCACCATGGCCGAAGCCATTGCCTCGGTGGAGGCCATCCAGGGCAGTGCCAAGCGCATGGACGAGATCGTGGGCGTGATCGACGGCCTGGCCTTCCAGACCAACATCCTGGCACTGAACGCCGCGGTGGAAGCAGCCCGCGCGGGCGAATCGGGCCGGGGCTTTGCGGTGGTGGCCAGCGAGGTGCGCTCGCTGGCGCAACGCTCGGCCGAGGCCTCCAAAGAAATCCGCTTGCTGATCAGCACCTCCAGCACCCAGGTGGGCAGCAGCGTGCTCAAGATCCGCACCGCGGGCACCAGCATCACCGCCATCGTCAGCGGCATCCGCGATGTGGCGGCCAACATGGCGCAAATCTCCAGCTCCAGCGCCGAACAGAGCACTGGCCTGAGCGAGATCACCTCGGCCGTGCGCCAGCTCGATGAGATCACCCAGCAAAACGCCCAGATGGTGGAGCACGCCGTGACCCAGGCCTCGACCCTGGAAAACCGCGCCTCCACCCTGGTGGAAGCCGTGGCCTTGTTCAAGCTGCAGCAGGGCTCGGCCGAGGAAGCCATGGCCCTGGTGACCCGCGCTCTGGCCCACCGCCGCAAGGGTGCCTCACGCGACAGCTTTCTGCGCGACCTGACCAGCCCCACGCAGGGCTTTTTTGACCGCGACATGTATGTGTTTGTGCTGGACCGCAACGGCACCTACGTGGCCTTTGGCGGCAACGCGGCCAAGGTCGGCACCCGCGTGCAAGACATTGCGGGCATCGATGGCGCGGGCCTGCTGCACGCCATCTATGCCCAGGCCGAGCTGGAGCCGGGCTGGGTGGAGTACGACATCACCAACCCCACCACCGGCCGGGTGCAGACCAAGATGTCTTTTGTGCAGATGGTGGACGACCTGGCCGTGGGCTGCGGTGTCTACAAGAACCTGGTAGTTTCTTAAGCCAAATCAGCCTCTACCGCTTATTCCATAAGCACGACAAGCTATTTATTCAATAGCAAGCAGCACGGGCGCTTCCGGCACGGGATAGACCCGGTTGCGGCCTGCCGTCTTGGCCTGGTAGAGCAAGGCATCGGCCTGGTGCAGCAGGTCGGTGGTGCCTTGGTCCGGCTGCCATTGGGCCACGCCGAAGCTGGCGCTGATGGTGATCTGCTGGCCCTCGAACAGCACTGGCGTGTTTGCCAGCAGCTCGCGCAACCGTTCGGCGTTGCGCAGCGCCGTGGCCAGCACGGTCTCAGGCTGCACCACCAAAAACTCTTCGCCACCCAGGCGCACCAGCCAGTCCAGCCGGGAGCGGGTAGCGCCGCTCAAATGCTCCACCGTGGCGCACAGCACGGCATCGCCGCCCGCATGGCCGTAGCGGTCGTTGATGCGCTTGAAGTGGTCCAGGTCCAGGCAGATCACCGAAAAAGGCCGCTGGTAGCGCTGGGCGCGCTCGATCTCTTCCAACAGGCGCGGCTCCAGGGTGCGGCGGTTCAGGCAGCCGGTCAGGGGGTCGGTGATGGACAGCAGGTGGTTGGCCTCGGCCAGCGCCTCGAGTTGCTGGGTGCGTTCGGCCACCATGCGGTCCAGGTTGGCGATATGGGCGCGCAAGCCGTTTTGCAGGGTGGAAAACCCCTCGGCCACCTGGTCGATTTCGTCGCTGCGGGCCCGCACGGGGCGGTCCAGCACCAGGGGTTGCACCAGGGTCTGGGGGGTCAGTTCGCTGGCAAAGCGGGCCAGGCGCTGCAGCGGGATTTGCAGTTCGCGGCGCAGCATGGAGGCGATCAGGGCGCATACCAGTACGGTGAACAGCCCGTATCCGGCCAGCACCGTCCAGGCGGTGCGGAACATCTCCTCGGTTTCGAAGGCCGGGTCGCCCCACAGCCGCAACTCCCCCAGCTCGGCGGTGCCCTGGGGGGCCGGAATGGGGATGCGGCGGCTGTCGGCTCCCTGGCGCAGCAGGGCATTGCCGGCTTCAAACTGCCGCCCGGTCCCGGCCAGCAACAGCACATAGCCCACCTGCGGGCGGTCGGCCAGCAGGTTCAACTGCTGTTGCACGGTGCGCGGCTCGATGTCCCACAGGCTCACCGCCAGCAAGGGCACACTGGTTCTGGCAATGTCGTCCACCGCTTGCTGAAAATCCACCCGGTGCTGGCGCACCATCAGCGCGCTTTGCACCCCAAACACCCCGACCATGCAGCACAGCGCCAAGCCCAGCGTGCTGCGGATCAGGTGCCCGGCCAGCGACCGGAAGGGGGGATTTGGCATGCGGCATTGTGCAATCAGCGCAAAAGCGCGGCAAATTCAAAGCTGTAACGGGTTGTCACTGGATTCAACACTTTGCTGTAACGGCGAAAGTCCACACTGTCGTAGCGCTGACCAAAGCGGGCCTCGAATTTCTCGGCCATGGCCGGGGTGAACAGCACAAACATCGGGCGTTCCAGTTGCAGGCCTTCGTCGGCGAAATCGCGCCCATGGTGGTAATCAAACAGCATCACCAGCGCCCAGGCACCGGCCATGAAATGCCCACCGGCCAGCGCGGCCAGACGGCCCGACTTGAGCGCCTGCATGGCCTCTGCCGAGGTGTTGATGCCGCTGAACCACATGCTCTTGCCGGGCTGGCCGCCGCGCTGCTCCAAGGTTTGCATGGCACCCAAGGCGATCAGGTCGTTGCCCGCCCACAGCAGCCGGGCGGCGGGATAGCGGTCAAACAGCCAGGCGCTTTGCTCGGCGGCTTTTTCGCGGCTCCAGCCCGCATAGACCATCTGGTCCAGCACCACATCGTCGGCCTCGGCCACGGCCCGCTGCAGGCCCTGGTTGCGCCGAACCGAACTGGCGGTGGAGCGGTCGCCACCGATGGCCAGCAGGTGCAGTTTGCCGTCGGCCGCGTGGGCTTGGGCCGCCCGCCCGGCACGGATCAGGGCCTGGGCCGTGAGGTAACCGGCATCCTCGGCCTGGGGTTCCAGCGAGCCTATCCACTGCTTGAATTGCTGGCGCGGTTTGCCCCATTGCTGCTCTTCGGCCGCCGTAAAACCGCTGAAGGCCATGAAACACCGGATGCCGGAGCCGTCGAACAGGCGCAGCAACTCGGCACCGGTGGCGCTGTCGTTGGTGAACACCACGTAGTCGGGCCGCTGCGCCTTGGGTCGGGCCACCAGGGCCCGCGCCAACGCCAGCACCTGCAATGGATCGCGCTGGGCGTACTGCACCTCCAGGTCCACGCCCAGGCTGCCAGCCGCCGCCGCCATGGCCTGCGCAGCCGCCACCCAGTACATCTCATCCGACTTGCCAGGGTTGATGAAAGCCACTGACACCGCGTGCGCCGACCCGGCCCACCACACCGCCCACACCAGCACCAGACACCGAACCCAGGAATAGCTGCGCACACGCGTCTCCCCACAAAGGAACAGCGCGCCCATGGACTATCCCCCAGCACCTCTGGCTCACAACGGCGCGCGACAGGCTCAATTTACACCCGCCAGGGACCGCCGGGGGAGTGGTGTGGCATGGCAGACCACGGGCTTTAAAGCAAAAAGAGCCGCCTGCGCCGGTCACACCAGCACAGGCAGCTCTTTTTCTTATAGCGCTTGGGATTACACGCGCTCAGCCACCCAGGCTTGAACAGATGCCAGCGCTGCTGGCAGTTTGCCCGGCTCGGTGCCACCGGCCATGGCCATGTCGGGCTTGCCGCCGCCTTTGCCGCCGAGCTGGCTGGCGACGAAGTTGGCCAGGGCTCCGGCTTGCACCTTGCCTACGCTATCCTTGGTCACGCCCACTGCGATCTGCACCTTGTCGCCGTCGACGGCGGCCAGCACGATGACGGCGGTTTTCAGCTTGTCCTTGAGCTTGTCCATGGTGTCGCGCAGGGTCTTGGTGTCGGCACCTTCGAGCTTGGCGGCCAGCAGCTTGACACCGTTGATGTCGATGGCGCTGTTGACCAACTCGTCACCCTGGCTGGAGGCCAGCTTGCCCTTGAGCTGGGCGACTTCCTTCTCCAGCGCCTTGATGCTGTCCAGAGCCAGCGTGACGCGGGCTTGCAGCTCGGCGGGCTGCACCTTGAAGCTGCCTGCGGCCTGGGTCACGGTGCGCTCCAGGTCTTGCAGGTAGGCTAGAGCGCCCTCGCCGGTGATGGCTTCGATACGGCGGATGCCTGCGGCCACGCCACCCTCGGCCACCACCTTGAACAAGCCGATGTCGCCGGTGCGCTGCACGTGGGTGCCGCCGCAGAGTTCTTGGGTGCTGCCGATGCTGAGCACGCGCACGATTTCGCCGTACTTTTCGCCAAACAGCATCATCGCGCCGGTCTTCTGGGCGGATTCGATGTCCATCAGCTCGGCGTGGGTGGCGGCGTTGGCCAGAATTTCGGCGTTCACCATGGCCTCGATCTGCAGGATTTGCGCGTCGGTCACCGGGGCGTTGTGGGTGAAGTCAAAGCGGGTGCGCTCGGCATTCACCAGGCTGCCCTTTTGGTGCACATGGGTGCCCAGCACTTCGCGCAAGGCCTTGTGCATCAGGTGGGTGACCGAGTGGTTGCGCTGGGTGGCGGCGCGCAAAGCGGTGTTGACGCTGGCCGTGACGGTATCGCCCACGTTCAGAGTACCGGCTTCCAGCGTGCCCTGGTGGCCGAACACATCGGACTTGATCTTTTGCGTGTCGCCCACCGCAAAGCGGGCCGAGCCACTGGTGATCACGCCCTCGTCGCCGACCTGGCCACCGCTCTCGGAGTAGAACGGCGTGGTGTCCAGCACCACGGTGCCGGTTTGGCCTACTTTCAGGGCTGCTACGCTCACCCCATCAGCGTAGAGTGCTACGATTTTTGCAGTGGCTTCGAGTTTTTCGTAGCCCACGAAGGTGTTGTCGGTGCCGGTATATTCCAGCGCGCGATCCATCTTGAACTTGCCTGCGGCGCGGCCCTTGGCTTTTTGGGCTTCCATGGCGGCGGTGAAACCAGCCTCGTCTACCGACAGGCCGCGCTCGCGGCACACATCGGCCGACAGATCCAGTGGGAAGCCGTAGGTGTCGTGCAGCTTGAAGGCCACGTCGCCGGGCAGCACTTGCACGCCGTCGGCCAGCGCGGTGTTCAGGATTTCCATGCCCATGGCCAGGGTCTCGAAGAAGCGCTCTTCCTCGGTCTTCAAGACTTCAACAATGCGCTCTTGCTGCGCCGCCAGGGCCGGGTAGGCCGCGCCCATCAGCGCCACCAGGTCGGGCACCAGCTTGTGGAAAAAGGGCTTGGTCTGGCCCAGCAGGTAGCCGTGGCGGATGGCGCGGCGGATGATACGGCGCTGCACGTAGCCGCGGCCTTCGTTGCCGGGGATCACGCCGTCGCTGACCAAAAAGGAGGTGGCGCGGATGTGGTCGGCGATGACGCGCAGGCTCTTGTGGCCCAGGTCTTGTTCACCGGTTTCACGTGATGCGGCCTTGATCAGCGCGTCGAAGATGTCGATTTCGTAGTTGCTGTGCACGTGCTGCAGGATGGCGGCCAGGCGCTCCAGGCCCATGCCGGTGTCCACGCAGGGGGCGGGCAGCGGGGTGACCGAGCCGTCTTCGGCCATGTTGAACTGCATGAACACGTTGTTCCAGATCTCGATGAAGCGGTCGCCGTCTTCACCGGGGCTGCCCGGGGGGCCGCCTTCGATGTGGTCGCCGTGGTCGTAGAAGATCTCGCTGCAGGGGCCGCAGGGGCCGGTATCGGCCATCATCCAGAAGTTGTCGCTCTTGTAGCGGCCGCCCTTGTTGTCGCCGATGCGGATCACGCGCTCGGGGGGCAGGCCAATTTCTTTGGTCCAGATGTCGAAGGCTTCGTCGTCTTCTTCGTAAACCGTGGCCAGCAGGCGCTCGGGCGGCAGCTTGTACACGGTGGTGAGCAGTTCCCAGGCCCAGTGCAGCGACTCGCGCTTGAAGTAGTCGCCAAAGCTCCAGTTGCCCATCATCTCGAAGAAGGTGTGGTGGCGGGCGGTGTAGCCCACGTTTTCCAGGTCGTTGTGCTTGCCACCGGCGCGCAGGCAGGCCTGGACCGAGGCGGCGCGCACGTAGGGGCGCTTGTCGGTGCCCAGGAACACGTCCTTGAACTGCACCATGCCGGAGTTGGTGAACATCAGCGTGGGGTCGTTGCCCGGCACCAGCGAACTGCTGGCGACCACGGTGTGGCCCTTGGAGGCAAAGAAGTCGAGGAAGGTCTTGCGGATGTCGGCAACGGTGAAAACGGGCTGGGTCATGTCGTTCATTCTTCGGACGGGTGGGTCAGGACTTACGCAGCGTCCTCTGTGCGCCCAGCGGGCGATACCGAGGACGCTGCGTAAGTCCCATGGGTCTATGGAGCCTTCTATTATCGCCGTGCTCCCGCAGTCCGCAGGACTTCAACGCGGCAAGCCATGGGCCCCGGTGTGGTGCCCGTCCAGCGTGGGGCGCACCGCCGTCAAAAAGTTGCGCAGCGGCTCGGCCAGAACCGCGCCTTTGCGCCAGGCCAGGCCCACTTCCAGCAGCGGCAGGCTGTGCGCCAGGGGCCGGGCTTCGATGCGGTCGCCCTCCAGCGACCAGGGGCGGTACAGCATGTCGGGCAGCACCGAGCAGCCCGCGCCGGTAGCCACCAAGCTGCGCACCGCCTCGACCGACGAGGTACGGATCAGCACATTCGGCTCGGCCCCCCCGGCGTTCCAGAGTGCGGTGGTGGCATCGCCCAGCTCATCCACCTGCAGCAGCACCAGCGGCTGCTGGGCCAGGTCGGCGGCCTCGACCTTGGCCTCGCTGGCCAGGCGGTGGTTCACCGGGCACCACACGCGCCAGCCCGACCGCAAAATGGTTTCGGTGGCCAGGGCACGCGGGTTTTGCAACTGCGACACCACGATCAAGGCCACATCCAGCTCGCCGCTGACCAGCAGGTGCTCCAGGTAATCGCGCCGGTCCTCGGTGATCTGCACCTGGATGCGCGGGAACACGCGGCGAAAGCGGTCCAGCAGAAACGGCAGGTAGTAGCCCACCATCAGGCTGGTCACGCCGATGTTCAGGCTGCCGGTGACGGTGTGGGGCCGCGACGACAGGGCATCGCGGGCATTGCGCATGGCCACCTCGATCTGGTGGGCGTGGCGCAGGAACTGGTGGCCCGCGTGCGTCAAGGACATGCCCCGCGCACGGCGGTCAAACAGCAGCGTGCCCAAATCGGCCTCAATCTGGGCGATAGCTTGCGACACCACCGACTGCGACACACCCAGGTCGTGGATGGCCGCCGTTATCGAGCCCGATTCGGCCACCGCTATGAAATACCGAATGCTCTTGAAGGAGGTGCTCATGGGGCGGGATACTCACACAGAACTAGACAAATAAGCACTGTTTTGGGCGATTCCGATGGGAAACCGGGCTACGCACCAGCTTGGGACCTAGGGTTAATCACTATTTCTACGTGAACTGGTGCAAGGTTTCTGTTTTACCGATGGATTGTATTGGCGCGGGGGTATGGCTGGGCTGGGCAGCGACTCCTAAGATCAACCAGCTCTATTGCCCGAACCCCAAAGTGAGGAAATTCCCCATGTCCACCACCCGCGTGATCTCTACCGGCCTGCTGGCCGTCGCCGCTGCCGCCTCTGTGCTGGCTGCCCCACCCACGGCCATCGGCAAGGGCGAAGGTCGGCTCGACATCATTGCCTGGGCGGGCTACATCGAACGCGGCGAAACCGACAAGGCCTACGACTGGGTGACAGCATTCGAGAAAGAAACCGGCTGCAAGGTGAACGCCAAGTCTGCCGCCACCTCGGACGAGATGGTGTCACTGATGAAGCTGGGCGGCTACGACCTGGTGACGGCCTCGGGCGATGCCAGCCTGCGCCTGGTAGCGTCCAAGCTGGTGCAGGAAATCAACCCGGCCCTGGTGCCCTCGTGGAAAAACGTGGACGCACGCATGCAAAACGCCGACTGGCATACCGTGGGCGGCAAGCACTACGGCGTGCCCTACCAGTGGGGCCCCAATGTGCTGATGTACAACACCAGCGTGTTCAAAGAGGCCCCCAAGTCCTGGTCGGTGGTGTTCGAACCCACGGTCTTGCCCGATGGCAAACCCAACAAGGGCCGGGTGCAAGCCTATGACGGTGCCATCTACATCGCCGATGCCGCGCTCTACCTGATGGGCAAGCAGCCCGAGCTGGGCATCAAGGACCCGTATGAACTCAACGACAAACAATACGCCGCCGTGCTGGCGCTGCTGCGCGGCCAAAAAGCCCTGACGCACCGCTACTGGCACGACTCCACGGTGCAGATGAACGACTTCAAGAACGAAGGCGTGGTGGCCTCCGGCTCCTGGGGCTACATGGTGAACGCGCTGCAGGCCGAGAAAAAGCCCGTGGCCTCCACCATCCCCAAGGAAGGTGTCACCGGTTGGGCCGACACCACCATGCTGCACATCAATGCCAAGCACCCCAACTGCGCCTACAAGTGGATGGAGCACTCGCTGAGCGACAAGCTGCAGGCCCCGCTGGCCGAGTGGTTTGGCGCCAACCCGGTGGTGGGTGCCGCCTGCAAAGCCAAGGCACCGGGCGGCAGTGACTTCTGCAAGGACAACGGCTACGACCGATTCACCGAGGTCAAATTCTGGAAAACGCCGCAGGCCAAATGCAGCACCCAGGGCAGCTGCGTGCCCTACGCCAAATGGACCATGGACTACATCGCCATCATGGGCGGGCGCTGAAGGTGGTGGGGTTGAAGGTGGGGTCAGATGCGATTGCCTTTAGCGGCGTGTCCCGCCACTACGGCAGCGTCAAGGCGCTGGACCGGGTGAGCTTCACGGTGCAGGAAGGCGAATTTTTCTCGATGCTCGGGCCTTCGGGCTCGGGCAAGACCACCTCGCTGCGCCTGATGGCAGGCTTTGAGCAGCCCAGCAGCGGCAGCCTGACGCTGTTTGGCCAGGAAGCCGCAGGCACGCCGCCCTATGCCCGCGACGTGAACACCGTGTTCCAGGACTACGCCCTGTTTCCGCACATGAACGTGCTGGACAACGTGGCCTACGGGCTGATGGTGCGCAAGATGCCGCTGGCCGAGCGCCACGCCAAGGCCCGCGAGGCGCTCGACATGGTGGCCCTGCCCGACCACGCCTTGCGCACCCCGGCCCAGCTCTCCGGCGGCCAGCGCCAGCGGGTGGCACTGGCCCGCGCACTGGTGAATCGGCCCCGCATCCTGCTGCTGGACGAGCCCCTGGGCGCGCTGGACCTGAAGCTGCGCGAGCAGATGCAGGTGGAGCTGAAAGTGCTGCACCGCAAGCTGGGCATCACCTTTGTCTACGTGACGCACGACCAGAGCGAAGCCCTGTCGATGTCCGACCGCATCGCCGTCTTCAACCGCGGGCAGATCGAGCAGATCGCCACGCCGCGCGAACTGTATCGCCAGCCGCGCACGCGCTTTGTGGCCAACTTTGTGGGCAGCGCCAACGTGGTGGATACCGCCCTGGCGCAGCGCATCACCGGTACCCCGCAGGCATTCGCCGTGCGCCAGGAGCACATCGCCATCGCTGCCGCAGGCGCGGCAACGCCAACGGGTCGCGTGCAGGTGGAGGGCACGCTGGTGGCGGTGCAGTTCCTGGGGGCCGCCCAGCGCCTTGAGATCCAGGTTGGCGACCAGATGATTACTGCCCTGCAGCAAGACAACGAGGTTGCTAGCGGCCTGGCAGCCCAAACCGCGCCAGGAGCCGCACTGGCACTGCACTGGGCCCGAGAGCACATGGTGGCGCTGGATGCCTGATTCCCTCGCCCTCCCCCCGCTGGCGGCCCCCCAGGGCGGGCTGCGCCGCCGCCTGGCAAACCTGCTGTACCAGCGCCGCAACCTCACCTTGCTGCTGTTGCTGACCCCGCCACTGCTGTGGTTTGGCGTGGTCTACGTGGGCTCGCTGCTGACGCTGCTGGTGCAAAGCGTGTTCACCTTCGACGACATGGCCATGTCGGTCACGCCCGAGCTGACCAGCCAAAACTTCCAGGACCTGCTGGTCGCCGCCAATCTGGACATCGTGCTGCGCACCCTGGCCATGGCCGTGGCGGTCACCCTGGGCACGGTGGTGCTGGGGTTCCCGATGGCCTACTACATGGCCCACCACGCCAAGGGCTGGGAAAAAGGCTTTTTCTACGTGGGGGTGATGCTGCCCATGTGGGCCAGCTACATCGTCAAGGCCTATGCCTGGACGGTGCTGCTGGCGCAAGGCGGCGTGGTCTATTGGGTGCTGGACCACCTGGGCCTGCGGGGTGCATTACAGGCGGTGCTGAGCATCCCTGCCATCGGTGGCGAAACCTTGGCCACCTCGAATCTGGGACGATTCCTGGTGTTCACCTACATCTGGCTGCCATTCATGGTGCTGCCTATCCAGGCGGCGATTGAGCGCGTGCCGGGCAACCTGCTGCTGGCCTCGGCCGATCTGGGGGCCAAGCCGCTGCAGACCTTTCGCACCGTGCTGTGGCCGCTGGCGTTTCCGGGCGTGGTGGCGGGCTCGATCTTCACCTTCTCGCTGACCCTGGGCGACTACATCATTCCGCAGCTGGTGGGCCCGTCCGGCCTGTACATCGGCAGCATGGTCTACACCTTGCAGGGCACGATAGGCAACCTGCCGATGGCGGCGGCTTTCACCTGCGTGCCGATCGTGCTGATCACCATTTACCTGGGTTTTGCACGCCGACTGGGGGCTTTTAATGCGCTTTAAATCCGCACACTTGCTGCGCGCGGCGGCCTATGCGGGGCTGGCGTTTTTGCATCTGCCCCTGCTCTTCATCGTGGTGTATGCCTTCAACAGCGACGACGGCGGCTACAGCTTCCCGCTGCGCGGGCTGACGCTGCGCTGGTTCGCCCGCGCCTGGGAGCGCGAAGACATTCTGCAAGCCATCAGCCTGTCGATGGGCGTGGCGGCCATGGCCACCCTGATCGCCATGGTGCTGGGCACCATGACAGCAGCGGCCCTGAACCGCGACCGCTTCTTTGGCAAGGACGGCTTCACCACCCTGCTGATCCTGCCGATTGCGCTGCCGGGCATCGTCACCGGCCTGGCCCTGCTGGCGGCTTTCAAACTGATGGACGTGAACCCCGGTTTTTGGACCATTGCCGTGGGCCATGCCACGTTTTGCGTGGTGGTGGTGCACAACAACGTGGTCGCCCGGCTGCGCCGCCTGCCTGCCCGGCTGGTGGAGGCCTCGATGGACCTGGGAGCCGACACGCTGACCACCCTGCGCTACATCATCCTGCCCCAGCTGGGCACGGCGCTTCTGGCGGGCGGGATTCTGGCCTTTGCCTTGTCGGTGGACGAGCTGATCGTCACCACCTTTACCTCGGGCAGCGAGAAAACCCTGCCGCTGTGGCTGCTGAACCAACTGAGCCGCCCGCGCGAAGTGGCGGTGACCAATGTGGTCGCCATGGCCGTCATGCTGCTCACCATGCCCTTGATCCTGCTGGCCTGGCGGCTGACCCGCGACACCGACACCAGCCCCGGCGCGCAATGATTTCCCCCTCCACCCACCTCCTGGAAGCTCCACCATGGCCGTACCACGATTCCCCACCCAATTGCTGATCAACGGCAGCACCGTCACCGGCGAAGGCCGCGCGGAAAGCGTGCTCAACCCATCCACCGGCGAAGTGCTGTGCGAAGTGCGCGAAGCCAGCGCCGACCAGTTGCGCCTGGCCGTGGATGCCGCCAGCCAGGCCTTCCCCGCCTGGGCCGCACTCACCCCGCGCGACCGCAGCGCCTATCTGCTGCAGATCGCCGATGCGATTGAAAGCCACGGCGATGAATTTGCCGCGCTGGAATCGCTGAACTGCGGCAAACCGCTGGCTGCCGCCCGCAACGATGAGATACCGGCCATTGCCGATGTGTTTCGCTTTTTCGCCGGGGCCTTGCGCAACCTGTCGGGGCCGCTGGCGGGCGAATACCTGGCCGGGCACACCAGCATGGTGCGGCGCGACCCGCTGGGCGTGGTGGCCTCCATCGCCCCCTGGAACTATCCCCTGATGATGGCCGCTTGGAAGATCGGCCCGGCCATCGCCATGGGCAACACCGTGGTGCTCAAGCCCTCGGAAAACACGCCGTTGACCACCCTGCGCCTGGGCGAAGTGCTGGCCACCATCCTGCCGCCGGGCGTGGTCAACATCGTCTGTGGCCGGGGCGACACCGTGGGTGCCCCGCTGATCCGCGACCCGCGTATCCGCATCGCATCGCTCACCGGCGATGTCTCCACCGGCAGCAAGATCATGGAAACCGCCGCCCGCGGCATCAAGCGCACCCACCTGGAGCTGGGCGGCAAGGCCCCGGTGATCGTGCTCGACGATGCCGACCTGCCCAGCGTGGTCGAAGGCCTGCGCACCTTCGGTTACTACAACGCAGGCCAGGACTGCACTGCCGCCTGCCGCATCTACGCGGGCGAAAAGATTTATGAGCGGCTGGTGGCCGACCTGAGCAGCGCCGTCTCCGGCATCAAGGTGGGCACGCAGCAGGAGCCGGGCGTGGAAATGGGCCCGCTGATCTCGGCCCGCCAGCGCGACCGCGTCGCCAGCTTTGTGGACCGCGCCGCGCAACTGCCCCATGTGGAAGTGACCACCGGCGGCGCAGCCTGGGGCAGCAAAGGCTTTTTCTACAAACCCACCGTGGTGGCCGGTGCCCTGCAAGACGATGAAATCGTGCGCAGCGAAGTGTTTGGCCCGGTGGTGTCCGTCACCCGCATCAAGGACGTGGAGCAGGCTGTTGCCTGGGCCAACGACTCCGAATACGGCCTGTCCAGCTCGGTATGGACCCGCGATGTGGGCCTGGCCATGCAGGTGGCTTCGCGCCTGCAATATGGCTGCACCTGGGTCAACACCCACTTCATGCTGGTGTCGGAAATGCCGCATGGCGGCATGAAGCATTCGGGCTACGGCAAAGACATGTCGCTCTACGCGCTGGAAGACTACAGCTGCGTGCGGCATGTGATGGTGAAACACGCGGGCTAAGGAGCCCCCCAAGTCCGCCGCGGACCCTGCCAACACAGGGTTTGTCTGGGGTGGGAAAGACTGCACTCCGACTAACATGTCAGCTATGACAAAGCTGGCCAACGCCTCCCTCAATAGCAACGCGACGAGCCAGCGTGCCCGCGCCTACCAGGGCTTTACGCAGCAGATTTTCACGGGCGGCATCCGGCCAGGGCAGTTCATCTCGCAGCGCGAGCTGATGCTGCTGCTGGACATGCCCCTGGGCGCGGTGCGCGAGATGATTCCCCGCCTGGAAGCGGGCGGCCTGCTGAAAACCGTGCCCCAGCGCGGCCTGCAGGTCACGCCGGTGGACCTGAAGCTGATCCGCAACGCCTTCCAGGTGCGCTCCATGGTGGAGTGCGAGGCGGTGCGGCACTTTGCGCACAGCGCCAGCGTTGAAGAGCTGGCCGCCATCGAGGCCAGCCACCGCCAAATACTGGAGCGCGCCCATGCGCCCGATGCCCTGGACGACCACGGCCTGCTCGACGATGCCCAGGCGGTGGACTGGGGCCTGCACGACCGCATGGTGGACGCACTGGGCAACGACATCATCTCCGAGATGTACCGCGTCAACAGCCTGCGGGTGCGCCTGATCAAGCTGGAGCACAGCGTGATCACCCCCAGCCGCCTGATCCCCGCCATGCAGGAGCACCTGCGCTTCATCGATGCCTTGCGCAGCCGCAACGCCCCGCTGGCCGTCGAACTGCTGGAAGCCCACATCCACAGCGCCCGCAGTCGCGTGGTGGATGCGCCGCTGGAAACCGTGCGCAACGAACGAATCCCCCTGACCCAACCCCACATCCCACCCCACACCCCAAGGAGCACCTCTTGAACCCTGATATCCACGGCCTCTGGCCCGCGTTGCTGCTGCCCGTCAGCGCCACTGGCGCACTGGACACGCCCCGCGCCATCGCCCACGCCCACGGCATGCTGCAAGCCGGGTGCGACGGCATCACCCTGTTTGGCACCACCGGCGAGGGCCCGGCCTTCACCATCGCCGAGCGCACCGGCTTGCTCGAATCCATGCTGGGCAGTGGCATACGGGCCGACCAGGTCATCGTCACCATCACCGCGCTGGCCCTGGGCGACGCCATCACGCTGGGCCAGCACGCCAGCCGCCTGGGCGTACACCGCCAGATGCTGATGCCGCCGTTCTTCTTCAACCAGCCGCGCGATGCCGGCATTGTGGATGCCGTGTCGCAGGTGGTGCGTGGCATTGGCGACGACGGCCTGAAGCTGCTGCTCTACCACTTCCCGTTCATGAGCACGTTTGGCTTCTCGCACGCCGCCATTACCGAACTGGTGCAGCGCCACCCCGGCCAGGTGGTGGGCGTGAAAGACAGCAGCGGCGACCTGGCGCATTCCCTGGCGCTGGCCCAGGCCTTCCCGGCGCTGGCGATTTTGGTGGGAGCCGAGCTGCACGTAGCCCCCGTCTTGTGCCAGGGCGGCTCCGGCTCCATCAACGGGCTGGCCAATATCGCACCAAAGCTGATGCGCCGGGTAATTGATGCGCCCAACGCCGTGGCCGCCGCCGACGAAAAGCTGATCACCGATCTGCTGGCCCTGCTGTCGGCCAAGCCCGGCATGCCTTTCGTGGGCGTGTACAAGGCCATGCTGGCCGAGCAAACCGGCGATGCAGCCTGGCTGCACATGCGTGCACCCCTGAGCCCGCTGGACAGCGCCGAGCTGCAAGCCGTGCGTGACGGCTACCGGGCATTGGGCGCGGCGCTGGACCGGGTGTAATGCTGCGCAGACTGACATTTCTATAAAAACCCAAGGAGACAACCATGACAACATCCACCCTGAACCGCCGCACCCTGCTGGGCGCCGCCGCCGCCCTGGGCGCAAGCGCCCTGCCCGCCCTGCCTGCATTGGCGCAAACCAAGACGGTGCTGCGCATTTCCACCCCCGCCGTACCCGACGACTGGCACGCCAAGATGTGGACGGTGTTCAAAGAGCAGCTGGAAAAAACTGCACCCGGCGAATTCGATGTGCAGATCAACCTGAACGCCACGCTGTTCAAGCAAGGCACCGAGCCTGCGGCCATGGCGCGCGGCAACCTGGAGCTGTCGAGCATCTCGGCCTTTGATATTGCCAAGCTGGTGCCCGAGTTCTCCATCTTCACCGCAGGCTATGTGGTGCGCGACCCCGACCAGCAGCAGAAGATTTTCAACGGCCCCATCGGTGCCGAGCTGTTCAAGCTGGTGTCTGAAAAGATGGAAGTCACGCCCCTGGCCACCGTCTACCTGGGCACCCGCCAGATCAACCTGCGCGAAGCCAAGCCGGTCAAAACGCCTGCCGACCTCAAAGGCGTGAAGCTGCGCATGCCCGGCTCCAAGGAGTGGCTGTTCCTGGGCGAGGCGCTGGGTGCCACGGCCACGCCGCTGGCCTTTGGCGAGGTCTACATGGGCCTGAAAACCGGCACCATCGACGGCCAGGACAATCCGCTGCCCTCGGTGCGCGCCGCCAAGTTCTACGAGGTGACCAAGCAGGTCGTGATGACCAGCCACCTGGTGGACGGCATTTTCATTGCCATCGCCAGCAAGAGCTTCAACGCCCTGAACGCCGCGCAGAAGCAAAAGGTCACCGCCGCCGCCCAGGCCGCAGCGGCTTACAACAACGAAAACCGCCTCAAGGAAGAAGGCCAGCTGGTGGAGTTCTTCAAGAAAGAGGGCCTGCAGGTCAACACGCCGGATGTGGAGGCGTTTCGCAAGTCGGTGCAGGCCACCTACCAGGCCTCGGACTACGCCAAGGTCTGGCCCAAGGGCCTGCTGGACCGCATCAACGCGACCAAGTAAGCCACGGTCGCCCGTATGTTGCGCAGATTGCAACAGGCCGCCAACCTGCTGGGGGGTGGCCTTTTTCTGACCCTGTTCGCGGTGTTCATAGTCCAGATCACGGCGCGCTTTGGCTTCAACAAGCCGCTGCCCTGGACCGATGAGGCCGCCGTGATTCTGTACGTCTGGGTGATCCTCTGGGCGGCTGCCGCCGTGGTGCCCGAGCGGGAGCACGTGGTGTTCGACCTGCTGTGGAACAGCGCCAACTACCGCACCCGCCAGGTGATGTGCATCGTGGGTAACCTGATGCTGGGCGGGCTGTCGCTGGTGGCCATTCCGGCCAGCTGGGACTATGTGCACTTCATGTCCCGCGAAGGCTCGCCGGTGCTGGGCGTGTCCTTCATGTGGATTTTTCTGCCGTTCGTGCTGTTGCTGATCGCCCTGGTCATCCGCAGCGCCTGGGCCATCTGGAACGCCGTGCGCGGTATCGGCTTGGAAGCGGAGTTACGACTATGACCACGGGTCTCTGGAGTTTGGTTGCCGTGCTGGTGGCCGGTTTGCTGCTGCGCATGCCTATCGGTTTTTCCATGCTGGCCTCCGGCATTGCCTACCTGCTGGTCAAGGGCCAGGACGTAGGCCTGGTGGCCGAGCAGGTAGGCAACGGCCTGTACAACAGCTATGTGCTGCTGGCGGTGCCGCTGTTTGTGTTTGCCGCCAACATCATGAATGCGGGCACGGTGAGCGAGCGGATTTTTGACTTCTGCCGCATTTTGGTGGGCCGCATGCGCGGTGGCCTGGCACAGGTGGACATTCTGGTCAGCGTGATCTTCTCGGGCATGAGCGGCAGCGCGATTGCCGATGCCGCCGGGCCGGGCCTGGTCACGATACGCCAGATGCTCAAAAAGCCCGAATACACACGCGGCTTTGCCGGTGCCGTGGTGGTGGCCAGCGCCACGCTGGGGCCCATCATTCCGCCCAGTATTCCCATGGTGATTTATGCCATGGTGTCAGGCGCATCGGTCGGGGCGCTGTTTCTGGGTGGCGTGGTGCCGGGCTTTCTGATGGCCGGGCTGATGATGGGCGTGGTGCACATCATTGCCGTCAAACGCAATATGCCGCGCGACGAACCCGTGCCGCGCTCGGAGTGGGCGGGTTTGATCTTCCGTGGTGCCCTGCCCTTGTCCATGCCCATCGTGCTGCTGGGCGGTATCTACTCGGGGGCCTTTACGCCCACCGAGGCGGCTGCCGTGGCCGCGCTGCACGCGCTCATTCTGGCGGCGGTGGTGTTTCGGGCGCTCACCTGGCGCAGCTTCTGGGGTGTGGTGATGGAATCCACCCGGGGCAGCGCGGTGATCACGCTGATCCTGGCGGGCTCCTTCATGCTGAACTACGCCTTCACCGCCGAAGGCGTGCCCCAGGGCATGGCGATGTGGGTGGACAGCATGCACTTGTCCCGCATCCAGTTTCTGCTGCTGGTAAACGTGATGTTTCTGGTGCTGGGCTGCTTTCTGGACGTGTCTGTCCTACTTCTGGTGTTTGTGCCCATGCTCTTGCCCGCGGCCAAGCTGCTGGGGGTGGACCTGGTGCACTTTGGGGTACTGGTGGTGCTCAACATGATGATCGGCCTGATCCACCCGCCGTTTGGCATGCTGCTGTTTGTGACCAAGGCGCTCACCGGCATTCCGATCGGCGAGATGATGAAAGAGGGCTGGCCGTTTTTGCTGATGCTGCTGTGCCTGCTGCTGGCCATCACCGTGTTTCCACAGATCGTGCTGTGGCTGCCGCAGACCATGGGTTACATCACACATTAGGGTTTTACGGCCCCTATAATCCGGTCACCTTAGCGGGTGTAGTTCAATGGTAGAACGCTAGCTTCCCAAGCTCGATACGAGGGTTCGATCCCCTTCACCCGCTCCACCGCCTCCCGTGCCACCCGCGCACCTCGGCTGCGGAGCCCCTTTTCAGGAGTTCGCAGCATGCCTTTCTCACCCGTTCCCTTGTCTTTGCTGGTCGCAACCGTTGCCCTGGTGGCCTGTGGCGGAGGCGGCAGCAGCGCAGCCACCCCGCCCGCCGCCGTGGTGGAGCCCACCGTCACCACGCTGACCAGCAGCCTGTCCAGCCCCTGGGGCATGGCGGTGCTGCCGTCGGGCGAACTGCTGGTTACCCAAAAAAGCGGCAGCCTGCTGCGGGTCAGCGCAGATGGTGCCAGCACCACGCCGATCAGCGGTGTCTTGCCCGTCACCAGCAGTGGCCAGGGCGGCTTGCTGGGTGTGGCGATCGACCCCGACTTTGCCACCGCGCCCTGGGTCTATTGGGCCTATTCCGAGTCTGGCAGCGGTGCGGATGCCGGGCTCACCGGCACGGCGGTAGCCCGTGGGCGGTTGGTGGGCAACGCGCTGCAAGATGTGGCCGTGCTGTTGCGCCAGCAGCCCAAAACCACCGGCACCGGCCACTTCGGCGCGCGCCTGGTGTTTGCCCGCGACAAGACCCTGTTCGTTACCATGGGCGAACGGCAAAAATTCACCCCTTCGCAAGACCTGGCGCAGACCCTGGGCAAGGTGGTGCGGATTGCGCGCGATGGCAGCATCCCCACTGGCAACCCGGCGCTGGGGAGCGGCGCCTTGCCCGGCATCTGGAGCCTGGGCCACCGCAACCCCCAGGGGGCGGCACTGCACCCGGACACCGGGGAGCTGTGGGTCAGCGAGCACGGCCCGCAGGGTGGCGACGAGATTAATATTGCCCGCGCCGGGGCCAACTATGGCTGGCCGGTAAAAAGCTACGGCTGCCACTATGGTTCGCCCGTGGGCGATGCCTGCCGCATCGGGGGTGGCGTGCATGCGCCCGCCTATGTGGAGCCGCTGACCTACTGGGTGCCCACCTCGGTGGCCCCGGCGGGTTTGCTGTTCTACACCGGCAGTCTGATCCCGCAGTGGAAGGGGAACCTGTTCTCGGGCTCGCTGGCGGGCCAGACGCTGTGGCGCATGACCATCAGCCCCACGGCGGTACTGACCCGCGAGGCACTTCTTGCTGACCGCAATGAGCGGTTTCGGGATGTCGCGCAGGCGAAAGACGGGGCCATCCTGCTGCTGACCGATAGCGGCAAGCTGCTGCGGCTGGCCCCCTAAAACTCACACCAGCTTCACGCCGGTTTGGGCTTGCAGGTCTTCCAGCGTCACGCCGGGGGCCAGTTCCACCACCTTCAGCCCGGCGGGGGTCACGTCCATCACCGCCAGGTCGGTGATGATGCGGTTGACCACGCCCACGCCGGTCAGCGGCAGGGTGCAGTTCGGCAGGATCTTCAGGTCGATGGTGCCGTCACGCTTTTTGGCCACGTGCTCCATCAGCACGATGACACGCTTCACGCCCGCCACCAGGTCCATCGCGCCGCCCATGCCCTTGACCATCTTGCCGGGGATCATCCAGTTGGCCAGGTCGCCCTTCTCGCTGACCTGCATGGCACCCAGAATGCTCAGGTTGATCTTGCCACCGCGGATCATGGCAAAGCTGTCGTGGCTGCCGAAGATGGCCGAGCCGGGCAGCGTGGTCACGGTTTGCTTGCCTGCGTTGATCAGGTCGGCATCGACCTGGTCGTCGGTGGGAAACGGGCCGATGCCGAGCATGCCGTTTTCGCTTTGCAGCCACACCTCTTTGTCGGCGGGCACATGGTTGGCCACCAGGGTGGGGATGCCGATGCCGAGGTTCACGTAAAAGCCGTCTTCCAGCTCCTGGGCCGCGCGGGCCGCCATTTGGTCTTGGTTCCAGGCCATATTTATGCTCCTGCTTTCTCTGTAATGGTGCGTTTCTCGATGCGCTTTTCGGGCGTGGCGTTGAGCACGATGCGGTGCACGTAAATGCCGGGCAGGTGCACCTGGTCGGGCACCATGCTGCCGGTTTCCACGATCTCTTCGACTTCCACGATGCAGACCTTGCCCGCCATGGCAGCGGCGGGGTTGAAGTTGCGGGCCGTCAGGCGGAACTGCAGGTTGCCGGACTTGTCGGCGCGCCAGGCCTTGACCAGCGACACCTCGGGCACCAAGGCACGCTCCATCACATAGGTCTGGCCGTCGAACTCGCGCAGTTCCTTGCCCTCGGCCACCAGGGTGCCCACACCGGTCTTGGTGAAGAAGGCCGGAATGCCCGCACCACCGGCGCGCAGCTTCTCGGCCAGCGTGCCCTGGGGGGTAAATTCGAGTTGCAGCTCACCGGCCAGGTACTGGCGCTCGAACTCCTTGTTTTCGCCCACGTAGCTGGAGATCATCTTCTTGATCTGCCGCGTCTCCAGCAGCTTGCCCAGGCCAAAGCCATCAACACCCGCGTTGTTGGAGATCACCGTGAGGTCTTTGACACCGGAGTCGCGCAGTGCGTCGATCAGCGCCTCGGGGATGCCGCACAGGCCGAAGCCGCCCACGGCCATGAGTTGGCCGTCTTGCACAACGCCTTTCAGCGCCTCGGCGGCAGAGGGGAAAATTTTGTTCACACAGTTCTCCGGTTAAAAATCTGGCAGAACGATACTACCTATTGGGCTACGTAGTTTTTCGTAAAGGGTTTGCACTATGGACGTGGATTACAAGTTGGCGTTTGCGCTGGCCCCGGTGGGCCTGGTGGTGTCGCGCAACCGCGCCATTGTGGACTGCAACCAGCACCTGTGCGAGATGTTTGGGGCCGACCGCGACCAGCTCATCGGCCAGTCGTTCCAGGTGCTCTACCCCACCGCCGTGGAGTTCGAGCGCACCGGTGCACGCATCGCGCTGACCATGGATGCCAAGGGCCACTACGCCGACGACCGCGTCATGCAGCGCGTAGGCGGGCGCTTCCAAGGCGAAGCCTTCTGGTGCCACGTGATGGGCCGCGCCTTTGACCGCAACGCGCCGCACGCCGCCGGGGTCTGGAGCTTTGAAGATTTGTCGTCCCGCCGCCCGGTCAAGGCCGCCCTGACCCCGCGCGAACGCGAGGTGGCCGCCCATGTGATGACGGGCCTCACCTCCAAAGAAATCGCCAAACTGCTGGGCATCAGCCACCGCACCGTGGAAATCTACCGGGCGGGCCTGATGCGCAAGTACAAGGCCTCCACCACCGCCGACCTGGCGCAGCGCTTGCTGGGCGGTTAAATTTATAAAAAATCAGCCCCTAGCGCTTATTCCATGAGCACGAGCAGCTATACAATACATAGCAAATCAACCCCTAAGATTCCCATGAGCCGACTCGGGCACACCCGCGACAAGATCTACAAAACCGTGGCCCGGCAACTGCACGGCGTGGTGCCCTGCTGGGTGTGTGGCCAGCACGTGCTGCCCGCAGCGGCCACGCTGGAGCACATCCAACCCCTGAGCGAGGGCGGCAACAGCCACCTGGAGAACCTGGCCATCAGCCACGATGTGTGCAACAACCAGCGCCATGCCACGGGCGTGGTGCCGGCCAGCGCTGACCAGCCGGGCAAAGTGCAACGTCGCTAAGTCCCGCCGAACACCCCGCGCGCCACCGACCGGCGGCCCTGTTTGACCTGGGCCATGGCGGCATCGGCGGCCTGGATGATCTGGTCCACACTGCCATTGCCGCCCAGGCGCAGCTGGATGCCGATGCTGGCGGTGCAGCGCACGTGCAGCGCCCCCAGCGTGTAGTCGCGCTCCAGCATGTCCCAGATCTTGTCGGCCACGGTGTTCACGTGGTGGGCGGCAGACACTTCCTTGCTGCCCAGGTCTTCCAGCAGCACCACGAATTCATCGCCGCGCACCCGGGCCACGGTGTCGTTTTGGCGGATGGCGGCCATCAGCCGCACCGACACCTCCACCAGCACCTGGTCGCCCACAGCGCGGCCATGCACGTTGTTGACGGCCTTGAAGTTGTCCACATCGACGTACAGCACCGCAAAGTACGAGCGCTGGCGCGCGCTGTTGAGCTGGGCGCGCCAGATCCGGTCGCGCAGCAGCCGCCAGTTGGGCAGGCCGGTCAGGCCGTCGTTGAAAGCCATGGACTGGATCAGCTCGGCCGACACCTGCTGGCGCGAGGTGTCGCGCAGCACCCGCGCCATGCCCGTGCGCTGCCCGTGGGCATCCACCAGCGGCACCAGCACCATGGACACCGGCACCAGGCTGCCATTCTGGTGCAGGCGCACCGTCTCCACGGTGCGGATGGCCGGATCCAGGGCCTCCCATGGTGCATCTTCCTCAAACTGGCGGTCGGCAGGTACGAGCCGCCGCAGCGTCTGCCCCAGCATTTGCTGCGCGGTGTAGCCCAGCAAGGCCTCGGCCCCCGGGTTCCAGCCGACCACCGCGCCGTCCAGGTCTTCGAAGCTGATGGCATCGGTGGAGGCCGCCAGCACCGCGTCCAGGCGCTGCTGCAGGTCGTGGATGCGCCGACGGTGCACGCCAACCAGCAGCACCCCCGCCAGCACGGCAAGCAGGCACACCAGAGCCACAACAAGAGAAGACTGCGACAGCATGGAACCATCTTAGTGCCGATAGCCCGGCTTTGCCTACCACCCGGTTATTGGAACGTGTGCCGAATGGGTGCGCCAGGGTGCATAAAGGGGTTTTGGCGCGGACAAGACACCGAATAGGTGCATCCATCTTGTATATCAGTTGGCACGGTTTCTGCGTAATCCGTGGCAATGACCACCGCCGCCGACATCAGTACCCGTATCATCGAAGCCGTCATGGCGCAAAAACTCGCCCCCGGCGCGCGCCTGGGCGAGCAGCCGCTGGCCATGCTGTTCGACTGCAGCCGCACCGTGGTGCGCGAGGCGCTCACCCGACTGGCCGCGCGCGGCATCGTCACCGTCAGCGCCCGCCGCGGCTGGTATGTGATCGAACCCTCGCAAGACGAGGCCCGCGAGGCCTTCGAGGCCCGCCGCGTGATTGAAACCGGCCTGATCCGCAGCCTGCAAGGCATTGAAAAACCCGCCCTGAAACGGCTCAAACAGCACCTGAAGCAGGAGCAGGCGGCCATCAAGGGCAACGACGTGGGCACGCGCAGCTTTTTGCTGGGCGACTTCCATGTGTGCCTGGCCGAATGCCTGGGCAACAGCCTGCTGGCTGACACGCTGCGCGACTTCACCGCCCGCACCACGCTGATCGCCATGCTCTACCAGTCCTCGCACAACGCCGAGCAGTCCTGCGAAGACCATGTGCAAATCGTTGCCGCCCTGGAAAAGGGCGACACCGCCCTGGCCGAAAAGCTGATGGCCGCCCACATCGGCACGGTGCAGCAGGCGCTGCGGCTGCCGGTGGCCACCGACCCGCTGGCCCAGCTGCGCGATGCCCTGGCCCCGGTGGGCACCACGGCCAAGGCGGCATCTGCGGCACAAGACTTGCATACAAGATCCCGAAAAACCAAGGCATCCACAGCCACTGGCGCGGATGCTCTCCCCGACGACCCTTCCACTTACCTAGGAGCCTTGCTATGACACGTACCTCTTCGTCCACCCGCCGCCACTTCCAGACCGGCCTGGCCGCCATCGCCCTGCTCGCCAGCCTGGGTGCCCACGCCCAGACCGCCCTGGACGACGTGCTCAAGGCCAAGAAGATCACCATCGCCATCCCCACCGACTTCCCACCCTACGGCTTTGTGGGCACCGACCTGAAACCCCAGGGCCTGGACATCGACATGGCCAACTACATCGGCGGCAAGCTCGGTGTGGCGGTGGAACTGGCCCCCGTGACCAGCGCCAACCGCGTGGCCTACCTGCAGTCCAAAAAGGCCGACCTGGTGATCTCGTCGCTGGGCAAAAACCCCGAGCGCGAAAAAGTCATCGACTTCACCGCCGCCTACTCGCCCTTCTTCCAGGCCGTGTTTGCACCCAAAACCCTCAGCATCAAGAGCTTTGCCGACCTGGCAGGCAAGTCGGTGGGTGTGACCCGTGGTGCCATCGAAGACCAGGAACTCACCAAGCTGGCCCCGTCGGGCGCGGACATCAAGCGCTTTGAAGACAACAACGTGACCGTTTCGTCCTTTGTGTCCGGCCAGGTGCAGGTGATTGCCACCGGCGCGTCGGTGGCGGGCAACCTGATGGCCAAGAACCCGCAACTGGGTGCCGAATACAAGCTGCTGCTCAAAGACTCGCCCAACTTCATCGGCGTGGCCAAGGGCGAAGACGCACTGCGTACCAAGGTGAACGAAATCATCATCGCCGCCAAAAAGTCCGGCGACATCGACAAGATGGCCCAGCGCTGGCTGGGCCGCCCCGCTGGCAACCTGCCGGAGTAACTTGGCACACCCCCAGGCTGCAGTGCTTCGCATCTTTCGCCAACCCCCTTGCAGGGGGCAACACCAGCAGCCTGGCAAAGCCAGTTCTGCGGTGTTCACGAAGGGTCCTTCTGCACGCTCCTTGTCGGGCACAGCAGTTACCCCTCACTAGCCTTTTCTTAAATAAATAGGAGAGCCAAGCCATGCGCATCGCATTCGACTTTTACGCCGTGCTGGAGCAGTGGCCGCTGCTGGTCAAGGGCATCACCTGGACTTTGGGCCTGACCCTGGTCGCCACGCTGATCGGCGCGGCGCTGGGCATCTCGTGTGCCTGGGTGCGCAGCCAGAACACGCGGGCACCCCAATGGCTGCAGTGGGTGGTGGGCGCGTATGTGGAGCTGATCCGCAACACGCCCTTCATCGTGCAGCTGTTCTTCATCTTTTTCGGCCTGCCTGCGCTGGGCTTCCGGCTGTCGCCCGAGGTAGCCTCCATCCTGGCCATGGTGATCAACCTGGGGGCTTATGCCACCGAAATCATCCGCGCCGGTATCGATGCCACGCCCAAGGGCCAGATCGAGGCCGCCTCCAGCCTAGCGATGTCGCAATGGCAGACCTTCACCCGGGTGGTGCTGCCACCGGCCCTGAAGAAGGTCTGGCCTGCGCTGGTGAGCCAAATCATCATCGTGATGCTGGGCTCGGCGGTGTGCGGGCAAATCTCCACCGAAGAGCTGAGCTATGCCGCCAACCTGATCCAGAGCCGCAATTTCCGCGCGTTCGAGGCCTTCATCATCGCCACCGGCATCTACCTGGCGCTGTCGATGTCGGTGCGCAAGCTGCTGAACTGGCTGGGTCCGCGTTTTGTTTATGGAAGGTAAAAACTGTATGACAACACCGCACAACAAAAGACAAGGCGTCTCTCAGGCCAGGGACCCGTGGAACCGGCTTTGCCGGGCCACTGGGTTCGCCCCCTGCAAGGGGGTTGGCGAAAACACGCAGTGTGTAGCCTGGGGGTGTGAAAAATTCTATGGTTGATTTCGCCATTTGGGATATTTTTCGCAATTTATTGCTGGCGGCGCGCTGGACGGTGGGGCTGTCGTTGATGGCCTTCATCGGCGGCGGCATCGTCGGCGTGCTGCTGCTGGTGGCCCGGCTGAGCCAGGTGCGCGGCACCGAGAGCTTTGTGGCCGCCTACGTGCAGGTGTTCCAGGGCACGCCGCTGCTGATGCAGTTGTTTCTGGCGTACTTCGGCATCGCGCTGTTCGGCATCAACACCAGCGCCTGGGTGGCCGCGGCTGCGGCGCTCACGCTGTACACCAGCGCGTTCTTGACCGAGATCTGGCGCGGCTGCGTAGCCTCCATCCCCAAGGGGCAGTGGGAGGCCTCGGAAAGCCTGGCGCTGAGCTTTGGTGAGCGGCTGCGCTACGTGGTGCTGCCCCAGGCCATCAAGATCGCCATTGCACCCACGGTGGGCTTTCTGGTGCAGGTGATCAAGGGCACAGCCCTGGCCTCGGTGATCGGCTTTATCGAGCTCACCAAGGCCGGCACCATGATCGCCAACGCCACCTTCAAGCCCTTTGTGGTCTACAGCTGCGTGGCCTTGATGTACTTCGCCCTGTGTTTCCCGGTCAGTTTTTACGCCAAATTGTTAGAGAGGAAGATGCATGCAGCCCGCCGCTAAAACCCAAACCAGCCTCAGCCCCATCGTCGAGATTAAAGGCCTGCGCAAGTCCTTTGGCACCAACGAGGTGCTCAAAGGCATCGACCTGCAGGTGCAAACCGGTGAGGTCATCGCCATCATCGGCAAAAGCGGCTCGGGCAAGAGCACGCTGCTGCGCTGCATCAACGGGCTGGAAGTCTTCCAGAGCGGCAGCCTCACGGTAGACGGCAAACCGCTGCTGCACGACAACGCCCTGGCCATGCGGGCGCTGCGCCAGCGCGTGGGCATGATCTTCCAGGGTTTCAACCTGTTCCCGCACCTGACGGTGGGCAAAAACGTGATGCTGGCCCCGCGCCTGGTCAAGCAACAGGCGGATGACGCGGGCACGGCCCAGGCCAAGAAGCTGCTGGCCCGCGTGGGCCTGGCTGAGAAGTTCGATGCCTGGCCCGACCAGTTGTCTGGTGGGCAGCAGCAGCGGGTGGCGATTGCCCGTGCGCTGGCCATGGAGCCCGCGGTGCTGTTGTGCGATGAAATCACCTCGGCACTCGACCCGGAACTGGTGGGCGAAGTGCTGCGCGTGGTGGAGGGTCTGGCCGCCGAAGGCATGACCCTGCTGATGGTGACGCACGAAATGGCGTTTGCCCGCAAGGTCAGCAACCGGGTGATCTTCATGCACCAGGGCCGTGTGCACGAGATGGGGCCGCCTGCAGAGCTGTTTGGCAACCCGCAAACGCCGGAGCTCAAGCAATTCCTGTCGTCACTGACCGACTGAAACTTGCTACTGTATCAATAGCTGCTCACGCTTATTTAATAAGCGCTAGCAGCTATTTTTATGCCTAAACTCAGGCGTATTCACGTTGGGATTCGCGTTGGGCCTGGCTCTTGGCCTCGTCCTCGCGCTGGATTTGCAGCATCGCGGCTTCCAGCTTGCGGTAGGTGGCCACAAACAGGTCCTGGCAGGTGACGCGGTGGCCGGTGGAGCTGCGGTCGTTGTCGGTGGTGATCATGGCGGCGATGATGGTGGCGGTGGGTTGCATCAGTTCGATTCGCATGGCGCATCCTTTCGAAATTAATAATTACACTGAACACATAAGTCATTTCAATCCAATTTAGCGTGCGTGACAATCGGGTTCACACTAGGGTGGCGGTCATCTGCCCTCTCTTTACCTGAACGACACACCGAACTTGCTAGTTGACCTCTTCACCCGCCAATGGATCACGCTGCACGGTGCGCTGGTCGTTTTGGGCCTGGGCATCTACATGGCGGGCTCGCACACGCTGAAGCAGCGCCGCCACCCGTCGGCCGCCATCGCCTGGACGATTTCGCTGGTGCTGCTGCCGTACATCGCCTTGCCGCTGTACCTCATGTTTGGCCGCCGCAAGCTGGCCAGCACCCGCCGCACGGTACATCCACCCTCCCCGCCAGCAGCCAGCGCGCAAGAGCACCTAGCCACCGCGCTGGGCCTGGTTGGCACCGCCAGCTTTGAGGCCCTGGTGGTCCACCAGGATGGCCGCGAAGCGCTGCTCCGCCTGCAGGCGCTGATAGCAGGGGCCCGGCACAGACTGGACATCTGCACCTTCATTTTGGGGCGGGACGTGCTGGGCGATGCGCTCACCGCGCAACTGCTGCAGCGGGCCCGCCAGGGCCTGAAAATCCGCCTGCTGCTGGACGGCATTGGCCTGTACCTGGGCGGCCACCCCAACCTGCACCGCCTGCGGGCCGCGGGCATCCAGGTGGTGTTGTTCGTGCCGCCCTTGTCGTCCCCGCTGCGGGGCCGCACCAACCTGCGCAACCACCGCAAAATGGCCGTGGCCGACGGTGCCTGGCTGTGGTGCGGGGGCCGCAACCTGGCGGCCGAATATTTTGAAGGCGACACCGTCTCGGTGCTGAAAAAACCGGTCTGGATCGACCTGAGTTTTGATTTGCAAGGCGATTTGGCGGGCCAGGCCCAGCAGCGGTTTGACCAGGACTGGATTTTTGCCACCACCGGCAGGGCCACCAGCGCCCCGCCCTGGGCCGCGCCCCTGGCCGCCCCCGGCCCACGCGGTCGCCTGGTGCCCAGCGGCCCCGACCAGGCCGACGACACCTTCTACACCCTGCTGGTGTCGGGCTGCTTTACCGCACAGAAGCGCATCCTGGCCGTCACGCCCTACTTTGTGCCCGACCAGACTCTGCTGATGGCGCTGACCCTGGCGGCCCGGCGCGGGGTGGCGGTGGATCTGGTGCTGCCCGCGCAGTCCAACCACCGCCTGGCCGACATCGCCCGCCATGCCGCCCTGCGCGAGCTGGTAGCCGCCGGGGCGCACATTGGCATGCTACCCAGCATGGTGCACGCCAAGGCGGTGCTGATCGACCACGACCTGGCCCTGGTGGGCTCGGCCAACCTGGACGAGCGCAGCCTGTTTTTGAACTACGAGCTGATGGTGGCCTTCTACGACCCGGCGGTGGTGCAGCAATTTGCCGACTGGATTTCGCAGCTGCAAGGCCACACCCGGCCCTACCAGGCCCAGCCGCCCAGCCTGCGGCGCGAGCTGGTCGAGGGGCTGGTGCGCTGGGTGGCTTTTCAGCTCTGATCGAAACTGTGATAGGGGCTGCGAGAGACTTGTCAACTGCTTAAATAACAAGCAGTGCAAGGTTTACCCTTATAGATCAAGGGTTTACCCTCGCTATTCTGCCGATTTACAGAGTTATCCCCAAAGTTATCCAGAGGGAACGGGGAGAACTTTTACAGCCAGTTACAGGCGTTGGCGCAGCGCTTCGTACAGGCACACGCCGCTGGCCACCGACACGTTCAGGCTCTCTACCGCGCCGTGCATGGGGATGCCCACCAGCTCGTCGCAGGTCTTGCGGGTGAGCTGGCGCATGCCGTCGCCTTCGTTGCCCAGCACCAGCGCCACCGGGCCTTTCAGGTCCACCTGGTACAGGGTTTTGGGCGCGTTGTCGCTGGTGCCTATGCACCAGATGCTGCGTTCCTTGAGCTCGCCCAAGGTGCGCGCCAGATTGGTGACCATGAAATACGGCACCGTTTCGGCTGCGCCGCTGGCCACCTTGGCTACCGTGGCGTTGATGCCCGCCGCGTGGTCCTTGGGGGCGATGACGGCGTGGGCACCGGCACCGTCGGCTACGCGCAGGCAGGCACCCAGGTTGTGCGGGTCGGTCACGCCGTCCAGCACCAGCAGCAGTGCGGGCCCGGTCAGGCTGTCGAGCAGGTCGTCGAGCGAATGGACCTGTGGAATGTGTTCCACCCGTGCCGCCACGCCCTGGTGGCCGTGGCTGCCGCAGAGCTTGGCCAGGCGCATGCTGTCGCCTTCGATCAGGCGGGCACCGGCCTCATTGGCTTTTTCCAGGAACTGGCGCATGCGCGCGTCGCGCCGGGTGGGCTCGTAATAGATTTCGATGATGGATTGGGGCGCGGTTTTCAGGCGCACGCCCACGGCATGAAAGCCGAAGAGAACTTTAGGGGAAGACATGGGGAGATTATCGACGCTGGCGCGCCCCGGGCACCACACTATTCTTTTAATAGCTGCTCACGCCTATGGAATAAGCGCTAGCAGCTTAAAAGTCTTAAATTTCCCTCAGGCCACACTGAAGGTGTAAGTGCAGGTGGTGCTGCCATCGGGCGACACCACCTCGATGGTGAAGCTGCTGCCCGCCGACACCGCCAGCGTGGCGCTGGCCCCCTGCGCCAGTGCCGTGCCGTTGACCTTCATGGAGCTGATCTTGTTCGACATGGCGGTGGGCTTGACCACCAGGCGGGTGCTGCCTGCGGGCACGTTCACCGTGTAGGCGGTGGTCCAGGGGTCGAACTTGTTGGCCAGCTTGTTGGCCACGCCGTTGCTGGGGGCGGCCCAGTACACGTCCACGCCCACCAGGGTGCCGCCGGTGAACTCGATGTTGCTCAGCACCGCGTATTTCTTGTAGCCGTCGGCGGTGTTGTAGTCGATGGCGGCGGCCGTGGGGTACACGCTGGTGGGCTTGGTCAGGTAGTCCACCGCAGCGGCGAATTTGCCGATGGGGCCGATGCACATCCAGTTTTTATCGCGCCACATGTCGCCCACGATGCTCATGCGGTCGCCGCCCTTGCTGCCGCCACGGATAGACGGCAGGGTGACGGCATTGCCCTGGTCGATGATCTGCTGGAAGCACTGCACAAAGTTGTTCACCCCTTTCATGCCCACCGAGGCTTCCTGGTGGGCGTTGGTGACTTCGGTGATCTGGCCCAGGGTGCTGCTTTTCTGGTAGTTGCTGATGAGCTGCTGCGTGAGCGACAAAAACAGATCGACCTTGACCGACTGGTACTGGGTGGTGTCGGCGGTGTAGGCACGGTTGCAGGCCCACATGTCCGAGCCAAACACCCAGCCGGTCTGGTTCACCATGAAGGTCAGCAGCCCGTTGGTGTGGCCGGGCTGGATGTAGGCCGTGCCCTGCACATTGCCCAGGTCAAACACCTGGCCGTCGGCAGCGGCCACGGCGGCGGTGCCTGCGGTGCGGAAGTCGGCCCGGTTGGCGGCCATGAAGGCGGCTTTCTCGATGGCCGATGCGTACAGCGTGATACCGGCCGAGGTGAAGTTGTAGATCTGCTCGGAATGGTCGGGGTGGTTGTGGCCCACCATCACGTCATAGGGTTTGGTGGCAATAGTGTCGATGAAGGCCTTGAGGTTGGCCTTTTGGTAGCCGTATTCGCCCGCGTCAAACACCATGCCGCGCGTGGAGCCCTCGATGTAGAACACAAAAGCCTGGAAGTACTCGGCCGGGTTGTTGATCTTCCACACCGTGGGCGTGGTGGCCGTGCCGGGGTGCATCAGCTTGGCCTGGAAGCTGCCCACGTTGGGGCGCACCACGTTCCACACGAATTCGCGCACCGCGCTGGTGGCCAGGCCATTCTTCTTGGCCACGGCCTTCAGGCGGTACAGGCGCGAGTCGGTTGGTGAGGTGAGCGGGTTGACGAACTGCAGCACGCCGTCCACCGTGAAGTCGTACACCGCACCGCCCGTGGTGGGGTCGGCAGGCTCTTTGCCGTCGAAGGTGACGGTGTAGTAAATCGTGGCCCCGTCGGTCGGGGTGGAGATGCGGACGTAGCGCCGGGGCGCGGTGGTGCCCGCCTTGCACATCACCTGCGGCGGGGCCACCAGTTTGGCGCTGATGCCGGTCTGGATGGCCTTGGCATCGTTGACCGACAGGGGGGTTGCCGGGCCAAACAGCGTGGCGCTGCTGCCCGCCATGTAACCTGCGGCCAGCATGGCGTTGACGCTGCTTCTCTTGGCTGGGCTGACGCTGGCCACGTCGGTAAACCCGGCCAGGGCGTTAGTGCTGCTCAGGGGGATTTTGAAGGCCTTCACAAGGATGTCGGCTGCGTCCTCGCGGGTGATGGGCTTGTCGGGGTAGAAGTAGCCTTCCACGTTGCTGATAAGCGACTCCTCCAGCGCCATCTCGATCTGCTTGGCGTGGGGTGTGGCCCCCAGGATCACGTCCACAAAGGTGGGCTGCACGGCCTTGTAGGGGTCGTTGTACTCGGAGGAATGCACCCAGTTGAACAGCTCGGCAATGCTGGCCACAAAGGCCGCGCGGCTCATGACCTCGGAGCCCGCCACGGGTGCATCGTCCCCGCCGCCGCAGGCCGTCACCGCGACGGTGGAGGCCAGCAGCGCGGGCATGCCCAGCATCTGGCCGAAGAAGCGGCGCGAGATGCGCTCGGTGGTCAGGCCGCCTTGGGCCGGGAGGGTGGTGGTTTTTTCTTTTACGCGCATGTCTTCCTCTGGGGTGGTTAAAACAAACTGGTTCGTACATAGGTACGTGTGAGGCAGCACGGGCGCGGTGGCCCGTGCGGTCAACGAAGTGGGGACGGCTTAGGCGGGTTGTTGCAACTCGACCAGCGCCCGCAGCCCCGCCAGGTACGACACCGGCCCCAGCCCCTGGATGGTGCCGCGCACCGCCGGGGAGATGATGGAGTGCGCCCGCCACGTCTCGCGCGCGGCGATGTTGGACATGTGCACCTCCAGCGTGGGAAAGGGCATGGCCTTGATGGCATCGTGCAGCGACACGCCGTGCTGGGTCAGCCCGGCCGGGTTGACCAGCGCGCCCTGGGCGGTGTCGATGTGCTGGTGCAAAAAGTCCACCAGCGCGCCTTCGTGGTTGGACTGCATGACCAGCAACTCCACCCCTAGCTGCTGGGCCAGGGTGTGCAGGCGTTCATTGATCTGCACCAGCGTGGTGGTGCCGTAAATGTGCGGCTCGCGGCGGCCAAACAGGTTGAGGTTGGGTCCGTGGAGAACGAGGATTTGCATGGTGTGACTCGGGCTATTAATGGTTATTTGTGGATACGAACGAGTTCTTCGTTGTAGAGCTTGACCATGACAGGGTCGTAGCTGGCGGCAAACCTGTCCACCACCGGCTTCACCATCTGCCGCATGCGGGCCACTTCGGGTGCGGCAATCTCGTTGTATTGCATGCCCTTGGCCTGCAACTCGCCCACCGCCTTCTGGGCCGCCGCCCGGCTCACCTGGCGCTGGTAGTTGCGCGTCTCGTCCGCCGCCTCGTGCATCATTTTTTGCTCGGCGGGGCTGAGCTGGTCCCAGAACTTCTTGCTCACCAGCACGATATTGGCCGCGTACACATGGTTGGTGGCGCTGACGTACTTCTGCACCTCGAACAGCTTGTTTGACAGGATGACCGCATAGGGGTTCTCCTGGCCATCCACCGCCTTGGCTTCCAGCGCGCCGTACAGCTCGGCAAACGGCATGGGCACCGCATTGGCCTTGAAAGTTTTGAAGGTTTCCAGAAACACCGGGTTGGGGATCACGCGGATCTTCAGGCCGTCCAGGTCTTCGGGCCGGGTGATGGCGCGTTTGCTGTTGGTCACGTTGCGAAAACCCAGGTCCCAGTAGCCCAGGGCGACCAGGCCTTTTTCGGGCAATTTGGCCAGCAGGGCCTGTCCCAGCGGGCCGTCCAGCAGGCCATCGGCCTGGGCAAAGTTGCTGACGGCAAACGGAAAATCCACCAGCCCGAACTCTTTGACAATGCCTGCCAGCGAGGTGGTGGCCGGGGCCGACATCTGCTGGATGCCGCCTTGCAGCGCCGACTGCTGCTGCATCTCGTTGCCCAGCTGCGAGGCCGGGTACTCCTGCACCTTGAGCTTGCCGCCGCTCTTGGCCGCCAGCAGCTCGGCAAAACGCTTCACGCCGAAGCTGACCGGGTGGTCGGCGTTGTTCAGGTGGCCAAAGCGGATCACCCGCTCCTCCTGGGCCTGCGCGGCCCCCAGCGCCAAGCAGCATGCGGCCAGCGCCAATGTTCGGAAAATGGGTTTCAACGTTGTCTCCTGGTGGTTTTATCAGCCGCAAAGCCCGGTGGAGTTTGCGTGGTGCAGGCATGATAGACAAAAAGTGGAAATGTTTTCCACTTTATTTACACATAACTGGTATGCCCAAATTGACTGGGTTACAGTCTCGCAACACACCGCCCTCCCCTATGACCACTATTCTTGAGCGCAGCTTCAACGTGTTGGAGCACCTGGCCGACCACCCCGAGGGCACGGCCCTGTCGGCCCTGGCCAGCCAGCTGGGCATGCCGCTCAGCGCCACCCACCGCCTGCTCACCGAGCTGGTGCGCTGCGGCTACGTGCGCCAGGAGCAAAGCCACAGCGTCTATGTGCTGAACATCAAGCTGGTGTCGCTGGGCCTGCGCTTTTTGAGCAATAGCGGCATCGTCGACGTGGCCCAGCCGCTGCTGGACCGGCTGGCGGCGGCCTCCGGCGAACTGGTGCGGCTGGCGGTGGTAGACGGCGAAACGCTCACCTTTGTGGCCAAGGCCCAGGGCGCTACCAAAGGCCTGCGCTACGACCCCGACATGGGCTTGTCGGTGAACCTGTCGTGCAGCTCGGCGGGCCATGCCTGGTTGTCCACCATGTCCGATGCCGATGCACTGCAACTGGCACAAAAACAGGGTTTTGGCCAGCCGGAGCACTTTGGCCCCAACGCCCCCACCACCGCCCCGGCCCTGCTGGCCTACCTGCACGACGCCCGCGCACACGGCTACAGCATGATCAACGAGGTCTTCGCCCCCGCCATGACCGCCATGGCTGCCCCGCTGCGCGGCCACAACAATGTGGTCATCGGGGTGATCACCATCGCCGGGCCGCTGGTGCGTTTGACCGAAAACCGCATGCGCGAACTCGGCCCCGTGTTGCTGGAAACCGCCGACGCGGTAGGCCACGCCAGCGCGGCCTCGGCGCTGTTCAAGCACCGGGGCTGATGCGCTACGTTTTTAAGAGCTTGTCACGCCGATGGAATAAGCGCTAGAGGCCGATTTCTTATAAATTCAAATGCGGGCAATCTGGCCCGCTTCGATGGTGATACGGCGCTCGCACTGGGCGGCAATGCCCCGGTCGTGGGTCACCAGCACCAGGGTCGTGCCCTGCTCGCGGTTCAGGGTGAACATCAGCTCCATCACCTTTTCGCCGGTGGCAAAGTCCAGGCTGCCAGTGGGCTCGTCGGCCAGCAGCACGGCGGGCTGGACCACAAAGGCCCGCGCCAGGGCCACACGCTGCTGCTCGCCGCCGCTGAGCAGCTTAGGGTAATGGCCCAGGCGCTGCCCCAGACCCACACGCTCCAGCATCTCGGTGGCGGCTTTGCGGGCATCCTTGCGGGCCGCCAGCTCCAGCGGCAGCATCACATTTTCTAGCGCGGTCAAGTTGCCCATGAGCTGGAAGCTCTGGAACACAAAACCCATCTTTTGTGCCCGCACGGCAGCGCGCTGATCTTCCGACAAGGCAAAAATGTCCTGCCCGGCCACGCGCACCGTGCCCTGGGTGGGCGTGTCCAGCCCGGCAATGATGGACAGCAGTGTGCTTTTGCCCGACCCGGACGCGCCGACAATGGCCACAGTCTCCCTGGGCGCGAGTGAGAAATCGATATCGCGCAAAATGGCCAGCGAACCGGTGGAATCCGTGACGGATTTGGAGATGTGTTCTACCGCAATGACGGCACCGGTGGACAGAGTTGGCATGAAAGGCTTTGAGTTTTGAAACGTAGACACTTTATCGCGGCAGCGACCCTGGCCGTGGCTGTAGGGGCATCGGCCGCCCAAACTCCCTCTATTTTGGTCGTCGGCGACAGTCTGAGCGCCGAGTACGGCCTGGCCCGTGGCACCGGCTGGGTAGCCTTGCTCGAAAAGCGCCTGGCCCTTGAAAAAATCACCGCCACGGTGCACAACGCCAGCATCAGCGGCGACACCACCCCCGGCGGACGCGCCCGCCTGCCCGCTCTGCTGCGCAGCGTGCAGCCCAGTGTGGTGGTGATTGAGCTGGGGGGCAACGATGCCTTGCGCGGCCTGCCTTTGCAGGGCACGGAAGACAACCTGCGCAACATGACCAAAGCGGCCCAAAAAGCCGGGGCCAAGGTGCTGCTGGTGGGCATGCAGGTGCCGCCCAATTACGGGCGCGACTACGCCGACCGCTTCAGTAGCCTGTTTGCCAAGGTTGCCAAAGGGGAAAAAGCCGCGCTGGTGCCGTTTCTGTTGAAAGGCGTGGCGGATGGGCCGGATGCAGCCAAACTGTTCCAGCCGGACCGCATCCACCCCAAGGCGGATGCGCATCCTGTAATGCTGGACAACGTGTGGCCGGAGCTGAAGAAGCTGTTGAAGTAACCAGAAGTCCCGAAATCAGGATTCCGTGGGTGCCTCGGGCGGCTGACCGTCTGCCGGGGTGCTGCCATCCTCGGGCGCATGCTCGTCGTGCTTGCGTTCGCTTTTGGATTTGAGCTTGTCCTCTTTCTTCTTCTTCTTGGCCAGCTCTTTTTGGCGCTTTTCGTATCCGTAATTAGGTGTTGCCAAGGTCTTCTTCTTTCAAATAGTGTGCAGCCACTTTAACAGCTTGCAACCAGGGTTTGAAGGGCTTGGGCCAAGTCGGCTTGCAGATCCTGCACCGACTCCAAACCCACCGCAAACCTCACCAGCGTGCCTTGTGCCACGCCCGCAGGCCACGACTTGCGCATGCTGGCCAGCTCATACGGCACCACCAGGCTCATGGGGCCGCCCCAGCTATAGCCAATCTTGAAAAGCTGCAAGGCATCGCAGAACGCATCGACCTGCGCGGACGCGTATTTGGCATCCAGCACCACACTGAACAAGCCCGCTGCCGCATCGCTGCGGCACAGCGTCAGCCAGTGCGCATGCCCTGGCGAGTCGGGCAAGGACGGGTGCAGCACCTGGGCAAATGCGGGTTGCTGCGCGCACCAGCGCGCCAAAGTGCGGGTAGCGGCATCGTGTGCGTGGTAGCGCAAAGCCATGCTGGACAGCGAGCGCAGCACCAGCTCGGCATCGTTGGCCCCCACGGCCAACCCCAGGTGCATGTGGGTGCGCTGGATCTTGCGGTGCAAGGCCGGGTCGCGGGTGATAACGCTGCCCATCAGCACGTCGCCGCCGCCGCTGGGGTATTTGGTCAGCGCATGCGCCGAGATATCCACGCCCAGCGCCGGGCTGGTGCCGGGCAGCAGATCGAACGGGTTGAAGGCCAGGCCTGCGCCCCAGGTGTTGTCGAGCGCACAGACCACGCCCCGGTCACGGCAGATGCGCACCAGGGCGGGCAGATCGGGGAACTCCAGCGTGACCGAACCGGCAGCTTCAACCCAGACCAGCCGGGTGGAGTCGGTGATTTTGGCGGCCAGATCGGCCGGGTCCATCGCGTCGTACACCTGGGTGCTGATGCCCCAGCGCGCCAACTGCCCATCGGCAAACGACTTGTTGGGGCCGTAGACGTTGTCGGGCACCAGCATGCTGTCGCCGGTCTTGAGCAGGGCCAGGGCCACGTTGGCAATCGCCGTGAGTCCGCTGGGCACCAGCAGGCAGTAGGTGCCGCCTTCCAGCGAACACAAACGCTCTTCCAGCTGGTAGGTGGTGGGCGTGCCGTGCAGGCCGTAGGTGAAGGCGGATTTGTCTTTCCAATTGCGTTCGCGCATGGCGGCGACGCTGGGGAAGATGACGGTGGAGGCCTTGAAAACCCCTGGCTGCGGGGCCGCAAAATCGGCCGGTGGCTGGTAGGGGTGGTGGATGAGTTGGGTGGTCAGGTCAGGCAAACAACATCTCCGTCAAACATGCATCAAAGTTTCCACTTTTCCATCAATTGCTCGGGGCGCATGGCATCGTAGCCTTCGAAAGGCTGGTGGATCCACGGGTTGGTGGGCAAAAATTCCACCGAGTAGTCGGGGGTGAACACCGAGACCGCCTTGGTCCAGACCACGGCGCTGCGCAGCTCGGTGATGGGCGGGTAGTTGGTCTTGAGTTGCTCGATTACCGAGCGCAGGGTGTGGCCCGTGTCTGCAAGATCATCCACCAGCAGCACTTTGCCGGCAATTTCGCCCTTGGGCGTGGTGATGAAACGGGCAATGTCCAGCGTGCCCTGCTGCTTGCCGGCATCTGCGCGGTAGGAGCTGGTGGACATGATGGCCAGCGGCTTGTCGAAGATGCGCGACAGCACGTCGCCCGGGCGCAAACCACCGCGCGCCAGGCACAGGATGGTGTCGAACTGCCAACCCGACTGGTGCACCTTGATGGCCAGCTTTTCGATCAGGTTGTGGTACTCGTCATAACTCACGTACAGGTGTTTACCGTCTTCTGTCAACATGGGAACTACTCCTGAAACTATAGCTACTCGCATAGGCACTGATTGCGGTGAGTGCCTATTTTTTATAAATCTGGCTTAGGCCTTGTAGGGGTGCTTCAGCAGGATGGTGTGGTCCCGGTCCGGGCTGGTGGACACCATCGCAATGGGCACGCCGGTCACCTGCTCGATGCGGCTGAGGTAACGCTTGGCGTTGACCGGGAGCTTGTCATAGTCGGTGACACCCACGGTGGAATCGGTCCAGCCGTCGATGGCCTCGTACACCGGCACGCAGCGGGCAATGTCGTCTGCGCCCATGGGCAGGATGTCGATCAATTCGCCGTCCAGCATGTAGCCGGTGCAGAGTTGCAGCACGTCGATGCCGTCCAGCACGTCCAGCTTGGTGATGCACAGGCCACTCAGGCCATTGACCTGGGCGCTGCGCTTGAGCAGGGCCGCGTCGAACCAGCCACAACGGCGGCTGCGGCCGGTGGTCACGCCTTTTTCAGCGCCGATGGTGCTCATGTGGTAGCCGGGGGTGCCAGGTTCTTCCCATGCCAGTTCGGTGGGGAACGGGCCGCCGCCTACGCGGGTGCAATACGCCTTGGTGATACCCAGGATGTAGTGCAACATGCCCGGGCCTACGCCGGAGCCCGCCGCCGCGTTACCGGCCACGCAGTTGCTGGAGGTAACGTACGGGTAGGTGCCGTGGTCCACGTCGAGCAGCGTGCCCTGCGCGCCTTCAAACAGCAGGTTGGCGCCCGCTGCGTGGGCATCGTTGAGCTCACGCGACACGTCGGCCATCATGGGCTTGAGCAGCTCGGCGTGGCGCATGGACTCGGCGTAGACCGTGTCGAAATCGATGGCTGGGGCATGCAGGAACTGGGTCAGCACGAAGTTGTGCAGTTCCAGCAGTTCGCGCAGCTTGGTAGCAAAGCGCTCGGGGTATTTCAAATCCTGCACACGCAGGGCGCGGCGGGCGATTTTGTCCTCATACGCCGGGCCGATGCCGCGGCCCGTGGTGCCGATCTTCTCGGTGCCGCCTTTTTCGCGCAGGCATTCCCGGGCGATGTCGATGGCCGCATGGAACGGCAAGATCAGCGGGCAGGCTTCGCTGATGCGCAGGCGCGAGCGCACTTCCACACCGGCTTTTTCCAGGCCTTCGATTTCTTCGAACAGCTTGGCGGCCGACAGCACTACGCCGTTACCGATGTAGCACTTCACACCCGCACGCATGATGCCGCTGGGGATCAGGTGCAAAGCGGTCTTCACACCGTTGATGACCAGCGTGTGGCCGGCATTGTGGCCGCCCTGGAAGCGCACCACGCCCTGGGCGCTCTCGGTGAGCCAGTCGACCAGCTTGCCTTTACCTTCGTCGCCCCACTGTGTGCCAACGACGACGACATTGCGACCAGGGACTAAATTGTTTTGGGTGTTCATCTCGGGAATTTTCTTAAATAGCTTGCACGATCCACTGGCCCGCAGCTTGGGTCAGCATGCGGTCGCAATGGAATTCATCAACTTCACTCTCGTGGCCCGGCAGTACGCAGACCACGGTTTCGCCCTGGGCCCGCAGCGCGGCAATGGCGCTGCGCAAATCTGCCCCATGGCCCCAGGGCGCACGGATCGCAGCCCGCAGCGGACGCGGACCTACCGCCCCTACCACCTGCTTCAGGTCCAGGCTAAAGCCCACTGCCGGGCGGTTGCGGCCAAACACCGCACCCACTTCGTCATAACGGCCACCACGCACCAGGGCATCACTGGCGCCTTGCGCGTAAATCGCAAAACGGGCACCGCTGTAGTAGGCGTAGCCGCGCAGGTCGGCCAGGTCGAACGTCACTGGCGTACCCATCAGCTGGGCCGACAGCCACTGCAGGTCGCGCAGGGCGGCCTGGATGGCGGGCAAGGCGGGCAGCACGCGCTCGGCGGTCTGCAGGATGCTGGCATCGCCGTAGAGCTGGACCAGGGCCAGCACACCATCGCGCGACGCTTTGGGGAAATCCTGGCACAGGCTGGCGAGCTCGGTCGCGTCCTTGTTGGCCAGCGCGGCGTGCACGCGTGCCAAGTGCTCAAATGAGAGCCCCAGATCGGCCAGCAGTGCCCGGGCAATACGGGCATCGCCCATGTCCACGCTCAGGCCCTGCACATTGGCAGCCTGCAGGCAATCCAGCGAGAGTTGCAGAATTTCCAGATCGGCTTCCAGCCCGGCGTGGCCGTAGATTTCGGCCCCGAGCTGTAGCGGCTCGCGGGTGGCGTGCGGACGGTCGGGGCGGGTATGCACCACCGGGCCGCAGTAGCACAGGCGCGTGACACCCTGGCGGTTGAGCAAATGGGCATCGATGCGGGCGACCTGGGGTGTGGTGTCGGCCCGCAAACCCATCATGCGACCCGAGAGCTGGTCTACCAGTTTGAAAGTTTGCAGGTCCAGCGCTTGGGCGTTGCCGGTGAGCAAGGATTCCAGGTGCTCCAACAGCGGCGGCATGACCAGTTCATAGCCATAGCCACGGGCGGCATCGAGCAGGGCGCGACGCAGTTCTTCGATGTGCCGAGCCTCGGAAGGCAGAACATCGGCAATGTGATCCGGGAGGACCCAAGCAGACATGGAGTTTTGGGAGGCTGTTAAAAAAGAGATTTTACCGGGCTTGGAAGCCGATAAAACGGGGGCCGGGTTTAACGTGAAAGTTAGAACCCGTTCCTAAGACACGAACCACAGCAAGAGCAAGCCTGCCAGGATGCTGCACAGGCCGAAAAACCGCAACTGCCCGTCCTGCAAGGCCAGCATCTGCTGGAACATGCGCCGCCAGCCGCCCGGTGACAGAAAGGGCAGCAGCCCCTCTATCACCAGCACCAGGGCCAGGGCGGCCCAGAGGCTATTGCCAGCGTCTTCCAAGATTATTTCTTGGCGGGTGCAGCCGCCGCGTTTGCGGCGTTGCCACCGCCGCGCATGGCTTTGAAGAAGTCGGAGGATGGGTCGAGCACCATCACATCGCTCTTCTTGTTGAAGCTGGACTTGTAGGCATCCAGGCTGCGATAAAACTGTGCAAATTGGGCATCTTTGCCAAACGACTCTGCGTACAGGCGGGAAGCTTCAGCATCGCCCTCACCCTTGATTTTTTGCGCATCGCGGTAGGCGTTGGCAATCGTCACCTCGCGCTGCTTGTCGGCATCGGCGCGAATTTTTTCACCTTCGGCTGCACCCGTAGAGCGCAACTCGTTGGCTACACGCTTGCGCTCGGCTTCCATGCGGCGGTACACCGACTCGGTAATGGCCTCGACATAATCAACGCGGGTAATGCGAACATCCACCACATCCACACCCCAGGGCTTGGCCCCGCGCACGGCCTCCAGAACCTCACGCTTCACGTCGGCCATCAGAACTTCGCGCTTGAGCGACAGCAGATCCTTGACGGTGTGTTTGTTGACTTCTTCCTGGAAGGCATTGCGCACCACCCGGTTGAGCTGGTTGGCACCGGCATTTTCGTCCAGGCCTACATTGCGGATGTACTCCGACGGAGCCGCAATGCGCCAGCGTACGTACCAGTCAATCACTACGCGCTGCTTCTCGGCAGTCAGCATGGGTTCGGCATCGGTGCTGTCCAGTGTCAACAGGCGCTTATCGAGATAGCTGACATTCTGGAAAGGCGGCGGCAGCTTGAAGTTCAGCCCCGGCTCGGTGATCACTTCCTTGATCTGGCCCAGCGCATAGACCACGCCAAACTGGCGCTGGTCCACCACAAACAACATGGAACTCATCAGTGCCAGCAGCACCAACAAAGACGATCCAATAAAACCAATTCTGTTCAAAGCATTCTCCTAGCGTACGTCGCGGTCACGCGAGCGCGAAACATCGCGCGAACGGGCATCATTGGACAAAGAAACGGGTGCGGCAGGTACTACCGGCACGGCAGCGTCAGCAGCCGCAGGCGTTGCAGCGCCCGTTTGGCCCGACATCTGCATGATCTTGTCCAGGGGCAGGTACAGCAGATTGGAGCCCTGGCGCGAATCCACCAGCACCTTGGTCACGTTGCCGTAGACCTGCTGCATGGTGTCCAGGTACATGCGGTCACGGGTGACCTGCGGGGCTTTCTGGTATTCGGTCAGCACCGAGCGGAAGCGCTGGGCATCACCGTCGGCCTGGGCCACGATGCGGGCCTTGTAGGCTTCGGACTCTTCCTTCAGGCGCGAAGCGGAACCCACAGCGCGTGGCACCACGTCATTGGCGTAGGCTTGGGCGTCGTTTTTGGCGCGTTCGCGCTCTTGGCCGGCCTTCAAAACATCGTCGAAAGCCGCTTGCACTTGCTCTGGCGGACGCACACCGCTTTGCTGCATGTTGATACCCACCACTTCAATGCCGACCTTGTAGCGGTCCAGAATGGTTTGCATCAAGGTGCGCACGCGGGGGCCGATCTGGTCGCGTTCGTCGGCCAGCGCCGAATCCATCTTCATCTTGCCCACCACTTCGCGCACGGCGGTTTCAGCCGCCTGCACCACGGCTCCGGTCGGGTCCTTGCTCTCGAACAGGAATGCACGGGCATCGCTCAAACGGTACTGCACGGCAAACTTGATTTCGACGATGTTTTCATCCTGGGTCAGCATGGCCGATTCGCGCAAGCCGGTGGCCTTGATGATGGAGTCACGACCCACATCGACCGAACGGATCTGCGTCACAAACACCAGTTCATGGCGCTGGATAGGGTACGGCAGACGCCAGTTGAAACCCGCACCCGCAGTGGATTTGTACTTGCCAAACTGGGTAATCACCGCCTGCTGGCCTTCCTGCACGATGAAGAAGCCCGTGCCCAGCCAGATCAGCACCACGACAGCTGCGATCAGGCCCATGCCGATACCGGCACTCTTCATATCCGGCTGAAAGCCCCCACCGGAGCCGCCATTGCCACCACCGTTGTTGCTGCCGTTCGGGCGCTGGCCACCCTTGGCACCACCAAACAGGCCGCCCAGCTTGCGGTTGAAATCGCGCCACAGTTCGTCCAGATCAGGCGGTCCCTGGTTCGGCCCCTGGCCTTTGTTGGGCGTATTTTTGGCGGGTTCGTCCGGCTTGGGGGTGCCGTCGGCATCGGGCTTGTCATCGCCACGGCCCCAGCGGGGGTCGTTCAGATTGAACATGCCCCGGATGCGACCAGGCAAAGCGGCCAGATTGAAGGCCCGTAAGTTGAGATTCATTCGCGCAAGTCTCTTGGTTGTCATTCGTCTATTGTGCCCAATCGGGCAGCATCCTCATGCTGTTCAGGGGATTGGGCCGTGGCATCGGCGATCGGCAATTTGGCGATGGCCAGTTCGGCCAGCTTCAAACGCAGCGCGGGCAAACCCTCGCCGCTCTGGGCACTCAAAAATATCCGGGGCACCGGCTGACCGTCCACCTCGAACATGTCCTGCAGTTGGAGCGGCCAGCGGGCTTTATCAAGGGCATCCAGCTTGTTAAATACCAGCAGCTGCGGCACATCGGCCGCGCCAATCTCGCGCAGCACCAGGGCCACTTCGGCCATTTGCTCGGGGAAATTCGGGTTGGATGCGTCCACCACGTGCAGCAGCAGGTCGGCATCGGCTGCCTCTTGCAGCGTGGCGCGAAAGGCATCCACCAGGCCGTGCGGCAGGTCGCGGATGAAACCCACGGTATCTGACAGCGACACGGACCGACCGGCCTCGCCCAGGTAGAGCTGGCGTGTGGTGGTGTCCAGCGTGGCAAACAACTGGTCGGCGGTGTAGGCGCGGGCCTTCACCAAGGCATTGAACAGCGTGGACTTGCCCGCATTGGTGTAACCCACCAGGGAGATGGTGAAGGCATCGCGGCGCGCACGTTGGCGGCGCTGGGTGCTGCGCTGCTTCACCACTTTGGCCAGCCGCTCTTTGGTGCGCTTGATGGATTCGCCCAGCATGCGGCGGTCCAGCTCGATCTGCTTCTCGCCCGGGCCGCCGCGCATGCCGATACCGCCGCTTTGCCGCTCCAGATGCGACCAGCGCCGCACCAGCCGGGTGCTCAGGTACTGCAGCCGCGCCAGCTCGACCTGCAATTTGCCTTCATGGCTGCGGGCGCGTTGGGCGAAGATGGTCAGGATCAGCATGGTCCGGTCGTTGACCGGCAGCTCGCAATGGCGCTCCAGGTTGCGTTGCTGGGCGGGACTCAGGCTTTGGTCGAACAAAATCTCGGTCGCGCCATGCATTTGCGCTAAAAGCTTGATTTCGTCGGCCTTGCCGCTACCGACAAACAGGGCCGCATCGGGCGCCTGGCGCTTGCAGGTGATGCGGGCCACGACGCGCATGCCAGCGGTGTCGGCCAGCAAGCCGAGCTCTTCGAGCTCTTTGTCAAAATGGGGAGTGCCTAGATCAACGCCGACCAGAACGGCCAGCGGCATGTCAGGGGTATCAGCAGAACTCAAATCGGAAACCGGTAAGGGAAAGAGGCTGAGGTGGGTCGGATACCGCGCGGGCATCCGACCACCAAAAGACGTGCCTGCGAATCAAGCCGCTGGCTCTGCCGCCGTCGTGTCGTCTGCAGCCGAGAAGTTGACTGCGCGACCGGGGACGATGGTGGAGATGGCGTGCTTGTAGACCATTTGGGTCACGGTGTTGCGCAACAGCACAACATATTGGTCAAAAGACTCAATTTGCCCCTGGAGCTTGATGCCGTTGACGAGGTAAATCGACACGGGTACATGCTCACGGCGCAAGGTATTGAGAAATGGGTCTTGAAGAAGCTGCCCTTTATTGCTCACGATATTCTCCGTGTTGTGAAGAGGTTGAAGAAGGTGTGGACCTTACCACAGCGTTACCAGCGCTTACCCTGAAATTAGGGAAGCCCCCATTGATTTGCGGAGACTCAGTCGTCCTTGTCTGAGTACGGGTTGGCCGCCGACTTCATCTGTATACGCAGCGGCGTACCAGTCAGGTTGAAAGCCTTGCGGAAGCGCCCTTCCAGGAAGCGCTTGTAGGCCTCGGTCACATGCTCCAGCGAATTGCCGTGGATGATGATGATGGGCGGATTCATGCCGCCCTGGTGGGCGTAGCGCAGTTTGGGGCGGAACATACCGGCGCGCTGCGGGCTCTGGAACGCCGTGGCTTCCAGCAGCAGACGGGTCAGCACCGGGGTGGACATCTTGCACATGGCCGCCTGGTGGGCTTGCAGAATCGAGGCCCACAGCGGACCCAGACCCTGGCGCTTGATGGCCGAGATGAAGTGCATGGAGGCAAACTTCAAGAACGCCAGGCGCGTCTCGATGGAGCGCATCACCAGTTGGCGCTGGTAGGCATCCACCGCGTCCCACTTGTTGATGGCCAGCACCACCGAGCGGCCGCTTTCCAGGATGTAGCCCGCAATGTGGGCATCTTGGTCGGTCACGCCCTGGGTGGCATCGATCAGCAGCAGCACCACGTGGCAGGTTTCAATCGCCTGCAAGGTCTTGACCACCGAGAACTTCTCGATGGCTTCAAAAACCTTGCCCTTGCGGCGCAAACCTGCGGTGTCGATCAGCTCAAACTTGTGGCCGTTGCGCTCAAACGGCACGCTGATGGCATCGCGGGTGGTGCCGGGCATGTCGAAGGCGACCAGGCGCTCTTCGCCCAGCCAGGTGTTGATCAGGGTGGACTTGCCCACATTCGGGCGGCCCGCCACAGCCAGCTTGGTAACACCGATGTCTTCGGCCTCAGCTTCTTCGTCTGGGTCGGCCAGGTTCAAGGGGGCCAGCGCCAGGTCGACCAGGTCGCGGATGCCCTGGCCGTGCGCGGCAGAAATAGGGTACACCGCGCCCAGGCCCAGCTCGTAGAACTCGATCAGCTGGTGGCCTTCGGTCATGCCCTCGGCCTTGTTGGCCGTCAAAATGCAGGGCTTGCCCAGGCGGCGCAGGTATTTGGCGATGTCGTGGTCCTGGGCCGACAGGCCGCCCCGGGCATCGACCACAAAAATCACCACATCGGCTTCGGCCACGGCCTGGCGGGTCTGCTTGGCCATCTCTTTGTAGATGCCACTGTCGGCATCCGGCTCGAAACCGCCAGTGTCGATGACGATGTATTCGTGCTTGCCCTGGCGGCCATTGCCGTAATGGCGGTCGCGGGTCAGGCCCGCAAAGTCCGCCACGATCGCATCACGCGTCTTGGTCAGGCGGTTAAAAAGGGTGGATTTGCCCACATTGGGGCGACCGACTAAGGCCAAAACTGGTTTCATAGGATGGCGCAGATCGGCTGACGCAAATAGTTATTCAGGCTGGAAGCCAAAAACACCGCCGTTGTGGGTCACCACAACAACCGTGTTGCCCGCAAGCACGGGATCGGCCGCGATGGCAGAGCCGTCGGTGGACACACGGGTCAAGGCTGACCCGTCTTCGCGGGACAGGAAATGTACCAGACCCGTGCCGTCACCCACCGCCACCGAGCGGCCCACGGCCAGCGGGGCCGACAAAGTGCGGTAGCGCAGGCGCTCTGAAGACCAGAGGCGTTCGCCGTCGGTACGGTTCCAGGCCACCACACGGCCATCGCCTTCGGTGCCAAAGACGGCGGTGTCGTTGCCGCCCACGCCTTCCGAGGCCACGGCAGGCTTGGTCCACAGCAAGCGGCCCGACTGGGCATCTACGCAACCTACCGCCGACTGGAACGCACGGGCGCACACCACATTGCCGACGCGGCTGACGCTGCCGACCAAGTCCACCAGGCGTTCGACTTCGTTGGTGCCTCGCGGCGCGGCAATCGCAGCTTCCCAGCGGGTGCTGCCATTGGCCGGGTTCATGCCCACCAGGCGGCCCGACATACCGGCCACCAGCGAGTCGCCCACCGCCATCAGCACGCTGGACTGGCCCAGCACCAGGGCCTCGCCGGTGCGCTGCTGGTTCCACAGTCGGCGGCCGGTCTGGCCGTCAAACGCGGTAACCGAACGGTCTGCCGCCAGCAGGAACACGCGGCCACCGGCTACCAGCGGTGCGGTATAGGTTTGCGCGCCCAGGCGCTGGCGCCACAGTACGCGGCCGGCTTCCAGCGCCACCACTTCGTTGTCGCGGGTGACCACGGCGGTGACTTTGCCATCGCTGCCCACGCCTGCCGACAAAGGTGTGCCCACCGAGGCCCGCCACAGCTCGCGGCCCGTGGCGCTATCCAGTGCCAGCAGCGTGCCATTGTTGCTGGCCACCGCCACCGTGTTGCCGCTGACGCTGGTGGTCAGCGGGAAGCTGACATCGCCCAGCTTGGCACTCCAGGCTTGGCGCACGCCCAGCAAGGACACATTGGCGGGCAGATCAACCGGTTTGGGCTTGTCCGGAGTGCTGGAGCACGCAGCCAGGGCCGCTATCAAAAAACTAGCTGCTGACGCTCGCAGAATAAGCACAGAAGGCATATTTTTCATTATTTTTTGATTTCTACAGTGACAGGGCTGGCGGCGGTGACCACAGGCGCGGCAGGACGGGGGTCCACACCCAGGCTGTTGAGCTTGATTTCCACGATGCGGCGGTAATCGTCGCGTTCATCCAGACCGGCATAGGCGGTTTTGTACTGGGCAATCGCCTCGGCTTTTTTGTCTTGAAGCGCAAACACATCACCCTTGCGGTCGGCCACCAGGGGCTCGAACTCTTTCGGGAAGCTGCCAGACAACTGCTTCATGGCCTCGTCGTACGCCTTGGATTCCAGCAGCACGCTGGCCAGGCGCAGGCGCGCCACAGGCTGGTAGCCATCGTCGGACGACTGCTCGGCCACCCAGGTCAGTGCCGCCTTGCTGGCATCGGCATTGCCTTTTTCAAACAGGGTTTTGGCGGCCAGCAGACCGGCCTGCTGGGCAAAGGTGGTGCGGCCAAACTTGTCTTTCATGTCGGCGAAGGCGCGCTCGACCTTGGCGACATCGCCCGCCTTGGCGGCGCGGTCTACCTCGTCATACAGGGCGGCGGCCTGGGCGGACTGGCTGCGCTGCCAGTACTGGTAGCCGTTCCAGCCCGCAAACCCGGCCAGCACCACGATCAGCACCCAGGTGATCAGGTTGCCGAAACGGTTCCAGAAGGCTTTGAGTTCGTCAAGCTGTTCTTGTTCTTCAAGGTCGAGTTGGTTTGCCATATGTGTCTGTAGTCGGATTTACGATTGTAGGGCGGGGCCCCAAGCGGCCACGTCGGCGAGGGCTTGGGTGGTTTGCACCCCGCTGCCGTCGCGCAGAGATTTCACCAGCACCAGGTTTTGCGCCAGCTCGTCGGCACCAAAAATCAGCGCGTAGCGGGCACCGCTGCTGTCGGCCTTCTTGAGCTGCGACTTCATGCTGCCCATGCCCTCACTGGCACCCGCGTGCATCTGCACCTGCACACCGGCGCGGCGCAGGGCCTGGATGGTTTGCAGGGCCACCGGCAAAGCGGCGGCATCGGGCACCACGGCGTAGGCATCGGCCACCAGTGCGGGCAGCTCTGCGCCCTGCTCCTTGATGAGTTCGAGCACGCGCTCGATGCCCATGCCCCAGCCCACCGCCGGGGTGGGTTTGCCGCCCAGCAGCTCGAACAGGCCGTCGTAGCGCCCTCCTCCGCACAGCGTGCCCTGGGCACCCAGCTCGTCGGTGATGAACTCGAACACGGTGTGGCTGTAGTAGTCCAGGCCACGCACCAGGCGCGGGTTGATGCTCCACTGCACACCGCAGGCGGTGAGCAAGCTTTGCACGGTGTCCAGATGCTTGCGCGAGGCATCGCCCAGGTAGCTGAGCAGCTGCGGTGCGTCTTGCACCATGGCCTGCATGGCGGGGTTCTTGGTGTCCAGGATACGCAGCGGGTTGGTCAGCAGGCGGCGCTGGGCATCGGCATCCAGCAGCTCCCGGTGCTGCTCGAAGTAGGTTATCAGCGCGGCACGGTGGGCCTGGCGCTCGGCGGGCACGCCCAGGCTGTTTATCTCGACCCGCACATTGCGCAAACCCACACCGGCCAGCACGTCGTTGGCCAGCAGCATCAGCTCGGCATCCACCTCGGGACCGGCAAAGCCCAGGGCCTCGGCACCGAGCTGGTAGAACTGGCGGTAACGGCCACGCTGGGGCCGCTCGTGGCGGAACATCGGGCCCATGTAGTACAGGCGCTTGCCACCGTCGTAGGTGAGGTTGTGCTGGATGGCGGCGCGCACCACGCCGGGGGTGTTTTCGGGGCGCAGGGTGAGCTGCTCGCCGTTCAAGCGGTCTTCAAAGGAGTACATCTCCTTCTCAACAATGTCGGTGGTTTCGCCGGTGCCGCGCACAAACAGGGCGGTGGGTTCGACGATGGGCGTGCGGACCATGCGGTAGGCCGAGCGCGCCATCTGCGTGCGCACCTTGTCTTCCAGCCATTCCCAACGCGCAGAGTCGGGTGGCAGTATGTCGTTCATGCCTTTGACGGCATTGATTTTATCAGCCATAAATCTCGTTACTATAATTTTTATAGCTGCTAGCGCTTATCGAATAAGCGCTAGCAGCCGATTTTTTATAAATTTCCGGGCCTAGGCCACGGCAGGGCTACCGAAGCGCTTGGCGATATAGTTTTCCACAATCACCTGGAAGTCCTGGGCGATGTTGTCGCCGCGCAGGGTGACGCTTTTCTCGCCGTCGATGTAGACCGGCGCGGCGGGCGCTTCACCGGTGCCGGGCAGGCTGATGCCGATGTCGGCATGCTTGCTCTCGCCGGGGCCATTGACGATGCAGCCCATCACCGCGACCTTCATGGCCTCGACACCGGGGTACTGCTCGCGCCAGACGGGCATCTGCGCGCGCAGAAAATCGTCGATCTGCTTGGTCAATTCCTGGAAGGTGGTGCTGGTGGTACGGCCACAGCCGGGGCAGGCGGTGACGCTGGGCACAAAGCTGCGCAGACCCAAGGATTGCAGAATCTCGGATGCGATCACCACTTCTTGCGTACGCGCTTCGCCGGGCTGGGGCGTGAGCGAAACGCGGATGGTGTCGCCGATACCTTCTTGCAGCAGCACGGCCAGGGCGGCGCTGGAGGCGACGGTACCCTTGGTGCCCATACCGGCCTCGGTCAGGCCCAGGTGCAGGGCGTAGCGGCAGCGCTGCGCCAGCCCGCGGTAGACCGAGATCAGGTCCTGCACGCCGCTGACCTTGCACGACAGAATGATTTGCTCGGGTGGCAAGCCCATGGTTTCGGCCAGGCGGGCCGATTCGATGGCCGAGGTGATCAACGCCTGGTACATCACCGGCTTGGCATCCCAGGGCACCGCGCGGCGGCTGTTTTCGTCCATCAAACCGGCCAGCAGTTCCTGGTCCAGGCTGCCCCAGTTCACGCCGATGCGCACGGCTTTTTTCCAGCGCACCGCGGCTTCGATCATCTGGCCGAACTGGCGGTCGCGCTTGTCGCCCTTGCCCACGTTGCCGGGGTTGATGCGGTATTTGGACAAGGCTTCGGCGCAGGCCGGGAAGTCGGTCAGCAGGCGGTGGCCGTTGTAGTGGAAGTCGCCGACCAGGGGCACGTCGATGCCCATGCGGTCGAGTTGCTCGCGGATGTAGGGCACGGCCTGGGCGGCTTCGGGGGTGTTGACGGTGATGCGCACCATCTCCGAGCCCGCCAGCGCCAGCTCTTTGACCTGGATGGCGGTGCCGATGGCATCCACCGTATCGGTATTGGTCATGGACTGCACCCGTACCGGGGCATCGCCGCCCACGGTGACGTCACGGGCACCCCAGCGCACATGGGCCTGGTAGGTGTTGCGCACGCGGGGTGCGGCCGCGTCGATGGGGGTGGAAAAGTCCAGAGCTGGATGCATCACTTCACCTCGAAACGGGCGACACGGTCTTTGGGGAAAGCCGCCATGTCAAAGGGCTGACCACGCACTTGCAACTGCACGGCATCCACGCGCCCCACCACCACGGCCATGGGGAAGGCACCGGTCACTTCCACGGTTTCACCGGCCTTGAGGGTGCGGCCCACGCCGACCACGCCTTTGGCATCGGTCACCTTGACCCAGGACTCGGCCTGGGCCGTCAACGATACGCCCTGCATTGCGGGCACCGCCGCAGCCACAGGCTCTACCGGTAAGGCTGCAGGCACCGGCTCGGACACCACCGCCATGGGCAGCGGCGGCGCCACGGGTTCGGTGGCTTCCGCGCCGGGAGCCAGCACGGCCAACGCGTCCGGGTTGGCATCGGGTGATTTGGGCCAGAGCACCACGGCCACAGCGGCGACCAGCAAGGCCGCCACTGCCAGCACCGACGGGTTCAGCATCTGCGCGCGGAACGACAGGCGCGGGCCCGAGCCTTCGGGGCGGTACGGCGTATTGACCGACGGGGCCACCGCACCCAGGCGCGACATGCCAGTGGCCGGAAAATGCGCCAGCACCGGAGCGGGGTCGATCTTGAGCGAGCGGCACACGCTGGCGGCCAGCGCCCGCGCAAAGGTCAGGTCGGGCAGCAGGTCGATGCGACCGGCTTCCAGGGCTTCCAGCTTGTTCACCGGCACCTTCAGCGACACGGCCAGGGCGGCCACATGCAGGCCCGTGGCTTCGCGCGCCTGGCGCAGCAAATGCCCGGCCTCTATGGCGGAAGCGGCGTTATCGGTTGCCGGGTTCTGTGCCATTCCCTCTTGCCCCACTGGCTCACTCATCAAATGCCCCTCTGTCATATGCGGCCAGCTCACGCGATTGGCCAAAACGTTTTCTCAATTGCTCCACCAGTTGCAGCATGGCTTCGCGGTTTTCCATGCGGCGCTCGACCTTGATGCCCAGCCACAGGGACTCGGCATTGGCCAGCTCGGAATTGTTCAGGCGGCGGATGTAGAACTGCGCCCGCAGCCACTCGCCGCGCTGGTACAGCAGGTTCGACAGGTTGTAAGCAATGATGGGGTTACCCGCGTCCAGCTCGTAGGCGCGGGCCAGGTTACGCTCGGCCTCGGGCAGCAGTCCAGCGCGTTGCTGGCACAGGCCCTGGGCCATCCAGGTCTTGGAACGGGCACCGTAGGTGGGGTTGGCCAGCGCCTGCTCGAACATCTGGATCGACTCGGGGTAGCGGCCCTGCTGGCACATCAGCCAGCCGTAGTTGTGCAAGGTGTTGGGTTCGCGGGCGTTGGTGGCCAGCGCGCGGCGAAAGCTGTCTTCGGCCAGGCGCAGGTCGTTGAGCCGCATGTAAATCAGGCCGCGCAGGTTGTAGGCATCGGAAAACGACGGGTCGATCGCCAGCGCCTGCTTGAGCTCGTCCAGGGCCACGGTGGTCTGGCCCTGCTCAAAATAGGCCACGGCGAGCTGCATACGGGTGCGGGCCCGCTTGCGGGCCTCGGGCTCGTCCGAATCGGTAAGCAGTTCGCCCTGCGACAGCGGCGTGGGTGTGGCCCGGGGTGAGGGCGTGGTCACGGTGCTGCTGTTGGCTGTGCTGGTGGTGGTGGTCGTGGTGGTACAGGCCTGCAAACCGGCCAACAGCGAAAGACCCGCCAACAGCCGGACCAGCACCGCAGTGCACAGATTTTTTTGCATGCCTCAAGCCCCTTTGGAGTCGTCTGCCACGGCCGGAACCTGCGCCATCATCACCACCCGTTGCTGCGCCATGCGCTTGACGACCTGGGTGCGGTCTTTCACGTCGCCTGCGAGCTGTCCGCAGGCAGCATCGATATCGTCGCCCCGGGTCTTGCGCACCGTGGTGATGATGCCTGCATCGCTGAGCATCTTGGCAAACGCCGTGACCCGGGCCATGGGCGAGCGCAGCAGACCGGAGGCCGGGAAGGGGTTGAACGGAATCAGGTTGAACTTGCACCACACGCCGGGCTGGCGGTACTGTTGCACCAGGGCAATCAGCTGCTGGGCGTGCTCGGGCTGGTCGTTCACGCCGTCCAGCATGCAGTATTCAAAGGTGATGAAGTCGCGTGGCGCATGCGCCAGGTAGCGGTTGCAGGACTCGAGCAACTCGGCCAGCGGGTACTTTTTGTTCAGCGGCACCAGGTTGTCGCGCAGCGCATCGTTGGGTGCGTGCAGCGATACGGCCAAGGCGACGGGGCAGTCCAGGCCTAGCCGGTCGATCATGGGCACCACACCCGAGGTAGACACCGTGACCCGGCGGCGCGACAGGCCGTAGCCGTGGTCGTCCAGCATCACCTTCAGGGCGGGCACCAGGGCGTTGTAATTCTGCAAGGGCTCGCCCATGCCCATCATCACCACATTGGAGATGACGCGTTCAGAGGTATTGAGGTGCTTGCGCAGGAAATGTTCGGCAAACCAGAGCTGCGCAACGATTTCACCGGTGGTGAGGTTGCGGCTGAAGCCTTGGTGGCCGGTAGAGCAAAAGCGGCAGCCCACGGCACAGCCCGCCTGGGACGACACACACAATGTGCCCCGGTCGCTTTCGGGGATGAAAACCGCTTCGACGGCGTTGCCGTCGCCCACATCGAACAGCCACTTGATGGTGCCGTCGGTGGATGCGTGCTGGCTGATGAGCGGCAGGCCCTGTACATGGGCACTGGTGGCCAGCTTGTTGCGCAAGGACTTGGCCAGATCGCTCATCTGCTCGAAATCGGTGGCTCCACGTTGGTGGATCCAGCGGAACAGCTGGGTGGCGCGGAAGCGCTTTTCACCGAGCCGTTCGCAAAACGCGGCCAAGCCGTCGAGGTCAAAGTCGAGCAGGTTGGCCGTCATTGCATGAATCGCTGGTTACTTGGCAGCGTAAACGTTCATACCGGCAAAGAAGAAGGCGATTTCTTGCTTGGCGGTATCGGCAGCGTCGGAGCCGTGCACGGCGTTGGCATCGATGCTGTCAGCGAAGTCGGCGCGGATGGTGCCCGCATCGGCCTTCTTGGGGTCGGTAGCGCCCATCAGGTCGCGGTTCTTCAGGATGGCGTTCTCGCCTTCCAGGGCCTGGATCATCACCGGGCCGGAGATCATGAACTCAACCAGGTCCTTGAAGAAAGGACGGGCAGCGTGCACAGCGTAGAAAGCTTCGGCTTCGCCGCGCGACAGGTGGGCCATGCGGGCAGCGATGACCTTCAGGCCAGCGGCTTCAAAACGGGCGTAGATCTGGCCGATGACGTTCTTGGCGACAGCGTCAGGCTTGATGATGGAGAGAGTGCGTTCGATTGCCATGGTTTTTCCTATGAGGTTCAAAAATTGGGTTTTATGGTAATTTTGCCTACTGAGCAAAGCCTGCGAGTTTAACCCGGCAGCATGTCCTCTTTACGAATAGGCCGCCGTGGTGTAAGCGATTGCGGTACCGGGCGGGGTACTTAACGGTTACGGCCTCCGCTGCGGCCGCCATTGCCACCACCTCCGTTACCACCACTGCCGCCACGGCGTGGCCCACCCTGGTTCGGCTCCTTGCGCTGGCGCGCCAGGCTGTCGCCTCCGATGTAGCCCAGCGAGGTTTTCATCGGATCGGGTTGGCCGCCCGTGTCTTTGCGCACCGGGCCACGGCCTTTGCCGCCGATCTGGTTGGTCATCAGCGGGTTCGGTGCCATGGGTGCATTGGCACCCGATGGGCGCGGGCCGCGGCCCCCGGTGTTGCGGCCACCGCGGGTACGGTTGGGCGCTTCACGTTTATCCAGGGGATTCGGCGGGCGGTGGCTGGGCGCACGGGCCTGGCGGGGTACTTCGTCGAACTCGCCTGCCGGGGCCTTGTTGGCCGCCCGGACCAGGGCCTGGATGTCGCGCTCGTCCAGCTCCATCCAACCACCGCGCTTAAGGCCGCGCGGCAAGAGCATGGCACCGTAACGGATACGGATGAGTCGGCTCACCGCGTGGCCCACGGCTTCCAGCATGCGGCGGACTTCGCGGTTGCGGCCTTCGGAAATGGTAACGCGGTACCAGCAGTTGGAACCCTCGCCGCCGCCTTCTTCGATGCTGCCAAACGAGGCCATGCCGTCATCCAACTTGACACCGTCGAGCAGGCGCTGCTTTTCTTCCTTGTTCAAAGCGCCCAGCACGCGCACTGCGTACTCCCGCTCCAGGCCAAAACGCGGGTGCATCAGCTGGTTGGCCAGCTCGCCCGAGCTGGTGAACAGCAGCAGGCCTTCGGTGTTCAAATCCAGCCGACCGACCGACTGCCACTTGCCCTGGTACAGCTTGGGCAGGCGGCGGAACACGGTGGGGCGGTTTTGCGGGTCGTCGTTGGTGACCACTTCGCCGACGGGCTTGTGGTACGCAATCACACGGGCGGGCGGCGGCTCGATGCGGAAACGCACCGGCTTGCCATTGACCTTGACCGAGTCGCCAAACTGCACGCGCTGGCCGATGTGGGCGGGTTCGTTATTGACCGAGATACGGCCTTCCAAGATGAGCTGCTCCATTTCCAGGCGCGAACCCATGCCGGCCTGGGCCAGCACCTTGTGCAGCTTGGGGCTTTCGGCCTGGGGCAGCAGAACCCGTTTGGCAGGTGCCAGGTCCGGCACCTCTTCGTCGGCATCGAACTGGCCCGACACCACGTCCAGAAAGCGGTTGCCCTCCTCGGTCGTCACAACGGGAGGGGGCAGCGGCAAGGAGTCGTCAGGGGTGTTCATGGGGTATCTCGGTTATCGGGGCCTCCACCGTCTCGGCGGAGCCCTCAGGGGAAATCGGAAAAATAGGGCCGGGCTCTTCGGTACGGGTCAGCGATGCCAGCAACTCGGCACGCTGCACAGGGTCGTCGGCCACTGGCAATTGGTCCAGCGAAGCCAAGCCCAAATCGTCCAGAAACTGGCGGGTGGTGGCAAACAAGGCCGGGCGGCCCACGGTTTCGCGGTGGCCAATCACCTCGATCCAGCCCCGGTCTTCCAGCTGCTTGATGATCATGGCGCTGATGGTGACACCGCGGATTTCTTCCATGTCGCCCCGTGTGGCGGGCTGGCGGTAGGCAATGATGGCCAGGGTCTCCAGCGTGGCGCGACTGTAACGCGGCGGCTTTTCAGGGTGCAGCCGGTCCAGGTACTCGCGCATCTCGGGGCGGCTCTGGAAACGCCAGCCGCTGGCGACCTGCACCAGCTCCACACTGCGCTGGGCCCAATCGTTTTGCAGGTCCTGCAACAGCGCCTTTACGGTATCGGCACCCAGCGCGTCGTCAAACAGCACGCGCATATCGCGCACAGGCAAGGGCTGCTGCGCGCAAATCAGCGCAGCTTCGAGGACGCGCTTGGCCTCTGCCGTGTTCATGGTGTTTCAATATTCCGGGAAAACATGCCTGGTCGGCACAAAATCGATGGCGTGGGTTTCAGATTGCAGCCAGCCCTGAACGCAATGTGCAGGGTGTCGCAAAAACCGGCGAGCGTCAGAACTACTGCCTGAGCTTCAAAACGCTTTTAGCCATTGTAACTGAGGCCCCAGTCGGCCAGTGCAGCGCGCATGTCGGTGGGCAAGGGCGCATGGAATTTCAAGGCCTCGCCGGTCACAGGGTGCACAAACGCCAGTTGGGTCGCGTGCAAGGCCTGCCGCGCCAGCCCCGCCGCCGGGGTGCCGCCGTACACCGTGTCGCCCACCAGGGGATGCCCGGCAGAAGCCATGTGCACCCGGATCTGGTGGGTGCGGCCAGTATGCAATGTGCAGCGCACCAAACAGCCCTGGTCGAAGTTGTGCAGCAGGGCGATATCGGTGCGGGCGGTTTTGCCACCCTGCGTCGCCAGGTCCACCACCGCCATGCGCAGCCGGTTGCGCGGGTCGCGGCCAATCGGTAGCTCAACGCTGCGGTGGGCCGAACCGGTCCAGGGCTTGTGCGCCAGGGCCAGGTATTGGCGGCTCACCTCGCGCGCGGCGATCAGGGCTACCAAGGCATCCATGGCAGCCCGGGTGCGCGCCACCACCATCAGGCCGCTGGTGTCTTTGTCCAGCCGGTGCACGATGCCTGCGCGGGGCAGCACCTGGGCCTGCACATCGCGCGCCAATAGGCCGTTGAGCAGGGTACCGCTCCAGTTGCCCGGTGCCGGGTGCACCACCAGCCCGGCGGGTTTGTGGATGACACGCAGGTGTTCGTCCTCAAACACCACGTCCAGCGCCATGGCCTCGGGTTTGAAAGCCTGGCTTTGCAAGGTGGGGCGCAACTCGATGGTGCCCACCTCGCCCGCCCGCACCTTGGCCGACGGCTTGGTGGCCAGGCGGCCCTGCAGGGTCACCGCCCCCGACTCAATCAGCTGCTGCAGATAGCTGCGTGAGAACTCCGGCACCAGGTCGACCAGCGCGCGGTCCAGCCGTCCGCCGTGCTGTGCTTCGGTGATGGTGAGAGGACGCAGCTCGCTCTCAAGGACAGAATCAAGGCCGGGTTCGGCCAGCTCTTCGCCTGCAGGGTCGGTCGATATAATCAAATCGCTTAGTTTCAAGAAAGTAGCCAGTGATGTTTCGTTCTAGATTATCGGTGTTCCCCAGCCTCTTGGCGGTAGGTATTGCGGCGCTCCTGTCGGCCTGCGCTACGGTGGAAGCAGACAAGACCATTGGTTGGAGCCCGAACAAGATTTATTCGGAAGCCAAGGACGAAATGAACTCCGGGTCTTTCGACAAGGCTGTGAGCCTGTTTGAAAAACTCGAAGGCCGCGCCGCAGGTACGCCGCTGGCCCAGCAAGCGCAGCTGGAAAAAGCCTATGCCCACTACAAGACAGGCGACAAGGCCCAGGCGCTGGCCACGCTGGACCGCTTCCTCAAACTCCACCCGTCCAGCTCCGCGCTGGACTACGCGCTGTACCTCAAGGGCATCATCAACTTCAACGAAGATCTGGGCCTGTTTTCGTTTCTGAGCCGCCAGGACCTGTCCGAACGCGACCAAAAGGCCGCCAAGGAATCGTTTGAAGCGTTCAAGGAATTGAGCACCCGCTTCCCCGACTCGCGCTACACCTCCGATGCCCGCCAACGCATGGTGTACATCGTGAATTCGCTGGGCAAGTACGAAGTGCATGTGGCGCGCTACTACTACAGCCGGGGTGCCTATGTGGCCGCCATCAACCGGGCCCAGGCCACCTTGGCGGATTACAGCAACGTGCCCGCCGTGGAAGAAGCCTTGTACATCATGGTCAAGTCGTACGAAGCACTGGGCATGACGCAGTTGCGCGACGACACCCAGCGGGTGTTGGCCATGAACTTCCCGAACAGCCAGTACACCGCCAACGGCTTCAAGGCCAAGGATTCGCCGTGGTGGAAGATTTGGTAACCGGGCCCAAGCCCTCCAGGGCTTGCTGAAACTCATCTTCGGTTTTCAGCACCCGCATGGGCGGTAACGCCGCCCGAATGCGTTTGCCATACCCCATACCCACCAGCCGGGTGTCGCAGACCACCAGCACCCCCCGGTCGGATTCATGCCGTATCAGGCGGCCCGCGCCCTGCTTCAACGCCACGGCGGCCTCAGGCACAAAATAGTCCATGAAGGGGCTGCCACCTTCGGCCTCGATGCGCTGGGTGCGCGCCTCCACCACCGGGTCGTTGGGTGCCGGAAACGGCAGCTTGTCGATGATGACCAGCTGCAGCATCTCGCCCGGCACATCCACCCCCTCCCAAAATGAGGCCGATGCCACCAGCACACAACCCGGTTTGCCGTCCGCGCTGCCCTGGCGCAAACGCTCCATCAGGCGTCGCTTGGGCCATTGCCCCTGCACCAGTACCTCGATCTCCGCGCTGCCCGCAAATGTGGCCTGCAGGTTGTCGCCAATGGTGCGCAAAGCCCGCAGCGAGGTGGTCAGCACCATGGTGCGCCCACCCAGTTGCCGGGCCGCTTCGGTGGCCAATGCAGCGACCTGCGCGCTATGCGACGGGTCGCTGGGCTTGGGCAGATGGCGCGGCACGTACAGCGCGGCCTGGCTGGCGTAGTCAAACGGACTCTCCACCCGCAGGCAGGTGGCATCCTGCAGACCGCAGCGCTCGGTAAACCAGGCTAGGCGCGCATCGTCGCCCAAGGTGGCCGAGGTGAACACCCAGGACTTGGCCTGCGCCCCCTCGGTGGGGGCCAACAAGCGGGTTTGCACCGCGTGGGCGATATCCAGTGGCGATTCGGTCAGGCGCAATTGCTGGCCCACGTCCAGCCAGCGCACCGATGCCGCATCACAAACTTCGGCAAACTGCTGCACGCGTTCAGACAAGCCCACGGCGCGGGCATGCAGGCGCACAAAGTCGGGGGCCAACTCGGTCACCGTGTCCAGTGCCAGGATCGCCTGCCGCAAGGCCGCGACTACATCGGCCATGGCATCGCTCCACAAGGCCTCCGGCACGCCATTGGGTGCCACACCCGACCAGCGCAACTTGCTGCCCGCAGGCAGCTTGCCGACCACCAGGCGCAGCTCGCGTACCGCCCGTTCCAGCTTCAACACCACCTCTTGCCAGTCCACCAGGCCCCGCGCCTGCTGCAAACCCGCGGCCAATACGTCGCGCGCAAAATCCAGCCATTGACCGGTGCTGAGGTGGGTGCCCAAAAACTGCACCCCGGTCTCGTTGAGCTGGTGCGCCTCGTCAAAAATGGCAATGCGGGCCGTGGGCAGCAGCTCGGCCATGCCGGACTCGCGCACCGCCAGATCGGCAAAAAAAACGTGGTGGTTCAGCACCACCACATCGGCTGCCAGCGCCTCGCGCCGGGCCAGATTGACATGGCAGGCACGGAACTGCGGGCATTGCGCGCCCAGGCAGTTTTCGCGGGTGGACGTGACCAGCGGCACCAGGGGCGAGTGCTCGTCCAGATCCGACAGCTCGGCTAAATCCCCACTGCGGGTGGCCTGCGCCCACTGCTCGATATGGGCCAGGGTTTGCAGCACAGGCCGCTCGAAATGGTGCTGGTCGGAGCGCGCCTGGCCCAGGCGATGCAGGCACAGATAACTGCCACGACCCTTGAGCAGCGCGGTACGCAACGGCAAGCCCAAGGCCGTCAACAAACCAGGCAAATCGCGGCCAAAAAGCTGGTCCTGCAGGGTCTTGGTGGCGGTCGACAGCAGCACCCGTTCGCCGCTGAGCAGTGCGGGCACCAGGTAGGCAAAGGTCTTGCCGACCCCGGTACCGGCCTCCACCACCAGCACCCCGCCCTCCTCTATGGTGCGGCCAATCGCCAAGGCCATATCCAGTTGCCCTTGCCGGGGCTGGATGTGTTCGGCCGTGCGGGCCAGCGCGCCCTGCGGCGCAAACGCCTCGCGCACCTGGCTTTGCAGGTCCATCAGGCGGGCTCTTTGGGGTCTAGGGCGATTTCCAGCCGTGAAATCCTGTCGCGCAGGGCTAGGCGGCGTTTTTTTAGGCGCTGCAACATCAGTTCGTCCAGCGGCTTGTGCTCGACCAGGTAGTCGATCGTAGCGTCCAGGTCGGCGTGCTCCATGCGCAGCTCGATCAGTTGGCGTTCAGGGGAATGGAGATTGGCAGTCAAGGCAGTGGTGTCGGTATGGGGCAATCCGCTGGGGATAAACTGGGCCATTATGAGCCGCGCGATCCACGCTAACCCCCCACCAAACATTGCACCATGACCCCAGGTTTCAAGATTACGGCTTCGACGTGCCTGCACAAGGGCGACCGTGACTACCAGCAAGACCAGCTTGCCTTGATCAGCCATCCGCGCGTGAGCGGCTGCATCCTGGGCGTGGTAGCCGACGGAATGGGCGGACGCAGCGGCGGGCGCAAGGCCTCCGACCAGGTAATGATGACGGCCAAGCAACTGTTTGAACGCTTCGACCCCTTCACCGACGATGCGCCCGGCATGCTCAAGCACATCATCGACGAAGCCCACCTGGTCATCAAACTCACCGCCATCTCGGCCGAAGAAGAGCCCCACAGCACGGCGGCACTGTTCATCCTCCAGCCCACCGGCCAATGCTTCTGGGCCCACACCGGGGACTCGCGCATCTACCACTACCACCACACCCAGCTGGTCAAACGTACTCTGGACCACTCCTATGTGCAGACCCTGGTGGAGCGCGGCGAAATCACCCCCGAAGAAGCCAACAGCCACCCCGACTCCAACATCCTGCTGGGCTGCCTGGGCACCGAAGCCGACCCGCCAGTCGACATCCACATCATCCCGCAGGTCCGCCCTGGCGACGTGCTCATGGCCTGCAGCGACGGCGTATGGCATTATTTTTCCGAGAGCGAGCTCGGCGAAGTCCTGTGCAGCATGCCCCCCAAGGAAGCCACCGTGATGCTCATGGAAACCGCCCGCACCCGGGCACGCGGCACCGGCGACAACCTGTCGATGATCGTGCTGCATATCGGGGCGCTGTAGGGCGGGAATGTGGATATCGCGTCGGCATGGCAGACCGTAGTCCAGCGGAATGCAGCCAGTGGTCACTACATTTTTGATAGCGACTTGCGCCTATGGAATGGGCGCTAAGGGCTACTTTGGTATGTAGCACCATGAGGTGGTGGTGGAATGCCTGGGGTCAACAAGAAATACCCAACGACGCTGTCGGGTTACTATCGTTTAAATAGCTGCTTGCGCTTATTGGATGGGCGCAGCGGGCCGAAAAGGCATCAAACATCTGTGCAGCATGTCTCGTTGAAATGGCGCAATCCAGCGCGCCGTAGTAAGGCAGCTTTTCAGCGTTGTGCACCATGCCAAAGTCGCCCATCTGGAATGAGTCCCCCTCCCACAAACACCAAATTCTTTTTGGTCTTGGTAACCAGGGCTTGTAGGGCCTTGCATTCAGGGTCGGACGCTTTAGAGGCATTGGCGGGCGGGGTGGTGGATGTGTCGCAAGAGACTAAGCACAGAGCAAAGGCAACCCAAGCAAAAGTCTGCTTTACGCTCATTTCTATTGGATTTTTTGTGCGGAAGTGGCTACGCAGCGCATGGCGAAATCAGCAAATTCGCTCGGCCCTGGATCAGCTTTGATGGGTTCACCGTTTTTGAATTGGTCTGCATGTTCAAAAGTGCCAACAAGATGTGTTCGCCCACCACGGCAGCAAAGTTGGAGGAGGCAATAGGAGCCAGGTTCTGCATAGACCCAGGGCTACTTGCTGCCAAGCTTTTGCAGCATGAGGTCTGCACGCCAAGCCTGCTTCCAGCCTGTGGGTTCAAAGTTCATACTGCCCACATTGCGCAGGTCAATGCGTTTGGGCTTGGGGAAGCCGAAGGCTTGAAAAATGGCCTCTGCATAGCCGCCCATGCCGCGGAAGGTGCGGTAGGTCCAGAATTCCATGGGGAAGGCGATCAAAGGCACGCCCAAGATCACAAACGCAGCAACGATTGCCGTCGCTTCACTAGTCGATGGATTGTTCAAGTTCATGAAGAAAAAAATGAGTCCAAAAACCACCCACAATAAAATTGTAAATCCCCAAGCGACATTCATGCAGTGCTTGAACAACGCCCTATCACCTGCGAACACCCCCAGTGGCATATAAAACTGCTGGGTCTTACTCTGCATGATGGAATGCACGAAGAGCACATCCTCGCGTTGAGACACCACCGCTTTGATGGGTTCACCATTCTTGAACTGATCAGCGTGCTCAAACGTGCCGCACAGGATGTGTTCGCCCACCACCGCAGCAAAGTTGTACATGTCTTCACCGTCGTACAGGGTCAGGGCGGCGGAATTGGCCACCATGCCGTGCATGCCGCCCACCACACCGGCCATGCCTGTAACCAAGCTTTTACTCTGGATGTTCTTTTCAATTTGCTCCAGTAGATTGACCGTAGTGCGGGCAACTTGTAGTTCTGACAGAGTGCCCTCCACGAGAAAAAGGTCTTCGCCGTTAAAACTAGCGATGGCTGCTGGGGATGTTTGTGTCATTCTGATATGGCCTTGTAGGCCTTCTCCAGTTCTTCCAACTCTTTCTTGGCATCGGGGTAGGGCTTTTCACTGAGCCAGCCTTTGCTTTTGTCTTTGCGAAAGCAGCAGGCTTGGCACCAGTTTTCCAAATCATCGTCAATGATCCAGCAACGGTAGCCCACCTCCACCACCGTGATGGTGAGGCCAATCATGTTGAAGCGGGCCACCCGAATCAGCCATAAGGTGCGGGCGACGGCCACTTTCTTAGTTGCAAACGTTCCGAAGTTCGCAAGTAACGGGGCCAAACGCGTGGCTACTGCCGCACCGCTGCCGGACATGCGCAGTAGCAGTGGGCCTGTGTAAGAGAAGGCGGCGATAAAACCTAGGCCGGCATTAAAGCCGCCAATAAAACTACGAGAAAAATACACGCTGAGAAGTACCCAATTTCGTCGGTCTTTCTGCGTCTCCTCCAATCCGGCGTGGAAATCCAAAATCATAGCAATCCCCCCCGCCACCGCACTCAAAGTGCCCGCAGTCATTTTTAGGCCCCCGCGTACCACGTCCAAAGCCGTGTCCACCCCAACCATTTTTTCAAATGGTTTGATTTCACGCAGCGACTTGGCTAAGGCATAAACCACGTCAAAACTGATACTGGTGAGCGAAAGCACCGAAGCGGCAACTTCCCACTTGCCGCGCTCCGACAATTCTTTATCACCATTCAGCTTTAGGGTCAGGGCTAAGCCTTCAATCGACATCAGCAGCACGCCCATGCGGGCCTGACGGAAGTTATTGGTTTCCGGGCGTTTGCCTTTGTCTAGCTCATCCAGTGTGAGTTTGACTTTGTCACGCACTTTGCGCTGCTCGTCCTGGATGAGCAGGTCTATCGGGTCTGGCATCACGAGATTTTTGGGCAGGCGCCCAGCCTTTTTTGCGGCATCGCGTTCGGCCAACTCCAAGTTACGCTGGGCACTGCGTTTTTTATGGCCGTCGGCCAGTTTTTCAGGCGGGACCTTGAGCATGAGCTCTTCCAGGCCAACTTTCTCCACCAGATCGCCCAGCTTGCCAAACAGCAGCATGCCCACGGTCGCCTGGATGAGTTTGTCCATCTTCCCGGCTTTGTTAGACAGGGCTTGCGACCATTCGGCAACGCAGGCGTACATGCGCCCTTCATTACTGCGGTGGAAGGTGGAGAGGTTATGGATTTTGTTGCCAGGTTGTATCTTGGTTTTGCCCTCGTGGATGCTCTTGACGACTTTGTCACGCAACCACTCGTCCCAAGCAGAGTCTGTCTTCTTCAGGGCATCTATGAAGCCCTTGCCTGCCTTGAGCCAGGGTGTACTGGCAGCCTGCCCCAAGCCACCGGCAGCGGCGACGAGTGTTTGTGCCTCGGTAAAGGCTTTACCAGCCTCTTCCTGCAAAGACTTTTGATTGTACAAATTGGCCCGCATATAGAGGTTTGTGCGCTCTACTTTGCTGACCTTCATCCATTCGGCCAATTTGGGTTTGTTCTTGTCTATACCGAACATGCCGAAGGTACAGAGCGAATGCTCTTGCGTAAAGCAAAAACCACTGCCCAAGTCTGCTGGGTCAAAGGTGTCGAAGGCATCTACCAATCTAGGGGCGGTGAGCCAATTCAGATGGCTGTCGGTACGGCTGTCGGCTTTTTTTGCGCAAGCTTCCGACAGGGCTGTCAGCTGGCTTTGGAAGGCTTCAATACCGTCCATATCCAATTGAGATGCGTATTTGCTATTCCATGCCCTTTCGGCGTCGGCACCCTGGAGCATTTTTTGGCGATTGGCATCGCGGGCTGCTTGGGATCTTTTCACCCGCGCCTCCAGCTCTTCGGCTTCCTTTATGCGCCCCTGACCTCGCAGAATTTTCGTATTGCTTTCATCCATATCTGGAGAGGGGCGCGATTCCAAGGCTTCAATGCGCTTCTGCGCTAGGCCAATCCCCGTTCTGATAAAGCCATTTTTGATGTCTTCAATAGCCTGCGACACCTCTAGCTTGCGCTGATTGTCTATACCTTCTTTGTCTGCCTTTTTTAAGAATTCTTCAATCGGCTCCAACGCCGCATTCCTGAAATTATTAAGTTCCTGGGCGATGCCTATGTGGTCATACAGCGCCAGAGCGGCATGCCCATCGTGCTTGATCTTGTTGTAAATGTTGCCCAAACGCCCTGCGTAACGGCCTTTACCATCCGGTGGCGAGCCTGCGTATGCATCCTGGGTACCCGTAAAAAGCTGACACTCCAGCGCCATGCCCAGTGGTGTTCCAAACGGACTACCCGGCTGCGTGAACAGCATGTATTCAGCTACTTGGGTCAACAACTGAGGCGCTAGCAAAGAGTGAGGTTGATTGGTCTTTTTAGCCAGCCAGTCCGCAGGGCTGAAGGTCTGCAGCTTACCTGCCGCAGCATAGGCGGCTGCGTTGGCTTTGTATTCGTCTAGTTTGGCCTGGGTCATGGCCGTAGGGGTAAATAAAGCCCATACAGTCGGCACATCGTTGGCCTCCGGGATACCCACCATACTGGCATTTACGCCGCAAGTGTGGCGTTCACAGCTAAACGTGGGTATCAACCGAGGAGGATCTTCAGGATTGAATTTGTACAGAAAAGCATCTTGCAGCACCATGTACGCGTCCCAGTATTTGATACCTTTGCGCTCTAACAGCACATACAAATAGCCGGGACGCAGCAAGCGTACAGCGTATTTGGCCTGGGTCAGGGCAACATCCGTCACGCCTTGACCCAGCGTGCCCGAAAGCGTTGGCAACACAGTCAAGGCTGCAGCGGCATCAGTTACCACTGCGCTATATCGCAGTGGTAACCATAGCAGGCCACGCTTGTCACAAAATTTACAGTCTTTGGTTCCACTCATGGTGCGCAGGTTTTGCTAAGTAATTGATTAAGTAGAGACAGCATGGATGTCCGATAAGGCAACGCCACATAGCTGCTTCAACGCATCGGCCAATGGCACCTCCGCTTGAACCAAAGTCAAGACTTCAGCCCATGCGGGATGTTGTGATGGCGGGCTCGCGCTCTGTTGGCAACACGCCAGATAGTAGGCAACGTCGGTCGGAGCATGCAGGCCACTGGCAGTAATTACGGCTTGCACCTGGGTGAACAGTGCGGCTGTTTGCGCAGGGATGAAAGGCAACCCACGTTGAAGAAACAACTTTTGGGTTGCATTGAAGTGTTCGATGGCCTCAAACACCTGCCACTGCTGACGTGTCAGTCGAACCCGCCATACTGCTACAGAGGACTCGGTGGGAATATCTTGCATGACCATGCTTCCATCCCACACGCAATAAGACCATCGCCCTACCCCTGCTAGTAGGCTGCCCAGGGAAAGCGCGGGTAACAAGCGCGGCAAGTGGTGAAAAATGCGGGGATCAAAATACCGAAAGTACATGCCTCGCGACTCCACACGGAGATCGAGCGCACGAGTCAGCCTTTTGGCCAACTTCGCGATGCCGAGTGGACTTTGCAAAAAGCCGCACACACTGCGCAATGAGTTGGCAGGGGAAATAGCCTCTTGCTGAGCAACGAAAACAAGGGCTTCCAGCAAATGCCACTCCCCTACCGGCACGCGTAATAGAAACGGTGCCTCTTGGGGGGCCTCTTTGAACAAAGGATCGGTCAAATAGATGCGAGGGGCCACTCGCACATCCAGTGCCTCAATTTGATCTTTCAGCGGGAAACCAGCCAAAGGATCCAGCAATACATCACAGTAGCCAGATTCACGGGACTGGACATAGAGCTGTTCCATGGCATCCGTCAATACATCAAAAGTTAGAGGAGGTATATCCATTCCCACCTCATCGCGCTACGCCGGGAGAGCCACTTTGCGTAGCAGCACCAAGCTTCAAAGCGCAGCCTTTCAATTCACCAGGTTTCGGCAGCTCCAACGAACTACCCACACTCCCCGGCCCCGCCAGCTCCTTGGCACTGGCCTCAAACTGCACACTGGACCCGGTGATGGTGATGTTGCCGCCCTCGATACGGATACCCGCACCACCCGCCGTCAGCAGCATATGCAGCTTGGCGCTGATGGAGACGGCTGCGGTGGTGCTGGCCACGGTCAGGTCTTTGTCGGCCGTCAATTTGGTGGGGCCGCTTTGGCTTTGGCTGCTCACTTTGCCGCTGGCGGCGTGCAGGGCGATGCCGATCTCTTGGTTGGGGCTGTTGGCGTTGCCCACCTTGCCATAGGTGAAGAAGCTGATCCCTGCCTTGACCAGGTGGTAGTGCCCACCCTGGGCTGCGAACTGGATAGCCTGGCCTGCGGTGATGCTGCTGGTGGCACCTGCGCTGAGGATGGCGTCGGCCGGGGTCAGGGCCTGGATGCCGCTGGGGGCGCTAAGCTGCAAGAGCGACTCGCCGTAGGCGGGGACTTGCTGGCCCTGTGGTCCGTCTTGGGTGGCGCGTATTTCAGCGTTGTGCGCTTGGGCTGCGATGGCGGGGAGCTTGTCGGGCGTGCCTTCGGCGGCGAACTTGGCGTTGTGCTTGTGCGCCGTGTCGGCCAGGCGGGTTTGCAGCTGCTGGCTGCTGTCGGCCTGGGCTTGAGCCTCCGTGCTGTCGAGCTGGCTTCTGCTGGCGTTGGGGCGGGCATCAGCACTGAGCAAGAGGCCCGCACCCGCGCGGGTGGCGGCGCTGTGGACGGTTTTGAGCTCGGCTCCCCAGCCCGCAGGGTGCAGGCGTTGGTTATCGCTTTGGTGTTGGAACTGGCCCAGGTTGAGCTCGGCGGTGCCCTGGTGGGCCTGGCTGTGGTGTTGCAGCACGGTGCGTGCCTGGGATGGGCTGTCGTCAAAGACGAGCTGGTTGTAGCCACCCGCGCCGTGCTGACTGCCCGACAGGGCCTGGGTTTTGATGCCGCTGAGGACGGCGGGGTGGGCGTGGCCCTTGCCCGTTTCTTTGTCTGGTTGGGTGCCCTGGCCTGGGAACCACGCGGGGGCGTTGCCGGTGGCCGCACCTGCGCCCTGCCCTTGGCGGTTGTACTGGGCATCGGGGGCACCGCTGCCGTTGTAGACGCAGCCGGTGACTACCGGGCGGTCGATGTCGCCGCCCAGGAAGTCCACCCAGACTTCCTGGCCGATACGTGGGATGGCCACGCTGCCCCAGTTGGCTCCCGCTGTGGGGGCCAGGGTGGCGGCTACACGCACCCAGGTGCCGGCCTTCTCGTTGGCGGGTGCACCGGTGTGGCCTTTGCCTTGGCGGCTACTGCTGGGGTGCGATACCCGGGCGTGGCTGCCGGTTTGGCCGGTGGTGTCGCGCTGCCAGTGGAACTGGAGTTTGATGCGGTGGTCGCGGTCGGTGTAGACGGGTTGGCCTGGTGGGCCGACGACGATGGCGGTTTGCTGGCTGTGCACGGCGGGCTTGGGGTGCAGGCGCTGGCCTTGCGGGCCGTGGCTGGCCCCCCGGTAGGGGATGTGGGCGGGCAGTGCGTCCAGGCGGTTGCGGTAGAAGGGTTGGCTGGCGTTGGCAAGGTGGAATCCTTGCGCGCTGTGGGCTTGCGCTTCGCCAGGGCCCACACCGGTCCACCAGGTGTCTTCTAATTCAGCTGGTGCATTACTACTGTTTTGATAGCTGCTTGCGCTTATGGAATGGGCACGGGGACCTGATTTTGCATATATCGCAACATTTGCGGTCAGCGGCGGTGCCAGGGGAACAGGACCCAGCCGTTGCTGGACGGCCTGGCCCAAGGCGGCATCCAGGTTGTTGCGCGCCAGGTGCTGCACGCGCAGCAGGGTGTAGGTGCGTTGTTCGGCGGGTGGCTGTTGGCCGTAACGGTCGGGTTGGGTCTGGCCATTGAGAACGATGGTGCTGCCGGGCGCTGCGCTGCGCAGGGTGCCGGCCGCGGTGCTGTGCTGTTGGCGCACGTTCAGGGCCTGGAGTTGGTTGCGGGCCAGGCGCTGGCCCTGGGCCACGCTCTCGAAGGCGTAGGTGCCGGGGTCGTCTCGGTGGGTGAGATCGATCGCGACGGAGGATCGGCTTGCGTCACCGTCGTTTTGGGCACGCTGGGCGCTAACGGGGCGGGTGTGGTTGCCGCGGTAATCCCAGCTGCTGAGGGCGACGCTGTCCACGCTCCACTGGCCGTGGCTGCGCCAGCGGTCGATGCTGTCGCGTGCCAGGGTGGTTCCTGCCTGGGTGAAGTCCACCTCAGGGTGCGGGTTGGGCTGGAAGGCAGCGTTGTGGTCGGCGATGACGAAGGTGTGGCTGCCTAAAGCGGGGCTGCGGGGGTCGCCGGTATGTTCGAACCAGCCAAACAGGCCTTCCTCGGCCATCAGCCGGGTGACGAAGGCCAGGTCGGTCTCGAAGTACTGGGTGGTCAGGCTGCGCGTGGGGTAGGCGGCAATGTCTGCGATGTCAAAGCGCCACTGGGGTTGGAGCCTGCCCTGGCCTTGGTAGTCTTTGAAGATGGTGTCCAGGATGTCGAAGACGTTAAGGCCTTGGTAGATGGCGCTGTCTTGTTGTTGGCCCAGCGCGGACAGCCAGGGTTCGATGGTGAGTTGGTAGCGGGCCAGGCCGCCGTTGGCTCCCAGTAGCTGGGCGCTGCGGATGTGGCCGTGGAAGGGACGCATGTCGGTGCGGCTGGCATCGGTCAGCAGCTCCAGCAGGATGGGCTGGCCCACCAGGGTGTCCAGGTCTAGATGAGCGTTCAGGCTGAGGCAGCTGAGCAGGAGCAGGGTGCCGCAGAAGCGGGGGTCGGCGGGGGCACCAAGGGCGTGGTCATCGCCGTAGTTGCCGGGGTAGATGCCTTCGACCGCGTGCAAGCGCTCGGCCAGCAGGCTGGGGGTGCCCAACAAGTTGCCGCCGGGTTCGTCCAGCGGGGTGTGCAGGCGCAGCAGGCGGTCGGTTTGGCTCCAGCCGGTGAACAGGCTGGCGAGGGAGGTGCTCATCGGGTGGTGTCGCTATCGGTGTGCGGAGGAACTGCGGGGTCGGGATGCGCGTGACTGCTTGAGCGGGGACGCTTACTGGATGGCGTACTTGAAGTCGCCTTTTTTGCTGGCGGTGACTTTGATTTTGCGGATCTCGCCACCCGCAGCCATTTGTGCAAGCACGCTTTCGGCAATCTCGGGCAGCAGGCTGCCGTTGAGGATGTTGTCAACGTTGCGCGCTCCGGAATCGACTTCGGTGCAGCGCTGCAGCACGGCTTCAACCAGGGCGTCGTCGTAGACAAATTCGCAGCGGTGGTTGGTGGCGATACGCCGTTGGATGCGGTCCAGCTTGAGCGCGATGATTTGCGCCAGTACGTCGTCGGCGATGGGGTAGTAGGGGATGACTTTGAGGCGACCCAGAAAGGCGGGTTTGAAGGCCTTCATCAGTTGGGGGCGGATCAGTGCTTCCAGGGCCTCGGGGGTGGGTAGCGTGTCGGCGCTCTGGTTCAGGCAGGCCTGCATCATCTGGCTGGAGGCGACGTTGCTGGTGAGGATGATGATGGTGTTCTTGAAGTCGATCTCGCGGCCTTCGGCATCGTCCATCACACCCTTGTCAAACACCTGGAAGAACAGCTCCAGCACGTCAGGGTGGGCTTTCTCGACTTCGTCGAGCAGTACCACGCTGTAGGGGTTGCGCCGCACGGCCTCGGTGAGCACGCCGCCCTCGCCGTATCCCACATACCCCGGCGGCGAGCCTTTGAGGCCCGACACGCTGTGCGCTTCCTGGTATTCGCTCATGTTGATGGTGATGAGCTTTTTTTCTCCGCCGTAGAGGGTTTCAGCCAAAGCCAAGGCGGTCTCTGTTTTACCGATGCCGCTGGGGCCGACAAAGAGAAATACACCCTTGGGCTTGCTGGGATCGTCCAGATTGGCGCGTGCCGTGCGCACGCGCTGGGCGACGGCGGCGATGGCATGGGGCTGACCGAGTACCCGTTCTTGCAGCAGCGGCTGCAAGTTGAGGACAGTCTTGATCTCGTCCTTTACCATCTTGCCCAGGGGGATGCCCGTCCAACTGGCCACAATTTCTGCCACGACATGACCGTCTACCTGCACTGGTACCAAGGGAGTTTCGCCCTGGTGGCTTTTGAGTTCGGCCATCAGTTGCTGCAGGGCCTGGAGTTCGTGGCTGGCAGGCATGTTGGGGACGCTGTTACCTTTGGCAGTTTTTTTGCTGGACTTGGTAGGGTCAGGTGTGACCGTCGCCACAGAGGTACTAGCCTGGGTGGTGTTGTGGGCAACAGCCACTTCCAACGCCTGGCGGGCAGCCTGGATCTTCTCTGTCAAAGCGCGCTCAACATCCCAACGCGCGGTTTGCAAAACCAGTTCGGCTGCAGCGGCATCGCGCTGGGCAGTCAGTTCTTGCAAGCGGCTCTGGTGCTGCCCACCACTGGCCTGTTCACGCTGCAGACTGCCAATTTCAGCGTGCATGCGGTCGAGATGCTTGCGGATATTCTCGATCAACGCCGGTTGGGCATTTTGGCCCAGGGCCACTTTGGCGCACGCAGTATCAAGCACACTGATGGCCTTGTCGGGCAGTTGGCGGCCACTGATGTAGCGGTGTGACAAGCGTACCGCCTCGGTAATGGCTTCGTCGTAGATGCGCACATTGAAATGCGCCTCCATAAGACGCACCATGCCACGCAGCATGGCACAGGCCAGTTCCTCACTGGGCTCTTCGACCTTGATGACCTGAAAACGCCGGGCCAGGGCGGCATCTTTTTCAAAATATTTTTTGTACTCGCTCCAAGTAGTGGCCGCGATGGTGCGCAACTCGCCCCTTGCCAGGGCCGGTTTCAAGAGGTTTGCCGCGTCGTTTTGTCCAGCCTGCCCGCCTGCACCGATCATGGTGTGGGCTTCGTCAATGAACAGGATAATGCCATGCGGGCTACGTTTGACCTCGTCAATGACGTTCTTCAGGCGATTCTCAAACTCGCCTTTCACACTGGCGCCCGCCTGCAACAGGCCCATATCCAGAGTGTGGATTTCGACACCCTGCAGTACTTCGGGTACATCGCCCTGGGAGATACGCAAAGCCAAACCTTCGACCACGGCGGTTTTCCCAACGCCAGCCTCGCCCGTGAGGATAGGGTTGTTTTGCCTGCGACGCAGCAGAATATCGACCGCCTGGCGGATTTCGGCATCACGGCCTAAGACGGGGTCTACCTTGCCGTCGCGAGCCCGCTGGGTGAGGCAGGTGGTGTACTGATCGAGCGCCGGGGTTTTGCCGCCAGTTGAAGTAGTAAGGTCGCCTATCGGATCACCGACATGTGCGGGGTCTTGCCTATCTGGCACTAGGTTGGAGGGCTGAATGCTCTCCACCGATCCATGGGTCAACTTGCCAAGCTGGTGCTTCAGGCCATCCAGCTTGAACTGTGCAAAGAGTCTGGAGCCGCGGTAAGCCAGTTGGGCCAGATCGGTCTGGGTAAGCAGGGCCAAAAGCAAATGGCCACTGCGTATCTGGCTGGTTTGTTTATCCAGCGAAGCAATAAGCCAAGCATGTTCAAACAAGGTTTGCAGGTGAGGCGACAGTACGGGTGTGCGGGTATTGCCACTTTTGAACCGGTTGATCTCGGCCTCCAAGTCGGCCTGCAGACGGTCTGGATCGATGCCACTGTTACGGCTGATTACCGCAAAGTCGCCACGTGGCTCCTCCAGCAGAGCCAAGAACAGATGTTCCAGATCGACCTCATAGTGCCCACGGCTAATGCAGAGGTTGGCCGCACGTTCGGTGGCGACGCGGGAAGTGGTATTGAGCTTGCCAATCAGCGCTTTTAAGTTGATGTCCATAGCCGACGAAGGTGGGTGTGAAAAATTAAGAGGGAAGAGTGTGAATGTGGTAACTCACATCGGAGCGGTCGTGCATTTCTGGCCGGGTCGTTAAAAACAAATCCGCACCCAGGCGACCACCGACGCGTTGCGACTGCAAGCTGACACCAACAACTTCGCTGGCAAGCAAAATCAGTCGCACTTCGTATTCGAGGCATACACCCGTAAACATGGTGAGCACCTTCTTCAGCGCGCAGGCAGCCCCGGCACCCGGCAGAAAGAGCAAAAAATCCTTCCGTACCAGAGGGCCAATGCGCAGTCGCACGCGCAGATCCCGCTGCCAGACCCGTTTACCCACCATGGCGGCCTTACCCAGCACCGCGTTGGTAGAGCCTAGTCTGGTTTGGTGTACCGGTGGAACGTCATACCAGCAGCCCACAAATTGCTCAATAGTTAAAGGAACCGCGAAGTGATCGGCCAAGACGCGTTGCATCAATGCAGCGGATACCGGACGCTGGCGCAATGCCACTGCAAAATGGCCGAGCGATGCGTCAAGCACCCCATCACTCGCAGGTCCGCCAGCATCGCCCGCACCCTGTGCATGGAGGCGGTTGTGCAACGACTTATGCCCCAAACCGGCCAACGAAAGCAACAATGGCAAGAAGCGGTCTTTGTCTGTACCCGTGGCGCTATGGTCATACTGCAGCTCCAACCGGTACTTGCGCCAGGCTCCGTAGAACAAAGCCAGCGCCCGCTGGGAGAACGTGTCCAGAAATGCTCTTGGACCTTCGTCCTTTTCAAGAAACTGGTGCGCCGCAATGCGCTCGGTGTAATGGCTTGGCAATGTGCCATTGCTGCCAAGGAACCCCATGAACGACGGTGTCAACCGCAAATGAAGCAACTCGCCATTGCGGAAGGCATCGGCAAGAGCAACCTCGGTGCGCTCGATACCGGGGGGATCTATACGCAAAGCCTCGATTTCTGATGCTGGAAACCCAAGGGAGATGCGATTGGTGAAACGCAGGTGGTCGGCCAAGGCCAAGTCCTCACCCACGCCCTGGCGCTTCAGCCACAACTCGATGAGCCGCACCGCTTGAAAGAACTGGAAGCGGAAAGGCGTATCGAGCAGACGTTGAATTACGCTAGGTTCAAATCTCCGCTTCGTGCTCGGCATCGCAGCAATTCCTCCCCCGTTCTTTTGGAGAAAATCACGAGTTGTGTAAAGCTGTTGATATGAACGTAAAGCCCTAAAAAACGATCTATCACGCTGGCAAACACATGCAGTCCACTCCCCACAAACCCCTCCTCATCAAGCACCATGCGCACTTCAATACCGCGCACCAGACTCGCAAAAGGGTTACCCGGCAGCCAAGCTGTGGAAGCCCTGTGCTCTATGGATACGATCGCGCCAATCTGACGCTGCGACGTAGGCGAACGCGACAAATCGTACAGAGTCAATATCTCGCGAAATGCATCCAACCCGCCTTGTGTCAACGACAAATGATTGAGAGCTAGATGAGAAATCAGTCTCCAATGTGCTCCACGCCCACGCTCGAAATACTGGGGGTGACTTGGCTTGCGTATAAAACTGACTGCGCCCAACAGATTACCCCCATCCAAGGGAAATAGATCCCCGCCATGGCTTCCATAACCAAGCAACGTCGGCAACTCTCTATTTGTGCAACGTAATTCCACACTAAGGGTGTCAGTCTCAACCGCAGCCGGATCAAAATCAATATCTACAATCGAAATCTCCGTCTCATAGCCAGGACTTTTCAGCGCAACCATTTCGTTGCGACGCATAGCCCAATAATGCCCTGCCTTGTCAGGCGTTTGGCCATGGTGTAACGAATAAAAGGGACGAAACTCAGTAACAGACTCTCCTTGCGGAGTTTGTCGAACCATATTGACGGAATCAATCGAGTAGACCTCGTATGCAAATGCATTTGCGGAATCAGCTACCACTGGATACTGCGCAGTTCTATGTGTCAATCGGATCGGAGAACCATGTAGTTTAAATAAATTGACAACTGGGGTGCAGCCCAACAATAGATTTTTAGCAGAAATAGTTCCGAGCATCCGTGCGATATTGGAGTCAGAACGACAACTAGTCAACACCAAATGCAAAGAAAATACTTTGCAGCTTGAAGGAAGCAATGCTGATATTTCATCCATATCAACATCAAAAAAATTAAATTTCTCAGGAAAAGAAAAGTATTCGGTTAAAATACGGTAAGCGGGATGCGAGCGTGCAGGAAAATCTATCAACGCATCTTGATCGTCAAAGCCAACTTCTGCTATCGGCAAAAATTTCAACGCGATCCATCGCCCGGTATACGGAATTTCGACATACGCACATACGGCCCGGGTAAACAATGTATCTCGCAGAGCGGCGCAAAAAGATGCTTCCCCATCTACAAATACACGCAATTTGGAAAATCCAAGCGATGCAAGACTCGCCTGTTCAGAAGTTATCTCAATCCTTATACTTATCTTTGAAGCCGCATTTTTCGGCAATATGACGGATTCGGGTGAACTAATGATTGATTCAAATTGCGCGTGCACCAAGCGCAGTGGTGCAATCATCACCTCATATGCTGTTTGAAATTTGCATTTCACGCCTTTGACAGATCTTGTTTCCCATACTGTGCCACGTGGCACTTTGGTGGCGACCGTTAGTTGCGTTGCACTGGCGCCTTGATCCACACGCACAATTGAGCATGATGGGAAAGGACGTAAGTAATGCGGATACAACACTTCAAACAGCGCTTCGGTAAATTCAGGGAAATCATCGTCAATACGCTTGGAAACGCGAGCACTCAAGAGCGCGAATGACTGAACCATACGCTCAATATGGGGATCCTCACAGATCTCCCCAGCCATTAGCAAACCGCCCGCAATTTTTGGATAACGCTCCGAAAACTCACGAGAATAACGTCGCAAAAATCCTAATTCGCGTTCGTAGTAAGGAAGAAGTTCTTGCAAATTAAACCCCTACCCGCACCGTAGGGCGAGATTTTCTAATGGCGTATTGCAACGAAGATGGCTGCAACATTGCATCAAAATTAACGGGTTCATGAGCTTGATTTACAATCAATAATGCTTTAATAGAAAAATTCAATCTATTAATAGAATCCCTGTGAATTTCAAGCGATGCACTGACCTGACGTAAGCGAGGCTCGTGCAAATTTATGGCATTTACAAGACTTGCGCAAATTGCGGCTCGATCATCAGTACTGGCTAAGCTCATTCCAGCAAAATCTTTTAAACCATACGAAATAATTGATCGACTACATGCAGGATGCTTTGATAACAAGTCATCGCTGAATACTGAGCGCGTATTCAGTAATGCCTCGAGGTCTCGCGCGACCTCGTCCTTCAACTCATCAATCGAAAGATGCCGAACTGCACCCTGGAATAATCCACGAGAATTATCACCTATTAGCTTGTCAAACAAAGTTGGGGCGGACCCTTTCATTACCATTCTTTCAAAATAAAAAATATCTGCGGGAACACAACCCGCAGACATTCAATTCAACAAAAAATTAAATAACTTTATTTTTTGCCAAATCCCAACCTCCAGAGGTATTTCCACCAGCACCACCGCCAATTTTCTGCTGGGTATATTTCCATTTAACCTGGGAATACTTCAACGAAACGAGCTCTGTCAAAATATTGCCTTCAGCCACTGATGGCATATCGCTGCTAATAATGAGATTTTCAATCTCTATTTCAAAATACTTAACACGTTCACCCTTACCGTCAGCGCGCAAAAATTCAAATTTTGCTTTCGCTATGGTTTTACCAGAAGAGCTATTTTGTAACAACAGAGGTGTCGCCAAGTCCGCCAGTTTGGTAAAGACAATATCTTTGTGCTCACACCTCTCTGCAGTATGACCACCGCCGGTAGAGGCTGTCGCTGATTTTGGCTGCAATACACCGAAATCTACCGATAAACATTCGATCCAATCTTTGTGCTTATCATCAGTAGATTCACCCTTGATACCATCAATTTGCAAATAAACATCAATTGCCATAATTCACCTTTTTGATATGTTGCTTAAAACAACGGTTATGATTTGGAAGACTGAGGTAACTCAGCAACCAAGCGGAGAGATACTGATAACTCGTCCAATTGAAAATGTGGACGTAAAAAAGAAACTGCTCGATAGACTCCTGGGCGCCCTGGAACCTCGGATACCTGAACAGAAGCTTCACGCAATGGAAACTGCGCTTTGGCCTCTTGACTCGCGTTATCATCCAAAAGCACATATTGTGCAATCCATCGATTTAAAAAGTCTTCTACGCTTGACGCTGCTGCAAAACTACCAATCTTGTCGCGCATCATGGATTTCATATAATGCGCTATCCGTGATACAGCAAAAATGTATTGAAGTTGAGACGATAAAACCGCATTCGCATTTGCTGCCTCAGAGTTGTAACTCTTGGCCTTTTGCGTAGATTGAGCACCGAAAAATGCCGCGTAATCGGTATTTTTGCAATGCACGAGGGAGATAAAACCTAAGTCGCTCAACTCCTTCTCACGCCGATCCGTTATCGCAATTTCAGTTGGACATTTGAGCGCAACCTCACCTTCATCGGTCTTAAAAGTATGGGTTGGCAACCCCTCAACAAGACCACCACCTTCAACTCCTCTAATCGCAGCACACCAGCCAAAGTCCTCGAATGCTTTGGTCAACTTTGTGGCGAATGCATAAGCAGCATTGCACCAAAGGTATTTACTATGGTCAGTTCCATCCACATCTTCAACAAAATTAAAACCATCGACAGTAAGGCCGTCTTGTGGATGGAAAGGCAGACGTCCCAAAAATCGAGGCAACGTCAAACCTACATATCGGGAATCCTCGGAATCACGGAATGATTTCCATTTTGCATACTCAACCGTGTCAAATATTTTTGTTAGATCACGAGGTTTACCCAAATCACTGTATGTCTCTAAACCAAACAACTCAGGAGATGCCGCCGTAATGAATGGAGCATGGGCAGCAGCGGCAATCCGTGACATTTGCTCAATAAAGTACATGTCTTCTGGTTGCCTGGTAATTTCAAAATCACCGATCAATGTACCGAATGGAGCTCCACCGAAAGTACCAAACTCTTCTTCATACACTTTTTTAAACATTGCACTTTGGTCAAACTCCAGTGCTGAATTGAAATCTTTAACCAATTCTTTCTTGGTCGCATTCATCAGTTTTATTTTAAGATTTTGCCCCGTTGAAGTATTTTTAACCAAATAATGAAGCCCAGTCCAACTCCCTTCCAATTTTTGAAATTCTGGCGCATGCATAATCGCGCTAACTTGGTTCGAAATCAGCTTATCAATTTCCGCCACACGGGCATCCAAGGTGGCTGCCAAGTTATTAGAGACAACTACAGTTCCATCCATTACTTGGTTAACTAGCTCAGAAATAATATCTCTAGCTCGCGCATGCTCTTCATTTGATTTGGCAACTTTGCTTTTCTCGACAATTTGATCCAGCAACCCCACTTCGATTGCTTGGAGTCCGTTACCTTCGGTTGATTTTTGTTGTAAAGACATGGATTGCCTCATTTACTTGATGGCTTGCTGGGTCAGCTTAGTAAGCTGTTCGGTACTATTTAGTACTTCATTGAGCAGATCTTCCAGCTTTTCACTTCCTGCCAACTTATTGCGTAAATCTGCCAGCTTGGTTCGTGCTTCCAATAATTTTTTAAGCGGCTCAACCTGCTGGACGATTGATTCAGGACGAAAATCATCCATTGATTTAAATTTCAACTCAACCCCAAATTCTCCGCCTTTATCGCTCAGTTCATTCACAACGCGATAAACCGCACGAGGTTCCAAGCCTTTCATGACTTCATCAAAGTTGTCCGGATCAATATTCACAAATGAGCGATCCTTCAACTTAGCCTGCGGAACTTCAGACTTTCCACTGAAATCTCCCACGACTCCAGTGACGAAGGCAAGTTCTTTTTTCTCAATTGCATCGCCTATTTCAACGTCGTAAGTCATCTGGACCCGTGGCGGACGTACTTTTTGAATTTTCTTTTGAATGCTTTCACTTTTAGTCATATTCAACCTCAGATATTTTTAAATATTAATAATTATTTATTGACATGCGCATCCACGCCATACTGGGGAGGACCTTCTACTTCAATCCCCCGAACGGATTAGACTTCCCATCATCATCGAGCTTGCTTGCAGGGGGGGCCGACTTCGTCGCGGATTTTGTAGGTTTGCCTGCTGTAACGTTCGCTCCCCGTACACGCGAAGAGTAGGTTGGAGTAGCAACTGGCACCAAAATATTTTCACCAAGATTTTCACGCAAAATCTTAGCCAAATCCTGGGCTTCACTTTTAACCGTTCCAGATAATAAGTTCTGTGACCGCAAATCCGACAGAGATTTAGTAGCAAGGCGCAAACCACTTACCGTAACAATACTATTAGCGACTTTTTCAGTCGGATCACGCTGCAGCGCCTCTTGGGCGTTAATGATGGCTTCGCCATAATTTCCCGAATCAAACTTAATTTGCGCCATTCGTAGCCAAGGCGCCTTATCTGTGGGGAATAGAGAAGTAGCCGTGCGAAGCAAACCAATTGCTTGGTCGGTATTCCCCGAGGCTTGAGCAGCGTTGGCCTCTGCAATGCTGCCTTCTATAGTGACCTTTGGGGCCTCGGCGACAACGTTCTTAGGAGGTGCCGTACAAGCGCCCAGCAAAGACAGCAACACCAAAGGAAATACAAAACTAATCTTACGAAAAACCACGCCAAATACTCCTAAAACAATAGCTTCGTTCCCGAATGAGAAGCAACATTGGTACGTCGGATGTTAGCTGATCAATTTTCGAAAAATTGTGACATATGCACATATTTTATTAATTTCAGAAGTTTTCAGATTTATTCAGCAACACAAGAAACATTAAGTCACAATAAATAACTTTCATAGAAATCCATACTGTGAGATTTTTCACAAGCTAAAGCTCGGTGATAATTTAGGTTACTTCACTAGCACGAACATACCGCCGTTGGTCATCGGTTTTTGTGTGCCTCCGCTGCATCTTTGAATCCCTTCTGCCATTCGTATTGATACCAAAAATGATGATCAAGCCACTAGTCCGAAACGCCTTGTTGAGCCTACTTGGACTGTCTTTGGCTGGTTGTGCAGCAACCTCTGCAATCACCGTGGTTAGCGCCATGGCTAACTCGGCTTTGGAGGCATATGGATTGAAAAAGCCTACCGCTCCAGAAGTTCCCGATGCACAAAAAGTACCGCGTACCGTGGCAATCAAATTGCACGCGAGCAACACCTTGAATGTCGATACCAACGGACGTCCTCTTGCACTGGTTGCGAAGATCTATAAGCTCAGACAAAAGACCACTTTCGTCCAAGCGACTTACGATACTTTTCTGAATTCTCAAAAAGAGAAGGAGGCGCTAGGTATCGACCTGCTCGAGGTAAAAGAAATCACTCTCGTCCCAGGACAACGTTATGAAGTCCTCGAAAAAGTCAGCTATGAAGCTCAATATATCGGCGTAGTGGCACTGTTCCGAAACCCGGTACCAGCGAGATGGCGCGTAGAGTTTCCAGCTGCTCTAGCCGAGGGTTCCGGCATCGTTGTCGGAATGCATTCGTGCGCATTAACTGTTGGAGCAGGAACCAGTGCCACAGACCCATCAAGCAGTAGCCAAATGCTCGCTCCCCTGCGCTGCCCTTGAAAACTTCGCTTCCAAAAAACTATTACGAGGCCTATTCTGTGAACCAAACAAGTAAAGTTCTGTGGGGCGAAGGCCTGTTCTTACGCCCTCAACATTTTCAACGGCAAGACTGCTACCACGAGGGCCGTCTACATCAAACAGCCAGCGCCTTGCACCCTTATGCCTGGGGTGTGGGCCGACTGCAAGTCGACCAGGATGCACTCGCCAACAACTCGCTACGTTTACTTGAACTCATGGTTATTTTTCAAGATGGCGAAATATTGAAAGCCCCCGACGATGACGATTTACCGGACGCAGTCACCCTGGCCGACCTTCCACCCGCCCAACAAAGCATTACTTACTTTGCTGCCCTACCAGCACTGAAGCCATTTGGAGGCAATTTCTCGGTCGGAGCCAACAGTAGCCAGTCCACGCGCTACACACAAACAAGTCGCGAGACTCCCGATCTGTTCACTGATGCGGCCAAAGCCGAGTTGACCTATCTCAAAAAGACCGTGCGGTTGGTGTCCGAACTGGAGCCGCGCGATGCATACGTCTGCCTTCCTGTTGTGCGTCTGCGTCGGGCTGTAGCAGGAGGATTTGAGCTTGATCCGAACTTTGTCCCTCCAAGCCTTTCCATAGGCAGTGCACCGCTTATTGCACTCAAGCTACGTCGACTGTTGGACGCACTGCAAGCCAAAGTCAATGCGCTGTACGGGCACCATCGCGAACCTAGCAAGAATGTCGTCGAGTTCCGGTCCGGCGACATTTCTTCTTTTTGGCTGCTGCATACCGCAAGTACCGCATACGCCAGTTTGACGCACTACCAGAACCATCCAATGTTGCACCCTGAGAGGTTGTTTGAGCAACTGCTAGGGCTTACTGGCTCATTGATGACGTTTTCAAAAAATTACGCTTTAGGTGATTTGCCTGCGTACCAGCACCAGGACCCTGGCCCCAGCTTCGCCAAGCTCGACACCATCATCCGTGAGTTACTCGACACCGTGATTTCGTCCCGCTACTTCGCCATCGCTTTGTCCGAGGCCAAGCCGTCCTACCACCATGGGATGCTCGACTCCGGCAAGATAGACGAAAGGACAGCGTTTTACTTGGCCGTCAGCGCAGGCATCCCGGCGGTTGAACTGATCGACATCGTGCCGTTGCGTTTCAAAACCGGTGCACCAGAAGACGTAGAAAAATTCGTACTTGCCGCCATGCCAGGTGTAAAGCTCGTGTACTCCCCTCAAGTACCGGCTGCTGTTCCTGTACGGCCCGACACTTACTATTTCGCAATCGAATCAAAAGGCACCATGTTTGATCGAATGCTGCAAGCGCAGTCGATCTGCATCTACGTGCCTTCCGGCATTCGCGACCTCAAACTTGAGCTATTGGCCGTAACCGCATGACCTCATTCAGCTCCTCGGCTCCTTCGCTACTCAGTGCATCGCCGAACACTGCTTCATTCAGTACAGACGCACCTAACCATGCCAACGCATTAGTCGATTTGATGTACGACGGCTTTTACGCGCTGTTTCTGCTGAAGAACAACTCATCTCCCCTGGATGAAGCAATCTTCGCGACCCGGATGCAAAAGTTCTTGGGCACCGTAGAACAAAATGCAAAAAAACTGGAAGTCTCTGCTAAGGATGTGCACGCAGCCAAGTACGCGTTCTGCGCGTGCGTGGATGAAATCGTTCTACGTTCTAAATTCTCGATCCGCGATGCCTGGGAGCGCAGACCGTTGCAGTTGGTATTGTTTGGCGACCAGCTTGCAGGGGAAAACTTCTTCTCCATGCTGGAGAGTTTACGTGCCAAAGGCGCTGCGCATGTGCAAGTACTGGAGGTATTTCACATGTGTCTGTTGCTGGGATTCCAGGGCAAGTACGTCATTGAAGGCCTGGAAAAACTGAACTATTTGACGGCTCGACTGGGCGACGAGATCGCCCAAATGAAAGGCAAAAGCGCTGGATTTGCGCCACATTGGGCGCGGCCAGACGCTATCGCCAATCGGCTGCGTAGCGACGTGCCACTGTGGGTCGTCGGGGCACTGTTCGGACTGATGGCGCTATCTGGGTATGGTGCTCTGAACTGGATGTTGCAACGCTCCACCGAGTCCAGCATCAACAGCTACCGCGATATCGTTCGGCTCGCGCCCCGCCCCGCCAACCTCACAATCACCCTCCCCTAGACGATGGGCACAGTGCCATGCAATCCACACCATCTGGCTTGGCTAGCGAGAACATCGCAAACGCCTTCACTCCCGGCATCAGCCAACATGCGCGCCTGCTAACCCTGCGTACAGCCCAAAGCTCTGATCTGCTTGAATCACTGGTCGTCGAGCGTTTCACCGGGCAAGAAGCCATCAACGCGCTCTTTTGTTTTGACATTGATGCGCTAAGCCTGTCCACCAATCTAGATCTGGAGCCCCTGCTGGGCGAAGAGGTCACCCTGAGGCTGCTACAAGCCGATGGCACCCATCGTGCATGGCACGGCTACTGCACCGACATCACCTGGCTTGGTGCCGATGGCGGCATGGCCCGCTACCGCCTCCGGCTCGAGCCATTTCTGACCTTCCTGCGCCTGCGGCGAGATAGCTACATCTTCCAGGACAAGACCGTCCAGCAGATCGTCGGCGACCTGGTAGCCGAACACCCCCAAGCCAATATCCTGTGGGAGCTCATCCAAACCCTGCCCCAACGCCCGCTGTGCACCCAATACCGCGAAAGTGATCTGGACTTCTTCACCCGCCTGCTGGCCAGCGAAGGCCTGAATTGGCGGTTCACCCATGTCCAGGAAGGGCAAGAAAATAGCGACGGCAATGGTCGCCCGAACGGTAACAGCACCGGCAGCCTGCATGCACGCCACCAGTTGGTCATTTACGACTCCACCGCCGTCACCCCGGCCATGCCCGGCGGTTACAACCGCATCCGTTTTCACCAGGTCGCCGCCACGGAGCAGTTGGATGCGATCACCGAGTTCCGTGCCTGCGTCCAGCAAACCCCGAATGCCGTCTCGCTGGCCGGTTGGGACCCCGTGCAATTGCATTCCCCCGCTGCGCAGGCCACTGATATCCCTGACCATCAACCACGGCTCGAAGTCTTCGATGGCAGCGCCGAACGCCGCTTCGTCAGTGCAACCCACGCCAGCCAGCACACCCAACGGGTGCTGCACGCGTTGACGTTGGAACGCACAACCTACCCCGGTGCCGGTGCGGTGCGCCAGCTCAGTGCAGGCCATGGCTTCCAACTCACCCAGCACGAAAGCTACGCAGAAAGCAATGGCCTCGGCAACACCTTCAAGGTACTGCAAGTGCAGCATGCCGCTGTCAACAACCTGGAGCCCGGTCTGGTCGCGACCATAACCACGGCCCTGCAAAACTCTCGTGTGCTCCAAAACGTCGTCGCCGCTCCCGGCTCCACTCCCCAGACCGACCTGACCCAACTGGAGCCAGGCACCTACCGCAACCACTTCGTCTGCGTGCACGAAGCCGTGCCTTTGGTGCCGCTGGCCACGGGTCTCCAGGCCCAAAGCCAGAATCCCACGGTTCCTGGCCCGCAAACCGCCCGCATCGTCGGCCTGTCCAACACCCATATCACCACCGACCGCGACCACCGCGTCAAGGTCCAGTTCCCCTGGCAACGCGGCCTCGCCCCCAGTGACGGCGGTCTGTTTGACACCGGCAACCGTATTGATAGCCAAGGCAACGCCCCCGGCAACGAAACCAGCGGCACCTGGGTGCGCGTGGCCGAGGCCGCATCCGGCCCCAACTGGGGCACCCAATTCACCCCACGCATCGCCACCGAAGTACTGGTCAACTTCACCCATGGCGACATCGACCGCCCTGTGGTGCTGGGCCAGCTCTTCAACGGCGCAGACCTCCCCCCGTTCTCCGCAGGCGTGGACTCCGGCGTGAACCACATCGGCACCGTCTCAGGCTGGCACAGCCAGGGCCTGGATGGACACAACTACAACCAATGGGTGGTCGACGACACCACCCGCCAACTGCGCATGCGTCTGGCCTCCAGCACTGCGGCCAGCCAGCTCAACCTGGGCTATCTCATCCAACAGGCCCCCACCAGCGCCCAGCGCGGCAGCTACCGGGGCCAGGGGTTTGAGCTGCGCACCGACGGCTGGGGGGCGCTGCGCGGCGCAGAAGGCGTGCTGCTCAGCACCCATGGCCGAGCCCAGCAAGGCACAAGCGTCTCCTCTACCCAGATGGATGCCGCCGAGAGCGTCGCACAACTCAAGGGAGCGCAGGCCCTGGACCAAGCCCTGCTGGATGCCGCCACGCACCAAACCGCCTTGCACAGCAGCGATGCGCACACCGCCCACACCCGCTTCATCGGCCAAATGGATCCCCAAGACCAAGGCAAGCACCCCAATGCAGTGCAAGGCCAGCAGGCCTTGAAGACCACAGCCAACAGCCGCGATGCCGATGCCGCCCAACCGGTAGAGAAGTTCGCCTCCCCGCTGGTGCTCATGGAGTCGCCCAGCAGCGTGCATTGGGCCAGCCCGGCCAGTTCCGCCCTGTTTGCCGGGCAACACCTGCAGTGGACCACCCAGGGTGATACCCACTGGGCCGCCGGCGCCACACTGTCGCAAGTCTCCGGCGCCGCCACCGGCCTGTTCAGCCACAGCGGGGGCATCCAGGCCTATGCAGGCAACGGCCCCGTATCGCTGCAGGCGCATACCGATGCGCTGGAGGTCCTGGCGGATCAGGCAGTGACGGTTATCAGCGTCAACGGGCACATCCGCATCCTGGCGCAGACCAAGGTCTCGCTGCAGGCTGGACAAAGTTCTTTGGTGCTGGATGGCGGTGATATCCGCTACACCTGCCCGGGCACTTGGAAGGTCGAGGGGGCCGAGCATGCGTTTGGGGGGCCGGGGAGTCAGGCGGGGATTACTGAGAAGTTGCCGGATACGCGGGTGAAACTGTTTGATGAGGCGTTTATTTTGAAAGATCAACTAACCAATCAGCCACTAGCATTTATGAATTACCGTGTGCAACGTGCAGATGGAAGTTATGAAAAAGGCAGTACCGATTCAGCTGGCCGGACTCATTTAATCAAGTCCGCAGATGCCGAAATGCTAACCATTGAAATTGACATTGAGTGATCGATCGATATGACAACGAAAAATTCATTCAAGAAAATTGGATCATCCACCACATCATCAACAGAAAATATAAAAAGAAAAGAATTACTAGTTCGATTGCCAACAATAATAATCGGAATTCACTCAAACGTAGGGTCCAACGCAGATTTTTCAGATGGCCACGCTTGGCTCTCCGTCTCCAGAGATGGTATTACTACAAATTATGGCCTATGGCCGGATGATCATCCCACTATCATTTCGTTGGGGCATGCCGACTCAAATCAAACCGACATAAGAATTGGCATGGAGGATGGACAAGTTCCATTAATGTCACGATACTATAAGCTCACACCAAAGCAGAATGAAATATTAAAAATAAAAATAAATGAAAACATCACGTGGCACTATACAAATACATGTGCATCCTGGGCCAGTGAAACGGCAACTTCAGTCACAGGAGAGAACATACAGGCGAATGACACCCTAGGATTTGAGACTCCTAGAAAACTATCAGAGACAATTAACAGGCTTGAGAAAATAAGAAAAACAAGTAATCAAAACCCGCAAGGAATCCCAGATGACGCGCATGCTTCGACATCATATTAGCTTTGCGGTTTTAATTTTTATCTCACTTCTAATATCCCAAGGTTGCAAAATGAATGAATACAGAAAAATTTATAATATAACAGAATTAAAACTAGATATTATTCCAGACACCGAAAACAATAAAACACATATCATATACCAACCCATCCTAGAAACACAATTTCACTCTCCTGGAGTAAAAATATCCATAAATGAGAATAAAGAACCTATCATTGAATTCATCCGAGAAAACACATCAGAAAACTCAAAAGAAAATAACTCAAAATCAGAATACTTCCATGTATGGATTAAAAAAAACACTCCACCCAAAAACCTGGCTCTAGAAGCTTCGAAATACAGCAATCCAAACTGGAAAATAATATCTATCTCGGGATTATTTAAAGACATTAAAATACATGATGCCAATGGCACCCACTCTATCAAGGAGAGATACTTACCAAACCCTTAGAATTCATGCCATAGATACTTCCGAGTATTTTTTGTGCCGCAGTGGTACGTAAGCCTTTTCCAAGTTTGTCTACAACACTAACTGTCTGCTCCATCACGCACCCCCGCCTGACATCGGGCACTAGATCAGCTAGGTCAACAAACCGCACATCAGGACAGCACACCTCAAATGGGGCATGCTTCTCCACATTAAATCGATGCAGTATTCCCCTTACTCAAGGCACGTGAAGTAACGTGGGCCTGGACGGAATAAAGGAAGAACCCAGCCAGCATGACCACACCTAGCAAGTTTTGCATCTGAAGCATTCCAAGCAGAATCTGTCTTTTGTGCCCATTGAATAAGCACAGGCAGCTCTCATTTCGATAGTAGATGTCGATCGCTGCTCAACTTCACACATGGCGACATCGACCGGCGTGAGCAGCTCCTATTTTGATAGTGAACCTGATCCACCCTAGGCATCGGTACCGATACCAAGATCGCCTCCCGTGGCCCGGCCCATCCCTGAAATCCGGCACGATGGAGCAGCCAGTTAAAATCGTAGCTTGACGACAACGCGTCGCCCGCCAAGCACAGCCCGCCAGCAGCCCGTCGGGCTGTCTTTTTTTGCGAAAACACCCCCATGCAAGACCACTACGCCGCGCTAGGCCTGTCCGCTGCCGCGACGCTGGCCGATATCAAAAAAGCCTACCGGCAGCGCGCAGCGCAGTACCACCCGGACCGCAATGCCTCGGCCGATGCCCCGCAGCTTTTCCGGGCGGTGCAAACCGCCTACGATGTGCTGAGTGACGACGAGCGCCGCAAGACCTATGACGACAACCGCCGCCGGGGCCTGCTGGACGACCCGCTGGAAACCGCCCGCGAAATCTGGCACACCTATTTGAATGAAGCTTTGAAATGAAACTCTCCCGCTACTTTGCTGACCACGCCCGCGCTTTTGACGCCGAGATGGACGACCTGGTGTCCGACTCCGAAGGCAAGAACGTGCTCGACCGCCGCCTGAAAGAAAAGCGCAGCCAGCTCGAATTTTTGCTGGTGATGATGGACGACAGCCCGGAAATGCTGGCCGCCGCCTTCCACCAAGGCTTTCGCTTCCCCAGCGCCAAGGCCATGGACCTGCTGGTGGCGCTGGAGCCCGAAGAATTCCCTGCCTGGGACCAGCTGGGCCGCACCATCACCCTCACCCCCTGGGCCCAGACACTAGCCGACCGCGTGCTGCTGGAGCCCACGGGCGAGCAGTTCATGGTGATCGCCGCCTGCCTGGAATACCTGTACACCCGCGCCGACGACCGGGGCGCACCGGTGGAAGATGACGAGGACGAAGACGACCACGACATCGACCCCGAAGAACAGGAAGCCCGCGACCCCGAAGAACAGGAAGCCCGCGACCGCGAAGATGCGGGCGCGGCCTGGATGGAAGAACAAGGCTTTGACCCCAAGCCACCCAAAGGTTGAAAGGTTAAAACGCTATGCACTACCCCGCCATCATCAAAGCCCAAAGCCTGATCCTCGCTGGCGACATCGTCGGTGCCGAGGCCGCCCTGGTCACCCTGGCCGACGAAGAGGGCGACAACGCCCTGGTGTTGGCGCTGGACCAGTTGCCGCCCAAAGACCTGCTGGCCGTGATCCGCGAGTACGACCCGTCCAAAGACTCGGTCATCAACCTGCTGGTCACGCCCGAGCAGTTCTCGCGCGCCGTGGTCATCGAAAAGCAATACAAAGACCTGACCCACGCCCACCTGCGCGGCATGATGAACTCGGTGATTTTTCGGGACGACAACGACCCCGTAGATTTTTTGCGCGCCATTGGCGAGCGCGAAGGCGGCTGCGACGCGCTGGCCGACTACCTGGCCGACCACTGGGGCCGGGTCGAGAGCTTCTTGCGCACCGGAACGTTTGAAGCCGCCGAAGACACCGGCGCGGTACTGTCCGAGTCGGACCTGGTGGCCCAGATGTACAACGAGTCCAAGGTCGACCAGGACGAGATCGCCGACCACGACTGGATGGAATTCACCTGGCTGCTGCGCGCCCACTGCCCCGACATCCTGATCGAAGTCATGGTGATCCTGCGTGCCCGCGTCAAGGCCTTTGAGGAAGAAGCCGAGGAAGAAGAAGATGGCCACCACCAGGGCGGCCACACCCCATTCCGCGAAACCCACGGCGAAGGCGAAGGCTCGCAGAAACGTGCGGTGGATCCAGACGAAGAATCGGCAATCTAACCGCCCAACCCCACCCCAGCCCTCCCCCGCAAGGGGAGGGAGCAGTACGGGGACCGGCCCCTTCTCCCTCCCCCGCCGGGGGAGGGTCGGGGTGGGGGCAAGAAGCCAAAGGCCGCCAGCCCGCCCAACAGACACCACGGACACTTCCCCATGCAAGACACCGGCATTGCCGTCTACGACCACCGCCCGTTCTTTGAAAAAGCGCTGCGCCATGGCCTGCAGCATGGCCTGATCGACGCGGCCAAGCTGGACGCCATCCGCAACGACGCGCCCAAGGGCATGGTGCAGATTGCGCGCTACTTTGGCACCGAATTCCTGCGGCCCGAGCTAGAGAAGGCACGCGAGCGCATGGTCAACCTGATCAGCCTGCACCTGGAACATGTGAGCGATGGCGACCTGCAAACCGCCGCCGCGCTGCTGCGCGACCACTCCATCCTGTCGCGCTCCAAGGCGGGCTCCGACATGCTCAAGGCGCTACTGACCCTGCCGGACAACACCCACTTCAGCATGCAGGACAGCGGCGAATTTCGCGACGAACTGATCCCGGTGTTGGCCAAGTGGGCCCTCAAACCCCTGCCCGAAATCCAACTGGAGCTGGCCAAGCGCAGCGACATCGAAACCCGCATCGAAGCCGCCATCTGGTGCGCCCACCAACTGGGCGTGGCGCGCCGCGAACTGCAGGCCGCCGATACCGACAGCGAGGCCGTCGTCCGCACCGCCCTGCTCTGCGCCGCTGCGGGCAGCAGCCTGATGCCCAACTGGGCGCAGTTTGAAACCCTGGTCAACCTGCTGCGCAAGCGGGCCGAGAGTGGCAAGGCCGTAACGCTGGCGCTGCCCAAGGGAGTACCCGCGCAGTTCCAACCCGTGCTGCAGGCCACGCTACAGAGCATGCTGGAACACGACCTGCCCAAAATCCTCGATGCCACCGTCAAGCCGCGCAAGCTGTTCATCCAGTCTCTCGCCTTCATGGGCCGCTATTTCTGGCTGGACGAAGGCGTGGACGACATCAGCGAACTCGACCGCGCCATCTCCGACCAGTGGCTCAAGGTCACCCAGCGCCACACCGACGACAGCTCGTTGATCACCCTGTTTTTGTGCATCGCTACCGGCGCGGCGCGCAAAACCACGCTCACCGAGACCGCCGCCGCCAGCATCGTGCGCAAGATCCGCAAAGGCGGCTTCCACCCGCAGCAGGCCAGCGACTTCATCCGTGAATACGCGCCGCACGAGCACCACGCCGACTACCAGACGCTGTGGCAAAACTTTGTGGAAGAGACCCAGCGCGACCTGCAAGACGAGCGCGACACCCGGCTGGTGGAAGCCATGGCCGCCCTCAAGCTGCACTGCAACATTGTCAAAGCCCCGCCCAAGTCGACAAAGGCCCCTTCAAGCACCTGAGTTTTAAGCCCCATGGGCATGGACATGTTCCTATACTGCGCACACCAGCACTGATGTAAGCGTAAGTAACATGGAGCCCACCCAGCCCCAGGAACCGGCTTCCCAGGCACCCGCTCGGCGGGGTCAGCGGCTGATTCTGATCGCGTGGCTGTTTCTGGCCCTGGTGGGGGCGACCTTGGGCTTTGCCTACTACAGCATGGGCGTGTTGTCGGCGGCGCGGGCTTTTGTGGGGGGTGAGGGCCTGTGGTCCAAGGCCGAACGCGATGCCATCTACGCCCTGTCCCGCTATGCGGAAACCCGAGACGAGCGCGACTTCCAGGCCTACACCAGCGCGCTGGACGTGATTCTGGGCGATCGCCAGGCCCGCCTGGAACTGGAGAAACCCCATCCCGACCTGGACATCGCCCGCCAGGGTCTGCAACGGGGACGCAACCATCCCGAAGACCTGGACGACATGGTCAGTCTGTTTCGCAACTTTCGCCAAGTCGCCGAGATCGACCGCGCCATCGCATTATGGGCCGCAACCGATGCCACCATCGCCCAGTTGCAGGTAGTGGGCGAGCGTCTGCACACCGCCGTACAAAGCCAGCGCCTGGACGCGCCCATGGCCCAAGACATCCAGGAAGAGCTGCACCAGATCAACCTGCGCCTGGCACCGCTGGCCGATGCTTTCTCGTACGCGCTGGGCGAAGCCTCGCGCCGGGCCAAGAGCCTGTTGCTGTGGACCATGTTTGTAGCCGCCACCCTGCTGGCGGCCGCTGCACTGGTGTTCTCCCGCCGCCTGGTGCGCGACAGCGAAAGCCTGCAGCAGGCCTTGCGCGACAGCGAGGAGCAGGTGCAAAAGATTCTGCGCACGGCCCCCTTCCCCATGACGATTACCTTGGAACACCACGGCACGGTGCTGTACGCCAACGAGCGGGCGCTGGCGCAGTTCAAAACCACCATGCGCGACCTGCAGCACGCCCAATCCTCACACTTCTACTGCCGCCCGCAGGAGCGTTCGCAATGGCTGCAGCGCTTCAACGGCAAGGACAGCATGCAGGACTGGGAGGTGGAGATGAAAGACAGCCAAGGCGGCAGCTTCTGGGCCCTGGTGTCCAGCCAGCGTATCCAGTTCCAGGGCCGCGAATGCCTGCTCAACGCACTCAACAACATCGAACTGCGCAAGCGGGCCGAAAATGCCCTGCACCACCAGGCCTACCACGACGAACTTACGGACCTGCCCAACCGGGCCATGTGCATGGACGCATTGCGGCGCATCCTGTCCCGGTGCGAACGCAAAAGCCTGTCGTTTTCCATCCTGTTCATCGACCTGGACCATTTCAAGGCCGTTAACGACAGCCTAGGCCATGCCGCAGGCGACCAACTGCTGCGCCTGGCGGCCCAGCGCATCCAGTCATGCATGCGCGGCGGCGACCTGGTGGCCCGGCTGGGCGGCGACGAATTCATCGTGGTGGTCGAAGAACCGCACCCGGCGGCAGAACTGCACGGTATCGCCGATAAAATCCGCCTCACCGTAGAACCCGAGTATCTGCTGGACGGGCACAGCGTGCACGTCACTGCCAGCATTGGCATCTGCACCTACCCCCAGGACGGCACCGACTTACAGCAGCTACTTACCCGTGCCGACAACGCCATGTACCGCGCCAAAACCGGCGGACGCAATGGCGTGCGCTTCTTCACCTCATCTTAAAAATGCCCCTCTTCTGGTCCCTGATCCGCCGCTTGCTGCGCTACCTGTTTGCCACCCTTCTGCTCTGCGTCCCCCTGGCCCTGGCCTGGGCCGCGTACCTGGCGATTGACGACGCGCCGCTGCTGTCCCCCAGCAGCACCCAGGCCATCACCCCCGCCCGCGTTGCCAACGCCAAGCGCCTGCTGGCCCGCATCGACCCGCGCAAGTCGCCGCCCGGCGCGCTGCGCACCCTGCAGCTCGGCGAGGACGACCTGAACCTGGCCGTGGCCTACCTGGCCAGCCAGCGTCCGCAAACCCGCGCCCAGGTGGTGTTGCAAGACGGCAGCGCCACCCTGCGCGCCAGCACGTTTTTGCCGCCCAATCCGTTTGGCGACTACCTCAACATCCAGGCCGTGCTGCGTGAAACGCCCGGCACGCCGCAGCTGGAAACCCTCACGCTGGGCCGCCTCACCGTGCCGCCCGCCATCGCCGACCAGTTGCTGCGCTTTGGCCTGTCGCGGCTGCAAGACAACCCCCTGGCCGTGGCCGAGGCTGCAGCCGACAGCATCCAGCACGTGGGCGTGCGCAACGGCGTGCTGAGCGTGCAGTTTGTCTGGAACGATGCCCTCCCCGCCCAGCTGCAGGCCGCCCTGGTGCCCGCCGACGTGCAGGCCCGGCTGCAGGCCTACCAGGCCCGGCTGGTCGAGATTGCCGCCCAACCCGGCCCGCGCAACCTGGCCCTGGCCGCGCTGGTGCAGCCTTTGCTGGAACTGTCGGCCCAGCGAAGCGACGATAAGAACAGCCTGGCCGACGAACACCGCGCCGCCCTGGTCGCACTGGCCTTTTATGTCAACGGCAAGGGCATGGCCGCCATCTTGCCCGCTGCCCGCGCATGGCCCCGGCCCGTGCCGCGCACCACCACCCTGGCGGGCCGCACCGACACCGCCCAGCACTTCAGCATCTCGGCCGCGCTGGCCGCCACCGCCGGCAGCCCGCTGGCCGACATGGTGGGCGTGTACAAGGAGCTGGACGATGCGCAAGGCGGCAGCGGCTTTTCGTTCAACGACCTGGCCGCCGACCGCGCAGGCACCCGCCTGGGCGAGCTGGCCATTGGCGGCACGGCCGCCCAGCTCAGCCTGCAAAAGCGCCTAGCCCAGGGTCTGAGCGATGCCGACCTGCTGCCCAAGGTCAGCGACCTGCCCGAAGACCTGCAGGCCGCCGAATTCCAGAAGCGCTTTGGCGGCGTAGACGGCCCCGGCTACAAGAAGATGGCCACCGAGATCGAGCGCCGCATTGCCGCGCTGGGGCTGTACCGCTGAGTCCCCAGATAATATTTCTAAGCTTTTTAGCGCTCTAGCGCTTATATAACCGACGCTAAATGCTATAAAATTAATAGCGTTTTCCTGAAAACTGGCACATAACTATAATGAGAATTATTCTCAATAAAATGGTTGATGCCGTCCATGTCGCCTGCTCCTACCCATGCTCTGCTGGCGGACTTCTCCGGCCACTACCGGGGCCTGCTGCGTTTCTTGACGCGGCGTACGGGCTGCCAGGAGACCGCCAAAGACCTGGCACACGACACCTGGATGCGGCTAGCCGAGCGAGAACACACTGAACTGGCCCCACAGTCCGACACCCGCGCCTACCTCTACACCGTGGCCGCCAACCTCGCCGCCAACCTACACCGCCACCATGACCGAGGCGCTGAGCGCTTTGTGGCTGGCACGGATACTTCGTTGTATGCCGAACCACCTACGGACGACGCGGCCCAGCGGCTGGCCCTACAGCAGGCTATCGGGGCCATCGAAGCCGCATTACATGCGCTGCCCGAGCGTTGCCGCAGCATTTTTTTGGCCCACCGGCTCGACGGTGTAGGCCAGCAAGCCTTGGCGCAGGAACACGGCATCTCCGTCAAAACCGTGGAACGCGACATCCTGCTGGCCATGGACAGCGTGCATGCTGCCGTACTGCGCTGGCGCGGCGACCCGCCCGCCCGTACCCCGCGCCATGGCCGCCGCCAAGCCTTGTCCGCTCTGCTGGCTGTGGTAGGTGTGGGCACGGTAACGCATACGGTTTGGCAGCAGTGGCGCAGCCGGGTGGCCCAGTTCAGGCTGGCCCTGCAAACACCCAGCGCGCGCCAATTGCAGCAAACTCTGCCCGATGGCAGCACGCTACTGCTGGATGCCGAGAGCCGCGCCGATGTGGCGTTGTATGCCGACCACCGCAGCGTGCGCTTACTGGCAGGCAGCGCCTACTTTGCCGTAGCCCGCGACACCAAGCGCCCCTTTGTGGTGGACACCTCGCTGGCCCGCATCACGGTGCTGGGGACCCGGTTCGCGGTGGAGGTGGAAGACGGCGCGGTGCAGGTGGCCGTGGAATCGGGCCACGTGCAGGTACAGCTACTGGAAGGTCCGCCGGTAGACCTGCTGGCCGGCGACCAGCTGCACATTACTACCTCTCAAGGCACCCGCCTGCAACGCGGGCAACCCACAGAGATCCGCAACGTAGCCCCCTGGAGAGGTGGTTGGCTGGACTTTCGCGGCACGCCGCTGGCCGCTGCGGTGCAGCGCATGGAGCGCTACTACCCGCACCCCATTCATGTGGACCCTGGGGTGGCGCAATTGCCCGTGTTGGGGCGATTGCGTATCGCCAGTGCAGGCGAATGGCTGCGGCTGCTGCCCAGGTCGCTGCCAGTACGGGTGACGCTGGCCACAGATGGTGCGGTGGAGATCACGCCAAAAATCTGAAAAATGCATGAGGGAATCTGGCGACCTGACTGTTCATGAGGGTGAAACCTTGTTTTAACCTTCTTTGATGGAGTTACCCCGGATGTCTCGCTCATACCTGTTCGCCCTCACCCCGCTGGCCACCACGCTCGCCATTGCGGTCCATGCACCTGCATGGTCCCAAGCGCCTTATGCGCTAGCCGCCCAGCCGCTGGACCAGGCTCTGGTACAGCTTGCACGGCAGGCCGGATTGCAACTGATCGCACAAAACGACCTGGTGCAGAGTCGCCAAGCACCCGCCGTCGCCCCAACACCGGATCTGCGCGCAGCGCTGAACAGCCTTCTACAGGGCAGCGGCCTGCAAGGCCGAGTGGACGGACGCACCCTGGTGGTGGAAAAAGTTGGGCTCGCAGCACCGCAGATCCTGCCGGAGGTAAGAGTCACCGCCAAGGCCGAGCGCGAACGGGCCAACGGCCCGGTCAAGGGCCATATCGCCCAGCGCAGCGCCACCGCCACCAAGACCGACACGCCGATCAACGAGATACCCCGCGCCATCTCGGTCATTACCCGCCAGGAGCTGGACGACCAGAAGCCCAGCAGCATCGTGCAGGCGCTGGGCTACACGGCGGGCGTTTTCTCCGCTAACAACCCGTATTCAACAGATTCGCAGCAGGTCGCGCTGCGCGGCTTCACCAGCACCACCGGCACCAGCGACTTCTTCTACCGCGACGGCATGCGCATTGCCACCATTGCCTTCACCGGGCGGCAGTCGGTCGAACCCTATGCACTGGAACGCATCGAAGTGCTGCGTGGCCCGGCCTCGGTGCTGTTCGGCCAGAACGTGCCGGGCGGCATCGTCAACCTGGTGTCCAAGCAACCTACCGATATGCCGGTGCGCCAAGTGGAAGTACAGGCGGGCAGCTTCAACCGAAAACAGGTGGCGGCTGACCTCAGCGGACCCATCGACGCCGAAGGAAAACTGGCCTACCGACTGATAGCCCTGAAGCGCGATGCCGACACCCAGACAGACTACCTGGTGGACCAGCGCGACTTTCTCTCCGGCACGCTGGCCTGGCACCCTACAGCACAAACCGACGTGACGTTGCGGGCCGAATACCAGCACAACAAAGGCGGTGGTATCAACCTGCTGCCAGCATCCGGCACCGTGCTGCCCAACCGCAACGGCCAGATTCCGGTGAACCGCGCCCAGAGCATGGATGCGGGCAAGATCTACCAGAACACCGACTTGGCTTACCAACTGGAGCACCGCGCCAACGAAGTATGGACGCTACGCCAGAGCCTGCGCTATTCAAAGACCAAGGCGGATGCCGGTGGCCAGGGCATCCTCACCACCTATGCGGCCAACCAGCGCAACGTCACCGCCACCAATTCGCTGATGGTCACCGACGGCGACCAGTGGAGCGCCGACAACCAGGCCCAGGCCCGATTCAGCACCGGCGTGGCCGAGCACACCGTGCTGGTCGGGCTGGACTACGTGCGCGGCAGCGGCCACACGGTGGTGGGCGACGGCCCCTCAGGTACCTTGGACCTGTTCGCGCCGGTCTACGTCCCGGCACCGCGCCCGGTCGCCACCGGCTATAACCAGAACGACCTGCGCCAGACCGGCCTGTACCTGCAAGAGCAACTCAAATACGACAAAAAATGGGTGCTGTCACTGGGCGGGCGGCAAGACTGGTCCGACTACCGCAGCGAACGCCAGCGCGCCGCCAATACCGTGGCCCGCATGAAAGACAGCGCCTTTACCGGACAGGTCGGCGCGGCCTACCTGTCCGAGTCCGGGCTTACGCCGTATGCCAGCTATGCCACCTCGTTCATGCCAGTCACCAGCATCGGCAGCTTTGACGGCACACCGTTCAAGCCCGAGACAGGCAAACAACTCGAAGTCGGCATGAAATACCAGCCGCAGGATGGTAACCACATGCTGGCCTTGTCAGTGTTCGACCTGCGCAAGCAAAACGCCAGCACCACCGACCCGGCGCACACCAACTACCTGATCCAAACCGGCGAAGTGCGCTCGCGCGGCTTGGAACTCGAAGGCAAAGCGGTGATTGCCCGCCACTGGACGCTGAGCGGCAGCTACACCTACACCGATGCCGATGTCACCAAGGACAACACCGATAGCGACCGCAACGGTGTTCCCGACCTGGTCGGCAAGTCCGTGCCCAACGCGCCCAAGCACCTGGCCTCGGCCTGGGCCGACTACGCGTTTGCGTCGGAAGCGCTGCGCGGACTCCGTATGGGTGGTGGCCTGCGCCACATCGGCAAGCGCTACGGCAACAACCTAAACACCTGGAGCGTGCCCGACGTGACGCTAGTCGACGTTGCGTTGCGCTACGACCTGGGCCAGGCCCACAACGCCCTGCGCGGCGCGCAGATCAGTTTGAACGTCAGTAACCTGCTCGACAAAATCTACGCGGGCTACTGCTACAACGCATGCCAGTACGGTGCTCGCCGCACCGCAATTGCCACGCTACGCTATAGCTGGTGATGCGCACGCTACTGGTGGTCGTGCACCGCTATGTCGGCCTGGTGATAGCAGGCTTTTTGCTGGTAGCCGGGCTCACCGGCAGCCTGCTGGCCTGGAACGACGAACTTGAAGCGCTGATCAGCCCGGGCCTGTTCCAGGTACAAACCGAACCCGGCGCGCAAGCACTGGACCCGCTGGTGTTGCGTGCCATGGTGGCGGCGCGTTACCCGCAAGCCCGCGTCACCTACACCAAGCTACGGCAGGTGCCGGGTCACACGGCCAAGTTCCTGCTGTTCACGCGTACAGGCAGCGGCACGCCACTGCCCAACGACCAGGTCTTCGTGCACCCCGTCACCGGCGAAATCCTGGGCGAACGCCGCTGGGGTGACCTGTCGCAGGGCAGCAAGAACCTAATGCCCTTCATCTACCGCCTGCACCATTCGCTCGCGCTCGGCACGGTAGGCAGCTATATGTTTGGCATCGTGGCCCTTTTGTGGACGCTGGACTGTTTTGTCGGGGCCTACCTCACGTTTCCGGTACGCGCTAAAACCACCAAACCCTGGTTCCGCCGCTGGTGGCCGGCCTGGAAAATTCGCTGGGGCAGCGGCAACTACAAACTCAACGTCGACCTGCACCGAAGCGGCGGCCTATGGCCCTGGGCGATGCTTTTTATACTGGCCTGGAGCAGCGTCGCCTTCAACCTCACCGAAGTCTACAAGCCCACCATGTCTGCGCTGGTGGACTACCAGCCCAACTACCGCAGCCTGCCGCTGTTGCCGCACCCGCAACCTGAGCCCGGCATCGATTGGGCCGAAAGCCGCAGCATGGGTCGCAGCCTGATGGCGCAGGCAGCGCACCAGCACGGCTTCAGCATTCTGGAAGAGGAAGCCCTGGTCTACGACCCGCGCAAAGCAATGTACCGCTACGACGTGCTCAGCAGCCTGGACCCGCGCGACCACGGCGGCGCCACCAGCCTCTATTTCGATGCCAACACCGGCGCACAACGCCACCTCTGGCGACCCACCGGTGCCGCCGCGGGCGATACCATCCGCATCTGGCTTGCCGCGCTGCACATGGCGGCGGCATGGGGCTGGCCGTTCAAGGCGTTTATTTGCTTGCTGGGCCTGGCAGTGGCCGTACTGTCTTGCACCGGCGTAGTGATCTGGTGGAAGAAGCGGCACAGTCGGATGTGCTCAAGGCGGCAGAAAAAATTACTCGTCATTTAGGCAGTCTGCGCCGATTCAATAAGCACGAGCAGCTACGCTTTTTAGAGCAAATTCTTTCAAAGCCCCTGCCGCTTACGCGAGTCGGGTTCCACAAATTTGCGCAGCAGGCGCAGCAGCTCGGCCTGCTCCAGCGGCTCCAGCCCGCCCAGCAAGGTGGTCTGCATCTGCGCCATGCCGTCTACCAACGAGGTCAGCAGCGCCACGCCCTCAGGGGTGAGCGACAGACTGCGCTGGCCGCGCGCCAGCACCGCACGGGTAATCCAGCCCTTGGCCTCCAGCCGCACGGCGATGTCGGCGGTGGTGGAAGTGTCCAGCGCCACGGCCAGCGCCAGGGTGCTCTGGTCGATACCGGGCTGGTCTTGCAGCGTGCGCATCAGCGCGTATTGCACGGGGGTGACCTCGCGACCCAAGTGCGTGTGGAAGCTGGCCACCGCGATCTGGTGGGCGCGGCGGATCAGGTGGCCGGGTTGGTCTTGCAGGGCGATCAGGGAGGACAAGGGCATGCGTTACAGATCCAGCACTAAAAGCGCCGATTTTGACCGAGAGCAGCACGGGGTGAACTGGTCGTTGGCGGCCTGCTCTTCCGGCGTGAGGTACATGTCCTTGTGGTCGGGCTCGCCCTCCAGCACGCGGGTCAGGCAGGTGCCGCACACGCCTTGCTCGCACGACAGCGGAATCTCCACCCCCGCCAGGGCCAGCGCCTTGGCCACAGTCTGGTCGGCGGCGATGCGCACCACCCGGCCCGAGCTGGCCAGCTTGACCTCAAAGCTGGCGTCATCTGCCGAAGGTGCCACGTTGGCCGAGAAGAACTCGTAGTGCAGCTGGTCTTCGGGCCAGCCGCTGGAGCGCGCCGTCTGCAGCACCGCGTCCATGAAGCCCTTGGGCCCGCACACATACAGGTGCACCCCCGGCTGCGGTTCGGCCAGCAGGTCGGGCAAGGACAGCTTTTGTGCGCTGGCACCATCGTCGAAGTGGAAGTGCACATCGGATGCAAAGCCGGAGCTGCGGATGCGCTCGTAAAAGGCGGTGCGTTCCTGGGCGCGACTGCAGTAGTGCATCTGGAACGGCGCGGCGCTGGCGGCCAGGCGCTCGGCCATGCACAGAATCGGCGTGATACCGATGCCGCCCGCCAGCAGCAGGCTGCGGCTGGCACCGTGCGCCAAGGGGAAGTGGTTTTTCGGCGCGCTGATTTGCAGCACATCGCCCTCTTGCACCGTGTCGTGCATGGCCTGTGAGCCGCCACGCGATGCCGGGTCGCGCAGCACGCCAACCAGGTAGCGATGGGTTTCGCTGGCATCGTTGCACAACGAATACTGGCGCGTGATCCCGCCGGGCAGGTGCACGTCCACGTGCGATCCGGCCGAAAAGCCCGGCAGCGCCGTGCCGTCGGTGGACACCAGCTCGTAGCTGCAGATGTCCAGCGCTTCCTGCGTTTTGCGCGCCACGCGCACGCTGATGGTGGCCGTGCTCATGCTGCCACCTGCGGTGCTTCGGCGGCCAGCAGGCGGTCGATCACCTTGCGGGCCTGCACGCCGCCGGAGTCGATGTTGAGCATCAGCAGCTTGCGCTGCGGGTGGGCCAGCAGGTTGCGCTGCTGCTTCTCCAGCATCTCCAGGTCTTCGCTGAAGATCTTGCCCTGGCCTTCGCGGATGCTGGCGGTGAGCTCGGTGTCGGTGGGCTTGAAGTGGCGCGCCATGCCCCAGAAGTACCAGATCGAGGTTTCGGTCTCGGGCGTAATGAAGTCCACCACGATGGACGATGCCTTGTGCGCGTCGGGCGCCTCGTAGCCACCGTGGCCCGCGTGGGCCACGCCCACCTCGATCATCACGTGGCTGGGCGGGGTGAAGCGGCAGATCTGCCAGCGGTCCACCGGCACGTCGTCGGCCAGGCCGTTGCCGCGCAATGCCATGCGCCAGAACGGCGGCGCGCTGATGTTTTCCATATGGCGGCTGGTGATCACCTCGTCGCCGTTCACCACGGTTTTGGTGGGGGTTTCGTCGATCTCTTTTTGGCCGATGCTGCTGGCGTGCACATAGGTTTCGTGCGACAGGTCCATCAGGTTGTCGACCATCAGGCGGTAGTCGCAGTTAATGTGGAACAGGCCACCGCCGTAGGCCCAGGCAGGGTTGTCGGCCCACTCCAGGTGGTGCAGTTTGGACGCGTCCGCCAGGGCCGCATCGCCGGGCCAGACCCAGATGAAGCCGTAGCGCTCGATGGCCGGGTAGCTGCGGATGGCCGGAAAGCCGCGCACCCGCTGGCCGGGCATGGCCACGGTTTTGCCGTCGCAGCCCATCTCCAGCCCGTGGTAGCCGCAGGTGAGTTTGCCGTTTTCCACCTTGCCCAGCGACAGGGGCGCGCCGCGGTGCGGGCAAAAGTCTTCCAGCGCGGTGGCCTGGCCTTCGGGGCCGCGGTACAGCACCAGAGATTCGCCGCAAATCTTGCGGCCCAGGGGTTTGTCGGCGATTTCGTCAGGGGTGCAGGCGACGTACCAGGCGTTTTTCGGGAACATGTGGGGCTCCTTGTCTTTTTCGTGGGGCTGCGGTGCGGGGGAACTGGTCGTTTGCAGCAGGTTGACGATCAGTATTCTGAATGTAGGTTCAGTGTACGGATCGTTGAATCAATTGAGGATCCGCATTTACCCTAGGCTTGGGGGTGTTGCTGCGTAAAGAGGGGCGTGGTTTGCCGGAGGGGGATGGGGGGCTGTTTCAGATTTTCAGGGGGATTTTCAGGTACCCAAAGTGCCCTCTGCGCTGATGGAATGGGCACGGGAAGCTCCTATTTTTGACTATCAAAAGAGAAGTAACCTGTGCGGACTGCATGGGTGGTAGCCAATGGGGGTCGGATCATCCACGCGCGCCGAAAAGTGGATACCAACCCTCCCGCCCAGTCGCGTGCGTGCTCCGACCCCTATTGGCGGGTTGGCGTTTACGTTTTCTGGGTGCCTGCTGGCATCCCCGGCCGGGATGTGCGCCCGGCGGCGCAGTCACTTGTTCTTTTGCGCAAAAGAAAAGTCACCAAAAGAAAGGCGCCCCAACTGTCTGCGCCCTCCGCTGGCGCTACGGGAACCTGCGGTGCTTCGCTTTGGTCGGGGTCTGGCTAAACTCGCTGGCGCTCAAACAGACGCCAGCCCTTTTCCGCCCAAAGCTGTGCTCCTCGGCGCATACAGATGGGGACCCCGGGGGAGCGGGATCGGCCCGGCTTTGCCGGGCATCGCGCCTAGCGCGCGAGGTGGCGCGGGCCTGTTTTGCTCAAGCCGGGCTCAGCGGCACGTAGTCGATTTCCAGGAAATCCGCCACTTCGGGCTTCCAGCGGGTCTCTACGAAGCGGACGTGTTCTGGGTGGACGTTGTAGGCCGTGTAGCCCTCTTGCGACTCGAATTCCATCGAGAAGCCAAAGTCAAAACTGTTCTTCGGGCTGACCTGGCGTAGGCGTTCGAAGTTTCGGACGCTGGGAATGGTGGCCAGCACCTGCGCGGCCTGCAGGAAGGACGACTCCGCCTCGGAGGCCGCTGGGTGCTTGAGTGTGAAGACGACGGTGTGGCGGATCATGGGGGTTCTCCTGGGGGCTTTATGGCGACGCTGAATAAGTCTCCGCGAGGCGGCGCGCCCTGGATCGGGATGGGATGCTAGGCGCAAACCGCAGACATAGCTTGGGCTATGGCGAGGATTTGCAACGCCGCAGACCGCCCGAGGCCAGGGATGCGCAGACCGCGAGGGACTTGTTCAGCGTTGCCTTATACCTTGAAGCTGTCCACCGCCTCCTGGAGCAGCTCCACCTGGCTGGCCATGGACGTGGCGGCGGCGGCGGTTTCTTCGACCAGGGAGGCGTTTTGCTGGGTCATGGACTCCAGTTGCACCACAGCCTGGTTCACATGCTCGATGCCCGCGCTTTGCTCGGCCGAGGCCTGCGTCATCTCGGCCAGTACCTCGGTGACCCGGTGCACGGCCTGCACGATTTCCTGCATGGTGCGGCCCGCCTGGTCGACGCGCTGGCTGCCGCTTTCCACCTGCTGCACCGAGTGGCCGATCAGCCCCTTGATCTCTTTGGCGGCATCGGCGCTGCGTTGCGCCAGGGTCCGCACCTCGCTGGCCACTACCGCAAAGCCCCGGCCCTGCTCGCCCGCTCGGGCGGCCTCCACGGCGGCATTCAGGGCCAGGATGTTGGTCTGGAAGGCAATGCCTTCAATGACCTCGATGATGTCCACGATCTTTTTCGAGCTGGTGCTGATGTCCAGCATGGTGTCCACCACCTCACCCACCGCCGTGCCGCCGCGCTGGGCGATATGGGCGGCGTCCTGGGCCAGGCCGTGGACCGCCTTTTCGCGCTGGAGGTTCTGGCGCACGGTGGCCGTCAGTTGCTCCATGCTGGCGGCGGTTTCTTCCAGCGACGATGCCTGGGTTTCGGTGCGCTGCGACAGGTCGGCATTGCCGCTGGCAATTTGCCGCGAAGCCACGGAGATCGACTCGGTGCTGTCCTTGATGCGGATCACCAGTTGGGTGAGGGTGTCCTCCATCGAACCCATGGAGCCCAAAAGGCGCCCAAACTCGCCACCGCGCACGGTTTCAAAATCCTGGCTCAAATCGCCCGCCGCCACGGTGTCGGCGATCAGCAAGGCCTCATTCAAGGGCTCCACGATGCTGCGGGCAATCAGGACCGTGGCCACAACACCCAGCAGCAGGGCCACCGCGCCCAGCACCCACAGCAGGGTGCGGGTGGCGGCAATACGCGCATCCAGCAGCGCGGCATCCTCGGCAATTTGCCGCTTTTGCAGCTCCACCATGGCCACCACCTGGTCTTGCAGGGCATCCAGGGCGGGCAGGGTCTGGGCCAGCAGCACGGCCGAGGCCTCGGCCCGGTCTTCGCTGCGCAGCAACTGGTCCACCTTGCCAAACGATGCCACGTAGGCGGTGCGGGTTTGCTGGATTTTGTCGAGCAGCGCCCGGCCCTCGGGCGAGGTTTCCAGGGTGTTCAGCGTCTGCAGCGCATCGGCGATGGCCTTTTTATTGGCATCGATGAAGGCGTAGGTCTGCTGGGCTTTGGCGGGGTCGGTGAGGAAAAACAGCTCCATGGTCCGGCGCGCGTTGGCCTTGGTGGTGGCGTTGATGGTGGCCGCGGCAGAGTTCTTTACCAGGCCCTCGTCCACGATGCGGTGGTTGATGTTGCCCAGTTCGCCCAGGCGCAGGGCAGCCACCCCCATCACCACGACCAGCAACGCCAAAATCAATCCAAAACCCACGCTCAGCCGGGTCACTATTTTCGTATTCTTGAACCACACGGTGGTGTCCTCAAAGGTGCTGCGGAGGCGGCAGTGTAACAATTAGCAACAAACACCCCTGCCCACGCCAACCAGCAGAGTCGGTCCGGTCAAATCAAATTCCGCATCGCCTGCGCCGTCTCCCGCAGCACCGGCAGCACGCGGGCCACCGCATCGGCGGTGGGTTCATGGCCCATGGGCATGGTGACGCTGAGGGCGGCGACGGCATCGCCATTGCGGTCGCGCAGGGGCACGGCGATGCCGCGGTAGTTCAGCTCCAGCTGCTGCTCGGACAGGGCCCAGTCCTGTGCGCGGATGTGGACCAGGGCGGTGCGCAACTGCTCGGGCTGGGTAATGGTGTGCGGGGTGTAGGTCTGCAGGCTGCGCTGGGCCAGCCACTGCTCGCGCTGCTCGGGCGTGCGCTGGGCCAGCATCATCAAGCCCGCCGCCGTGACCTGGGCCTGCACCCGCCCGCCCAGCACGTAGCCGGTGTTCATGCTGCGGCTGGGGCCGTTGCGGGCGATGTAGACGATGTCGTCGCCGTCGAGCACGCTCAAATACGCCACCTCCATGGTGCCCGCCGTCACGCGCTGCAAAAACGGCTGCACGATGCGCGGCAGCCGGGCCGAATCCAGGTAGCTCTGGCCCAGGCGCAGCACGCGCGGGGTCAGCCAGAACAGCTTGCCGTCGGTGCCCAAAAAGCCCAGGTGCGCCAGCGTCAGCAGGTAGCGGCGCGCGGCGGTGCGGGTCAGGCCGCCGCGCTGGGCCGCCTGGGTGGCGTTCATGCGCGGATGGGCTTCGCTGAAAGACTCCAGCAGGGCCAGGCCTTTTTCCAGCCCGGCGATCCAGTCGCGGCGGTCCAGATCGCCTTGTGCAGGGGGGGAATCAATCATAGGAAAACCCTTGTTCCGCTCGATTATCGCGCAACATCGTCCACTAATCGCGCAGACTTGCAAGCAGTTGCATCCTGCAGGGCGCGCATACCTCTACATTCGCAATCAAATTCAGACGGCCTTACCGACCTGCCCACATGCCCACCGCCTCCACCACCATGCCCTCCACCACCCCTGCTAGCGCTCCCGTGCACGCCATCGACGGCCACACCCGCGTGTACTTCATCGTCGGCCACCCGATCGAGCAGGTGCAAGCCCCCACCAGCTTCAACCGCATTTTTGCGCTGCTGGGTATCAACGCGGTGCTGGTGCCGGTGCAGGTCGCCCCGGCCGATCTGCAGACCTTTGTGAAAACCGCTTTTGCCGCCCCCAATGTGCACGGCCTGTGGGTGACCATTCCGCACAAAACCGCCATGCTGGACGCGCTGGATGCCATGTCCGACATCGCCCGCATGGCCGGAGCCGTCAACGGCGTGCGGCGCAGGGCCGACGGCACGCTGGAAGGCGGCCTGTTCGACGGCGAAGGCTTTGTGGCCAGCCTGGGCTACTTCGGCATTGCCTATGCCGCCAAGCGGGTGTTGATTCTGGGCGCGGGCGGTGCGGCGGCGGCGATTGGCGCGTCGCTGGCTCTGGCAGGCGCCCAGGCTCCGGCCGAGATTGCCTTTTTCGACCCCAGCACCCAGCGCGCTACCGAGGTGGCCGCCCGCATCACCGCAGGCTCGCCCGTCAAGGCCTTTGCCGCCCCCAGCAACGACCCCGCCGGATTCGATGTGGTCATCAACGCCTCGCCTCTGGGTTTGAAGGCCAGCGACCCCCTGCCCTGCGACGTGGCGCGCCTGGACGCGGGCGCAGCGCTGGTGGATATCTTGATGAAGAACCAGCCTACGCCCATGGTGCGCGCCGCCCGCGCCCGTGGCCTGCAGGCCGAGCCGGGTTTTGAGATGCTGATCCAGCAAGCCCATTGCTACCTGGATTTTTTTGGCTTCACCGACGCGGCCCAACAGATTCGCAAAGATGCCGACTTCCTGCGCGAAGGCATCTACCCCGCCGAGCTGCTCGGCGAAATCCGCAAGCCTTCCTGACCCCTCACCACCAACCACCCGGAGACACGCCATGACCCAACGAATTACTCTCAAATTTATAGCTGCCTGCGCCATTGCAGCAAGCGCTAGCGGCACATTTGCCCAACAAACCATCAAGATCGCCAACATCGTTGAGCTGTCCGGTGGCGGGGCCACGGCGGGCACCAACTTCAAGAACGGCGTGGAGCTTGCGGTCAAGGAGATCAATGCCGAGGGCGGCGTGCTGGGCAAGAAGTTCGAGACCAGCACCAACGACACCCAGAGCAACCCCGGCGTGGCCAAGGGCCTGACGCAAAAGGCGGTGGACAACGAGGTGTTTGCCATCTTCGGCCCGGTGTTTTCGGGCTCCATCATGGTCAGCATGGCCGAGAGCCGCCGCGCCGAGATTCCCAACTTCACCGGTGGCGAGGCCGCCAGCATCACCAAGGCGGGCAACCCCTACATCTTCCGCACCAGCTTCACGCAAGAAACCGCCATGCCCAAGGTGGCGCGCTACATCAATGAAGTGACCAAGGCCAAAACCCTGGCCATCATTTTTGTGAACAACGACTTCGGCAAGGGCGGGCTGGACTCCATCAAGAAGGCCCTGGCCAACACCGACACCAAGATCGTCGCCGAGATCTCCACCGACAGCGGCCAGGTCGATTTCTCCGCACCTGTGCTCAAAGCCAAGCAGGCCAACCCCGACGCGGTGTTTGTCTACTCCAACGAAGAAGAATCCGCCCGTGCCCTGCGCGAACTGCGCAAGCAAGGCTGGGCCAAGCCCATCATTGGCGAAACCACGCTCACCGGCCAGAAAGTCATTGATCTGGCAGGCGACGCGGCCAACGGTGCCATCGCCCACGTGGGCCTGACGGTGGACGCGCCCATCCCGGCCATCCGCGCCTTCCGCGCCAAGTTTGAGAAAGCCTACGGCTACGTGTCGGACCACAACGGCATGAAGGGCTACAGCGGCGTGTACGCGCTGAAGGCCGCCATCGAGAAAGTCGGCAAACCCGACCGCAAGGCCGTGGCCGCCGCCCTGCACGGCCTGAAAGTCAGCACCGACAAATACCCCGGCGTGCTGATGAACGTCGAATTCGACAAAAACGGCGACCTGGACCGCGAAAGCTTCATGGTGGAAGTGAAGAACGGCAAGCAGGAAGTGATCGCCATGGTGCCGCCGCTGAATGTGGCGAATGTGAACGTGAAGATGCCTGCTGCTCCGGCGAAGAAGTAAACCCGCTGCGCCCCGCCTAGCCACACACCAGGAGCCCCCGTGACCGACTTTCTCCAACTCTTCTTCAGTGGCCTGGCCACCGGGGGCATTTACGCCCTCGCCGCCTTGGGCTTCACGCTTCTGTGGCAGGCGGCGGGCACTATCAACTTTGCCCAGGGCGAGTTCGTGATGCTGCCCGCGTTCATGATGCTGGCCTTCATGCACATGGGTGCGCCGTTTCTGGTGAGCTTTTTGCTGAGCTGCGTGCTGGCCACCCTGGTGCTGGGCTGGGCTTTCAAGCGCGGTGTGGTGGACCCGTTGTTCAAGTTCGGCATGATGCCCATCGTGGTGGCCACCATCGGCCTGTCGATCTTCATGCGCAATGGCATGCGGGCCGGGTACAGCGCCGAAGCCCACCCTTTCCCCAGCCTGTTTGCCGACAAGCTGTTCAACATCGCCGGGGTCACCATCACCCTGGCCGACGTGGGCACGCTGGTGCTGGCGCTGCTGCTGGTGTTTGCCACCCAGGCCTTTCTGCAAAAAACCATCACCGGCCGCGCCATGCAGGCGGTGGCGCAAAACACCGAGAGCGCCAGCGTGCTGGGCATCAACGTGCCGCGCATGATTTTCTACACCTTTGCCATCAACGCGGTGCTGGCCTGCGCAGCGGCAGTGCTGGTCACGCCCACGTATCTCGCCAAGTTCGACATGGGTGAAAGCCTGGGCACCAAGGCCTTCTTCGCGGCCATCATCGGCGGCTTCAACAACTCGCGCGGCGCGCTGCTGGGCGGGCTGATCGTGGGCGTGTGCGAGAACCTGGCCGCGGCCTACATCTCGCCCGCCTACAAGGACGCGGTGGCGCTGGTGATCTTCATGGTGGTGATTCTGTTCAAGCCGCAAGGTCTGCTGGGCAAGAAAGAAGAGAGAAAAGTATGAAAAAGAGCACTCTCATTTCCATAGCTGCTGCCGCCCTGTTCTTGTGCGTGACACCCCAATTTCTTAAAAATTACGGGGTCTACCTGCTGACCACGTGGCTGATCTTCGTGGTGGCCACCATGGGGCTGAACCTGACCGTAGGCTACGCCGGGCAGAAGTCGCTGGGCCACGCCGCCTTCTTTGGTATCGGGGCCTACACCATGGCGCTGCTGCTCAAAGCCGGCTTTGGCTGGTGGCTGGGCATTCCAGCGGCTGCGGCGCTGTGCTTTGGCGTGGGCCTGGTGCTGGGTTTCCCGGCGCTGCGGGTGCAAACCATCTACCTGGCGTTTGCCACCTTGGGCTTCAACACCGCGGTATGGCTGGTGATGCGCAACGAAGAGTGGCTGACCGGCGGCACCTTCGGCATCAACGACATTGCCCGCCCGGCCTTTGCCGACAGCAACCGCGCCTACTACTACCTGGTACTGGCCATCGCCGTGGTGCTGGCGCTACTGCTATGGGGCCTGCTGCGCTCACCCTGGGGCAAGGCGTTTACCGCGCTGCGCGACAACCCGATCCGGGCGGAGAGCTTAGGCATCAACATCCGCAGCTACACCCTGCTGTCGTTCGCCATCGGCGCGGCCTATGCCGGGGTGGCGGGTGCCTTGTTTGCGTCGCTGGTGCAGTTCATCGAGCCCGCACCGTTTGCCGTGGGTGCGTCCATCATGATGTACCTGATGGTGGTGGTGGGCGGGCCGGGCTACTTTCTGGGCCCGGTGGTGGGCGCGGCAGTGGGCGTGGTGGTGCCCGAGTGGCTGCGCGACGTGCCGGGCGTGTCCGACTGGTATTTGCCGATGTTCGGTGCCGCCGTGGTGTTGCTGATGGTGTGGCTGCCCGACGGGCTGCTAAGCCTGCCAGACCGCATGAAGGCGAAGAAGCAATCTAAAGAAGCCAGCGCCGCCCGCGCTGCCGCAGGAGCCAAGCCATGAACCAGTCCCTTTTGAAAGTTACCGATCTGAAGAAGGCCTACGGTGCGATCCAGGCCGTGGGCGGTGTGAGCTTCGAGGTCCAGCCGGGTGAAATCTTCGGCGTGATCGGCCCCAACGGCTCGGGCAAGACCACGCTGTTCAACAGCATGCTGGGCCAGATCACCCCCGACACCGGCAAGATCGAGCTCAACGGTGAAGACGTGACCCAGTGCGGCCCGCTGGAGCTGAACCGCCGCGGCATTGGCCGCACCTTCCAGACCCTGCAGGTCTTTGGCAAGATGACCGTGCGCGACAACCTGATCGTCGCCGCCCAGGAGCACCAGGGCAGCATGTTCAGCCGCATGTTCGCGCCCAGCGACTCGGGCCTGGGGCACAAAGCCGATGCACTGATCAAGCGCTTTCGCATCGAGCACGTGGCCGACAAGAAGGCCGGTGAACTCAGCTACGGCCAGCAAAAGTTGGTGGACATCGCCATGGCCTTCATGAGCGAGCCCGATCTGGTGCTGCTGGACGAACCCTGCGCGGGGGTGAATCCCAGCCTGGTGGGCGGCATCTCCACCCTGCTGAAAGACCTGAACCGCAACCCGGCTTCGGGCAAGAAAAGCAGCTTTGTCGTGATCGAGCACAACATGGACTTCGTGATGGACCTGTGCCATCGGATCATGGTGATGGTGGAGGGCAAGGTGATGGCCATTGGTACACCGGCGGAGATTCGGGGGAATAAGCAGGTGCTTGATGCCTATCTGGGGGCCTAAGGATGCTGGACTTTTTGTTGATGCAACTGACATCCCCGGCCGGGATGTGCGCCCGGCGGCGCAGTAACTTTCTTTTGTGTCCCTCCATGTCAGGATAGATGTCGCCTCAACATTTAATGGCAAAGATGGGCGGCAAAAGACAAAGCATGAAACACAAGAGATACACGGCAGAGCAAAAGAAGTGGGCGGTGGAGAAG
>NZ_JBWMAV010000013.1:23946-156349 GCF_056521425.1 Rhodoferax sp. LS1P39 | reverse complement strand
AGGCCGGGCTGCCGCCAGAGGCCTTCTTTGCCGACGCGTTCACCAGCGAAGCTGACAAGGCTGCTCCCTAGGCATGGCCATCCGCGTCGGAGACGATATTACCTTTCGCCGGCTGGAAATTTTTCTGGCTTACATGCATGAGGGCAATCTAACGCGTACCGCCGAGGTGCTAGGCACCAGCACCGTCAGCGTGCACCGGGCCTTGCACGCCCTGGAGGAGGGCTTGCGCTGCGCTTTGTTTCGCCACGAGGGCCGCAACCTGATCCCGACCCAGGCCGCGCAGGTGCTGGCCGAAGCGGCCAAAGACGTGCTGCACCTGATGGCCGAGGGCGTGCGCTCCACCCGCGAGGCGGCAGGCTATGCGTCCGACCAGATCCGCATCGGCTCGCTGTATTCGCTGACCATCAAGACCGTACCGAGTCTGTTGATTGCCCTGAAAGTGCGCAAGCCCGAGTTGCAGCCCGAGCTGGTGCTGGGCTCCAACGCCGTGCTGCTGCACAAGCTGGCCCAGGGTGCGATTGACGCAGCGTTGATGGCCATTCCCGACAATGCACCCGACATCGAATCCCTGCCGCTGTTTGAGGACGACATCTACTTTGCCGCGCCGGTGGGCTCGCGCTACGCCGATATGGCGGCGGTGGACCTGGCCCAGTGTGCTGGCGAGCGCTTTGTCAGCCTGACCCAGGGCTTCGCCACCTACAAGGGTTTTCAGGATGCCTTTCGCATTGCCGAATTCACCCCCAAGGTGGTGATGCAGACCGATGACATTTTTTCGCTGATGAACCTGGTCAGCGGGGGCCTGGGCTGCACCCTGCTGCCAGGCCGGGTGCGCGATGTGTTCCAGCACAAGGTGCAGCTCATTCCGTTGCAGGCCAAATTTGCCATGCGCCAGACCATCGCGCTGAACTTTTTGCGCACGCGCGAGCGCGACCCCAACCTGCTGACCCTGTTGTCGGTCTGCCGCCTGTCCCTGGCCCCTCTCGCCTAAAAATACCCCAAAGGGTTAACCCCTGATTGTTTCGTGGGGCGTAAACATCCCTGCTTCTCCTTAATTGTTCTGTCGGTGCGGGCTCAGTACATTCCAGCCCGAGAAGCCGGGCTGTGCCTTTGCGCCCGGCGATCGCCAACAACAAGGAGACAACGAGATGGTGAAGATGACCGGTTCCCTGGTCCACTACGCGCTGCGTGGTGGTTCTGCTGCTGCGGTGGTGGTGCTGGCCGCTTGCGGTGGCAATGAAGTCGCGTCGCGCCTGCCCGCCGCGCGCAGCGCACTGGTGCCGCCGGACTACACCCGCCCCTGTGCCATCACGCGCTCGGCCATTGAGCGCTTTGCCGTCAAGGGTACCGGCCTGGCGTTCGGGGGTGCCGGCTTTGGCAGCGTGGGCACCTACACCTACACGCTGGCCGAGGCGACGGCCACCGTTTCGCCCCAGGACGAATGCGCCGCCACCATCGTCGATCTGAAGAACACCGTGCCCGATGCCTCGGGCCATGTGCGCTACACCTTCGATGTGGTGCTGCTGGCCCCCACCGATGCCGCGCGCGGCAACGGCACGCTGTTCTACGAGGTGTCCAACCGGACCAACACACTGCTGGTGTCCGCATTGAACGAGGGCTCGGTCAACGACCTGTTCACGAACGTGCGGCCCCAAGTCGTTGCAACGGCCAGCGGCGATGTGGCCGGTACGGGCGCGGGCAATGGCTTTTTGTTGAACCAGGGTGCCAGCATCGTCTGGGCGGGCTGGCAGGGCGACCGGCCCCAGACGCTGAATGGGGCCTCTGCCGCCATCAGCACCACACAGCGCTGGTACGCACCCGGCATGACACTGCCCATCGCCGTAGACCGGAGCAACGGCAACGCACCCATCACCGGCCGCGTGCAAGACGAGTTCAATGCCGACAATGCCACGGCCAACCTGCTGGGCACCTACTACAAACTCGCGCCCGGCAGCCAGGGCACCGCCACGCTGACGGTGCGCAAGACACCCACCTCGGCCCCCATCACGGTGGCCACCTCGCTGTGGACCTACACCGCAGGCACCGGCACGGGCGTGGCGGGTGGCACCGGGGCCGACGGCTATGGCTTTGTCACCATCGACCGCGCCGCCGTGCGCTCCGATGCCACCTACGCCGCCGCGCTGGATGCCGGGCTGGACAACGGCAGCATCTACCAGTTCAACTACACCGCCGTGGAGCCCAAGGTCATGGGCCTGGGCTTTCTGGCCACGCGCGACCTGGTGGGCTTCTTGCGCCATGGCACGGCGGGCAACCCGCTGGCAGGCCGCATCCAGACCACGCTGCTGGGGGGCATCTCGCAATCAGGCCGCTATGTGCGCGATTTCCTGTGGCAAGGCTTCAACACCGACGCACAGCAGCGCCGGGTGTTCGACGGCATGCTGCCGCTGGTGGGCGGATCGCGCAAGACCTACACCAACTACCGCTGGTCCAAGCCCGGCGACTATTCACGCCAGCACGAGACGCACTACACGCCGGGCGACCAGTTCCCGTTCGGCTATGCCACCTTGACCGACCCCGTCAGTGGCCGCACCGACGGCCTGCTGAAGAAGTGCACAGAGGACCGCACCTGCCCCAAGCTCATCCAGTACGACAGCCCCATCGAATTCGGTGGCGCGCGCGCCTCGCTGGTGGCCACCGACGGCCTGGGCAACGATGTGGCCATACCCGACAACGTGCGCCTGGTCTATGCCACCGGCACCCAGCACAGCCCCTCGCAGCTGGCCGCCAACGCGCGGACGCAGCCCGACATGACGGTCACCCGCAGCGTGGCGGCCACTGCGCCCACCTATGCCGCCACCGTCAACAATGCCAGCACGGCGCTGGTGCGTGCGCTGTATGTGAACCTGGAAGGCTGGGTCAAGGGCACGGCGCAGCCGCTGCCCAATGCCTGGCCCACGGCGCGTGCTGGCACCCTGGCCGTACCCACCGCATCGCCCGCCAGCCTGGGTGGGCCAGATCTGTCGGGGGTGGCGTTTACCGGCGTGAGCGGCACGCCCGGCCTGGCCTTCAACGGGGTCTACAACACGCTCAGCCTGAACGATGAAAGCGTGATTCCCTCGGCCATTTCCAGCAAGTTCTACGTGGTGCAACAGCCCACGGTGGACGCGCAGGGCAACGATGTGCCCGGTGTGAAGATGCCCGACTCTTCGGTGCCCTTGGCCACCTTCACTGGCTACAGCTTGCGCAAAAGCGGCTTTGTGGCGGGCAACCAGTACGGCTTGAACGGTTCGCAACTGGCCTTTGCCGTGACCGACGCGCAGCGCCAGCCCGGCGACCCGCGCCGCAGCGTGCAAAGCCTGTACGGCTCCAAGGCCGGGTACGTGGCGGCGGTCAACCAGTCGGTGGCCGACCTGGTCGCCCGTGGGCTGATGCTGGACGGGCGCTTTGGTGCCGACGATGCTGCGGCCTACCGCAACCGCGCCCAGGCGCAGGCCCTGCAGCCGGGGTTTGCCGTGCTGCCTTGATCCTTCCCGTTAGACCCCGTCTTTACGCTTTCTATACACCTCTCCTTCCACTCATTACTCCGTCTTTACGCCCAGTTACGTAATCTCACACCATCAATTTCTCTAGAAAGCGTGATGGTATGGATGTGCTGTGGATTGCGGGCCTGGGCCTGTTGTGGGGGGTGATGGTGCTGCTGCTCAAAGGGTTCCAGAAGCTGGAAAAACCCCAGGGAGGCCGCGCATGATCCCGCTCGACGTGCTCTATGGCCTGGGCGGCTTGTGTGCTGTGCTGTTGCTGGCGTACCTGGTCTATGCGCTGATCTGCGCGGAGGAGTTTTGATGTCCTCCAACGCCTGGATTTTGCTCACCGTGTATCTGGTGGTCCTGCTGGCCGCCGCCTGGCCGCTGGGCCTGTGGCTGGCGCGCCTGGCCCAGGGCGAACTGCCCGGCTGGATGCACAAGCTCGAGGCACCCATTTACAAGCTGGCGGGCACATCGCCCGACAAGTCCATGCACTGGGCGCACTACGCGCTGGCGCTGCTGGCCTTCAACCTCCTGGGTGCCCTGGTGGTCTACGCGCTGCAGCGCCTGCAGGTGTGGCTGCCGCTGAACCCGCAGGGTATGGCGGCGGTATCGGCCGACTCGGCCTTCAACACCGCCATCAGCTTTGCGTCCAACACCAACTGGCAGGGCTATGCGGGCGAGTCCACCATGGGCTACCTCACCCAGATGCTGGGCCTGGCAGTGCAAAACTTCTTCTCTGCCGCTACCGGCATCGCCGTGGTGTTCGCGCTGGTGCGCGGCTTTGCGGCGCGGTCTACGGCTGTGATTGGCAACTTCTGGGTGGATGTGGTGCGCGTCACCGCCTGGGTGCTGGTGCCACTGTCGCTGGTATTGGCGCTGGTGTTGGTCGGCCAGGGCGTTATCCAGAATTTTGACGGCTACCAGACGGTGGCCACGCTCCAGGCCGGGCCGCAAACCCTGCCCATGGGCCCGGTCGCGTCGCAAGAGGCCATCAAGATGCTGGGCACCAACGGCGGCGGCTTCTTTAACGCCAATTCGGCCCACCCGTTCGAGAACCCCACGGCGTTGAGCAACTTCTTGCAGATGCTGGCGATCTTTCTAATCCCCGCCGCGCTGTGCTTTGCCTTTGGCCGCGTGGTGGGCGATGCGCGCCAGGGCTGGGCGGTGCTGGCGGCGATGACCGTGCTGTTCGTGGTGGCCGTGGTGGCCATCATCCCTGCCGAGCAGGCCGGGAACCCGCTGCTCACCCCGCTGGGCGTGGACCAGATGGCCAGCAGCCTGCAGCCGGGCGGCAACATGGAAGGCAAGGAGCTGCGCTATGGCATCACCGCCAGCAGCCTGTTTACCGTCATCACCACAGCGGCAAGTTGCGGCGCGGTCAACGCCATGCACGACTCCTTTACCCCGCTGGGCGGCATGGTGCCGCTGGTGCTGATGCAGCTGGGCGAGGTGGTGTTTGGCGGCGTGGGCTCGGGCCTGTACGGCATGCTGATTTTTGCCATCCTGGCGGTGTTCATCGCCGGGCTGATGATTGGCCGCACCCCCGAGTACCTGGGCAAGAAGATCGAGGTGCACGAGATGAAGCTCACCTCCATCGCCATTTTGGTCACGCCCCTGGTGGTGCTGGCGGGCACGGCGGTGGCCGTACTGTCGGGCGCGGGCCAGGCGGGCGTTGCCAACCCCGGCGCGCATGGCTTCAGCGAAATTTTGTACGCGCTGAGTTCGGCTGGTAACAACAACGGCAGCGCGTTCGCCGGGCTGTCGGCCAACACGCCGTTCTACAACATCCTGCTGGGCATCGCGATGTGGATCGGGCGCTTCGGAATGATCGTGCCGGTGCTGGCCATTTCCGGTTCGCTGGCGGCCAAGCAGCGCCTGCCGGTGACATCGGGCACCTTGCCCACGCACGGCCCGCTGTTTGTCAGCCTGTTGATCGGCACCGTGCTGCTGGTGGGCCTGCTGAACTACGTGCCCGCGCTGGCCCTGGGCCCGGTGGTCGAACACCTCATGCTGTGGGCGAAACCATGATTGCTGCATATTTAATAGCTGCTCACGCCCATGGAATGGGCGCTAGAGGCCGATTTGGCTTAAATTTTCGAAAGATGTCTGTATGAACACCCCCAAGTCTTTGGTGTTGCTCGATCCCGCCCTGCTCAAGCCCGCGCTGGCCGCTGCCTTCACCAAGCTCAACCCGCGCGTGCAGTGGCACAACCCGGTGATGTTTGTCGTCTTTATCGGCAGCATCTTGACCACGCTTTTCGGCGTGCTGGCGCTGGACAGTGGCGACGGCACGGCGGGCTTCGTGCTGGCGGTGGCGGTGTGGCTGTGGTTCACCGTGCTGTTTGCCAACTTTGCCGAAGCCCTGGCCGAGGGCCGTGCGCAGGCGCAGGCTTCCTCGCTGCGCAGCCTGAAGAAAAGCACCATGGCCAAAAAGCTGCGTGAGCCCAAGTACGGCACGACGTGGCTCCCTGAAGAGGCTGAAAACCTGCGCAAGGGCGACGTGGTACTGGTCATGGCACACGACCTGATCCCGCTAGACGGCGAAGTCATCGAAGGCGTGGCCTCGGTGGACGAGAGCGCCATCACCGGCGAATCGGCCCCGGTGGTGCGCGAGTCGGGCGGCGATTTCTCCAGCGTCACCGGTGGCACGCGGGTGTTGTCCGACTGGCTGGTGGTGCGCATCAGCGTGAACCCTGGCGAGTCGTTCCTGGACCGCATGATCAGCATGGTGGAAGGTGCCAAGCGCCAGAAAACGCCCAACGAGATTGCGCTGACGATTCTGCTGGTGGCGCTGACCATCGTGTTCCTGGTGGTCACGGTGACGCTGCTGCCGTTCTCGATGTTCAGCGTGCAGGCTGCGGGCGCGGGCACGGTGGTCAGCATGACGGCCCTGATCGCGCTGCTGGTCTGCCTGATCCCCACCACCATCGGCGGCCTGCTGTCTGCCGTGGGCGTGGCGGGCATGGGCCGCATGGTGCAGGCCAACGTGATCGCCACCTCGGGTCGGGCGGTGGAAGCGGCAGGTGATGTGGACGTGCTGCTGCTGGACAAAACCGGCACCATCACCCACGGGAACCGCCAGGCCTCGGCCTTTTTCCCCGCCCCCGGCGTGGGTGAAGCGCAACTGGCTGCCTGCGCCGCCCAGGCTTCGCTGGCCGATGAAACCCCCGAGGGCCGCAGCATCGTGGCCCTGGCGCAGCGGTTAGGGACGGTGCCGCTGCTGGTGGGGCAGACCACCGAGGTGCCTTTCACGGCGCAGACCCGCATGAGTGGCATCGACGTGGTGGCAGGCACTACCACCCGCGTGCTGCGCAAAGGCGCGGTGGATGCGATCCGCAACTATGTGCAAGCCCACCACGGCCACATGCCCACCGAAGTGGCCCACACCGCCGACGACGTGGCGCGCCGGGGCAGCACGCCACTGGTGGTGGTGGAAGGCAACACGGTCTTGGGTGTGGTCGAGCTCAAAGACATCGTCAAGGCAGGCATCAAAGAGCGCTTTGGCGAACTGCGCCGCATGGGCATCAAGACGGTGATGATCACCGGCGACAACAAGCTCACCGCTGCCGCCATCGCCGCCGAGGCGGGCGTGGATGACTTCCTGGCCGAGGCCACGCCCGAACAAAAGCTGGCCCTGATCCGCAAGTACCAAAGCGAAGGCCACCTGGTCGCCATGACGGGCGACGGCACCAACGACGCGCCCGCCCTGGCCCAGGCCGATGTGGCCGTGGCCATGAACAGCGGCACCCAGGCCGCCAAGGAGGCGGGCAATATGGTGGACCTGGACTCCAACCCCACCAAGCTGCTGGAGATTGTGGAAACCGGCAAGGCCTTGCTGATGACGCGCGGCGCGCTCACCACCTTCTCGATCGCCAACGACGTGGCCAAGTACTTTGCCATCATCCCGGCCATCTTCGTCAGCACCTACCCGCAGCTGCACGCGCTGAACGTGATGGGGCTGGGCAGCCCGTCCAGCGCCATCTTGTCGGCGGTGATTTTCAATGCGCTGATCATCATGTTTTTGGTGCCGCTGGCGCTCAAGGGTGTGCGCTACCGCCCCGTGGGTGCCGCCGCGCTGCTGCGCCGCAACCTGCTCGTCTACGGCCTGGGCGGCCTGGTCGTGCCCTTCATCGGCATCAAGGCGATTGACCTGTTGCTGGTCGCCACCCACCTCGTTTAAGGAGTTCAAAGTGAACGCAATTCTTCGTCCCACCCTGGTGGTGTTTACCGCTCTTACGCTGCTCACCGGCGTGCTGTATCCGCTGGCCGTTACCGGCGTGGGCCAGGCGGCGTTTCCCCAGCAGGCTGCTGGCAGCCTGGTGCTGCGTGATGGCCAACCGGTCGGTTCCGAGCTGATCGGCCAGAGCTTCAGCGCCCCGCGTTACTTCTGGGGCCGCCCCTCGGCCACTGCCCCGCAGCCCTACAACGGCGCAGCATCCGGTGGCTCGAACCTGGGCCCGCTGAACCCGGCGTTGACCGATGCTGTCAAGGCCCGCATCCAGGCCCTGCGCGATGCGGACCCCGGCAACACCGCCCCCGTGCCGGTGGACCTGGTGACGGCATCCGCCAGCGGGCTGGACCCGCACACCAGCCCTGCGGCAGCGCTGTACCAGATTCAGCGCGTAGCCAAGGCGCGGGGGCTGGAGGCTGCCAAGCTGCAAGCCCTGGTGGCGCAGCACACTGAGCAGCCCTTGTTCGGCTTTTTGGGTGAGCCGCGCGTCAACGTGCTGCGCCTGAACCTGGCGCTGGATGGCATGCAGTAACCTCCGCGCATGGACAACCGACCCGACCCCGATGCACTGCTGCAGCGCCTGCAAGAGCAGGATGCGGCCCGCACGCGGGGCCGCTTGCGCATCTATTTCGGGGCCAACGCAGGCGTGGGCAAAACCTACGCCATGCTCAGCGCCGCCCAGCAGGCGCACCAGGCCGGGCGCGAGGTGCTGGTGGGCGTGGTGGAAACCCATGGCCGCAAGGAAACGGCAGCCCTGCTGCACGGCCTGGAGCTGCTGCCGCTGCACCAGCTCCCCTACCGGGGCCAGACGCTGCCCGAATTTGACCTGGACGCAGCCCTGGCCCGCAAACCGGCCATCCTGCTGGTCGATGAGCTTGCCCACAGCAATGTGGAGGGCTCGCGCCACCCCAAGCGCTGGCAGGACGTGCAGGAGCTGCTGGCCGCAGGCATCGAGGTCTGGTCGGCCCTGAACGTGCAGCACCTGGAGAGTCTGAACGGCACGGTGGGGGCCATCACCGGGATCCGCGTGCTGGAGACCGTGCCCGACACCGTGCTCGACAGCGCCGACGAGATCATCCTGGTGGATGTGACCCCTGACGAGCTCACCGCCCGGCTACAGGCGGGCAAGGTCTACCTGCCGCAGCAGGCGGCCCGCGCCGCACAGAACTTCTTCCGCAAGGGCAACCTGATTGCGCTGCGCGAAATCGCCCTGCGCCGCACGGCAGAGCATGTGGAAGACGACGTGCGCAGCTACCGCGTGGAGCAGTCCGGCAGTGCCGCCGACCTGCCGCCCGTATGGAACACCTCCGGTGCCATACTGGCCTGCATCGGCCCCTTGGAGGGCGCGGAGCACACCGTGCGCACCGCTGCGCGGCTGGCCGGGCAGCTCAACGTGCGCTGGCACGCCGCCTATGTGGAAACCCCGCTGCTGCAGCGCCTGGAGGCCACCGAGCGCGACCGCATCCTCACCGTGCTGCAACTGGCCGAAACCCTGGGTGCCGATACGGCGGTGTTGACCGGCAGCGGTATCGCCGAAGCCCTGGTCCTCCAGGCCCAGACGCTGAACTGCGCCACCCTGGTGGTGGGCCGTCCGCGCCAACCGCTGCGTTGGCAATTTTGGCGGCGCTGGGCCCCCACGCTGACGCGCCAGCTGGCCACCTTGGCCCCCACGTTGGATGTGCTGGAGGTGGGCGGCAGCCCCAGCACGCGCCGCCTGGCCCGCGCCTGGCTGGCCAACGATACCGACGATGCCGCCCCCAGCCGCGCCTGGCAACCCTGGGCCGCCGCCCTGGGCGGTGCCGTGCTGGTCAGCCTGCTGGCCGCGCCGCTGGCGGACCGGCTGGACCAGGCCAATATCGTCATGCTGTTTCTGGTGGCCGTGGTGCTGGTAGCGGTGCGCTACGGGCGCGGCGCGGCGGCGCTGGCGGCGGTGCTGAACGTGGCCGCGTTCGACTTCTTTTTTGTCACACCCCGCTTCTCGTTTGCGGTGCACGACCTGCAGTACCTGGTGACCTTTGTGGTGATGCTGGCCATCGGCCTGCTGACCGGCCAGCTCACCGCCGGGCTGCGCTTCTCGGCCCGCATCGCCGCCAGCCGCGAACGCCGGGCGCAGGCCCTGTTCGACCTGACGCGCGAGCTGTCCGCCGCGCTGCTGACCAGCCAGGTGGTGGAGATCGGCCAGACCGCCGTGCAGCGCCTGTTCACCCAGGTGGAAGGCGTGGCCTTCGACCCGGTCAAAGGCGGCAAGGTGATGGTGCTGGTGGCCGAGCACACCGACGCAGGCACGGGCCACCTGCGTTTGCCCGGTATGCTGCCGCACGACTTCGACGCGGGCATTGCCGAGTGGGTGCTGCGCACCGGCCACAGCGCCGGGCTGGCCACCACCACCTTGCCCGCCCACCCCTGGCACTGCGTGCCGCTGCAAGCCCCCATGCGGGTGCGCGGCGTGCTGGCCCTCAAACCCAGCCAGGCGCGCTGGCTGCTGATTCCCGAGCAGCAGCAACTGCTGCAGACCCTGGCCCGGCAAATCGCGATTGCGCTGGAGCGGGTGCACTACGTCGAGGTAGCGCAAGAAGCCGTGGTGCACATGGAATCCGAGCGCCTGCGCAACACCTTGCTGGCCGCGATTTCGCACGACGTGCGCACCCCGCTCACCGCCTTGATGGGCCTGGCCGAGTCGCTGCACACCGCGCAGCCGCCGCTGGCCCCCGCCCAGGCGGATACGGCCCAGGCCATGGTGGTGCAGGCACGCGAACTCTCGGCCCTGGTCACCAACCTGCTGGACATGGCGCGGCTGCAAAACGGTGCGGTAGCCCTGCGCAGCGATTGGCAGTCGGTGGAGGAACTGGTGGGCTCCGCCATCCGCGCCGCCGCCCCCGCTCTGCGCGGCCAACCGGTGGATACCGACATCCCTGCCGACCTGCCGCTGGTGGAATACGACGCAGTGCTGATGGAGCGCGTGCTGGTCAACCTGCTGGAGAACGCCGCCAAATATGGGACGCGTGACGGCGCGGCCCCCATCGTGTTGACCGCCCGCACCACCCCCACCAGCCTGGTACTGGCGGTGCGCGACCACGGCCCCGGCCTGCCGCCCAAGCTGCGGGGCCGTGAGGCCGAGCTGTTCGATAAGTTCACCCGGGGCAGCACGGAATCCACCACCCCTGGCGTGGGCCTGGGCCTGGCCATCTGCAAAGCCATCGTGGATGCGCACCGGGGCCAGATCGTGGCGGCCAACGCACCGGGCGGTGGGGCAGAATTCACCCTCACTCTGCCGCGCCGCCCTGCGCCTGACATCTTGTGAGTACACCGTTGACGACCTCTCGCCCCCACCCCAGCCCTCCCCCGAAGAGGGAGAGAGCAAGACTGGACCCCGCATTTCCCCCTCCCCTCCCGGGGGAGGGCTGGGGTGGGGGCCGGATGTTTGGTATTAGCTTTTCATGACCACCCCTGTTGCCGTTCTCATCGAAGACGAACCCCACATCCGCCGCTTCGTGCGCGCCGCGCTGGAGGCCGAAGGCTGGCAGGTGTTCGAGGCCGACACCGCCCAACAGGGCCTGACCGAGGCGGGCACCCGCAAGCCCGACCTGCTGGTGCTCGACCTGGGCCTGCCCGACGGCGATGGGCTGGACGTGCTGCGCGACGTGCGCGGCTGGTCGGCCGTGCCCATCATCGTGTTGTCGGCCCGCAGCGACGAGGCCGACAAAATCGCCGCCCTGGATGCCGGGGCCGACGACTACCTGACCAAGCCCTTCGGCGTGGGCGAGCTGCTGGCCCGTGTGCGCGCCAACCTGCGCCGCCCCCGCGTGGCCGAGGCCAGCGAGGAAGCCGTGTTCCGCTTCGGCCCGGTGGAGATCGACCGCACCGCACGCCTGGTGCGCCGGGGCGGGGCCGAGGTGCACCTCACCCCCATCGAATACCGCCTGCTGTCCGTGCTGGCCAGCAACGCCGGTCGCGTGCTCACCCACCGCCAGCTGCTGCGCGAAGTCTGGGGCCCCGCCCACACCCAGCAAAGCCACTACCTGCGCATCCACATGGGCCATTTGCGCCAAAAGCTGGAGGCTGACCCGGCGCAGCCGGTGCATTTGCTGACGGAGACGGGGGTGGGGTACCGGCTGCTGGCCTAAAATCTAAGCAAAATCTGCCCTCACCGCCGATCGAATGGGCGTAAGCAGCTACTTATTTAGTAGCAAAACGGCGCTTCCCTGGCGATCTTCACCGCCGATCAGACGGCGGCAGGTGGCGTTCCAGGTCCATGCTGTTGGCCATCAGCGGCCAATCACGCCATGGGCCAGCGTAGCCAAGTGTTTGCCCAGAGCATCCGATGAGTCAAAGCTGCTGAATGCACCTGCATCGATGTCGGCTATGCCGATCCGGGCGGCCTCGCGCAAAACTTCGCAGGCGTTATGGCTGCCCGCAGAACGGGCCATGTGTTCCAGAAGCTGGGGCGGGTGGTCTCTCGGCTCAAGGTGGCGGGTGGGCATAGAAACCTCGGGCAAAAAATATGTGCCAAATCTGCCTCTTGCGCTCACTCCATAAGCGCAAGCAGCTACTAATTCAGTAGCGTAGCCTGCCCAGTCAAAAACCCGTCCAGCGCCTGGCGCACGTCGGCTTGCATCTGGGCCACAGCGGTTTCGTCGCCGGACAGGTGCTTGAGCAGGGCCTGCTGGAACAGACCGTCGAACAGGGCGTACAGCGCGGGTGGCGACAGGGTCAGCGGCAGCTGGGCCAGCTCGGCGCAGCGGGCCACCACGCGCCACACCATGTTTTCCAGGCTTTTGTCGATCGCGACCACGTCGGCGCGGAAAGCTTCCTCGAACAGGGCCTGGGCGCGCAGGTCGTACCACAGACGGTGCATGGAGGCCTCTGCGCGCAGGGTGTCGCCCAGGATCTGCGCAAACCCGTCGCGCAGGGCGGGGTAGCTGGGCGCGTCGAGGGTGACCTGGTCGTAGCGGGTGACGCAGCGGCTCTTGTACTGGCGCACGCTGCACACGATCAGGTCCAGCTTGTCGCTGAAGTAGTAGTGCAGCACGCCGTGCGAAAACTCGGAGTTTTGGGCGATTTCACGCAGGCTGGTGCGGGCATAGCCCAGGCTGGCCAGGGTGTGCAGGGCGGCCTCGCCCAGCTCCGCACGGCGTTCGGCGAACTTGTCTACCCGCGTACGGGGAATGCGCGTGGTTTTGGGTGCGAGTGCGGCGGCCATATAGAGCGAAAGCATAGCACGCAGCCCTCTTCCATCCACTGTGATACCCCCTGTTTACCCTAATTTCTGGACACTTGCCCAGTAAATTCTTGACGACTGTCAAAAGAATTTCTAGCATGGGCCGAACCACAACAACAGCAGGAGACAACATGACGCAGTTCGATCTGACGGGGCGCAAGGCGCTGGTAACCGGGGGTGCCCGCGGCATCGGGGCGGGCATTGCCGCCGCGCTGGCCCGGGCGGGCGCGGCGGTGATGCTGGGGGATGTGCTGGTAGAGCAGGGGCGCGAAACCGCCGCGCAGCTCTCGGCGGGCGGGGCCCAGGTGGGTTTTGTGCCGCTGGACGTGACGCAGGACGACAGCTGGGCCAGCGCCGTGGCCGCCACGGTGGCCACCCTGGGCGGCTTCGACATTCTGGTCAACAACGCCGGGATCGAAATCACCTCGCTGGTGATCCAGCAGGATGCTGCCGACCTGCGCCGCATGCTGGACGTGAACGTGGTGGGCACCATGCTGGGCATAAAGCACGCATTCAAAACCATGCAGCCCGGCGGGGCGGTGGTGAATGTGTCGTCGGTGGCGGCCACGATTGCCTTCCCCGCGATTGCCGGGTATTCGGCCAGTAAATCGGCGGTGGACCGGCTCACACGGGTGGCGGCCATGGAGTCGGGCAAGCTGGGCTACGGCGTGCGCGTCAACTGCATTTACCCCGGCCTGGTGCCCACCGAAATGGGCGCGCGCTTGGCCGGTGACGTGGTCACGGCGGGCCTGTTTCCCAGCGTCGAGGCCGCCATCGGCTCGGTGGTGGGGCAAACCCCGCTGGGGCGGCTGGGCGAGGTGCGCGACATGGCCGACGCGGTGGTCTTCCTAGCCTCCGATGCCGCCCGCTTCATCACCGGCGCGGGCCTGCCTGTCGACGGTGGGATGGGCATGTAATTTCAAATCAAGGAACTGAAAAATGAGCAAAAAACCTGTTGTCGTTTACGGCGCGTCCGGCTACACGGGCCGCCTGGTGTGTGAGTACCTGACCGAGCTGGGCCTGCCCTTTGTGGCCGCGGGCCGCGACAAGGCCCGCATCCAGGAGGTGATGGAAAAAGTGCCCGGCATCGAGCGGGCCGACTACGAGGTGGTGGCGGTAGAGCACACCGTGGACGCGCTGACCGAGCTGTTCCAGGGCCGCACCATGGTCAGCAACATGGTGGGGCCGTTCAGCAAATACGGTCCCGAGGTGGTCGAGGCCTGCCTGAACGCGGGCGTGCACTACACCGATACCACCGGCGAGCAAGACTGGATGATCGACTCCCAGGCGCGCTGGGGCCAGAAGTTCGCCGCCAAGGGCCTGCTGCTGTCGCCCGGCCTGGCGCAGATGTACACCACCGGCGAGATCGCCGCCAACATCTGCCTGGAGACCCCCGGCATCGATACGCTGGACATTCTGGTGCTGTGGAAGGGCTTTCCCACCTACGCCTCCACCCAGACCATCTTCAGCATCCTCAAGGCCAAGTGGTACTACCTGGAGCAAAACCAGTACGTCGAATGGCCGCAAGACACGCACTTTGATGTCAATGTGCCCGGCCACCACGTACCCGCGCTGGTCACGCCCTGGGCGGGCACGGCGCACCCGGTGTGGTTCAAGAGCGACCCGCGCGTGGCCAACTGCAAGGCGCTGGGCGGGGTGTTTGCACGCGAGGTGATGGTGGGCTTTGTGGCCACCCAAAAGATGTACCAGGAGCAGCTCGCGCCCCTGCCCCCCGCCGAGCGCGAGGTGGCGCTGGCCAACATTGCCGCGTCCATCCAGGCCGGCATGCCCCCGCGTGAGAACCCGCGCATCAACACCACGCTGGATTCGGTCTACGGCTCGGGCCCGCTGGCGCGCACGCACTGTGTGATCCACGGCAACTGCAACTACAAGCAGACCGGGCTGCTGCAGGCCTACGCCGCCTTCAGCCTGTTGCAGCAAGCGCCGCAGCGGGTGGGTTTTGCCTCGGGCTGCCAGGCCTTTGGCCACCGCACCCTGCTGGGCATTCTGAAGACCCACGGGTTGGTGATGGACCCCGTGGTGGGCTAACCCATGCGCCTGACCGACTACCTCGACAAAGGGGCCATGCTGGGGGCCAGCGCACCCTGCCTGGCCATGGGCGACACGGTGCTGGGCTACGCCCAGGTGCAGGCCCTCAGCTACCGCATCGCGCGGGCCTTGCAGCGCGACGGTATTGCCCCTGGCGACAAGGTGGCGGTGCTGGCGGGCAACGACCCGGTGGCGTTTGCCAGCGTGTTTGGCATCTCCCGCGCGGCCGCCGTGTGGTGCCCCATCAACCCGCGCAACGAGGTGGCCGAGAACCGCTTTGTGCTGGACGCGTTTGACTGCCGTTGCCTCATTTTTCATAGCGCCTACGCGCCGCTGGTAGAGCAGATGCGGGCCGAATTGCCAAAGTTGGTGGTGCTGGTGTGCCTGGACCAGAGCCTGCCGTTTGCCCCCATGCTGGAGTCGTGGCTGCAGGGCTGCAGCGATGAGCCCATCACCGTGCCCACCGTGGACGACGTGGCCATGATCGCTGGCACCGGCGGCACCACCGGCAAACCCAAGGGCGTGATGCTGTCCAACCGCAACCTGGAGAGCATGAGCGCGCTGACGCTGATGGGCTACCCGTTTCTGGGCCGGCCCGTCTACCTGGCCCTGGCCCCGCTGACCCATGCGGCGGGCGTGCTGTGTCTGCCCATCATGGCGCTGGGTGGGCGCGTGGTGATCATGCCCAAGCCCGACCTGGGCGAGTTTTTGCAGCTGATTGAACACGAGCGCATCACCCACACCTTTTTACCGCCCACGCTGATCTACATGCTGCTGCAGCACCCGGCGTTGGCCAGCACCCGGCTGGATTCGCTGCAGTGCTTCTGGTACGGTGCGGCCCCGATCGCGGTGGCCCGGCTGGAAGAAGCGCTGGAAAAGATCGGCCCGGTGATGGCCCAGCTGTTTGGCCAGACCGAGGCCCCGATGATGGTGTCCATGATGGCCCCGCGCGAGCACTTCCACGCCGATGGCAGCATCGCCCGCCAGCGTCTGGCTTCGGCAGGCCGCCCCGGCCCGTTGGTGCAGGTGGCGGTGATGGACGAACAGGGCCAACTGCTGCCCACCGGCGACAACGGCGAAATCGTGGTGCGCGGCTCGCTGGTCATGCTGGGCTACTACAAGGATGCGGCCGCCACCGCCGAAGCCTCGCGCTTTGGCTGGCACCACACCGGCGACATCGGCCACCTGGATGCCGACGGCTACCTCTACATCGTGGACCGCGCCAAAGACATGGTGATCAGCGGTGGCTTCAACATCTACTCCATCGAAGTGGAGCAGGCGCTGCTGCAGCATCCCGGCGTGCAGGATGGCGCGGTGATCGGCCTGCCCGATGCCAAATGGGGTGAGCGGGTGGTGGCGGTGCTGCAGTTGCGGCCCGGCCAGTCGCCCAGCGCGGCCGACATCCAGGCCTTCGTCAAGGCCCGGCTGGGCAGCGTCAAAGCGCCCAAACAGATCGAAATCTGGCCCGACCTGCCGCGCTCCAAAGTGGGCAAGGTGCTGAAGAAAGACATCCGCGCCACCTTGCTGGCCCAGGAAGGCGCGTTATGAACACGGTTTGCGTGGCCGGTGTCGGCATGATTTCGTTCGCCAAGCCCGGTGCCCATGTGCCCTACCCGGAGATGGCCGCCACGGCGGGGCGGCAAGCCCTGCGGGATGCAGGCATTGCCTACGAGGCCATCCAGCAAGCCTATGTGGGCTACGTGTATGGCGACTCCACCGCCGGGCAAAAGGCGCTGTACGGGTTGGGCATGACCGGCATTCCCATCGTCAACGTCAACAACAACTGCTCCACTGGCTCCACCGCGCTGTTTCTGGCCCGCCAGGCGATTGCCAGCGGTGCCGCCGACTGTGTGCTGGCGCTGGGTTTTGAGCAGATGAACCCCGGCGCGCTGGGCACGGTGTTCAACGACCGGCCCAGCCCCTTCGAGGACTTTGACCGCGAAGCCGCCGCCCTGGTGGGCCAGCCCGATCTGCCCCTGGCGCTACGCTACTTTGGCGGCGCGGGCCTGTGCCACATGCAAAAGTACGGCACGCCGCTGGCCGCGTTTGCGCAGATCCGCGCCAAGGCCAGCCGCCACGCCGCCCATAACCCGCTGGCCCTGTTGCGCAAAGTGCTCACTGCAGACGATGTGCTCAACGCCCCGGCGCTGTGGCCCGGCGTGCTGACCCGTTTGATGGCCTGCCCGCCCACCTGTGGGGCGGCCGCCGCCGTGCTGGTGTCCGAGTCTTATGCCCGAGCCCACGGCCTGCGCAGCGACGTGCGCATCCTGGCCCAGGCCATGACCACCGACCGGCCCGACAGCTTCGACAGCCACGACATGATGAACCTCGTGGGCTACCGCATGACCCAGGCCGCCGCGCAGCAGGTGTACGCGCAGGCGGGCATAGGCCCGGACGACCTGGACGTGGTGGAGCTGCACGACTGCTTTGCCCAGAACGAACTCATCAGCTACGAAGCCCTGGGCCTGTGCTCCGAAGGCGGCGCGGCGCAGTTCATTGCAGCGGGCGACAACACCTACGGCGGCAAGGTGGTCACCAACCCTTCGGGCGGCTTGTTGTCCAAGGGCCACCCGCTGGGCGCCACCGGCCTGGCCCAGTGTTTCGAGCTGACCCACCAACTGCGCGGCACCGCAGAGCAGCGCCAGGTGCGCGGCGCGCGGCTGGGCTTGCAGCACAACCTGGGCCTGGGCGGCGCCTGCGTGGTGACGCTGTACGGCACGGCTTGACGCGCCTTTTCCCCTGCATAAAACAAAACACCGGAGACAACCATGAAAAGCCCCATCCCCCGCCTTGCCGCCACGGCCCTGCTGCTGGCCGCCGCCACCGCACACTCGGCAGCCATTCCCGACCCCGGCGACTACACCGGCCTGCCACCGGGCACCGATCTGGCGCTGCTGTACGTGCAAAACATCCAGGCCGACCAGCTCTATGCCAACGGCCAGCGCGTGGCCTTGCCCAAAGACCTGGGGCTGAACATCGACGTGGGCATCTTCCGCTACGTGCATTACATGCAAATGGGCGGCATCCATTTTTCGCCGCAAATCATCGTGCCGTTTGGTCAGCAAAAGGTGGGTTTGAGCGGAGCCAAAAGCTCCGGCTTGGGCGACATTTTGTTTGGCGGCACCTTGTGGACGATTGCGGATATGAAGGGCGGCGAGCACCTGGGCTTTACCGCGCTGGTGACCGCACCCACCGGGGCCGACAAGGACAAGGGTTACGCCATCAGCGACAACCGCTGGGCCCTGGAGCTGGAAGCTGGCTACAGCAAACGCTTTGCTCCGAAATGGACGCTGGACCTGGTGCTGGACTCCGAGTTCTACCAAAACCGCCGCGACACCGGTGCCAAGAAAGACCCGATGCTGCTGGGCGTGGGCCACCTGCGCTACCACCTCAGCGATGCCACGTACCTGGCCACGTCGCTGCGCTACACCACCGGTGCCAAGGAAAGCCTGGGCGGCACCACGATCAACGACCGCAAGAACGACACCAACCTGATGTTCACCGTGGCCAGCTTCGTCACACCCCAGGTGCAGTTGATGGCCCAGTTCGGCAAAGACCTGCGGGTAGAGAGCGGCCCCAAGACCCAGGCGGTGCGCCTGCGCGCGCTGTACGTCTTCTGAGCGGGGGCTGCGTTGGGGGTTCGCGATTAAAATGTGGCATTGCCGCTTATGCTTATTGCATGAATAGCTCTTTTATTCATAGCACCATGACCACCCCCCTGCAGCCCCCCAAACCACCCGTCCCCTTCCGCCGCGCCGCGCCCCCCGCCGGAGCCGCCGGAAAGCCCAACAGCAGCGACCCCATCCGTCTGAACAAGCGCATGGCCGATCTGAACATGTGCTCGCGCCGCGAAGCCGATGAATGGATCGCCCGGGGCTGGGTCAAGGTCAACGGGGCGATTGCCGAGATGGGGGTCAAGGTCACGCCCAGCGACCGCATCCAGATCGACAAGGCCGCCAGCGGCCACCAGGCCAACCAGGTCACCATCCTGATCAACAAGCCCATGGGTTACGTGAGCGCCCAGGCCGAGGACGGCCACGAACCGGCGGTCTCGCTGTTCACCGCGCAAAACCGCTGGGCCGAGGACAACGCCCGCTTCTTCTTTCACCCCAAGCAGCTGGTGGGCCTGGCCCCCGCCGGGCGGCTGGACATCGACTCCATCGGCCTGCTGGTGATGACGCAAGATGGCCGCGTGGCCCGCCAGCTCATCGGCGAAGACTCGGTGATGGAAAAGGAATACCTGGTCCGCGTGGCCTACCACGGCCTGGGCCAGCCCGCGCCCACCGGCCAGCTCATCCGCATGGACGACGACGACCCCATCACCAGCAACGTGCAGGCCGTGTTCCCGCCCGCCATGCTGGCCAAACTGCGCCACGGCCTGAGCCTGGATGGCCAGGCCCTCAAGCCCGCCAAGGTCACCTGGCAAAACCCCGAGCAACTGCGCTTTGTGTTGACGGAAGGCAAGAAACGCCAGATCCGCCGCATGTGCGAGCTGGTGGGTCTGAAGGTGGTGGGCCTCAAGCGCGTGCGCATCGGCAATGTGATGCTGGGCAACCTGCCCCTGGGGCAGTGGCGTTACCTGGCACCGCACGAAGGGTTTTGAGGGTTGTGGCTTAAGGCTGGGTCAAGGCAATCAGCGGCGTGGTGTTGGTGACCAGCACCTGACTCCGTTCAGGCATTGCGGACATCGCTGGCCAGTTCCTCTGCATCCAGGTCGATCATCGGCACGCCAAAGCCCTGCAGTGCCGCCAGGAACGTCACCCGGTCCATGCCAATCAAGCTGGCCGCCATGCCGGACGACAGGCGTTTCATCTCGAACAGTTTGGCGGCCATGGCCAATTTGGCTTCTTGGGCAAAGTCTTCGGGCGAGCGGTGCATGGCATCCAGATACAGGCTGGGGACTTCAACAATGATTTGCATGGCGGCTCCAGAACGGCGGTAAACACCGATTTTGCATGGGATTGCGTTCATGGCACCACACTCTGCTCGGTGAGCGGCATGCGAATTGCATAATCCGCGCTGACTTCCGATGGCCATCCCCACCATGCACAAACGCCTCCCCCCGCTGAATGCGCTGCGCGTGTTCGCGGCTGCGGCCCGTACCGAGAACTTCATGCAGGCGGGCGAGAGCCTGTTTGTCACCCAGGGGGCGGTGAGCCGGCAGATCAAGCAGCTCGAAGAGTGGCTGGGCGTGCCGGTGTTCACCCGCACCCACCGCGGCGTGCAGCTCACGCCGGCCGGGCGCCAACTGGCCACCGCCGTGGATACCGCGTTCCAGCACATCGACACCGTGGTGCAAAACCTGCAGCACCACAACCTGCGCCAGCAGCTGGCCATCAACCTGCCGCCCACCTTTGCCACCCGCTGGATGGCACCGCGCCTGCCGGACTTTAGGCGGCAGTTTCCCCACATCGACCTGTCCATCAGCACCCACGACGTGCACGCCCCGCGCGATGTGCGCCACTGCGACTGCGTCATCGCCTTCAGCGACCAGGCCTGGGCCGATGGCGACTGCTCCCTGCTGATGGTGGAGCAGCACGTGATGCTGGCCAGCCCGGTGCTGTGGAATGGCGACCAGCCCCCGCGCCTGGAAGATGCCACCCTGCTGCACATCACCGACGGCAATGTGCGCATGCCCATGTGGGAGCACTGGTGCGCCGCCCAGGGCCTGACCGAGGTGAATCCCAAACCTGGCCTGAGCTTTAGCACGCTGGACCAGGTGATCAACGCCGCCGTGGCCGGGGCCGGGGTGGCCATCGTGGACGAGGCCATGGTGCCCAGGGAGTTGGCCGAGGGCAGCCTGAGGCCCTTGAGCAACGTGAAGGTGGCCGGGCCGCACGGCTACTGGTTCGTCAACCTGGCCCGCGATGCCGAAAGCCGGGCACTCGTGGGCTTGTTCCGCGACTGGCTGGCGGGGCAGTTTGCGCCTGCCATTTAAGAGCCCATAAACATCCGGCCCCCACCCCAGCCCTCCCCCGGGAGGGGAGGGGGCAAGGCAACTACCCCCTCCCCACCGGGGGAGGGTCGGGGTGGGGGCACTGCCTCCAGCCACACCATTTTTCTCAAGGCTGGGGCCGCGAATTCGTGGTTTGCCCAGACCGTAGCCGCCCGCTAACCTGCGGCGCATGAACGAATACGACTACATCATCGTCGGTGCAGGGTCCGCCGGGTGCGTGCTGGCCAACCGCCTGAGCGCCAGCGGTAAAGACCGGGTTTTGCTGCTGGAAGCCGGGGGCTCGGACCGCAGCCCCTGGATCCAGGTGCCGATTGGCTATGGCCGCACCTTTGCCGACCCGCGTTTCAACTGGATGTACCACGCCGAGCCCGAGCCCGCCATGGGCAACCGCCGCCTGTACTGGCCGCGCGGCAAGGTGCTGGGGGGCACCAGCTCGATCAACGCCATGGTCTACATCCGTGGCCAGCGCGAAGACTTCGACGACTGGGAGGCCGCAGGCAACCCCGGCTGGGGCTGGAAGTCGGTGTTGCCGTACTTCAAGAAGTCTGAAGACCATGTGGGGGGCGCATCCGAGCACCACGGCAGCGGCGGGCCGCTGCGGGTCAGCGAATTCAGCAGCAAGGTGCACCCGCTGTGCGACACCTTCATGGCCGCCTGCAACGCCCTGGGCTACCCCACCACGGCCGACTTCAACGGCGCGCAGACCGAAGGTGCGGGCCTGTGGCAAATGACCATCCGCGACGGCGTGCGGGCCTCTACCGCCAACGCCTTTCTGCGCCCGGCGCTCAAACGCAAGAACCTCAGCCTGCAGACCCGCGCCCAGGTGACCCGGGTGGTGTTCGAGGGCACCCGCGCTGTGGGCGTGGAGTTTTTGCACAAAGGCAGTCTGCACACCTTGCGCGCCGCTAAGGAAGTAGTGCTGTCCGGCGGCTCCATCAACTCGCCGCAGCTGTTGCAGCTCTCGGGCGTGGGCGACGCGGGCTTGCTCCAGGGCCTGAACATCCCCCTGGTGCGCCACGCGCCCGCTGTAGGGCAGAACATGCAGGACCACGTGTGTGTGTCGTACTACTTCAAGTCCAAGGTGCCCACGCTCAACGACACGCTGTACCCGTTCAGCGGCAAGGTCAAGGCCGCCCTGCAGTACCTGCTGGGCAAGCAGGGCCCGCTGGCCATGAGCGTAAACCAGGCCGGGGCCTTTGTGCGCAGCCGCCCGGAGCTGGCGCGGCCCAATATGCACGTGTACTTCAACCCCATCAGTTACACCGCCAACGCCAAGCCCCAGGCCAAGCTGATGAACCCCGACCCGTACTCGGCGTTTTTAATGTCCTTCAACACCTGCCGTCCCACCAGCCGCGGCAGCATCACCATCCAGTCTGCCGACCCGTTGGCCAAGCCGGTGATCCGCACCAACTTCTTGTCCACCCCCGAGGACCTGGCCGATGTGCAAGAGGGCAGCCAGCTGCTGCGGCGCATTGCCGCCAGCGCGCCCTTGTCGGGCGTGGTGGCCTCCGAGCTGTTCCCCGGCCCCGACGCCACCTCGCCCGAAGCCCTGCTGGAAGACTTTCGCCAGCGCAGCGGCTCGGTCTACCACGCCTGCGGCACCTGCGCGATGGGCCCAGACCCGGTGCGCCATGTGGTGGACCACCGGCTGCGGGTGCATGGCATCCAGGGCCTGCGGGTGGTGGATGCCTCGGTGTTCCCGGCGGTCACCTCGGGCAACACCAACGCGCCCACCATCATGGTGGCCGAAAAAGGCGCCGACCTGATCCTGGAAGACCACGCTGTCTGAAGATTTTCAACCTGGAGTTTGTATGAGCACTTTCCCCACCCTCGCATTGGCCGATGCCGAATGCATGGACCTGAGCGACATCGTCGACACTGAGCGCTACCCGCTGCAGGCCCCCGGCTCGCAGCGCATGCAAGAACTGGTGGAGATGTGCCGCCAGCAGTTGGCCGCCGAGGGCAGCTACGTGCTGCCCGGCTTTCTGCGCCCCGAAGCCATGCAGCGCGTAACCGAAGAAGGCCGCGTGCTGGCGCAGAAGACCTTCTTCTCGCCGCGCCAGCAGACCAACGCCTACTTCACCAACGACGACCCCAGCCTGCCCGCCAGCGACCCGCGCCGCTTCTTCATGGACCGCACCAGCGGCTTCGTCACCCGCGACATGATCCCGGCGGACTTCATCATCCACCGCATCTACGTGGCCAAGGCCATGAAGCTGTTCGTGGCCGCCTGCCTGCAGCAGGAACGGGTGTGGGAATACGCCGACCCGTATGCAGGCCTGGTGCAAAACGTGCTGCCCGACGGCACCCAGCAGCCTTGGCACTACGACACCAACGAGTTCATCGTCTCCATGATGACGCAAAAGGCCGAGCACGGCGGCGACTTTGAATACTGCCCCAACATCCGCTCGCCCGAGGGCGAAAACTACGAGGGCGTGGGCAGGGTGGTGCGTGGCGAAGACCGCAGTGTGGTCAAGGTGCTCACGCTGCGCCCCGGCGACGTGCAGTTCTTCAAGGGCCGCTTCTCGCTGCACCGCGTTACCCCGGTTAGCGGCAGCATCCAGCGCCACACCGCCATCTTTGCCTACTCGCAAAAGCCCAATGTGATGGGCCGCCTGGAGCGCACCCGCCAACTGTATGGCCGCGTGTCGGAGGCCCACCTCATCGCTGAAAGCCAGTTAGTGCGCAACGACAGCTTGATCGATTGATTTCTTCTTTTATAACAAACCGAAAGCCCCCCACCATGGCCCTTATCCGTCCCACCCAGCGCCTCGAAGACTGCGAACCCACCGCCGCCGAGATTGCACAAATCCAGCGCGACCGCATGGCCCGCGTCAAGGCCGAGCTGAAGAAACGCGACCTGACAGCATGCATCCTGTTCGACCCCACGCACATCCGTTATGCCAGCGGTTCGCGCAATATGCAGGTCTACTCCATGCGCAACCCGGCGCGTTACCTGTTCGTGCCCGCCGAAGGCAAGGTGGTAATGTTTGAGTACGCCGGTTGCGACTTCCTGGCCGACGGCCTGGACACCATCGACGAAGTGCGCCCGGCCACCGCCATCTCGTACTACTTCTGCAACGACAATCTGGGTGACGTGACCAAGCGCTGGGCCGCCGAGCTGCACGAGCTGATCCAGCAGTGCGGCGGCGGCAAGAAGATCGCCCTGGAAAGCGCCACCTCTGCCGCCGCCTTCGCGCTGCAGGCTTACGGCTACATCTTGTCGGATGCGCAAGAGCCGCTGGAACGCGCCCGCTGCATCAAGGTGGACAACGAGATCAAGATGGTCCGCGCCTCGCTGCGCGCCGCCGAGCAGGGCGTGCGCAACCTGGAAGCCGCCCTGGTGCCCGGCATCAAGGAAAACGAACTCTGGTCGCACCTGCACCAGCACATCATCGCCACCGACGGCGACTACATCGAAACCCGTTTGCTCAGCTCCGGCCCGCGCACCAACCCCTGGTTCCACGAGTGCAGCACCCGCGTCATCGAAGACGGTGACCTGGTCGGCCTGGACACCGACGTGGTGGGCCGCTTTGGCTACTACGCCGACTTTTCGCGCACCTTTTTGTGCGGCAAAGGTCCGGCCAACGCCGCGCAAAAAACCGTCTACCAGCTGGCCTACGAGCAGATCCACACCAACATGGAACTGGTCAAGCCCGGCATGAGCTTCTCGGAGTACACCACCCGCGCCTGGAAAATCCCCAAGCCCTACCAGGCCCGGCGCTACTTTGCGCTGGCGCACGGCGTGGGCATGTGCGGCGAGTACCCGTACATCGTGCACCGTGAAGACAGCGATGCCAAAGGCTACGACGGTGTGTTCGAGCCCGGCATGACCCTGTGCATCGAGAGCTACATCGGCCACGAAGACGGCGGCGAAGGTGCCAAGCTCGAAGAGCAGATCTACATCCGCAACGACGGCAGCATCGAGCTGCTGTCCGACTACCCGTTCGAGCAGCGGCTGCTGGGGTAGCTTGGCGGGGGCAGGAGGTGGGGTCAGATCCCCATTGCGCGACGGCTGTTGGCGGCAAATGCGCGATCGTGACCCGCAATGGGGCTCTGACCCCTCCGGGTGGTTCTCCGTGACGGAGGGTGGCGGAATGGCGTCTTCTGGGTGCCATGAGCATCCCCGGCCGGGTAGTGCGCCCGGCGGCGCAGTTACCTTTCTTTGAACGCCAAAGAAAGGTAACCCAAAGAAAGGCGCCCCAACTGTCTGCGCCCCGTCGCTATCGCGCCGGAGAACCTGCGGTGCTCGCTTTGGGCGGGGTCTGGCTAAACTCGCTGGCGCTCAAACAACGCCAGCCCTGATCCGCCCAAAGCTGTGCTCCTCGGCGCACACAGATGGGGACCCCGGGGAGCGGGATCGGCCCGGCTTTGCCGGGCATCGCGCTTAGGGCGCGAGCAGGGATGGGTATTGCGTTGGTTTCAAACTTTCAGGTCGTTTTTCATCTGCCAAATCGGCCTCCTGTGCTGATCCAATCGGCACAAGCAGCTCCTATTTTTAACTACCAAAACAGTAGCGCAGCGCTACCGCACATCGGCCCCAGCCACCACCAGCAAATGCCGCAGGATCGAGCGGTGGCAATGTGCCTCCTCCACGCAGTAGCAGCCCACCGAGAAGTGGCTTTGGTGGGACAGCGTGGCCAGCAGGGCCAGGGTGCGGGTGTTGTCGGGGGTGGCCATTTCGGCCTTGTACTTCTTCTCGAAAGCGCGCCACTGCTCAGAGGTTTCGGCGGCCTGGCCCAGCTTCATGGTGTCGGCGCTGGGGGCCAGGTTGGGGTACCACACGTCGTACCAGTTGCCGCTGGAAAATTCCGCCTTCGGCACCCCACGTGGAGGTCTGCGCACCGTGCCGATGCGGGCGCCTTCTTGCGGGTCTCTGGGGCTGCCCAGTTGGACAATGCGTACCACCATGCTGTGCTCCTTCGTGCAAATTCCGCAAAACTATCGCCGCGCTTGGGTGTGGTTTGTGCAGCAGACTATTTCAGGTTTTCGGGCCCATTTTCAACACCAAAAATTACCCCAAAAAGCATCGACTTGGAGGAGCACCCTAGGACTTGCCCCAGCCCGGCATCGCCGCTGCCTGCTGCATCCATTGGGCCAATTGCGCCTCCAGCTCCGGCCCGTCGAGCTGGCCCTCGCAGATGTCCACCCAGCGGGCTTCCTTGGCCGTGCCACCAGAGGGCGTGGGCTGCAGGGAGATGCCTTTGAAGAAGGTGAGCTTCACGTAGTGCGTAAACACGTGGAAGCTGGCGAACCAGCCCTGGCCCGGCATGCCGTACATGGGCGAGTTCCAGCGCACCGCCTTGTGCACGCCGGGCACGGTGCGGGTGATCAAGGCATCTAGCCGCTGCCCGACATCTTGCTGCCATCCCTGTATGGCGGCGATGTAGGCCTGCACGGGCGCGTCGCCGTCCGCCTTGGCGATCTGCGGATTGCCGCCTGCGAGGAGTTTGGGTGGGGTGGCTTTTGGCATGCGGACGGGTAGGGATTTGGCCTTCGGCAACCGCGTCAATACAGCGATTTCGCCTGCCGCTCGGGCAGCTCGCGGTCGTAGCTTTCGCCGTCTATGCCGTTGCCGGTCAGCGCAGCGAGTATCTGGCCTGCGGTGGGCACGGCGGCACGGCCCACCGCGGGGTCCGGGGACCACAGGGACGAACGCAGTAGCGCCCGCGCGCACTGGAAGAACACGGTCTGCACGGTGATTTCGATGATGCACTTGGGCAGTTGCCCCTGCACCGCAAACGGCTCCAGCAGCACGGGGTCGGCACTGATTTTGGCGCTGCCGTTGACACGCACCGTCTCGCGCACGCCGGGGACGAAGAAGATCAGCGCCACCTGTGGGTCGTACAGGATGTTGCGCAGGCTGTCGATGCGGTTGTTGCCGCGGCGCTCTGGCAGCAGCAAGGTGCGTTCGTTGGGCACGCGCACCAGTGGGGCCGGGTCGCCGCGCGGCGAGGTGTCGAGCCCGTCCGGCCCGCGGGTGGCCAACACGGCAAACGGCGACTGCGCAATCCATGCCTGGTAGGCCGGGTGGAGCGTGGGCACTTCCTTGCGTACCGAGGCTTCGCCGACCGAACCGAAAAGTGCTTCCAGGTCTTCTATCGCGTGGATGTACTGCATGGGATGTAGTGCGAGTGTGGTGTGGAACACGCGGCAGGCGGTGCATGCCCTGCAGCTAAGCGATGGACCACTATAGCCCGGTGCGGCACCACCCCCTAGCGACAACTTTCTTTCAAAAAGTAACGGTGCACACCGGTTATGCAGGTTTGTAGCGCTACATTTTTGATAGTTAAAAACAGGAGCTGCTCGTGCACGTCGGATAAGCACAAGCAGCCATTTTCAATACCCCAATATGGACCTGATTTTCTAAAAATGGCATGGATCGGCCTGGACACCCGGGCTTCTTTGGCCGTGCCACCCGAGGGCGCAGGCTGCAGAGAGCTGCCTTTGAAGAACGTGGGCTTCACGTAGCGCGTGAAAGTGCATGAAGACGTGGACGCTGGCGACCGCGCCCGCACGCTGATGCCTTCCAAGACGATGCGCAGCCTACTTACTTATCAGTCGTGCTCTTGGCCTCGCGTTCGCAGGCATCGATGGCACCAAACTGGTTGCCCAGTGACTCGCCGTCTGCATCGAACAGTTCCACCCGGAACCAAACCTCTTCCTTCTGCTCTGCGCTCAGGAGGAACACCAGCGTCTGCTGTGAGGTGACCTTGGGCGGGTAGGTGTGGACGACGAAGTTGCTGCTGAACTCGCCCTTGGCCAAAAGCTCGGACTCCGCGGGCAGTGTGCCGACGAGCTTGAACTTCTCGGTGGTACCCAGGCGGGCCGGTGCCGCTTTGACCAGCTCGTATTCGGCGCGGGCCACGGTGATGTTTCTTTGTCCGATGTTTTCAGCAGACACCGTCAGCTCACCGACGCAGGCCTGCGAGGCCTCGCTCCAGGTGCGCTTTAAATCACCAGACACCTGCAGCCGGGTTCCCAGCCCGGGGGCGCTGGTCTGGTTCCAGGTCCACAGCGCCCACGCCCCGCCTGCAATGAGCGCGACGATCTGCAGCGTGGTGTTGACGACTTCGAGATAGGGTGAAAAGCGTTTGATCCAGGCCGGAGACTCAGAAGGCATTGGCATGTGAAGAGGGTGTGTTGAACGGGTGGCAGGGTCTGGAATGGACCCAGAGATGGAAGTCGAACCGACTGCCCACTATAGCCCGGCGAGGCCTTGCGCTGCCCGCCAGCACTGGGAAGCATAAATGCTATTTTCTTGATAGCTACAAACGCTTATTCGACTGGCGGATAAGCCATTTTTTATGCCCCAAATTCCCGTATCCCCATTGCCAGGCAGGTGTTGGCCCACGCGCCCGCTACAAAAACCCCCGCACCACCTGCGCCAGCCGCGCAAAGCTGGGGCCGATCTCTTCCTCTGGCACCGCGCCGTAGCCCAGCAGCAGGCCCTTGGTGGCCGCCGGTTGGCGCAGGTGGTACAGCGACAAAGGCCGGGTGCTGATGCCTGCACGCAGGGCTGCCTGGGCTACGGCGGCATCGTCTACATAAGGCGGCAGGCCCAGCACCAGGTGCAAACCTGCATCGCCACCCAGGATGGGCAACTGGCTGCCGAATTCTTGGACTATGGCGTGGATCAGCGCGTCGTGGCGGGCGCTGTAGATGGCGCGCATGCGGCGGATGTGGGTGGCGTAGTGGCCTTCGCTGAGGAACTGCGCCAGCACCGCCTGCTGCACGGTCTGGCCCTCGCGGAACAGCTCGTTGAGTGCCTGGGCGAAGCCGTCCACCAGGTCGGGCGGCAGCACCAGGTAGGCGATGCGCAGGGCGGGGTACAGGGTTTTGGAAAACGTGCCCAGGTAGACCACGCGGCCTTGCGTGTCCAGGCCCTGCAGCGCGGGCAGCGGGCGGGTGCCGTAGCGGAATTCGCTGTCGTAGTCGTCTTCCACCACCCACACGCCGTGCACGGCCGCGTAGTCCAGCAGCTGCTGGCGGCGGCCATGGCCCATGAGCGCGCCCAGCGGATATTGGTGCGAGGGCGAGAGGAACATCACCCGCGGCGGCTGGCGCAGTTGCGCCGGGCTGGGGGCCATGCCTTCGGCATCCAGCGCCACCGGCTGCAGGTCCAGCCCGTGGGCGCGGAACACGCTGCGTGCGCCCCAGTAGCCGGGGTCTTCCAGCCACACCTTGTCGCCGGGGTCGGTGAGCAACTGGGCCACCAGGTGCAGCGACTGCTGGGTGCCGCTGGTGATGACCACCTGCTCCGGGCTGCACACCACGCCGCGCGTGCCCTGCAGGTAATCGGACACGGCCTGGCGCAGCCCCGCGTCGCCCGGGCCGGTGGCGTAGGTGAGCTGTGCCGGGGTTTGCCTGCGGGCGGCGCGGGCCTGCAGGCGGCTCCAGATGGCGGTGGGGAACATGCGCACCTCGGGCACGCCGGGGGTGAACGCGCCCCACTGCAGCGGGGCCGCCCCGGCTTCGCGCACCAACTGGCTGCCCCGGCGCGAGAGCAACTCCGTCCGCGCTTGCCGGGGCGCGGCACTGCGGTCCACCAGGCGCGGCCCCACAGCGGCCACAAAGGTGCCCCGGCCCACGCCCGCCTGCACATAGCCTTCCAGCGCCAGTTGCTCGTAGACATGCACCACGGTGTTGCGGGCGATTTTCAGCGCCTGGGCCAGTACGCGGCTGGGCGGCAGCTGGGTGCCTGCGGCCAGTACCGCCGTGCGGATGCCGCGCTGCAGGATGCCGTAGAGCTGGCGGTGGTCGTTGTGCGGGCTGGCCGCGTCAAACTGGCGCAGCATGAAGTCGGGTAGAACGTGGCGGATTGGTTCCATTAACTAACTGTAATTGGTTCTATTTGTGGAGCCAAATAAATTTTAAACTGCGGGCTCCACTCAAGGACACCCCATGAACACCGCCGTCGCCCCCTCTGCCGTTACCCAGTCTGCCACCCCCACCAACGCCCAGCTCGACCAGCGCCGTGCCGCGGCCGCCCCGCGCGGCGTGGGCATTGGTTTCCCCATCTACGCCGACCGCGCGTTGAACTCGGAAATCTGGGACGTGGAAGGCAACCGCTACATCGACTTTGCCGCCGGTATTGCCGTGCTCAACACCGGCCACCGCCACCCGCGCCTGATTGCCGCCATCCGCGAGCAGCTCGACCACTTCACCCACACCGCCTACCAGGTCGTCCCCTACGAGAGCTCGGTGTACCTGGCCGAGCGCCTGAACGCCCTCACCCCCGGCAGCCACGCCAAGAAAACCGCCTTCTTCACCACCGGTGTGGAAGCGGTCGAAAACGCCATCAAGATCGCCCGCGCCCACACCCGCCGCCCCGGCGTGATTGCGCTGACCGGCGCGTTCCATGGCCGCACCTTCATGGGCATGGCGCTGACTGGCAAAGTAGTGCCATACAAAGTGGGCTTTGGCCCCTTCCCCGGCAGCATTTACCACGTGCCCGCCCCGATGGACGTGCACGGCGTGACGGTGGACGACACCCTGCACGCCATCCAGAACCTGTTTAAGTGCGACATCGCGCCCGACCAGGTAGCAGCCATCATCATCGAACCCATCCAGGGCGAAGGCGGCTTCTACGTGATGCCCCCGGCACTGATGGTCGCCATCCGCGCCCTGTGCGACCAGCATGGCATCGTGATGATTGCCGACGAGATCCAGACCGGCTTTGCCCGCACCGGCAAGCTGTTTGCCATGGACCACCACAGCGTGGTGCCCGACCTGATGACCATGGCCAAGAGCCTGGCCGGTGGCATGCCTTTGTCGGCCGTGTGTGGCCGCGCCGAAATCATGGACGCACCCGCCCCCGGCGGCCTGGGCGGCACCTACGCCGGGAACCCGCTGGCCATCGCCTCGGCCCACGCCGTGCTGGACGTGATTGCCGACGAGCAGCTCAGCGCCCGCGCCGAACGCCTGGGCAAGGTGCTGACCGACCGCCTCAACAGCCTGCGCGCCACCGTGCCGCAGATCAGCGACGTGCGCGGCCTGGGCTGCATGGCCGCCGTGGAATTTGCCAAGGTCGACGGCACCCCTGACACCGACTTCACCAAGCTCATCGTCCAGCGCGCCCAGAAAGCCGGTCTGCTGCTGCTGACCTGCGGCGTGTACGGCAACGTGATCCGCTTCCTGTTCCCGCTGACGATTGAAGATGCTGTGCTGGCCGAAGGCCTGGACATCCTCGCAGCCGCCATGACCGCATAAAGAAATCACCTGATGACCACCACTCTGAACCTCAAAGACCCTACCTTGCTGCGCCAGCAGGCCTTCATCGCCGGTGCCTGGGTCGATGCCGACAACGGTGAAACCGTGCCGGTGACCAACCCCGCCACCGGCGAGGTGCTGGGCACGGTGCCGATGTGCGGCACGGCCGAGACGGTGCGCGCCATTGCCGCCGCCGAAGTGGCCCAGCGCGCCTGGCGCAATGTGTCGGGTAAAGAGCGCGCCGCCATCCTGCGCCGCCTCAACGACCTGATGCTGCAGCACCAGGACGACCTGGCCCTGATCCTCACCTCCGAGCAGGGCAAGCCGCTGGCCGAAGCCAAGGGCGAAATCGTCTACTCGGCATCGTTCATCGAGTGGTTTGCCGACGAAGCCCGCCGCATCTACGGCGACACCATTCCCGCGCCCACCGGTGACCGCCGCCTGCTGGCCATCAAGCAGCCCATCGGTGTCACAGCCGCCATCACGCCCTGGAACTTCCCCACCGCCATGCTGACCCGCAAGGCGGGCCCGGCGCTGGCCGCAGGCTGCTCCATGGTGGTCAAGCCCGCCACGCAAACGCCCTACTCGGCCCTGGCCTTTGCCGAGCTGGCCGACCGCGCCGGTGTGCCCAAGGGCCTGCTGTCGGTACTCACCGGCTCTGCCAGCCAGATCGGCGGCGAGATGACGCGCAGCCCCATCGTGCGCAAGCTCACCTTCACCGGCTCCACCGAAGTGGGCCGCACGCTGATGCGCCAGTCAGCCGACACCATCAAGAAGCTGTCGCTGGAGCTGGGCGGCAACGCGCCCTTCATCGTGTTTGACGATGCCGACCTGGATGCCGCCGTGGACGGCGCGATGATTTCCAAGTACCGCAACACCGGCCAGACTTGCGTCTGCGCCAACCGCATCTACGTGCAGCGCGGCGTGCTGGAAGCCTTCACCACCAAGCTGGTGGCCAAGGTGCAGGCGCTCAAGGTGGGCAACGGCGTGGATGCCGGTAGCACCCAAGGCCCGCTGATCGATGCCAAGGCCGTCGCCAAGGTGAAAGAACACATCGCCGATGCGGTGGCCAAGGGCGGCAAGGTGCTGGCCGGTGGCAAGCCGCATGCGCTGGGCGGCCTGTTCTTTGAGCCCACCGTCATTGGTGGTGCCACCGAAGACATGCTGTTCGCCCAGGACGAAACCTTTGGCCCGCTGGCGCCGATCTTCGTGTTCGACACCGAAACCGAGGTGATTGAGCGCGCCAACAACACCGAGTTCGGCCTGGCCGCCTACTTCTACAGCCGCGACATCGGCCGCGTGATGCGCGTGTCGGAGCAGATCGAGTCGGGCATGGTGGGCGTGAACACCGGTTTGATCTCCACGGCGGAAGCACCGTTCGGCGGTGTCAAGCAGTCGGGCCTGGGGCGCGAGGGGTCCAAGTACGGGCTGGATGAGTTCATGGAGATGAAGTACATCTGCCTGGGGGGGTTGGACCGCTGAGGGTTGGCTGGCCGCTGAGCTAGAGGGAAAATAGCCACTCTGCGCATATTCTGTATGCGGGAGTGGCTATTGTTTTTGTAGTGGATACTTACTATCCAGGAGATGGTCATGTCTACATTTGGGTTTTTAGTTTTAACGGTGTATTTTGGCTACCTGGCTTATGACGCGTACCAATTTCATGCTTCCTCTCGGCATCGTCCCTGGGCTGTTGTGCCACCGCCAGAGTTGAGGCATGGCGATTACTTGTCGCAACAGTCACAGGCTGGACTCCAGTCAAACGAACTTACTGCAATCGGTGGCATTCCTGGATTGCATTGGGTTTTCTGTGTTCTCACTGTCGGATCGGGTTTATTGACGGTATGGACTTTTCTGGTTGATTGGGTGTTGTAAGGTCTTCGAGGAACTGCTACTGCGATCCCCAGCCGGGCAGTGCGCCCGACCAGCGGCGACTGTGGCATCCAGCAATGCATACGCCCCACGAAAATCCATCAGAACCTTTAAGCAAAAAGAGGCTCTAGCGCCCATTCCAACGGCGTGAGCAGCTACGGAAAGAAGAGCATCGCCCACCTGCAACGTTGGAAGGAAGGATATTGATGTGCGAAGAGCCGCGCGGCTTCGCCGGGCTATAGTGGGCCGTCGGCTTGTTGCGGGGTTTGTCGAAATTTTTATACCTGTATAAAAACTGGCTTACCCTGCGGGAGACCAGCCTGCAAGCTATTTTCAGGAGATTTCGATGGGCGAACTAAGTCTCGGCAGCCAATATGAACCTCTAGGTTTGTGGTGCACATCACTTGGTGTCACAGAAAACCTTGGAGCCTTCTGAATGAACTTCAACCACTACGATCTTGGTCAATTGACTTCCGGGCAGATTGTTGAGGTCACGCTATCGGGAAGCGCTGCAAATGTGAGGTTGATGGACTCATCCAATTTCAGCAACTTCAAGTCGGGGAGGCAACACCGCTACGTCGGCGGTCTAATCAAACAGTCTCCGTATCGCATGCAAGTTCCAAGTTCAGGGCGTTGGCACGTTACTGTCGACATGAATGGACTTCGTGGAACGGTTCGTTCTTCTGTGCGGGTGTTGCCAGGCGCTCTACCTACGGCGAGATCGCTTCCTCTGATGAACGTACCAAGTTTGGTGCAACAAGACGACCCGCCTGGTGTCGACTCCGTCGTACGCGAACATGATGTCTTCATATCTCATGCGTCGGAGGACAAAGAGGCAGTCGTCAGGCCGTTGGCGGCGGCGCTGGTGGCGGAGGGTCTCAACGTTTGGTATGACGAATTTGAACTTCGTATCGGCGATAGCTTGCGAAGAAAAATAGACCAAGGTTTGGCGAATAGCCGAGTCGGCTTGGTTGTCCTCTCTCATTCCTTTATCTCTAAGGGATGGACCAACTATGAACTCGACGGAATAGTCACCCGTTCAGTGTCAGGTGAGCAAGTTCTTCTGCCGATCTGGCACAACATATCGAAGCAGGAGGTCGTAGCGTACAGCCCGTCCTTGGCAGATAAGGTGGCGCGCAGCACTGCGACGCACACAGTAGAGGAAATTGCGAGAGAAATCGCCGAACTCATTGAAAGCAAGCGGTGATGATGCCCAATGATTCATTCCAGTGGACCGCCTTTGGGGACCATTGAATTCAAATGTTAGGTATCTTAAAGTGAGTCGAAAACCCATACCCATCGCCCTAAAAAATCGTGTTCTCCGCGAATTCAGTAACCTTTGTGCTGTTTGCGGAAAACCGAATCCGCATATTCATCATATTGATGGAAATGGCTCTAATAATGATGAGAATAATCTTCTTCCACTTTGTCCCAATCATCATCTTCTTGATGCTCATAATCCGACCGCGCCAATCCATCCGCTGAAGCTTGGACTTTTCCGGAAATATCGAGATCCCTACATTCTTTTGAGTCAGTTCAATCCGATTTTTAGTCGGATCTTATTTTTGCTTGATAACTCAATAGAGACGGCTGATTTCTATGAGTTTCAGGTTCGCGTCAAAGATTTGACGGCTTTCGTAACTCATATGCGAATGGGCCAGTATTACGCAGAGCGAATTCACGTGGCTCTCGCATGGACGGCATCCCGGTCATTAGCTTCAGCAGCGGCGAATTCGATATCAGATATTGTGGCGGCGATGAAAGAAGATTTGAAGCGAGATGAGAAGTCACGAGAACGATATAGGTCACGTGTTCGGTCTGAGCGCGATGAGATCATCGGGCTGCTTGTAGAGTCTTTGTGTTTTCAAGAATGGCAGCACATCCCGCTTTACCGAGTCAATCCCTGACTAATCGCTTGAGCGATGTGCGTCAGTTAGTTTCCATACGCAGCTCAGCTTCATTGTTAAACCCCCAACCCCCTCGCCGCCCCCTTCACCGCCCCCGTCAACCGCTGCGCCACCAGCGGCTCCCGCTCCCAGTGGTGCCAATACAGCGCCACCTCCACCGCACTCCCTGGCAGCAGCTCCTCCAACGGCAACCGCCCCTCCCGATTCACCAGAAACTGGTCCGGCACCATGCCCCAGCCCATGCCATGCGCCAGCGCGCTGTCGTACGCATCCACCGCAGGCACGAAATGGCGGGGGTATCGGGGGGCGGTGAGGGCGAAGTGCTGGGCCAGAAAGGCGTCTTGCAGGCCGTCTTTGCGGTTGAAGATGATGGCGGGGGTGGCCAGCAGGCGGTGCACCGACACGGCACCGGTCTTGGTGCGGCACTGCTGCACCAGGGCGGGCGCGGCGACGCAGCGGTAACGCATCACACCCAGGGGTTCGGCCAGGCAGCCGCGCATGGGTTGCGCCAGGGTGCTGACGCAGCCGACGACGTCGCCGTTCTTCAGGGCCTCGTGGGTGTGGTCCTGGTCGTCAATCACCACGTCCAGCAGCAGGCGGTGGCGCGCCAGGCTGGCGGCCACGCCGGGCAGCAGCCAGCTGGCCAGCGAGTCGGCGTTGACGGCCACGCCCAGGGTCTGCCAGGCGTTGGCCGCCCCTTTGGTGCGGGGCACATTGCCCAGCAGGTCGGCCTCCATCATGCGCAGTTGTTTGATGTGGGCCAGCAGCGCCTGTCCGGCGGGCGTGGCGCGCACGGTTTTGCCGCGCACCAGCAGGCGCTGGCCCATGGCCGCCTCCAGGCCCTTGATGCGCAGGGAGATGGCGGCCAGGGTGAGGTTCAGCGCCTGGGCGGCGGGGCCGAAGCCGCCGTGTTCGAGTACGGCGGCCAGGGCTTCCAATTGACGGGCATCGAGCATGGTTAAAAATTTCTTGTGCAATGCAAGTTTAATTTAGTTAACTTTAACAAGCTACGCAAAGCTTGGACACTCTGGGCATTCCTTTTCGAGAGCCCGCCATGTCCAGCTTTTTCCTCACCCCCGCATTCACCGCCGGTTTGCTGCTCAGCCTGTCGCTGATCGTGGCCATTGGCCCGCAAAACGCCCATGTGTTGCGCATGGGGCTGCGCGGCCAGCATGTGGGGTTGACGGTGGCGGTGAGCATTGCGTCGGACGTGGCGCTGATCGGGCTGGGGGTGCTGGGGCTGTCGCAGCTGGGCGGCCTGCCGCGCTGGGTGCAGGCGGTAATGGTGTGCGGCGGCGTGGTGTTTTTGCTGCTCTACGGCTGGAAGGCCTGGGGCCGCTTTCGCGCCGGGTCGGCTGCGCACCAGGCCGTCGCTGAGCCGGTGGCCGCCATGAGCCGCCAGCAGGCGGTCGGCGCGGCGCTGGCCGTGGCCTGGCTGAATCCGCACGCTCTTGTGGAGACGCTGGTGCTGATCGGCACGGCCTCGCTGGCCTGGGGCACGCCGGGCAACACCTTCTTTGGGCTGGGCGCGGCCAGCGGGTCGGTGCTGTGGTTTGTGGGTTTGGGGCTGAGCGCGCTGGTCCTGGGGCAGCGCCTGCAGTCGCCCGCCCTGTGGCGCGCGCTGGACGGGCTGGTGGCGCTGATGATGTGGGGCACGGCAGGCATGCTGGCCTACGGGTTGCTGTAAGCAAGCGCTCCTATTTTTGATGTAAAAAATAGGAGCTGCTACCGCCCATGGAATGGGCGGTAAGGGCAGATTAAATGCCTGAAAAATAGGCCTAAATCCTGATTTATCCCAGATCCGGCCCATCCACCAGTGTGGACAGCGGCAGGTCGGCTATCTCCTGCAGCAGCAGCGCCAGTTGCTGGCCCGATGCATCCACCAGGGCCTGGCCTTTCTCTGCGGTGGCGGCGGCGGCGTTGCCTGCTGCGCCCATGGCGTTGTAGTCCTGCATTTGCCAGCCCAGCTTGGCGCTTTTGCCATTGCCCAAAATGGGGTACTGGGCGGCGCGGTCTTGCGAGGTGGATGGGAAGTTGCGGGCCAGCGCCATGCGCACGGTGTGGGGGCGCAGGGCCAGCATCATCGAGGTTTCTGTGTCGCCCGCGTGGATGCCGAAGCGGTGCTCCTCGGGGCTGAACAATGCGTTCGCATCAATCAGCGGCAGGTTGAACCAGCTGGCGCTGTAGACCAGAAGGTCGTGTTCGGTGCGCAGGGTGCGGGCCACGATGTCCATCAGGCTGACCTGGCCGCCGTGGGAATTAAAGATCAACAGCTTTTTGACACCGCTGCGGGCCACGCAAGCGCCCAGCTCGGTCCAGACGCGGATGAGGGTTTCGCTCGACAAGGTGAGCGTGCCGGGGAAGCGCACATGCTCAGGGCTAAAGCCGACTTGCTGTGTGGGCAGCACCAGCACCGAGGCATCTACCGGCAGCAGCGGCAGCGCGGCGGCGATCACGCCATCGACCAGGGTGGTGTCCACGCTCAGCGGCAGGTGCGGGCCGTGCTGCTCGGTGGCGGCCACGGGCAGCACGGCCACGGTGCGGGCCGCATCGAGCTGCGCGAAGTCGCGGGTGGTGAGGTCGGCCCAGAAGCGAGGTGGAGTGTGCATGGGCCGAATTTCACCACAGGCTTTGGCAGAACGCCAAAACCTGCGGGTCCATGTCGTGCACCAAGGCCCATACGGCCACACCCGCCAGCGCCGCACCCGCCGCCCGCATGCCCCATTCCTTACGCTGGGGGCTGCGCCAGGCCTGCAGGCGCACCCACAGCCAGGGCCCGGCCACCAGGGTGATGCTGCTGCCCACCGCGAACAAGGCCATGCACAGCGCGCCCTCCAGCGGGCCGCCGCTGAGCGAGGCCACCAGCAGGGCGGAGTACAGCAGGCCACAGGGCATGAGTGCCCAGGCGGCACCGGCCACCATGATCCACGACCGGCCCGCCACCCGAGGGCGCAGGCTGGCCCAGAGGTTGCGGCCCATGCCATCCACCCACAGGGGTTGTCGCGCCAGCACCAAGAGCGTGCCGCCCCAGACCAGTACGGCCACGTGGAACAGCGTCCACACCGGGCGCAGCGCGGCAGATTGGTCTACCAGCCAAGCCAGGTTCTGCACGGCAGCGGCGGCCAATGCCCCCGCCAACGTGTAGCCCAGCAAGCGCCCGGCCTGCAGTTGCAACATGCCTTGGCGGGCCCCGGCCACGCGTACCACGCCCGCGCAGGCCGCGCCGCACATGCCTGCGCAGTGCGGGCCACCAGCAAGGCCCATGAGCAGGGCGGTCCAGGCTAGGTTTGTGAGCATGGGGTCAAGCCCTCACCCCAACCCTCTCCCCGACGGGGAGAGGGAGTCAGGCAGGACATCTGGCCCCCACCCCGGCCCTCCCCCGGAGGGGGAGGGTGAACATGTATGGCCCCCTCCCCCGCCGGGGGAGGGTTGGGGTGGGGTGGGGGCAGCGCGTGTGGGCATTAGATGATCCGGGAAAACCGGGCGCGGTTCTGGTCGGCTTGCAGGTAGCGGTCGAACACCATGGCCACGGCGCGCACAAAGAACCAGCCGGTGGCGGTGACCTGGATGCTGCCTGCATCCACCGTGGCCATGCCCGCTTGCACCAGGGGCTGCAGGGCCTGCAGCTCGGCGGCAAAGGTGGTTTTGAAGTCCACCAGGTAGGCCAGTTCGATGGATTCAAACTGCACCATGCCCTGGCACATGATGGCCATGATGATGGCCCGGCGCACCACGTCGTCGCGGCCCAGGGCCAGGCCGCGCACCACCGGCAGCTGGCCCTGGTCGATCATGTCGCAGTAGGCCTCCAGGGTCTTGGCGTTCTGGCTGTAGGTGGCACCGATGCGGCCAATGGCCGACACGCCCAGGCCGATCAGGTCGCAGTCGGGCTGGGTGCTGTAACCCTGGAAATTGCGGTGCAGCCGCCCCTGGCGCTTGGCCACGGCCAGCGCGTCGTTGGGCAGGGCGAAATGGTCCATGCCCACGTAGACGTAGCCCGCGCCCATGAGTGCGTCCAGCGCCTGCGACAGCATGGCCAGCTTGGCCGCACCGGTGGGCAGCTCGGCGTTCAGGATGCGGCGCTGGGGCTTGAAGCGCTCGGGCAAATGGGCGTAAGCGTACAGCGCGATGCGGTCGGGGCGCAGCGCCACGATCTGTTCCAGCGTGTGGGCGAACGAGGTGGGCGTTTGGCGCGGCAGGCCGTAGATCAGGTCGGTGTTGATGGACTCAAAGCCTAGGCGGCGGGCTTCGGCCACCAGGTCGAACACCTGCTGCGCGGGTTGCACGCGGTGCACGGCCTTTTGTACGTCGGCATCGAAGTCCTGCACGCCAAAGCTCAGGCGGTTGAAGCCCAGGGCGGCCAGGGCGGCTAGCCGGGTCGCATCCACGGTGCGCGGATCGACCTCGATGGCGTATTCACCGCCGGGGGCCAGGCTGAAGTGGCGGCGCAACAGGGCCATGAGCTGGGCCAGCTCGGCATCGCTCAAAAACGTGGGGCTGCCGCCACCCAGGTGCAGCTGGCTGACCGCCCGGCCCGTGCCCAGCTGGGCGGTGTGCAAGAGCATCTCGCGCTCCAGGTACTGCAGGTAGGCCGCGCCGCGCGCGTGGCGCTTGGTGATGATCTTGTTGCAGGCGCAGTAGTAGCACAGCGACTCGCAAAACGGGATGTGTACGTACAGCGACAGCGGCAGGGCGGTGGCGGTGTTGCGGCGCAGGCGCAGGGCGCGGGCGTAGTCCTCGCCGGTGAAGGCTTCCACGAAGCGGTCGGCGGTGGGGTAGGAGGTGTAGCGCGGCCCCGGCACGTCAAAACGCTGCAGAAGTTCGGTGGGGACGCGGGGTAATACATGGGTCATGGCGAGCGCTTTTGTTGCATCCCTGCAATGTGCCGCGAAGGGTCCGGGCCTCCCTTGACCTGGATCAACACCCCTGCAGATCGATGTGTTGAGAATAAGGCCACACAAAAAGTCCATACTACGTGCATGACACCTATCGCCATCAAAGTCGCCTGCTCGAACTGCAATCTGCGTGAGCTGTGCATGCCGCTCGGCCTGAACCAGGACGAGCTGGACCGCATCGACGGCCTGGTGGCCGTGCGCCGCAAGGTCAAACGCGGGGCTACGCTGTTCCGCAACGGCGAGACATTTACCGCGCTGTATGCCATCCGCACCGGGTTTTTCAAGACCTCGGTCACCACCGAGGACGGGCGCGACCAGGTCACCGGCTTCCAGATGGCGGGCGAGATCATCGGCTTGGACGGCATCGTCAACGACCAGCACACCTGCGATGCAGTGGCGCTGGAGGATGCCGAGGTGTGCGAGATGCCGTTTGAGCGCATCGAAGAGCTGTCGCGCGAGGTCAACGCCCTGCAGCGCCATGTGCACAAGATCATGAGCCGCGAAATCGTGCGCGAGCACGGCGTGATGCTGCTGCTGGGCAGCATGCGGGCCGAGGAGCGGCTGGCGGCCTTTTTGCTGAACCTGGTGCAGCGCCTGCACGCACGCGGCTTCTCGCCGCTGGAGCTGGTGCTGCGCATGACGCGCGAAGAAATCGGCAGCTACCTGGGCCTGAAGCTGGAAACAGTGAGCCGCACGTTCTCGAAGTTCTCCGAGGACGGCATTGTCGAAGTCAAGCAGCGCCACATCCGCATCCTGGACACCGACGCGCTCAAGCGCATCGTCAATCTGCAGACCTGCCAGTAGGCACATTGTTCACCGGCTGACTGACCAGCAGGGTCAGGCTGCTGATCGCCGCTGCCACCGCCCAGAAGGTAAAAAAGGCCAGGCTGTACACGCCTTGCCGCGACCATTCCAGCGACTGCCCCTGCCATTGCAGGCTGTTCGGGTCGACCACGGCAAACACCAGGCCCTCCAGCAGGCAGGCGCCTAAAAAAGCCGGCCACAACACACTGATCCAACGCGGGGGTGCCATTGCGTGCTCCGCTTATTTGGGCCGCACCGCGCCAGGCGGCGTGGCGGCGTGGTTGCGCCCCTGGATGGCGGGGGCCAGCGAGCCCTGGGTGGCCAGGGTCTGGTTGATGTTCAAGCCCTGGCGGTAGTAGTCCTGGGCCAGCACCGGGTCTTGCTGGGTGAATGCGATCCAGGCGGTGACCACCCCGGCCACCACCACCACCAGCGGGCCGGAGATCACCAGCCAGACATGGCCGTATTTCCACCAGGGTTTAGGGGTGTTGTCAGACATGGCTTCTCTCCTTATCGGGGCACGATGAACGTGGATTTTTCGGATATGCGGTGCTTGCCGTCGGCACTGGCGATGTCGAACACCACCGGGTGCGAGCCGGGCGTGGCCGAGCCGTAGGGGATGTGCAGGCGCACCGCCACCCAGCGCGACGCCACGGCACCCACCTCCACCTCGGTCTCCGATGCCACCACCAGCCCGGCCAGCCCGTGGGCCGACAAGGTGTAGCGCTGGGGCAGCTCGGTAGCGTTCATCACCTGCAGCCGGTAGACGTTTTCCAGCTGGCCCCCGCCCACGATGCGCGACAAGGCGGCGCGGTCGCGCACCACGTCCACCTTCAGCGGGGTGCGCAGCAGCAGCGTGGCCAGCAGCGCGGCCGCAATGGTCCACAGCAGCGCGGTGTAGATCAGCACCCGGGGCCGCAGCACCCGGCGCAGGATCTGGCGGGCGTTCCAGCCCCCGGCCATGCCGTTCTGGGTGGCAAAGCGGATCAGGCCCCGGGCGTAGCCCATTTTGTCCATCACGCCATCGCACACGTCCACACAGGCGGCGCAGTTGATGCATTCGTACTGCAGGCCCTGGCGGATGTCGATGCCGGTGGGGCAGACCTGCACGCACAGGGTGCAGTCCACGCACGAGCCCAGGCCCAGCACCGCCAATGCATCATTATTGGCCTTGCGGGAGCGGGCACCGCGCGGCTCGCCCCGGCCCGTGTCGTAGCTGACGATGAGCGTGTCCTTGTCGAACATGGCGCTCTGGAAGCGGGCATAGGGGCACATGTACTTGCACACCTGCTCGCGCATGAAGCCCGCGTTGCCATAGGTGGCGGCGCTGTAAAACAGGCCCCAAAACACCTCCCACGAGCCAAAGCTCAGGTCCAGCGACTCCTGCAGCAGCTCCTGGGTGGGGGTGAAGTACGACACAAAGGTAAAGCCGGTCCACAGCGACAGCAGAATCCACACCGCGTGTTTGGCCCACTTTTTGCCTATTTTCTGGGCCGACAGGGGGCTGCCGTCCAGGCGGATACGCGCGCCCCGGTCGCCTTCGATACGGCGCTCGATCCACATGAAAATCTCGCTGTACACCGTCTGCGGGCAGGTAAAGCCGCACCACAGCCGCCCGGCCACGGCGGTAAACAAAAACAGCGACAGGGCCGACACCACCAGCAGCCCGGTCAGGTAGATGAAGTCCTGCGGGTACAGCACCAGGCCAAACAGGTAAAACCGCCGCGCCGCCAGGTCCAGCAGAACCGCCTGGCGCTCACCAAACTGCAGCCAGGGCAGGCCGTAAAACACCAGTTGCGTGAGAAACACCATGCCCCAACGCCAGCGGGCAAACAGGCCCTGCACCGAGCGCGGATAGATCTTGGCCTGGGCCGCGTACAGCGACACCAGCTCGCCATCGGCAGCGACCGGGGTGATGGGGATGGTTTTACGCATGGCTTAGTACTCAGCCACGCAAGTATCGGAACATGAAAGCGCGCTTTCGCACCCATACCGTCGTTGCAAAGCCTCGCCATAGCCAGAGCTATGTCTGCGTTTTGCGCCTAGGCCTGCGCGCGAAATCATCACTTTCATTTTGTTCCTTTATTTACGTGCCTGAGTACTAGGGTGTCGGCTTGTTCGACAAACCCCACACGTAGCTGGTCAAAACGCGGATCTGCGCTTCGGTCAGTGTGGCGGTCTGGGCGGGCATCTGGTTGGTTTTGCCGTTGTTGACCATGGCGATGATGGCGGCCTCGCCCCAGCCGTGCAGCCAGATGTCGTCGGACAGATTGGGCGCGCCCAGGGCCGGGTTGCCCTTGCCCCCCACGCCGTGGCAGGCCGCACACAGGCCAAACTTGGACTTGCCCAGGGCGGCGCGCAGCGAGTCGTGCGGGCTGCCCGACAGGCTGAGCACATAGTTGGCCACGTTCTTCACGTCGTCGGGCGTGCCCACCCCGGCGGCCATGGGCGGCATCATGCCGATGCGGCCCTGGTGCAGGGTTTCGGCGATCTTCTCGGGGCTGCCGCCGTGCAGCCAGTCGCCGTCGGTCAGGTTGGGAAAGCCCTTGCTGCCGCGTGCGTCCGAGCCGTGGCACTGGGCGCAGTTGTTCATGAACAGGCGCTCGCCCACGGCCATGGCCTGGGTGTTGCCGGCCAGCTTCTCGGGCGGCAGGGCGGTGAACTGGGCGTACAGCGGCTCCAGTTCGCGGTTGGCCTGTACCACTTCGGCGTTGTACTCGCCCACCTGGGTCCAGCCCAAGGTGCCCTTGTAGCTGCCCATGCCGGGGTAGACCACCAGGTAGCCGATGGAAAACAGCACCGTCAGGATGAACAGGCCCACCCACCACAGGGGTAGCGGGTTGTTCATTTCGCGCAGGTCTTCGTCCCACACGTGGCCGGTGGTGTTGTCGCTTTGGAACGGCACCTTCTTGCGGGCCGTGACCCACAGCAGCAGCAGGCAGGCGGCGATGCTGACCGCCGACACCACGCTCACGAAAATCGACCAGAAGTCGCTGTTGAAATCGCTCATAAGAATCTTTCTGGGTCAGTCCTGGAGGAAGGGCAGCTGCGCCGCATCGTCAAACTGCGCTTTGTTGCGGCGCGAAAACGCCCACGCCCAGATGCCGAGGAAGGTGATGAAGCTGCTGACAGTGGCGATGACGCGCAAGGTGGTGACATCCATGGTGGGCTTTCTGAATCAGGGGGCGCTGGCGGGGACGGCGGGGGCGGCAGCCGCAGCCGGGGCGGCAGGGGCCGCGGTGCTTTCGGCCGCCTTGGCCGCCAGCTGGTCGGTCAGGGCCCGGCCCATGACCTGCAGGTAGGCGATCAGTGCGTCTTGCTCGGTCTTGTTTTTCACCGCCTCGGCGCCACCGGCAATCTCGGCATCGGTGTAGGGCACGCCCACGCTGCGCAGGGCCCGCATGCGCGGGGCGACCACGGTGGGGTCGACCAGGGCGGTTTCCAGCCAGGGGTAGCTGGGCATGTTGGACTCGGGCACCACGTCGCGCGGGTTGTTCAGGTGGATGCGGTGCCATTCGTCGCTGTACTTGCCGCCCACGCGGTGCAGGTCGGGCCCGGTGCGTTTGCTGCCCCACTGGAACGGGTGGTCGTACACGAACTCACCGGCCACCGAGTAGTGGCCGTAGCGCAGCGTCTCGGCGCGGAACGGGCGGATCATTTGCGAATGGCAGTTGTAGCAGCCCTCGCGCAGGTATACGTCGCGGCCAATCAGCTGCAGCGGGGTGTAGGGCTTGAGGCCGGTGACCGGCTCGGTGGTGGACTTCTGGAAGAACAGCGGCACGATCTCCACCAGCCCGCCCACGGCGACCACCAGCAGAATCAGCACGATCATCAGAAAGTTGTTGGTCTCGATCTTTTCGTGCGAGAAAAACGCGATGGGTTTCTTGTTGTCAGCCATGGGGGTCTTTCAAGCGTGGGCCAGCGAAGAAGAAGGCACGGGCACCAGCACCGAGCGGCCCCGGGTGGCCGTCATCCACACGTTCCAGGCCATCACCAGCATGCCGATGAGGTACAGCAGGCCGCCCAGCATGCGCACCACGTAGAACGGGTAGGTGGCTTTGACGCTTTCCACAAAGGTGTAGGTCAGGGTGCCGTCGGTGTTCACCGCGCCCCACATCAGGCCTTGCATCACACCGGCAATCCACATGGCGGCGATGTAGAGCACGATGCCCACGGTGGCCAGCCAGAAGTGCAGTTCGATGGCGGGCACGCTGTGCATCTTCTTGCCGCCAAACATGCGCGGAATCAGGTGGTAGAGCGAACCCATGGACACCAGGCCCACCCAGCCCAGAGCACCCGAGTGCACGTGGCCTACGGTCCAGTCGGTGTAGTGGCTGAGCGCGTTGACGGTCTTGATGGCCATCATCGGGCCCTCGAAGGTGCTCATGCCGTAGAACGACAGCGAGACGATCAAAAAGCGCAGGATCGGGTCGTCGCGCAGCTTGTGCCAGGCGCCGGAGAGCGTCATCACGCCGTTGATCATGCCGCCCCAGCTGGGGGCCAGCAGGATCAGCGAGAACACCATGCCCAGAGACTGCGTCCAGTCGGGCAGGGCGGTGTAGTGCAGGTGGTGTGGACCGGCCCACATGTAGGTGAAGATCAGCGCCCAGAAGTGCACGATGGACAGGCGGTACGAGTACACCGGCCGCTCGGCCTGCTTGGGGATGAAGTAATACATCATGCCCAGGAAACCAGCGGTCAAAAAGAAACCCACCGCGTTGTGGCCATACCACCACTGCACCATCGCGTCTTGCACCCCGGCATAGGCCGAGTACGACTTCATCCAGCCCGCAGGCACCTCGGCGCTGTTCACCACATGCAGCAGCGCCACGGCGATGATGAAGGCCCCGAAGAACCAGTTCGCCACGTAGATGTGCTGCACCCGGCGGCGGCCCACGGTGCCAAAGAACACGATGGCGTAGGACACCCACACCAGCGTGATCAGGATGTCGATGGGCCACTCCAGCTCGGCGTATTCCTTGCCGGTGGTGTAGCCCATGGGCAGGCTGATGGCGGCGGCAACGATCACCGCCTGCCAGCCCCAGAACACGAACGCCGCCAGCGGCGGGCAAAACAGCCGCACCTGGCAGGTACGCTGCACCACAAACAGGCTGGTGGCCATCAGCGAACAGCCGCCAAACGCAAAAATCACCGCGTTGGTGTGCAGGGGCCGTAGCCGCCCGTAGCTGAGCCAGGAAATGCCGAAGTTCAGCTCCGGCCAGGCCAGTTGCGAGGCAATGACCACCCCCACCAGCATGCCCACCACCCCCCAGACCACGGCCATCAGGGAAAACTGCCGTACCGCCGTGTCGCTGTAGACCTCGGGGGGATCGGTCTGTGTATTTGTATAAGCCATGGAACCCTCGTTTGTGTTCCTGGCAGTGTCGAAGCGATGGCGGCTGCGCGCCTTGATACAGGTCAAGTCTTGTGCGAACGGTATGCCTGTCCTTAGCTGGTTTTCGCTTATTCCGCCAACGCACGTGTGGATATGCCGGGGTGCGCTGCTTGTAGCGCCTGGAGTCCATCCATTGCACGGGATCTCCAGCCGGGTCCTCGGCCCATTAAGTCCAGCCAGGCTTCGTTGAGCGCGTCTGGGTCGTTTTCGCCAAGGTACTCAATCAGGGCTGCAGCTTGTTCTAAGTCCTTCTGGGCTTTGACGCGCATTTTTTGTGGCCTCTCGCCATGCACCAGCAGCTTGTGGACAGCATACTTTTCGGGTGGCGGAACATTGACCAAAATCGGCCCCTGCTGGGACAGCAGCGTCATCTGGATCGGTGACTCCATCGAAAATTCCATGAACTTCAACGGCTGCATGGTGGCATTGAGTGCCTTGACCAATACGGGGGTGTCACCACCCCGGTGCAAGCAGGTCACAAAGTCGATCTGTAGATCGGTTTCATCCGATTTCACATAGGTTGTGAGACTCTGCACCGGGACAAATCCCATTTTCAGAGATTCAATGGCACTCCCCATGTCCATCTGCACATCCGAGGGAATGGCAATGGACACATTTTTCCCTGCGTGGGCAAAGTCCAGATCCAAAGTTTGCGCGTCTGACACCCAGCGAACGCCAAGATAGTTTTGGTAGCCCATGAAAACGTGCGTCCCCACCAGGATTCCGCCCGCTTTGAAAAAGCCCGCATCGGCCAGCCGCAACAGTATCTTGGCGTGGGTTGGCGTGATGGAGGTGCAGCCCGCAAAAACGGCTTGTTGGGACAAGCGTTTCAGGTGGAGCTTTTTATCGCTCCCATTGCGATGCAGATCAATTAATGCACTCAGCTCATCGGTTGCCGGACCCAGAAAAAATTGCTTTTGTGTACCCGTCAAATCCGCAGTTTGGTAGTACCAGTAAGGCTTTTCTTTGATTTTTTTGAGTGAGAAGCTGCCGGGAAGGCTTGCGATGCTGCGCACGGTGTCCAGCATGTTTGCACTGCTGATGGAGGCAAATGCGGTCTGGGCGGCGGTGCTTTGTGAGGTATGCAGCATGGTTATACTGAATTTTATAAAATTCAGTATAACCACTTGCGTAGAAGTTATCCACGCCAGCGCATAGCCGGTCAATCGTTGTGAAGAATGCGCTCGCCTTCTTGCTCGACCGATTCAAACTGGCCTTGAAAAATCGCCCACCACAGCCCGCCCAGGATCAGCAGCACCAGCACGACGGACAGGGGGATCAGGAGGTACAGGATGTCCATCAACAGGCCTTCTAGTAAATGCTACATATTTTGTAGCTCGTCACGCTGAGGGAATAAGCACGGGAGGCTGTTTTCATATAAATCCTAGTTGCGGGACAGGCGGGCGGCATTCAGCACCACCAGCAGCGAACTCAGCGCCATGCCCAGCCCGGCCAGCCAGGCGGGCAGCCAACCGGCCAGGGCCAGCGGCACGCACACTGCGTTGTAGCCTGCGGCCCAGGCCAGGTTTTGCCGCACCACCCGCAATGTACGCCGGGCCAAGAGCAGCGTCTGCGGCACCCGGCCCAGCGTGTCGCCGGTGACCACCAGGTCGGCCTGCCGTTGCGCCAGCGGCACCGCCTGCCCAAAGGCAAAGGACACGTGGGCGGCGGCCAGCACCGGGCCGTCGTTCAGGCCATCGCCCACCATGGCCACATGGTGGCCCTGGCGTTGCAGAGCTTGCAGGTGCAGCAGTTTGTCGGTGGGCGTGCAGCCGCCGCGCACCTGGGTGACCTCGGTGATGCCGACCTGCGCCGCCACCCGCGCCGCGGCGGCAGGGTGGTCGCCCGACAACAGCTCCACCCGCAGCCCGGCGGCCTGCAGCGCCTGGATGGCCTGCACCGCGTCGGGTCGCACGTCTTCGGACAAATCAAACGTGGCCAGCCAGCCCAGCCCGTCGCCCAGATAGACCTGCCGCACGGCCTCGTTCACCTCGAACCCGGCGGGCACGCTGCACCAGGTGGCGGACCCGAAGGTGACGCGGCCCAAGGCATCCATGCCGCGCATGCCGTGCCCGGCCACTTCTTCCACCTGGCGCAGTTGCTCCGGTACCACGCCCTGGGCCTGGGCGGCGGCGGCCACCGCCCGCGATGCCGGGTGCAGCGACTGACCGGCCAGCCCGGCGGCCAGCCCCAGCGCCACGGCGGGCGGCATACTGCCCCGGGTGCGGATAGCGACCACCGCCATGCCGCCTTGGGTCAGTGTGCCGGTCTTGTCAAACACCACGGTGTCCACCTGTGCCAGGTTTTCCATCGCCTGCAGGCGGCGCACGAGTACGCCCGATTGGGCCAGCCGCCCCGCCGCAGCCAGCAGCGCTGCCGGGGTAGCCAGCGACAGCGCGCAGGGGCAGGTCACTATGAGCACCGCCACTACCACCATCAGCGCATGGCCGGGGCCAGACGGCCACCACAGCACGCCCGCCAGCGCGGCGGCCAGCAGCACGCCCACCAAAAAGGGCCGCGCCACCCGGTCGGCCAGTTGCGCCAGCCGGGGCTTCTGGCTGGCGGCCTGGGCCATCAGCGCCACGATCTGGGCAAAGCGGGTGTTTTCGCCCAGGCGGTCTACGTGCAGCTCCACCGGGGCGCTGAGGTTGTAGCTACCGGCCAGCACCGGCTCGCCCACCGCGCGGCCCAGCGGGGTGGACTCGCCGGTGAGCAGCGCCTCGTCCACCTGGGTGCGGCCTTGCAGCAAGGTGCCGTCGGCGGGGAAAGCCTCGCCCGGCAGTACGCGCAGGTGGTCGCCTACCTGCAGCCGCCGCACGGCCACGCGCACGAAGGCTGTGCCGTCCCAGCACTCCACACTGTCGGGCAGGCGGCTGATCAAGGCCTCCAAAGCCCCGGCGGTGCGGTCGCGCAGGCGCAGCTCCAGCCAGCGGCCGGTAAGCAAAAAGAACACAAACATGGTCAGCGAGTCGAAGTACACCTCGTGCCCCAGCACGCCTTGCGGGTCGAAGGTGGCGGCGCTGCTGACGGCAAAGGTCACCGCCATGCCTAAGGCGGCGGGCAGGTCCATGCTGACGCGGTGCTGGCGTATGTCGCGCCAGGCATTGGCAAAAAACGGCCCGCAGGAAAACACCACCACCGGCAGCGTCAGCACCCACGAGGCCCAGCGCAGCAGTTGCGCCATGTCGGCGGTCATTTCGCCCGGCCCGGCCACGTAGGCGGGCATGGCGTACATCATCACCTGCAGCATGCAAAAACCCGCCACCAGCCAGCGCCACAACGCCCGGCGCTGCTCTTGTTTGCGGCGTGCCCGTTCGGAGGCATCCAGCGCGGGAATGGCGTGGTACCCGGCGCGCTCTACCGCCGCCAACCAGGCCGAGGGCTGGGTGTGCGCCGCCGACCAGACCACCCGCGCGCGGCGCGAGGCCGCCCCCACCTCGGCCAGCTGCACGCCCGGCACGGCACGCAAGGCCTGCTCCACCGCCAGCGCACAGGCCGCGCAGTGCATGCCGTCGATCAGCAGCTGCGATTCCTGGCAGTGGGGCCACTGCGCCGACGGCTGGGTGAAGGCCGCCCATTCCGTGGGATCGTCCAGCCACACGGGGGCTATAGGGCGCGTGGGCAGTGGAATCGCAAGGTTGGCAGACATGCGGCAAGCGTATCGGTGTAGGACAGAGCCGCTTTTGATACAGATCAACGCCAAAACTAATAAATGGGATTAATCTGCTGGTATCAACTCCAGGAGATACAGCATGTACACCAACATTCTTGTGGCCACCAATGGCGACGACTTGTCCCATAAGGCCGTGGCCAGCGGCATCGACCTGGCGGCGCTCACGGGGGCAGCCTTGTACATCGTCAAGATCGTGCCGCACTATGCGCGCAGCTACTTTGAGGGCTCCATCCCGGTCAGCATGGACGACTCGGCCCGCATCGAACAGCAGTGGCTGGACGAGGGCAAGCTGGTGGTCGATGCCTACAAGGGCGAGGCGCAGGCCAAGGGCGTGAACGTGCACACCGTGGTGGTGCAGTCCGACCTGGTGGCCGAGGGCATCATCAGCGCCGCCAGCAAGTACAGCGCCGACCTGATCATCATGGCCTCGCATGGCCGCAAAGGCATCAAGCGCCTGCTGCTGGGCAGCGAAACCCAGCACGTGCTGACGCATTCGCACACGCCGGTGCTGGTACTGCGCTGAGCCGCGCTGGGTTTCGAGACGAAAATGGCCGCCCGTGCTTGTTCCATCAGCGTAAGCAGTTACGGTTTTTGTAGCGCCGGGCGGCGTTTTGTGTTCATGCGTCACAAAAATATTCGAAGCTTCCGGCCATAATTTCAGCAGGCATTTCGCCTGAGCGCAGCGGGAGAAAACGATGGACTGGTTTGTCGAAGCCCTAAAGAAATACGCCGTGTTTTCCGGACGCGCGCAACGCAGCGAATACTGGTACTTCTTTCTGTTTTACGGCCTGATTTCCATCGCGCTGGGCATCGCCGACGGGCTGGCGGGCTCGTACAACCGGCATGCCGGCATGGGCGTGCTGGGCGGAATTTTCAGCCTCGGCATGCTGCTGCCCTCGCTGGGGGTGGCGGTGCGGCGGCTGCACGACATCGACCGCAGCGGCTGGTGGCTGCTGATCGCGCTGGTCCCTGTGGTGGGTGCCATCGTGCTGCTGGTGTTCGCCGTGCGCGACAGCCAGCCCGGCAGCAACCGCTTTGGCCCCAACCCCAAGGATGCGATGCCGGGGGATCGATTTTCACTGACTTGAAGCGCACCGCCTTCCCATGTGCCTCCTCGCCTTCCAATGGCAACCCGATGCCCCCGCGCCGCTGACCATTGCTGCCAACCGCGATGAGTTTTATGCCCGGCCCACCACGGCGCTGCACGCTTGGGCCGACGGGCACACCGTGGCCGGGCAGGACTTGCAGGGGGGAGGCACCTGGATGGGCGTGCACCGGCCCAGCGGGCGGTTGGCGGCGCTGACCAATGTGCGCGACCCGGCGGACATGCGCTCGGATGCGCCCTCGCGCGGCGGCATCGTCACCGGTTTCTTGCACAGCAAGCTCAGCGCAGAAGATTTTGCCCAGCAGTTGGCCGCGACCTCGGATGCCTTCAACGGCTTCAACCTGTTGCTGTTCGACGGCCAGCAGCTGGTGGCGTTCGAGAGCCGCCAGCGGCGGCATTTCCAGCCCTCACCCGGCGTGTGGGCGGTGTCGAATGCCGATTTCAATACCCCCTGGCCCAAGCTGGTGCGGCTGCGCAGTGGTTTGACCCGGGTGCTGAATACGCACCATGCAGCAGCGTCGCCCACCATCGCCCCGGCGCTGGAGGCCGACCTGTGGCCGCTGCTGGCCGACACCCGCTTGGCCTTGGATGCCGATCTGCCCGCCACCGGGGTCAGCCTGGAACTGGAACGCGCCCTGTCGGCCACCTTCATCTGCATGCCGCACTACGGCACCCGCGCCAGCACGCTGGTGCACCATGGGCGGGACCGGGTGCAGATCATCGAGCGCAGCTTTGGCGCGGGTGGGGTGCTGGAGCCTACCGGCACCGTACGCTTGGCGGTGGAAATTCAGGCATAAAAATAGCCGCTTGCGCCCATTGGATAAGCGCAAGAAGCTATTGTTTTTGTAGTGATTGGCTGGATTTAGCCGCGCGGGGTCACCACTTCATTTCGCCCTTGGCCACCTTGGCGCTCAGCTCCAGCGAGCTGACTTCGCCTGCGGTGGGGAATTCCTTCTTCATGGCTTCGACCAGCTCCGCCGAGTTCTTGGCTGTGGCGGTGTGCTTGTCGAAAGCCTTGATGTAGTCGGCGGTGTACCGGGCGGCGTTCAGCGGCTTGGACGGGCCTTCCAGGTAATGACCGGGCACCACCACTTTCGGTTTGAGCTTCTGGATCTGGGCCAGCGTGGCCAGCCAGCCGGTGTGGGACGCGGGGGTCTGGGTGTCGGCCATCCACACGTGCAGGTTGTTGGCCAGCGGAATGCCGCCCACCACCGCCTTCAGCGACGGAATCCACACAAAGCTGCGGTCCGGTTGCGCATCGCCTTTGATCTCCAGCTTTTTGCCTTCCAGCGTCAGCGTGTGGCCGGCCAGCACCTCGGGCAGCACGGTGGTGCTGGGCGCGTCGGTCTTGAGGATGGGGCCCCAGTAGGCCAGCTTGCCCGCAGCGCTGTCTTTGATGTGCTGTACGGTGTGCGATGTGGCGACGATCTTGGCGGCGGGGAAGGCTTTGCTAATGGTTTCCAGGCCGAAGTAGAAGTCGGGGTCGCCATGGCTGATGTAGATGGTGGTGAGGTTTTTGCCGCTGGCGCGGATTTTGTCCACCACTTTGGCGGCCTGCGATGCGCCGAATTGCGCGTCGATCAGCACCGCGTCTTTTTCGCCGGTGACCAGCACCGACGAGACGGGGAAGATGGCCTCATGGCCGGGGTTGTAGACATCCAGCTTGAGCGGGCCTGCGGCCAGGGCCGGGGCGGCCAGGGTGGCTGCGGCAAGGGCGGTGAGGGCCCAGCGGGCAGCGGTGGAAGTAGTGGTCATGGGGTTTCCAAACAGGTGTGTGTTGCGATGGGTGGAATGTTAGTTGTGTTTATTGATTGGAAAAACCCTAGAATTTGCCCTAGTTTGTTGTCAAAACCGGTCGAATAATATGGATACCTTGAAGGCGATGCAGGTCTTTGTGGCCGTGGTGGACGCGGGCAGCCAGACGGCGGCGGCCGATGCGCTGGGCCTGTCGCGCCCGGTGGTGTCGCGGTTCATTGCCGAGCTGGAGGGCTGGACCGGGGCGCGGCTGCTGCACCGCACCACCCGCAAGCTCAGCGTCACCCCGGCGGGCAGCGAGACCTTGCAGCGCTGCCGCGCGGTGCTGGCGCTGACTACCGACATGCAGCAGGCGGTGGCGGTGCCCGAAACCACGCCCCAGGGGCTGCTGCGGATCACCGTCAGCACGTCTTTCGGCCAGACGCACCTGACCTGGGCGGTGGCCGACTTCGTGAAGCGCTACCCCGCCGTGTCGGTCGATCTGGTGCTACTGGACCGGGCGGTGAACCTGGTGGAGGAGCGCATCGACCTGGCGGTGCGCATCAGCCATGCGCTCGACCCCAACCTGATTGCCCGCCGTCTCACCGTGTGCCGCTCCATGGTCTGCGCCGCACCCGACTACCTGCGCACGCACCCACCCATCCGGCGCATGGAAGACCTGGCCGCGCACAACTGCCTGACGCATTCGTACTATGGCAAAACGCTGTGGAACTTTGAACTGGATGGCCAGCCGTCGTCGGTGGCGGTGGGCGGCAACCTCAGTGCCAACGAGTCCACCTCGCTGCTGCAGGCCGCCGTGGCCGGTGTGGGAGTGGCCCTGTTGCCGACTTTCATGGCCGCGCCGCTGGTGCACAGCGGCCAGCTGGTGGCCTTGCTGCCTGCGGTGCAGCAGCGTGAGCTGGGCATCTACGCTGTGTACGCCTCACGCAAAAATATGCCTGCTGCGCTGCGGGCCCTGCTGGATTTTCTGGCCGAGCGCTTTCCGCCCGAGCCGCCGTGGGACCAGCCGCCCAGCGCTTAGTTCAGTGTATGGCCTGCAGTAGCCCAGGTGGTGCGAGACTGGCTGAGCCACAGGCTGGCGCGGTTCAGTGCGGCGAACCAGGCGAAAGGCTTTTTGCCGGGCTGGGTGGCGTGCTGTGCAGATGCTGGGCTGGCTGCGCGGACGGTGGTGGGAGCCGAAGGGCCAGCCAGAGAAAAAGAAGTAGCGATCATGGGGGCCTCTGCAATAGATTTAAGGGTTAACCCGAGTGTAAGGGTTTTCCCTTAATCGCGTTGCAGCGCCGCAATTAGGCATTGAATCGGCACCCCACGCTTATTAGATAAGCGCGAGAAGCTATCAAGTTGATAGTGACAAGGTGCTGCGTCAGCGCTGCACCACGTCGTTTGCACCCTGCGCGCCGCCCCGGGCGCGGCGGGTGATGTCGTCAAAGATGTGGGTGGGCAGCTTTTTCAGCAGCCAGCCCATGGCCAGCGGCACCAGCACCAGGTCGTCCAGCAAGCCTGCGATGGGGATGAAGTCGGGCACCAGGTCCACCGGTGACAGCAGGTACAGCACGATGCCTGCCGTGCCCCACTTCAGCCAGGGCGGCGACTGCGGGTGCTGCAAGGCGAACCACAGCAAGCGGGCATCGCCCTTGACGACAGCCCAGACCAACGAGACACGTTTCCACATGGTTGTATCCTTTTCAATCCGGCAAATGCGCCAGGTGGGACCATAACGCCGGGTGGGGCTGGAAGATGACAGATTTTTGAAAGCAAATGTCTTAACGCACGTGCTTACAGCAACACGCTGCCGCTGATGCAGGTGACGGACGCGCCACCCACCCACACCTGGCCGGTGTTCTTCAGCGCCTCCACCGCGAACCCACCCGGCAGCTCGACCATTGGCAGAGCGAGCTGCCCAAACCCGGAGCGCGCTTCAGCAACTGGGCTGCACTGCTGGACGCACGGCTGCCGCTGCACCAGTTGTTCTGGAGCAAGCAGTATGTGAAGCGCACGGACCGCTAAGCGGCAGCCCTGGCCCCGCAAACCGTTTACCTACACGGCAGCCAGCAGGCGGAGGTCCAGCGCTTCCTGGGGCACCGGCCTAGAGAAGTAGTAGCCCTGCGCCTGGCCGGCACCCATGTCACGCAGTAAGGCCAGGGTTTCGGCATCCTCCACCCCTTCGGCGACGATGCTCAGGTCCAGCGATTCGGCCATGCGCACAATGGCCCGCACGATGGCGCGGCTGCGCGGGCTGGTGGTCAGCTCCAAAATGAAGGACCTATCAATCTTCAGGCCGCTGAAGTGGTACTGGTGCACATAGCTCAGCGACGAGAAGCCGGCACCGAAATCGTCTAGCACCACCGACACACCGTTGTCCGCCAGGTGTTTCATGGCCTGGCGCGCCAGCTCCGGTTCGGCCACCAGGGCACCTTCGGTCAGCTCCAGGCAAATGCGCGAGGGTGCCACGCCGTAATCGGCCAATAAACTGAGCACTTCACTGGAGAATTCGGTGCGGGTGATGCTGTAGCTGGAGCAGTTCACATGCACGGTCGGCCAATGCGCATGCTCAGGTTGCGCCAGGATCGCCACCACACTGTGCAGCATGTAGAAATCCAGCCGACCGATCAGCCGCAGACCTTCCAGCGCCGGTAAAAACTCGCCGGGCGCGACGATGTTGCCGCCGGGCTGGTGCCAGCGGATCAAGGCCTCCAACGCCACCGTGGTGCCGGTCTGCACATCGATGATCGGCTGGAAATACGGCAGCAGTTCGTCGTTGCGCTTGAGCGCATTGCGCAGGGCGTTCTCCTGCTCCATCTGGTCGGACACCTCGCGGCGCACTTCCTGGCTGAACAGCGCATAGCTGTCGCGCCCGGCGTTTTTCACCCGGTACATGGCGGTATCGGCATCGCGCAGCAGGTCGGCGGGTTCGTGGTGGAACTGGCTGTCGGCACCGACCACGCCGACACTGCACGACGAAAACACGGCGTGCCCATCGATGTGGAACGGTAGCTCGAAGGCCTGCAGAATCCGTTCGGCGATGGCCGCGGTGACGTCCGGCGGCGCACCAAAGGCCAGCACCGCGAATTCATCACCGCCCAGGCGGGCCAGCAAATCGCTGTCGCGCATGCATTTGCGCAGGCGATCGGCGACCTGGACCAGCAGCAGGTCGCCGGAGTGGTGGCCCAGGCTGTCGTTGACCATCTTGAAGCGGTCCAGGTCGATGAACATCACCACCAGTTCCTGGCCATGGTCGCAGAACGCCTGCCAAGCGCTGTGCAGGCGCTGCTGCAAATGCGCGCGGTTGGGCAGACCGGTCAGCGAGTCATGGCCGTTTTCGTGCTGCAGCTGGGCATTGGCATGGTCCAGCTCGCGGGTGCGGTCCTGCACCCTCGCCTCCAGCCGGGTGTTGGCGGTGTGGATGGCTTCGGCCGCGCTGCGTCGGGACAAGGCCGTGTCGATGTGCCGTGAGACAAAGGTCAGCAGCTCCTGGTCGCGCAAGGAATAGTGGATGTCGGGCGAATAACTCTGTACTGCCAGCACGCCGCGCACCACGTCGCCATCGAACAGCGGAATACCGAGCCAGGAATGCGACAGGTTGGTGCCCCGGTGCGCAGCAATCTCCCCCAGGCTCTCCAGCCGCAGGACTTCCTGGGGGTCGATCAGGCAAGGCCGCCGCTGGCGGATGACGTATTCCGTCACACCGCGCTCACCGCGCCGGGGCTTGGGCACTTTGTCCAGAAATTCGTCCACGTAGTACGGAAAAGTCACCTCGGTGGTGGCATCGTCGAACAGCGCGATGTAGAAGTTGCGGGCAAACAGCAGCTCGCCCACGATGCCGTGCAGGCCACGGAACAGCTCGGCCATGTCGCCCGGCTGGCTGGCCAATTCGGTGATCTGGAACAAAGCGCGCTGCAAGTGTTCTGCGCGTTCGCGGTCAGCCACCTCGTGCCGCAGCGCGTCATTCAGGGTGGACAGCTCCAGCGTACGCCGGGCCACGGTTTCTTCGAGGTGCACGCGGTGCAGAATCCGGTCCAGCGCCATCGCCACGTGGCGCGCCACCACCAGAAACAGCTCGCGGTCCTCGACGCTGTAGATCCGTGCCACGTCGTAGACCTGCATCGCCAGCATGCCGAACACCTCATCGGAGGCGTTTTTCAGCGGCACCCCCATCCAGAATTCCGGGCGGTGGCCCCTGCAATGGAACACCCCTTGCTCTTCCGCTAAAGCGATGTCCATGGCGTTGACAAACAGTGGCTCCCCGGTGGTCAGGACATAACCGGTCATCGAGAGGTGTTGGCGGTCGATGGGCTCGTAGGCCTCGGCATCCATGACCTCCTCATCGGTGTGGTCCACGTAGTACGGCCAACTGAGCTTGTCGGTCTGGCTCTCGTACTGCGCCAGATAGAAGTTTTCAGCGTCGATCAGGGTCGACAGTTGGCGGTGTACACCTTGCAAAAACGTTCCACGGTCTCGCGTGGAACTGGCCAGGTAGGTGATCTCGAAGAGCACCCGCTGGCTGGCATGGGCCCGGGCCAGGGCATCGGTTTGCAGGCGCAGGCCCAGCTTGCGCGCCAGCTCTGCCACGCGCAGGTTGCTCGCTTCGCTCTGCGGTGCCAACACCCAGCCCAGCGCAGTTTCGCCCTGGCCGGTGGCCCAGCGGTGCAGGCCCTGGTCGCGGCAAAAAGCCTGGAATGTCTCTTGGGCAATCGCCACTGGCCAATCCCTGGCCAGGCCGCCCTGCCCGATCAGATGCAGTTTGTCGCCCGCACGGTAAGCCGCCCACGGCATGGCCTGCGCGCTGGTGACGAATGCGCCCAGCAAGGCCTGCAAACTGTCCTGTGGGAAGGCAGTTTCCGCCGCATCGGCATGGCCGGGCACACCCAAATCCAACGCACAGAGGGCTTTGTGCGATGGCGGTGGGTCTTGGTGGGGAAAACGGGAAGTCATCGGGAATCCATGCCAGCTAAACAACCCGCTATCTTCGGCGCTCAAAAGCGGATTGCAAGCGCCATGGGTGGTTTTTCGCGCATGGAACCTAGGAAATTCGGGATTTCCCAGCTTTTGGCCGATACGGCGACACATCGCAAAACGTGACCACTCCAGATTACTCCTGAATCTATAGCTACAAGCCTATTGCTTATATACGTCGCTTATAAAAATACGCTGCCGTGGATGCAGGTGACCGACGCACCACCCACCCACACCTGGCCTTGTGCATCGCGTTCGATGTGCACCCGGCCTGCGCGGTCCAGGCAGGTGCCTTGGCTCACCAGGTACTGCTCGGGCGCATAGCCGTCTGCAATCAGCCACTGGGCCAGGCTGGCGTTCAGGCTGCCGGTGACAGGGTCTTCCAACACGTCCACGGCGGCGGCGAAGGCGCGCACTTCCATCTGCGGCGCAGGCCCCTCATCCACCGGCGCGCTGCGGCCAAAGGCGCGGGCTTCGCGGCTGGAGCGGGCGATGAGCTGGGGGGCATCGTCTTGCGGGTAGAGCCCGGCCACGCCGACCACCAGGTCGGTGTTTTTCAGCGCCAGGTGGTCCGGGGCCAGTTGCAGCACGGTCTGCGGGCCGTCCAGCAGAATGCCCAGCCAGGGCAGGCCGTTGTCCAGCATCTGCGCGGCCACCACGTCGCGCGGCTTCAGGCCCAGCGCGGCGGCCACCTGGGCCAGCACCATGGCGCTGGGTGCGCTGCGTTTGAGCGGCGGGGCGGCGAACAGCAATTTGTCGTTTTCTCGGCGGATCGGCACCAGCCCCACCGCGCACTCCTGCACCACCATCTTGGCCGCACGCGGTTGGCCGCCCGCCTGCAGCCAGGCGTGGCAACTGCCCAGTGTGGGGTGGCCAGCAAAGCGCAACTCGCTTTTCGGGTCGAAGATGCGTACCCGGTAGTCCGCCCCCGCCGCCCGGCCCGCGTCGGTGGGCGGCAGCAGAAACGTGGTTTCCGACAGGTGCGTCCAGCTGGCAAAGCGCTGCATCTGTGCGTCGCTCAAGCCTGCACCGTCCAGCACCACCGCCAGCGGGTTGCCCTGGTAGGGGGTGGGGGTGAAAACGTCGACTTGTTGGAACGGGCGGGTATGCGGAGTCATGGTGAGTCGGGTCAATGCGGGTATTCAAGCGCGGCGCAACAGGCTGAACGCCCCCCCCAGGGATACCGTGGAACTGGCTTTGCCAGGCCACTGGTATCGCCCCCTGCAAGGGGGTTGGAGAAAGATGCGAAGCACTGCAGCCTGGGGGTGTGCTACAAATTTTTGATCGCGTCGGCCAGCGCCTTGATGCCGATGTTGATCTGCTCCACGCTGGCGGTGACGAACGACAGGCGGATGGTGTGCGGGTCGGCGTTGTCGGCGTAGAACGCAGAGCCAGGCACGAAGGCCACGCCCTTGTCCACCGCTTTGGGCAGCAGGTCCACGGCGTGCACGCCTTCGGGCAGGCGGGCCCACAGGAACATGCCGCCGTCGGGCACGTTCCAGTGCGTGCCCGCAGGCATTTCGCGGGTTAAGGCGGCCAGCATGGCGTCGCGCTGGGCTTTGTACAGCGTGCGGATGGTGGGCACGTGGCGGGCCAGGAAGTTGTCTTGCATCACCGCCACCACCATGCGCTGGTTGAAGCTGGGGCTGTGCAGGTCGGCGGCCTGCTTGGCCTGCAGCAGTTTGGGCATCATGGCCTTGGGGGCGATCACGTAGCCCAGGCGCAGGCCGGGGGCCAGCACTTTGGAGAACGAGCCCATGTAGATGCAGCCCTCGGGGTTGCGGCCTGTGAGCGGCGCGGGCGGGGGCGTGTCAAACCACAGGTCGCCGTAGGGGTTGTCTTCTACCAGTGGCAGGCCCAGGTGCTCGGCGCGCTCGATCAGCGTGGCGCGGCGGGCCTCGGTCATGGTGCGGCCCGTGGGGTTCTGGAAGTTGGGCAGCACGTACAAAAAGCGGCCACCGGGGGCTTTGGCGGCCAGGTCGTCCAGGTCCACGCCGTGGTCGTCGCTGGCCACGCCCACCACGTTGGGCTCCATGGGTGCAAAGGCCTGCAGCGCGCCCAGGTAGGTGGGCGTTTCCACCAGCACTTTGCTGTCTTTGTCGATCAGCACCTTGCCGATCAGGTCCAGCGCCTGCTGCGAGCCGGTGGTGATCAGCACCTGGGCCGGTTCCACGTTCCAGGGCAGGCCTGCAGCCACGATCTCGCGCAGCGGGCCGTAGCCTTCGCTGGCGGCGTACTGCAGCGCGCCCTTGCCGTCTTCGCGCAGCACTTTTTCGCAGGCCGCCGCAAATTCGGCTACCGGAAAGGTCTTGGGCGAGGGCAAGCCGCCTGCAAAGCTGATGATGCCGGGGCGCTCGGTGACCTTGAGGATTTCGCGGATCACCGACGAGTTCATTTTTTCAGTGCGGGCGGCAAGGGTCCAGGGGTTGCTCATGGTGGTCTTTGGTCAAAAGGGGTAGAGGTAGATTGTCAGCTAAGCCAGCATAGGCGCGAGCGAGGCGACCAGTAAAACCGCCATCACGCCATTAAAAATACGGCGGTAGCGCGGGATGCGCAGCCAGTGGCGCAGGCGGCTGCCGCACAGCGCCCACAGGCTGATGGCCGGGATGCCGATGATGGCAAACCACGCCGCCGCACCCACCACCACGGCACTGCCGCTGTGGGCGGGCACATAGCTGCTGAACGCGCCCACGGCCATCACCCAGGCCTTGGGGTTCACCCATTGGAAGCCCGCCGCGCCCCAGAAACCCAGCGGGTGGCTAGCTTCGGCATCTTTCGGTGCCCCGGCGGTGGCCACGCCCCAGGCCAGATACAGCAGATAGGCCGCGCCCAGCCATTTCAGCACCAGGTAGAGCTGCGGCACCTGCGCAAACAGCAGGCCCAGTCCCAGGCCCACCGAGGCCAGCAGAATAAAGAAGCCGGTGGAAATGCCCGCCATGTGCGGCAGCGTGGCGCGAAAACCGTGGTTCACGCCCGAGGCCAGTAGCATCAGGTTGTTCGGGCCGGGGGTGATGGAGCTGACGAAGGCAAACAGCGTCAGCGCGGCGAAGAGTTGGGTATCCATACAAACTCCTGAAAATCAACGAACCGGCATGCGCTTGCTGGCGAACACGGTGGCAATCACCGCCAGGCCAAAGCCCAGCGTCACCACGTCCAGCGTTTCGCCCAGCAGGGGCACGGCAAACAGCATGCTCAAAAACGGCTGCACCAGTTGCACCTGGCTGACGCGCACCGTGCCGCCCAGCGCCAGCCCCCGGTACCAGGCAAAAAAGCCCAGCCACTGCGAAAACACCGCCAGGTAGGCAAAGCCGGCCCAGGCGTGCAGGGCTACCGGCTGCGCGGGCTGCGTCCACAGTGCCACCGGCAGGGTGACGGGCAGAGCCAGCACCAGCACCCAGCAAATCACCTGCTCGCCGGGCATGCGCTGCGCCAGGCGCCCGCCAAAGCCGTAGCCCACGGCACCCAGCAGCATGGCTAATAGCAGCAGGCCGTCGGCGGGCTGGATGTGCAGACCGGTTTGCCCCGAATGCAGCATGGCAAACGCCACCACCATCGCGCTGCCCAGCAGGGCACACAGCCAGAAGCCGGTTGACGGGCGCTGGCGGTACATGACGGCCCCCACCACCGCCGTGGCCAGCGGCAGCACGCCAATGATCACGCTGGCGTGTACCGCTTCCACGTGGCGCATGGCGATGGACGTAAGCAGAGGAAAACCAAACACCACACCCGAGGTGGTGCACAGCAGTTGCACCCAGTCCTGCCGCTGCGGCCAGGGCGCGCGGCTGAGCCACAAAAACAGGGCTGACAAACCGCCCGCCAGGGCGGCACGGCCCATGGCCACAAACACCCCGGACATCTGCGGGTCGGCAGGTGTGCCCACCGCCAGCCGCGTCATCGGCAGGGTCAGCGCAAAAATCACCACGCCCAGCAGGCCCAGCCACAGGCCACGGCGTTCGGCGTGGTGCATCGGTACAGACAGGGTGGCGGTGTGCAGGGTCATAGTGCATTCAATGTAGTCGCAATACCAGCACACTAGCAGTACACTTTATCCAATCAGTTTTCAGACTGTATTGCCTCTAAGGCCAGCACACAGGAGCCGCCACCATGCTGATGAAGACCTCTGACCAGTCGCTCACCGAGCAGCTCGCCAGCCATTTCGCCGAGCGCATCCGCAGCCGCCTGCTGGCTACCGGTGCGCGCCTGCCCTCGGTGCGCCAGTGTGCCCAGCAGCACCAGGTGAGCGCCTCCACCGTGGTGGCGGCCTACGACCGGCTGCTGGCGCTGGGCCTGGTCGAGGCCCGCAAGAACCGGGGGTTTTATGTGCGAGAAATGGCCTCTGCGCCCGATATGTATGCACGAGAAGCTACACAAAATATAGCAAACCCGCCCCGCCGCCCCATCGATGCCACCGCCCTGATGCGCGGCATGTTCCAGGGCGACAGCGACACCCCCCAGCCCGGCATGGGCGTGCTGCCCCCCGACTGGCTGGCCAACAGCTTCATGCCCGCAGCCGTGCGCCGGGTGGCAGCAGGCACGGCCGACTTTTCGCGCCGTTACGGCGACCCGGCGGGCGACCTGGGCCTGCGCCAAAGCCTGTCCAAAAAGCTGCTCGGTCTGCACGTACCCGCCGCGCCCGAGCAGATCATCACCACCGTGGGGGCCACCCACGCGCTGGATATCGCCAGCCGCACCCTGCTGCGCGCGGGGGACTGCGTGATGGTGGAAGAGCCCGGCTGGGCGGTGGAATTCGCCCGGCTGGAAGCCATGGGCATGCGCATCCTGCCGGTGCCGCGCAATGCCGACGGGCCGGACCTGGAGGTGATGGCCCGTTATTGCGAGGAACATGCCCCCAAGCTGTTTGTGAGCGTGAGCGTGCTGCACAACCCCACCGGCTTTTGCCTCACTCCGGGCAGCGCGCACCGGGTGCTGACCCTGGCCAACGCGCACGACTTCTACATCGTGGAAGACGACACCTACAGCCACCTGGCTCCCGAACACGCCACCCGCCTGTGTGTACTGGACGGCCTGCAGCGCACCCTGTACGCCAGCGGTTTCTCCAAGATCCTGGCCCCCGGCTGGCGCGTGGGCTTTCTGGCCGCGCCCACCGCCCTGGTGGACCGCCTCACCAACACCAAGCTGCTGGCCACGCTGACCACCCCGTCCCTGCTGGAGAAAGCCCTTGCCTGGTGCATCGACCAGGGCCAGCTGCGCCGCCACTCCGAAGGCGTACGCGCCCGCCTCGACCAGGCCCGCACCCGCAGCACCAAGCTGGCCCTGGCCGCAGGCTGCAGCTTCGCCTCCGAGCCCGCCGGGCTGTTCGGCTGGGTCGAGACCGGCGTGGATACCGACGCCCTGGCCCAGCGCATGCTCGACGAGGGCTACATGCTGGCCCCCGGAGCCCTGTTCCACGCCAACCGCCAACCCAGCAGCCTGATGCGCATCAATTTTGCGAACACGCAGGACGCGGCGTTCTGGAAGGTGTTTGCGCGGGTGCGGAATGGAGGGTAGAGGCTGCTTGTAAATCGCGGCGTTTAGCGCTATTTTCGATGGGCCAAGCCAGGTCCGCAGGAGGGCCGAAAGGAGGCCCCATGACACTCGTCGATCTGTTGTCTCTCGTCAGCAGCGTGGCCGCCTCCGCCGCTGCGGTGATGGCCTACCTGGGCAAGGAGGCGGTGGGGGTGCTGCAAAAGCAGCATGACTCGGCGCTGCGGCAGATGGAAGAGTCGCATAAGGCCGAGCTGGCCAAGCAACTGGAAGATTTCAAGAGGTCGCTGGCGTTCTTGGGCGCGGTGGACACCGAACTGCGCAGCCTGCGGATCACCTCGTACAGTGATCTCTGGAAGCAGACCAAGGTGTTGCCCAAGTGGCCCCAGGACCCATCGGTGGATTGCCAGGCGTTAATCGATTTCTCCACCGGGCTGCGCGGCTGGTACTTTGGGGCCCAGGATGCCGTGCCCGGCGGCATGCTGTTGACGGAAGACGCCATGAATGCGTACAAGGCGCTCCAGACCCAGATTGCCGAGGTGGTGTCGGCACGCGGGTCAGATTCGGCACTTTCCCCAGGCGACTATGAAGCGGTCCGCGCATGCGCCAGCGCGCTGCGCACAGAGCTCACCAAAGACCTGCTTTCTCGCCGGGAGACACCGGGCAGTTAGCCCAGGCTGCGCAGCAGCGCCCGGTTGACATCTTCCAGGTCCATTCCGTGCTCGTGGCACAGGGTGCGGATGGCGGCACCGTTGTCGGATTCCAGGGCGCTGGCGATGTGCAGCAGGGGGGCGTAGGGGCCGGTGTTGCGCACGGTGGCGTTGTAGATGCGGCTGCTCAGGGGGACGCGGTGCAGGGCGCTGCCCAGGGTTTCGCCCATCAGTACGTCGATCTGCGAGAACAGGCCGCAGAGGTAGATTTCGCGGGCCAGCTGGTGCTCGGCACCGGAGTCCATCAGGTTTTCCATCAGCCGGGCGCGCAGCACCATGGCGGCCTTGACCGGGCGCAGGTTGGGGTCGCGCGAGGCCTGGGGCAGTTGCTCGACCAGCCAGCGCTTGAACGGGCTGGTGCCCAGCAGCATCAGGCCGTGGCGCAGGGATTCGACCTCGGTGCGCAGGCCCACGGCGGCCGAATTGGCGTAGGCCAGGAAGCGGAAGGTCAGGATGGGTTCCATGCCCAGCAGGGATTCGAGTTTTTCGACCGATACGTCGTCGTCCACGGCCTGCACCAGTTGCACCATGGCCTGGTAGTCGGGGGCGGTGGCCTGCCGCTGCAGGGCGTGCAGGATGTCTTCGTCGGGCCAGCCCAGCAGGGCGGTGGCGTGCTGCTGGTCCAGGCAGTGCTCCATCAGCAGGCGGCTGGCGATGCCTTCATACAGCATGCCGGGCTGCACCGGGCTGGTTCCGGTGGGCGTAGTGCCTGCGCGGTTGCGTGCGGCGGCCTGCAGGGCGGCCAGCGCGGCCTGGGGCGACAGGCGCAGCAATTGGGTGAAAAAGCAGGGGGCCAGCTCGGGGCCGGGGGGCTGGTCGGATTCGGCCCGCCACACCAGGCGCAGGCCACGCTGGTGGGCGCGCTGCACCCGCTGCGGCATGGCGTGGCTGCCCATCCATTCACCGCGGACCTCAATCCAATAGGGGGCGGCGGTGCGTGCCGGGGCGTGGTCTAGCAGGTCGCGCAGCAGGGCGGGGGATTTGACCGACAGCAGCAGCGGCGGCGCGCCGGGTTTGCCTTGGTCTTGCAGGCTGCCCACCAGCCGCTCGGAGTCGATGCTGGCATCGGCCCGGCCTTCGATAAAGAGCTGCACCGCTGCCAAGCTGCGCGCAGCATTCCACAGCGGGCGGTAGCCCAGGGTGATGCTGCCCAGGACGGAAGAGGCCATGGCTAACGCGGGACGAACCCGTTCAACTGATGTAGTTGAACAATGATAGCTTCTGGATCGAGGCGTAGGATTTCAATGCGGCCTGGTAGGCGGTTTGCTGGTTGGTCTGGTCGGCGGCGGCGGCAATCATGTCGATGTCTTCGGCGTTGGACTTGTCGGTCTTGGCCTGGATGGTGTTATCGGCCTGGGTGTCGGTGATGCGGTCGGCGCGGGTCAGCAGGTCGCCCGCCTTGCCCCGGCTGGCGCTGATTTTTTCCATGCTGGTATCGAGCTGGGCCAGCGAAATCGCCTGTTCCTGGTTGAAATTGGCATCGTTGCTGTTGGCGCCGACGGTGGTGGAGCCCACGGCGTACATGCTGGCGATAGTGCGGTCCATCACGTCAAAAATGCTGGGCCGGTTGGCGGTGACGTTGGCGTTGACTTCCAGCGTATCGCCATTGAGCGGGGTGCCGCGCACCACCATAGCGATGCCGCCCATCACGATGGACTGGCCTTCGGTATAGGTCTGTGCCGCCGAGGTGGTGGCGGTGGTGTTGTTGGTGACGGTGTAGGTGGTGGCCCCGGTGGCGGGTGGCACGGGCGCGGTGAAGTTCACCGTGAAGTCGGTGCCCTGGGCGGCCATCAGGGGGGCATTGACGACCACGCCAATGTCGGTAAACGCCCGTCCGGTGTTGGCCGCTCCCAGGCTGACGGTGAACACGCCGTTGCCCTCGGGCACGTCCATCCAGGCGGCGCGGCCATCCAGCGTAAAGGGGATGGCCACGGTGCTGGCGGCGGTCTGGCCGGGCAGGCCGTTGTAGTTGTAATCGGGGTCGGGCGGTACGCCGTTGGCACTGGTTTCAAACGGGGCCGAGGTGCTGCCCAGGCCGTTGAACAAAGGCATGCCGTTGCTGTCTTTTTTGTTGGCCAGGGTGATCAGCTCGTCGCGGATGCCGACCAGCTGCTTGGCAATGGTTTCGCGCTCCACCGGGCTGTTGGCACCGTCGCCCGCCTGCACCACCAGGGTACGGAACTCGCGCAGCAGGTCACCGGCATTGCCCAGCGTGGCCTCGGCCTGGGTGATGGCGCTGACCTGGGTGTCCAGCGCGCGCTGCTCGGTCTTGATGCGGTCGATGCGGGTGTTGGCCCGCTCGGCCTGGGCGGCCCCGGTGGGGTCGTCGCTGGAGCGCAGGATTTTCTTGCCGGAGGTCAGGTTTTCTTGCAGCGCGGACATGGTGGCGTACCGGGTGGTCAGGTTGCGAAGCGCGTTGTCGTAGCCTGTGGCGCTGGCCAGGCGGGTGAAGCTGTTGCTCATCTAGTTCTCCTAACGGCCCACGCTGGCCATCAGACTGTCAAAAATCGTTTGGGCGATCTGGACCATCTTGGCCGATGCCTGGTAGGCCTGCTGGTACTGCAGCAGCTTGGCGGCTTCTTCGTCGAGGTTCACGCCCGAGACCCCGGTGCGCGAGGTTTCCAGGTTGTCGGCAATCGACTTGGACACCTCGGCGGTGTACTGCACGCTTTGCACCTTCACGCCCACCTGCGACATCAGCGCGGCATAGCCGTCGGCCAGGCTGGAGCCGTCGAACAGGGCCACATCGCGCAGGTCCAGCAGTGCGTCGGCATTGCCGGCGTTGAGCTTGGCGTAGGCGAGATTGGCCGGGCCCAGAACCAAGGTGTCGCCGTTTTGGGCCGCCCCCGACAGGGTCAGCGACCAGCCCGATGCCAGGTTGGCCGGGTCGAACGCAATCGGCGTGCCGGGGCTATAGGTGTAGACCGTGGCCCCGGTGTCGCTGCGGGTGTAGGTGTTGGTGCCGGTGAAATTCAGCGTGATGTTGGCTGGTATCGGCACCGACTTGGCTGCCAGATTGGCCACCGCCAGGCTGCCGGTGTTGGTAATGCCCATGGCGGCCTGCACCGGGCTGGACACGGCCAGTTGGCGCGGCGAGCCGAAGGCGGTGCTGATCTTGTTGGCCACGGCGCGAAACGGCTGCAGCAAAAAGCTGTCGCCCGCTACCGGTGCGCCACCCACGGCAATCGCCAGGCCGTCATAGCTGCCGGTTACGGGGTCGGGGTTGACCACGGTGTTGTCGGACAGGCGCTGTACGGTGAAAGCCACGGCCGAGGTAAAGGTGATCTTGTAGTCCGAGGCCTGCAACTTGGCTACGGTGGGCGCGTCCACGCTGATGCCCACGCTGCCGCTGCCGGTGTTGGACGTGGCCGCCGCGCCATTGGGCATGCTCACCGGGCTGAACAGGTTGCCGCCGGGGTTGCCGTCCAGGTCCAGCCCCAGCTTGTGCTGGGCATTGACCACGGTGGTGATGCTGGTGGCAATGCGGCCCAGCAGGTTGGCCCCCTGGGCCAGGTCTTCGTTCTGGAACTTCAGCAGCCCGGCAATCGAGCCGCCGCCCAGCATGCTTTCCGACAGCACCACGGTCTGGCTGCCCAGCACCATGGTGATCTGGCTTTGCGATGCGTCCTGGGGGTTGGGTTGTACCTGCAGCGCCGAGGCCTTGGTGCCCAGCACCAGCGGCTGGCTGCTGGCGGCAAATACCGTGACGGTGCCGTCGTCGGCATCGAGTTGGGTGGTCTGGATGTACTGGTTGAGCTGGCTGATCAGATTGTCGCGCTTGTCCAGCAGGTCGTTGGGCGCGTGGCCGCTGCCCTGGGCTTTCTGGATCTGTCCGTTCACAGCCGCCAGGTTGGTGGTGATGGTGTTGATCGCCGCCGCCGCGTTGACCAACTCGGTGGTCAGGCCGGTCTGCAGGTTGGCCAGTTGGGTGGCGGCATCGTTGAAGCGGGCGGCGGCCTCGTCGGCACGGGTCAGCACCACGGTGCGGGCGGTCAGGTCGGTGGGGGCGCTGGCCACGTCGGAGAACGCGTTCATCATGTCGGTAACCGCCGCGCCCAGGCCGTTGGTGCCGCCCTTGAAGATGTCTTCCAGCTGCAGCAGCTTGTTGGCGCGGGTGATGTCGGAGGCCGCCACCGACTTGGACAGCGCGGCCTGGCGGGTCAGGTACTCGTCGTGGTTGCGCTGGATGGTCAGTACGTCCACGCCCTTGCCGATGTAGCCACCGCCGGTGAACTGGCCTTCCACCGTTTGCAGTATGACGTTCTGGCGCGAATAACCCACCGTGCTGGAGTTGGCAATGTTGTTGCCAATGGTCTGCAAGGCCACTTCATTGGCCAGCAGGGCCCGCGCGCCGACGTTGAGAAGGTTGCTCATGGCGTGCTTTTAGGCGTAGGCCCGGCGCAGCTGCTGGGTCACGGTGATGGCCCGGTTCAGCTTGGCGGCGTAGTCGGGGTCGGTGGCATAGCCCGCGCGTTTGAGCTCGGTGGCAAAGGCCTGGGACGAACTGGTTTGCTGGCGCGCCACCGCATAGCGCGGGCTGTTGTTGATCAGCCGGGCGTAGTCGTTGAACGAGTCCTGGTAGGAGTCGTAGGCGCGGAACTTGGCGCTGACCTTGCGGGCCTCGCCGTTGACCACCTCGGTGGTGGTGATGGTGGTGGTCTTGCCGGTCCAGCCCGCTCCGGCCTTGATGCCGAACAGGTTGAACGAGGTGCTGCCGTCGGGGTTCTTGATTTCCCGGCGGCCCCAGCCGGTTTCGTGCCCGGCCTGGCCCAGCATGTAGCTGGCAGGGATGCCGGTAGCCCGCTCCACGGCGGTGGCGGCGGCGTTGTGCTGCTCGACAAAACCGGTCTGGCTGACGCTGGCGGGTTTGATGGGGGCTACCGGCGCGGTGGGGGTCAGCATCTTGGGTGCAGCACCGTCGGCGGGCACGGTCTGGCGGCTGAGTTGGCGCACGATGACCTCTGACAGGCCGCCGGGCTGGCCCGACATGGTGACCGACAACTGCTGGTCCAGCAGGTCGCTGCCCAGGTCACCCTGGGGGCTGTCGAACAGGCCGGATTTGGTGGTGGCCTCGCGCATGCTCTTGATCAGCTCGCGCATGAACAGCGACTCCAGCTGCTTGGCTGTTTCCTTGATGGCGGCGGGGCTGTCTTGCCCGGCCTGCAGCTTCAGCGCGTTCAGGGACTTGGCATCGGCGGCCAGCACATTGCTGTTGGAAACTTGGGTCAGTGCCATTTAGATCACCTCCAGTTCAGCGTTCAAAGCGCCTGCGGCCTTGATGGCTTGCAGGATGGCCAGCAGGTCCTGCGGCGTGGCACCCAGGGCGTTCAGGGCGCGCACCACGTCGGCCAACTGGGGCGCGGGCGGCACCTGGATCAGGATGCCGGGCTCCTGCTTGATCTGGATGTTGCTTTTTTCGGTGACCACCGTCTGCCCTTGCGACAAGGGATTGGGTTGGCTCACCGACGGCGTGGTGCTGATGCTGATGGACAAATTGCCGTGCGCAATCGCGCAGGGGCCCAGCGTGACCGATTGGTTCAACACGATGGAGCCGGTACGCGAGTTGATGACCACCTTGGCCGCCGGGGCGGACGACTCCATGGTCAGCTCTTCCAGGTCGGCCAGGAAGTTGACGCGGGCGTTCGGGTCGTTGGGTGCGCGCACCCGCACGGTGCGGCCATCCATCGCGTTGGCCAGGCCGTTGCCCATTTTGTTGTTGACGGCGGCGGCCACGCGGCGGGCGGTCTGGAAGTCGCTGGAGTTCAGGTCCAGGGTGATGAAGTCGCCTTCTTGCAGCGGCGTGGGCACGCTGCGCTCTACCTGCGCACCACCGGGAATGCGGCCTGCGCTGAGGTGGTTGATCTGTACCTTGCTACCGCCCGCAGCAGCACCGGCACCTGCCACCACCATATTGCCTTGGGCCATGGCGTAGATTTCGCCGTCGGCCCCGCGCAGCGGCGTGGCGATCAGCAGGCCGCCCTTGAGCGACTTGGAGTTGCCCATGCTGGCCACGCTGATGTCGATGGTCTGGCCCGGCTGGGCAAACGCAGGCAACTGCGCGGTCACGATCACCGCCGCCACGTTTTTCAGCTGCAGCGACGATGCCAGGTTGGCGGGCAGGGTGATGCCCATTTGCTGCAAATAGCTGGACAGGCTTTGCGAGGTGTAGGGCATCTGGGTGGTCTGGTCGCCCGTGCCGTCCAGCCCCACCACCAGCCCGTAGCCGGTCAACTGGTTGCTGCGCACGCCCTGTACGGCGGCCACTTCCTTGATGCGCAAAGCCTGCGCGGGCAGCGCCAGCAGCAAGGCCGCGCACAGCCCCATGCCCCATGTCGCGGCACGGCGCATTGGCAGGAGGCGGAAAAATGGCATGGCGAACAACCTGTTCTACGTCTGGTTCGACCGGAATGGAGGAACCTTTAGCATTATTTTGCGGTGCGTCTGCGGACTGGAACGGCGGAAAAGGCGGTGGTTTCCGGTCAATTGGGTTTGCTATTTTTTCAGTAGCTGCTCGTGCTTAATCCATAAGCACGGGGTGCCGATTTCATTCAAATGCCCCACCCGGTCAGGGGAGGTATCAGAACGGCATCACATTCATGAAGAACCGCCCCAGCCAGCCCATGGCCTGGGCTTCGCCCTGTTGGCCGCGGCCTTTGGACTCGATGCGCGCATTCGCCACCTGGGTGGAGGCCACCACGCTGCCGGGCTGTACCGCGCGCGGGTCTACGGTGCCGGAGAAGCGCAGCACATCCACGTTCTGGTTCACGCCGATCTGCTTTTCACCGGCCACCACCAGGTGGCCGTTGGGCAGCACTTCGACCACGGTGACGGTGATGGCTCCCGTGAAGGTGTTGGCGCTCTCGGTGCCGCCCTTGCCCGAGAAGTCGTTGCTGGAATTGGCACCGATGTTGAACTTGTCCAGCAGCGGGGCCTTCAGGAAGGGCAGACCGGTGATGCCGGCGGAGGTATCTGCCGTGCGGCCCACGGTGCTGGTGGACTTTTGGCTGGCGCTGATGTTCTCCACGATCTGGATGGTCAGGTTGTCGCCCACCAGGCGCGGGCGGCGGTCTTCAAATACGGGGCGGTAGGCGGCCGACGCAAACAGGCTGCCGGTGGGCCGAACGTTGGCGGCTACCGGGGCGGCGGGCATGGGACGGGGCGCGGTGGACTGGGCGAAATCCACCTTGGGCGAAGGGGCCAGGGTTTCGCAGCCGCTCAACAGGAAAAGCCCTGCGAAGGCAGCAGCAGTGAGGGCGGTGCGCATCGTCAATCTCCTACAACTGGGCCAGCTTTTGCAGCATCTGGTCCGAGGTCTGTACGGCCTTGGAATTCATCTCGTAGGCGCGCTGGGTCTGGATCATGGTGACCAGCTCCTGCACCACGTTGACGTTGCTGGTTTCCACAAAGCCCTGGCGCACCACGCCCATGCCGCTCACGCCCGGCGTGCCGGTGGTGGGCTGGCCGGAGGCGGCGGTTTCGGCATACAGGTTGCCGCCCTTGGGCTCCAGGCCGGCCGGGTTGATGAAGTTGGCCATGGCAATATTGCCCGCCGGTTGCGGCGTGGGGTTGCCCGGCAGCACCACGGTGACGCTGCCGTCGGTGCTGATGGTGACGCTTTGGGAGTTGACCGGAATGGTCACGCCGCTGGCCACGGTGAGCCCGGCGGATGTCACCAGACGGCCCTGCGAATCCACCTGGAACGAGCCGTCGCGGGTGTAGCCGATGGTGCCGTCAGGCTGGTTGATCTGGAAGAAACCATTGCCGTTGATGGCCACGTCCAGCGTGTTGCCCGACTGCTGCAGGCTGCCCTGGGCAAACGAGCGGGTGGTGGACACGGTGCGTACGCCCAGGCCCAGGTGCAGGCCGGTGGGCAGCTGGTTTTGCTCGGTGCTGTTGGCCCCCACCTGGCGCAGGTTTTGGTAGATCAGGTCTTCAAACACCGCGTTGGCGCGTTTGTAGCCGGTGGTGGAGACGTTGGCCAGGTTGTGCGAGATGACATCCAGCTGGGTTTGCTGGGCTTCCATGCCGGTCTTGGCGATCCAGAGTGAATTGATCATGGGGGCTCCTTAATTTAGCCTTGAACGTTCAGCAACTGGCTGGCGCTTTTGTCATTGGTTTCGGCGGTTTGCAAGAGGCGCATTTGCGTCTCGAACTGGCGGGCGGTCTGGATCATGCCGACCATGGTGGCCACGGCGTTGACATTGCTGCCCTCGATGGCCCCGGCCAGCAGCTTGGCGTTGGCATCCTGCGGCAGCGGGTCGCCAGTAGCACCGCGGAACAGGCCGTCGTCGCCGCGCTTCAAGGTGTTGTCGGCATCGGGGGTGACCATCTTCAGCCGCCCCAGGCTGGTGGAGGCTTGCCCCGCCACCTTGGCGCTGATGGTGCCGTCGGTGCCCAGGGTGATGTCGGCACCCTGGGGCACGTCGATGGGCGCGCCACCGTCCGACAGCACCGGCAGGCCGGTGGGTGTGACCAGGGTGTTGGTGGGCGATATTTCAAAAATGCCGCTTCGGGTATAGGCCTCAGTGCCGTCCAGGCCCTGCACGGTGAACCAGGCATTGCCCTGGGCCATGGCATCCAGGTTGCGGCCTGTGCGCTGCACCGGGCCGGGCAGGTTGGAGTGGCCGGTGGTGGTTTCCAGCGCAAACACGCGGGTGCTGGAGCCGGGGCCGTTCAGCGGCACCGAGCGGTAGGTGGCCAGTTCTTCGCGAAACCCGTTGGTGGAGACGTTGGCCAGGTTGTTGGCCAGCACCGCCTGCCGGTTGGCGGCCGTGTTGGCCCCCGTCATCGCGGTGTAAATGATGTGGTCCATGGCGGGCTACGCGGCTAGGTTGGCGTGGATTAGCGCAGATTGACCAAGGTGGACATCACCTGGTCTTGCGTCTTGATGGTCTGGGCGTTGGCCTGGTAGGCGCGCTGGGCGGTCATCATGTTGACCAGCTCCTTGGTCAGATCGACGTTGGAGTCTTCCAGCGAGCCCGAGCGCAGTCCGCCCAGGTTGCCGGTGCCCGGTACGCCTTTGGCCGAGGGGTCGCCGCTGGACGGGGTGGACAGCCAGACGTTGCCGCCAATCGGGGCCAGGCCCTGCACATTGGTGAAGGTAGCCAGCTGGATTTGCCCGGCGGCCAGCGCCTTGCCGTTGGAGTAGGTGCCCAGAATCACACCGCTCTCGTCGATGCTGATGGCGGTGAGTGTGCCGGGGGCTTGGCCGTCTTGGGTGGCTTTGGCGATGGAGAACTTGGCCCCGTACTGGGTGGCATCTTTCACGTTCATGGCCACGCTGAAGGTGCTGGCCGGGTTGGTCGGCGAAGGCAGGGTCAGCGTGCCGATGGTAGCGTTGGGCGTGTTGCCCGTGCCGTTGAAGGTCAGGCCGGTGGTGGTCAGGGTGGGGGCTGCGCCGTCCACGCTGGAGTACACGTCCCAGGTGTTGACGGCGGTTTTGGTGAAGTAAATGCTCACCGGCACGCCCACGCCCTGGCCGTCGTAGGCGGTGATGGAGGTGCCATAGGTGGCCAGTGGCGGCACCAGGCCGGCCGGGGCGACCCCGGTGGCGATCACGGCCTCGGCATCCAGGTTGAAGCTCAGGTCCATCTTGGTGGTCTGGATGGCGGCAATCTCGCCGCCGGTGGGCAGTGTCAGCGGGCCGACCGCCCCGCCGGTGGGGATCGAGCCATCGGCCGCAGCGGTAATGCCCATCAGGTGCGCACCCGAGTTGGTGATGATCTCGCCTTCCTTGTTCAGCTTGAAGGCGCCGTCGCGGCTGTAGGCCAGGTTGCCGTTAGGCAGCTCGACCTGAAAGAAGCCGTTGCCGTTGATGGCCACGTCCAACGCGTTGCCGGTAATGCTGATGTTGCCCTGGGTGAACTGCTGCGACACGGTCTGCACTTCCACCCCGATACCCTGGCTGATGCCGCCCGAGCTGCCCAGCGACGAGGCGTACAGCTCGGCAAACTCGGCCCGCGAGGCCTTCATGCCGGTGGTGTTGGCGTTGGCGATGTTGTGGCCGATCACGTCCAGGTTTTGGCTGGAGGCGTTCAGACCGGAAAGACCTTGTTGAAAGCTCATGGATGGCTCCTAAAAATGCGGTAGACGGCAGGGTTACAAAATGGCTTTGACGGCGCTGTAAGCCACCGAAGCACCGTTTTGCAGTTGCAGATTGAGAACGTTGTTGTCGTTGCTGACCGACACCACCTTGTTGCGCTCCAGCGACGTGGTGGTCACGGCGGTGGCCCCCTTGGTGGCGATGACCTTGAATGTCAGGTCGCCCGAGTTGGTGTACTTGGACGCATCCCAGGAAACGGCCTGGCGACCGGCTTCCAGCGCGCCCAGGTTTTGCGTGCCCAGCAAAGTGCCCCCGGCGGTGCGTACTTCCACTTTTACCGCGTCGGCGGCGCTGGCCAGATCAAACGCGCCCTGGCCCACGCCGTTGGTCACCGTCAGGGTGTCGCCCTCGGTCAGCACCTCGCGGCCAATGGTGGCGCTGCCTTGCAGCGATTGCAGGGCGGCAATTTGCGTGGCCATGCTTTTCATGGTGTCGTTCAGCGTCTGGATGCCCGAGACGGTGTTGATCTGCGCCAGCTGACTGGTCATCTGCGCGTTGTCCATCGGGTTCATCGGGTCCTGGTTGTTCAGCTGGGCTACCAGCAGCTTCAGGAACCGGTCTTGCGAGGCTTCGGCACTCGTGCTGTTGGTGCTGGTGGTGCCCACCAGCGAGCTGCTGGCGGCGTTCAGTGCGGTGACATCCAGGGCCATGGCGTGCTTTCAGTAAAGTTATTGGCCCATTTGCAGCGTTTTCAGCAGCAAGGACTTGGCGGTGTTCATCACTTCTACGTTGTTCTGGTAGGAGCGGGAGGCGGAGATCATGTTCACCATCTCGTCCACCGCGTTGACGTTGGAATGGGTGACGTAGCCCTCGGCATCGGCCGAGGGGTGGGTGGGGTCCAGCACCTTGCGGCCCGGCTGCTGGCTCTCGGAAATTTCTTTCACCCGCACCCCGGCGGCGCTCTCGGCCCCCAGCAGCGTGGTCTGGAACACCACCTGGCGGGCCTTGTAGGCCTGGCCATCGGGCCCGGCCACGGCATCGACGTTGGCCAGGTTGCTGGCCACCACGTTCAGGCGCTGCGACTGGGCGCTGATGGCGCTGCCAGAGACCCCAAAAATCGAAAACATGGACATGGCGAGACTCCTTATTGGCCGGTGATAGCGCTGAGCATGGTCTTGGCCGTGCCGTTGATAAAGCGCAGGGTGGCCTCGTAACGCACCGCGTTATCGACAAAGTTGGCCCGCTCGCGGTCCAGATCTACCGTGTTGTTGTCCAGGTTGGGCTGGCTTTGCGCGCTGTAGCCGCGGTTTTGGGCGCTGCCCAGGCTGCTGCCGTCCAGGCTGGGTAGATTCAGGTGCCGGTTGTCGGTTCTGTGGCCTGCGATCAGCCCCTGGCTGGCGGTGGCGGCACCCATGGCGTCCTTGAAGTTGAAGTCGCGCGCCACAAAGCCGGGGGTATCCACGTTGGCAATATTGCTGGCAATGGTGCGCTGGCGTTCGGCGCGCAGCACCAGGGCCTTGCTTTGAAAGTCCACAGCACCCACCATTTTGTCCAACATGCAACACCCCGCTAGGTAATCAATTGCAAAACCTCCGGTGCCATCCCGGATCTCGCTTTGGCAAATTATGGAAAAACTTGAGCCTTTTGAGCCCGGGAAGAAGCGGGTGATTGCGGCGCAGTTCGCGGCTTTGCCTGGGGTGGTCTGGCCTTAGTCTTGTCGCCAGGAAATTGGAGGTTCTATGCCACTGCTGCTACCAAACATGCTTTGCGCCGCCCTTGTGCTGTGCGCGGCGGGCGTGCGTGCCCAGGCCGAGGCCGACATGGTGGGCACCAGCCAACGCTGGCTGGAGTCGGCCATGGTGCAGGCCCCGCCAGTCAATGGCATAGCGTTGCGCATGGAAGTGGCGCTGGGCACGCTGGACCCGCGTTTGCAACTGGCCCCCTGCGCCAAGGTGGAGCCTTATATGCCGCCAGGCACCCGTTTGTGGGGCAAAAGCCGTTTGGGCCTGCGCTGCCTGGCCGGTGCCACCCGCTGGAATGTGTTCATGCCGGTCACCGTCAAGGCCATGGGCCAGGCCTGGGTGGCCAAAACCAATGTGGCGGCGGGCAGTGTGCTCACGGCCAATGATGCGATGGAGGCCGAGGTCGATTGGGCCGAGGACGCGTCGCCCGTGGTGGCCAATTCCGAGCAATGGATAGGCCAGGTGGCGGCCCGCTCCTGGGTGGCCGGGCAAACCGTGCGCCAGGCGATGGTCAAACCGGCCCAGGTGTTCCAGGCGGGCACCCAGATCCGGGTGCTGGCCCAGGGCGTGGGTTTCCAGGTCATGTCCGACGGCCAGGCCATCACTGCCGGGGTGGTGGGCCAGGCCGCCAAGGTGCGGCTGGAGAGTGGCCGGGTGATGTCCGGCGTAGTGCAGGATGCCCGCACCATCGTGGTCGAGATGTAACAGCTGGTTTTTTAGCCATATAACATTTAAGAAAATGCCAAAGCTGCCGAAACCATTGCTACGATGCCTTAACGTCAAGGCTGCTGGAGAGCGTGATGAAAATTGGACAAGGGATAGATGTAACGGCCGCAGTGAATGCCGCCGTGCTCAAAAAAGCCGATCAGGACAAAGAAGCTGCGCCCGCGAGCGTGGCCCAGAAGGGTGCGCGCGCCATTCCCGCCGCCGGTGCACAGGTGTCGGTGTCTACGCTGGCCCGCACGCTGGAGCAGAACGACCGGGCCGTGGGCTCCGACTTCGACAGCAAGAAAGTGGCCGACATCAAGGCCGCCATCAAGAACGGCACCTTCAAGATCAACCCCGAAGCGATTGCCGACAAGATGCTCGACAACGCGCAAGAGATGCTCAGCGTCATCCGCTAACCGGCTTTCCTTCCACAACCCTCATCCAGGAGCAACCCGCATGACGGCCCGCGCAGCCACCCACAGCCTGGAAGCCAGCCTGTTGCGCGTAGAGCAATTGCTCGAAGAAGTATCCGCCGCCCTGATTGCGGGCGAACCCCTGGTTTTGGAGGCCGCCAGCACTGCGCTGCGCCAGGCCATGGCCGACATGGCCGTATGGGGCCGCACCCCCGGCGGCATGCACTCGCTGAACGCCGACATGCGCCGTCGGCTGGAAAAAGTCTCCCTCACCCTGTCCCAACAACGCTCCAACCTGGCCCGCCGTGTCGTGGTGGTCGACCGGGCCCTGGCCACCGTGCTGCCCCAGGCCCAGCAGCCGGGCACCTATTCGGGTGGCAAAGCCGCCACCTACCGGGGCGGTGCGGCGCGCATCTACGCCTCGGTCGCCAGCTGAAAATTCAGTTTTTTGGCCTTTTTTAAGGCATCAAATCACCTGCTTGCGCTTACTAAACAAGCGCAAGCAGCTATCAAAATATGATTTAAATAAGATAGCAGCCCGCTAGTGGCTGCGCATCTTGGCCCGCAACCGGGCAATCGACTGGCTGTGCAGCTGGCAGACCCGTGACTCGGTGATTTCCAGCACCGCCGCAATCTCTTTCAGGTTCATGTCGTTTTCGTAGTACATGCTCATGATGTACTGCTCGCGGTCGGGCAGGGTCTTGATGGCATCGACCAGCGACGCGCGCAGACGTTGGTCGCGCAGCAGGCTGACCGGGTCGGCGGCCTCATCCGCCACGTGCCGGTCCAGAAAGCCCGCGCCTTCTTCGGAGTTGCCGTTCATGTCTTCCAGGTACACCAGTTGCGTGCCGCGCACCTTGCCCAGCAGCTCCTGGTAGTCGGCCAGGGTCATCTCCAGCTCGATGGCGATTTCGGACTCCAGCGGGCTGCGGCCCAGCTTTTGCTCCAGGCGCTGCACGGCGCGTTCGATCTCTTTCTGGCTCTTGCGCGAGCCGCGTGACATCCAGTCGCCCTCGCGCAGCTCGTCGATCATGGCCCCGCGGATGCGCTGGGTGGCAAAGGTCTCGAACTGCACGCCCTGGGCCACCTCGTAGCGGGTGAGCGCCTCAGACAAGCCAATCATGCCGACCTGGATCAGGTCGTCCAGCTCGATGTTGGGCGGCAGCTTGGCAATCATGTGGTGCGCCAGCCGACGCACCAGCGGCACATACTGGCGCAGCATGTGCTCGCGGTCCATATGGCCTTTGGCGGTGTACATCAGCGGCTTCCCACCCCGTGGGCCATGGGGATGGCGCTGGCCATCAGGCGCAGGGCGATCGGGTGGGCATCGTCCCAGCGGGCGGTTTTTTGCGGGAACGAGCGCACCGTCATGAAGTCGGTCTGGCAGTCCAGGTGCCGGTGGGCGCAGTTTTGCAGCGCCCGCCCGGTGGATTTGGCCAGCAGCTCGGCGTTTTTGAAGGGCGTGGTGACCACCGAGGCAATCAGCGGCACCAGCCGCGCCTGCAGCAGCAGCTTCTTGAAATTTTGGTAGCCCCCCAGGATGGACGCGCGTAGCGGCGTGACGGCCAGCAGCGGGCGCACCTGGCTGCCCGGCATCAAGGTGGCCAGCAGTTGGGCATCGGCATACACCACGACCAGGTCGCAGCTACGGAACAGGTGGCTGAGGGCTTGGAGGGGTGGGGGGGACATGGGGGAATCCTGGCGGGTCTGCAGGGCCAGGCGGCTCAGCCCCAGACGGGCGGGCACGATATGCCAGGGGGGCGCGTCATGGTCGGCATCGGGAGCGGCATCTTCTTGCCAGTGTGCGTGGTCCAACAGATTCTGCAAGCCTGGATTGTCTTCCGTTTCTGCCGAGCTTGCATCCAATACGGTGATGCGCAGGCTAAAACTTTGCAGGGCCGCGCAGATCTGCCAGAGCAGCGGCAACTCGGTGGCGGTGTCGCCCCGGGTCACCATGGCAATCACGCTCCAGGCGGCTTGCGGCGCAATGCGGCGCAGGCTGGCGCCCTGGTCGGCACTGGTGTCAAGCATGCGCCCGTTCCAGGCGGCTGGATTCCATCGGTGCCGGGGTGAAGAAGAAGTTCAGGTCGGCGGCCTTGGGGTCGAACGCCGACTTGGTGGTGGAGCGCATCGAGGCGCGCACCAGCTTCTTGGCATCGGCGGGTTCCCAGTCTTCGGGCACGCGCTGGCCGTTGCACACACCGCGCAGCACCAGTTGGTGGCGGATGATGGCATCCAGCGCCGGGCCGAGCTTGGCGGCTTCGTCGATTTTGGACAGGATTGCCTGCTGCAGGCCCCGGGTCTTGAACGAGGTGAGCACTTCGTCCATGGTGTCGCCGTGGCTGCCCGCGTTGAGTACCAGCAGGCGGTTGACGCCGGGCAGGTCCAGCACGTCCATCATGTCGCGCTTGCGCGGGTCTTTGGGGGCGATGCCGGTGGTGTCGATCAGCACCATGCGTTTGTTGCCCAGCAGGCCCAGCAGGTCTTGCAGGGCGGCGCGGTCGTGGGCCAGGTGGGCCACCACGCCCAGCATGCGACCAAAGGCGCGCAGTTGCTCGTGGGCGGCCACGCGGTAGGTGTCCAGCGTGATCAGGCCCACGCTGTTGGGCCCGTGGACCCGGGCGCAGTGCGCGGCCAGCTTGGCGGCGGTAGTGGTTTTGCCCACGCCCGTGGCACCCACCAGCGCGAACACGCCGCCTTGCTCGAAGATCGGCTTGCTACCGGCATCGGTGCGCAGGTTTTGCTCCAGCACGCCCATCAACCAGCGGATGGCTTCGGCGGGCGTGGCATCTTCGGGCAGGCGCTCCATCACGGCGCGGGCCAGGTCGGGCGAGTACCCGGCGCGGATCAGCTTGAGCATCAGGTTGGACTGGATCGGGTCCTGCTTGGTCTTGCCCAGCCAGGCCATGGTGTTGAAGCGCTCTTCAATCATGTCCTTCATGGCCTGCAGCTCGTCCACGATGCCCTTGGAATTGATGGTGGCGGCGGCTGCCGGGGCGGCTTTCTGGCGGGCCACGGGCTGCGCAAACGGCACGGCGTGCACGGCAGGTTTGGCGCGCTGCACAGGCGGGGCCATGGGCGCAGGTGCGGCCTGTACCGAGGTCTTGGGGGGGAAGATTTCTTCGCGCAGGTCGGGGCTGTTCTCGTGGCGGCGGCGCAGCATGCGTTCGCGCACATAGTCCTGGAACGACAGCGTGCTCATGGCCAGTTGCTCGGTGTCTTCTTCCACCGGGGTCTGTGCCATGGCCAGGGTGGCTGCCGAGGCCGCTGATGCCGGGGCGGGTGCCACGCCGGGCCGGTCGAGTGCCGACAGGGAGTCTTCTGCGGTGGCCACCACTTCCACGCCGTTGGGCGTGGGGCGGTTGGACAGAATCAGCGTCCCTTCACCAAAGACCGCACGGGCCTTGGCCAAAGCTTCGCGGGACGTGGCAGCGTGAAAGCGTTGGATGTTCATGTCAGTGCACCTTTGAGGATGGGGCCAATGCGGATGGTGTGGGTTTCTGGTATTTCGCTATGCGCCAGCACCTGCAAGCGGGGGGCTACGCGGCGCACCAGCCGGGAAATGGCGTTGCGGATCTGGTCGGGTACCAGCAGGCAGGCGGGCACGCCCAGCTCTTCCTGCTGCAGGGCCACATCGGCCACGTTGCGGGTCAGCAGGTCGGCCACGCCGGGGTCGAGTGCCGGGCCTGCGGCATTGCCCAGGGCCTGTACCAGCATGCGTTCCAGGCTGGGTTCGATGGCAATGACGTTGAGTTCTCGGGTGGGGCCGTAGATCTGCTGCACGATGGCCGGAGCCAGGGCGATACGCACGCGGCGGGCCAGGTCGGCGGGGTCGGTGGTGGCCACGGCGTGCTCGGCCAGGCATTCGACGATGGTGCGGATGTCGCGGATGTGCACAGACTCTTCCAGCAAGAGCTGCAAGACTTTCTGGAACGTGGCGATAGACACCATTTTGGGAACCACTTCTTCGATCAGTTTGGGGGCCAGTTTGCTGACATGCTCCACCAGTTGCTGTGTCTCGGTGCGGCTCAGTAAACGGGCCGCCTGCACTTGCATCAAGTGTGACAAATGTGTGGCCATCACGGTTTCCGAATCAACCACGGTAAAGCCTGCCATTTGTGCCGCTTCCTTCTGGCGCTCGTCGATCCAGTGGGCGGGCAGGCCAAAGGCCGGGTCGGTGGTAGCGGTGCCGATCAGCGGGGTAGTGATGCCGCCGGGGTTGATGGCCAGGTACATGCCGGGGAAGGCTTCGCCTTCGCCCACCACCACGCCGCGCAGGGTGATGCGGTAGCCGCTGGGCTTGAGTTCCAGGTTGTCGCGCACATGCACTGGCGGCGGCAAAAAGCCCACTTCCTGGGCGAACTTGCGGCGCACGCCCTTGATGCGGGTCAGCAGGTCGCCGGGGCGGGTTTTGTCCACCAGGGTGATGAGGCGGTAGCCCAGCTCCAGCCCCAGCAGGTCGACGGGTTGCAGGTCGTCCCAGGTGGCTTCGCCGTCGGTGGGCGGCGGGCCGACCAGCAAAGTAGATTCCTGGGGCACGGGCCGGTGGGCAATGGCCCAGGCCATGTAGCCCAGCACCGCGGCCATCGACAGAAACACCACATGCGGCATGTTGGGGATGATGCCCATCACCGCCATGATGCCCGCCGTGATGCCCAGCACCTTGGGCGAGTCAAACAACTGGCCGATGATCTGCTTGCCGATGTCGTCGTCCTTGCCTACGCGCGACACCACCATGGCGGCGGCAATCGAGATCAGCAGGCCGGGGATTTGTGCCACCAGTGCATCGCCCACGGCCAACAGGATGTAGGTGTCGGCGGCCTTGGCGGCGGTCAGGTCGTGTTGCAGCACACCGATGGTGAAGCCGCCCACGATGTTGATGATCAGGATCAGGATGCCGGCAATCGCGTCGCCGCGCACGAACTTGGAGGCACCGTCCATGGAGCCGAAGAAGTCGGCTTCTTCGCCCACTTCGGCGCGGCGGCGTTTGGCTTCTTTTTCGTTGATCAAGCCGGCGTTCAGGTCGGCATCCACCGCCATTTGCTTGCCGGGCATGGCATCCAGGGTGAAGCGGGCCGACACTTCGGCGATCCGCTCGGAGCCCTTGGTCACTACGATGAAGTTGATGACCACCAGAATCGCGAACACGATCAAACCCACCGCAAAGTTGCCACCGATCAGAAAGTGGCCAAAGGCTTCGATCACCGCACCGGCAGCACCCGGGCCGGTGTGGCCCTCCAGCAGCACCACGCGGGTGGAGGCCACGTTGAGCGACAGGCGCATCAGCGTGGTGAGTAGCAGCACCGAGGGGAAGGCGGCAAAGTCCAAAGGCCGCACCATGTAGGCCGCCACCATCATCACCATCAGCGCCACCGCGATATTGATGGTGAAAAACGTGTCCAGCAGCCACGCGGGCATGGGCAGCACCATCATGGCCAAAATCACCATCACCATCATCGGGGCCGATACGCCCTGCAGCATTTTGCGGTTGTTGTTGAACCACTGCTGTATCGATTGGAGCTGGGGGTTCATGGGGTCGCCTCCGCCAGAATGGTGTTGCCCAGCGGGTCCAGCTCGGGCGGTACGTCGGGTTGCGGGAAGCTGTCGGGCATCGGGCCCTCGCCGCGCATGGCGGCCTTCACGCGGTACACGTAGGCCAGCACCTGGGCCACGGCGGTGTACAGGGCTGACGGGATTTCGCCATTGATTTCGGCATGCGCGTACAAGGCCCGGGCCAGCATGGGCGACTGGAACACGGGAATGGCATGGCTCTTGGCCATGTCGCGGATTTTCATGGCCACCAGGTCGGCCCCCTTGGCGATGACCTGCGGGGCGTGCATGGTTTTCTCGTCGTACTTGAGGGCCACGGCGAAGTGGGTGGGGTTCATCAGCACAAAGTCGGCTTTGGGCACGGCATTGACGCTGGTGCGCTGGGCGATCTCGCGGGCCCGGGCGCGCATCTGGCCCTTCATTTGCGGGTTGCCGTCCGATTCCTTGTGCTCCTGCTTCACCTCCTGGTGCGACATCTTCAGGCGCGACTTCATCAAAAAGGTTTGCAACGGCACGTCGATCACCGCCACCGCAAACACCACCAGCAGCAGCAGGCTCATGCCCGAGGTGATCCAGTTCGCCACATGCTGGATGGAGGCCGAGGACGGCTGCAGCACCAGCTGCGCGACCGATTGCAGGCTATTGGACAAGTAAACCCAGGCTACCGATACCAACACCGTGGTGATGACCAGTAGTTTGGCGATGTCGGTGGCCTGTTCTTTGGAAAACAGGCGGCCAAACCCGGCGATGGGGCTGATGCGGCTGAAGTCCGGCATGATGGGTTTGAGGCTGGCCACCCAGCCGCCCGATGCCACGGCGCTGCCGATGGCGGCTGCCAGCACAATCGCCGCAAACACGCTGCTGGCCACCATGCCGACCAGCACCACATCCTGCAGGCGGTCCAGCATGTTGCCGTTTTGCGCCAGGGTGGCCGCGTCGAACGAGAGCTGTTGGCCCAGCACCCGTTTGAAGTGGTCTAAAAAAGTGGGGGCCAGCACCAGCACGGCCACAGAGCCCGTGCCCAACACCGCCAGATGGGACAAGTCCTTGGAGCGCGAGGCCTGCCCATCCTTGCGCGCTTGGTCAAGCTTGCGCTGGGTGGCGGGTAGGTCTTTGTCTTGGCTGGATGATTCCATGGCAATGGGGTTTTAGGAATCCCCATTGTCGGCAGCGCGCTGTCGGGCTAAAGCCTGATAAAGAGGCTTTAGCGTGGCTTATTAGAACCCTAAGCTGGCCAGCAAATCGTCCACTTGGGACTGGTCGGTGACGATGTCGGTGCGCGAGGTGGGATCCACCACCGGACCGGCCAGGCCTTCCGGGGCTTTGGGCTGGGCGGGTGCCGTGCTGGGCGCGGTCTGGATCAGCAGCTCGACCAGTTGTTTTTCGATGGTCGAGGTGAGGTTGACCACCCGCGCAATCACCTGGCCGGTGAGGTCGTGGAAATCCTGCGCCATCATGATTTCGGTTAGATGCATGTCGATTTCTTTGCTGGCGCGCTCCACATCGGCCACAAAGTTGTACACCGCACCGGTGGCGACGGCGGCCACCGGATCCTTGACGATGAACGCCGCCAGTTTGCTGGTTTCGGCAGCAATGAAGTCGTGCTGGATTTTGGCCAGATCGACCCGGCTGAGTACCTTTTCAGCGGCCTCGCCGGTCAGGCGGGCGATGTAGGTGAGGCGGCTTTGCGCGTCGGGTAGCTCTTCGGCGCTGCCTTTGAGCTTGTCGGTGTAGCCCAGCTCGTTGAGTGAATCGTGTAGCTGACGGGTCAGCATGCCCAGTTTTTGGTGCACCGCTGGCTGGATATCTCCATCGGCGTGTAGGGCAGCGGCGGTCATGCTGGGATCAGCCCGTTCTTCTTGAGAATGTGTATCAGCTTGTCTTCCAGCGTGGCCTTGGTGAACGGTTTGACGATGTAGCCCGCAGCGCCCCCCTGGGCGGCGGCCACAATGTCTTCCTTGCGGGCTTCGGCGGTCACCATCAGCACCGGCAGGTGCTTGAGCTTCTCGTCGCCCTTGACTTCCGCCAGCAGCTGGAATCCATTCATGTTGGGCATGTTGATGTCGCTCACCACGAAATCAAAATGCAGGCCGCTACGGAGCTTTTGCAGCGCCGCGAGGCCGTCTTCGGCTTCATCCGCATCGGGGTAACCAATCTCTTTGAGCAGGTTACGCACAATGCGGCGCATGGTGGAGAAGTCGTCCACGATTAGAAAACGCAGGTCATTTGCCACGGGTGACCCTTTCGATGAAGGTTGCTGGAATTAAGCGCATTTTGGAGGTTCTCGGCGATCTCATGGTTTTTGTACACCCCGTGCGGGCGTTGGAACGGCATTCTGCTCGGGATCCGGCGCTGTTTCATTTGTTACAGAAGCTGCTATTGTGGCATTGCCCATGAGCCGCGCCTCGGCTTCTCTGGTCATGATCGTAATGCTGATGCGCCGATTCACCGGTGCCAGCGGTGTTTTGGGGTCCAGCAGGCTGCTGGCGGCCAATCCCACCACGCGGGCCATTTTGTCGTCGGGCATCCCGGCGGCCACCAGCTCGCGGCGCGAGGCATTGGCCCGGTCGGCGGACAATTCCCAGTTGCTGTAGCCCCGCTCGCCATTGCCGTAGGGTGTGCTGTCGGTGTGCCCGGCCAGGCTGATGCGGTTTTCAACCCCGTTCAGGGCCTCGCCGATCGCCCGCAGGATGTCGCGCATATAGGGTTTGACCAGGGCGCTGCCGCTGTCGAACATGGGCCGATTCTGCTCGTCCACGATCTGGATCTGCAAGCCGTCGGGCGTGGTTTCCATGCGGATCTGCGAGCGGAACTCGGCCAGCTTGGGGTTGTTGGTGATCAAGGCATCGATCTTGTCACGCAGATTCTTGATGCGCGAAGCATCCTGCTTGGCAATTTCGGCCTTGGCGGCCGCCTCTTCCATCTTCTTCTTGACCGGGTCGTCGCCGGTGCCGCGCGTGCCTTGGCCCGCCGACTTGGTCAGGTCCGAACCGCCGCCCGACAAGATGCTGTTGCTGGCCCCGGCACCGCTGCCGCCTTGCATGGCCACCTTGAGCGGTGTGTTGAAGAAATCGGACAGGCCTTTTTTGTCGCCTTCGGAGGTCGAGCCCAGCAGCCACATCAGCAAAAAGAAGGCCATCATGGCCGTCACAAAGTCGGCGTAGGCAATCTTCCAGGCACCGCCATGCACGGCGTGGCCGCCTTTTTTGATCTTCTTGACGATGATCGGTTGGAGCTTTTTGCCTTCCGTCGCCATATCAGTCGGTTAAAGAGTTATAGGACTTACGCCGCGCCCCTGTGTCGCCCTTCGGGCTTACAGGGAGAACTTGCGGAAGTCCTGGGTTACTTTTTGCCACGCACATGGCCTTCCAGTTCCGCAAAGCTGGGTCGGTCGCCCGAGAACAGCACCTTGCGGCCAAATTCGATGGCGGTGGCCGGGTTGTAGCCCTGCATGCTGGCCAGCAGCGTGGTCTTCATGCACTGCAGTTCCTTGGCGCTGTCTTCGGTTTTCTGCTCCAGCAGGCCGCCCAGCGGCTCCACCACGCCGTACGCCAGCAAAATCCCCAGAAAGGTACCCACCAGCGCAGATGCAATCATGCCGCCCAGCACCGCCGGGGGCTGGCCCACCGAGCCCATGGTGTTCACCACCCCCAGCACCGCCGCCACAATCCCGAAAGCGGGCAGGGCACCGGCCAGGCGGGCAATCGCGGCAATCGGGGCGTGGGCTTCGGCGTGGTGGGTGTCGATTTCGCTGTCCATCAGCGACTCGATCTCGTGGGCATTCAGATTGCCCGACACCATCATGCGCAGGTAGTCGGTCATGAACTCGACCACGTGGTGGTCGCTGCCCACCGTGGGGTATTTTTTGAAGATTTCGGAATTTTCGGGCGACTCCACATCGCCTTCGATGGCCATCAGCCCTTCCTTGCGGGCCTTTTGCAAAATGTCGTACATCAAGGACAGCAGCTCCATGTAGCGCGTCTTGGTGTATTTGGAGCCCTTCAGCGCCTGCGGCAGCAGGGCCATGGTGGCTTTGAGCACCTTGGGCTGGTTGTTCACCGCAAATGCGCCCAGCGCCCCGCCGAAGATCGTGATCAGCTCAAACGGCAGCGCGGTCAAGATGACGGCGATGTTGCCACCGTGGAAGATGTAAACACCAAAGATGCAACCCATGGAGACGGCATAGCCGATGAGAACAATCATGTTGGGATGGTGGCAATCGTTTACGGGGAAGTGTTGGTGGGTGGCGCGGCGTGGCGCTGGTACCCTGTGTGTAAATGTATCGGATTTATGGCTGTGTGCACCAGGAGAAGAGGCCCAAAACGGCAGCTAATCGGGCTTTGCACTGGCCAAGTCGTCGTTATCCTTGTTCACCAGACACTCCCCGCGCTCCAGGCGGCAAGACCATGATCGACGCAAGCACCGAGGCATCCAGCCCACAGCACACCGGTATCTCCGCCGTGGACGGTTGGCTGGCGCAGGCCATTGAGGCCCACCGGGCCCTGGACTTTGCGGGTGCGGAGGCTGCATACCGTGCTGTGTTGGAGCATGAGCCTGAACATGCCGATGCGAGTCACAACCTGGGGGTGCTGCTGGCAGTGCAACTGCTGCGGCCCCTGGAAGCCCTGCCTTATTTTGAAGCCGCGCTGAATGCCGATGCAGAGCGGCCCCAGTTCTGGTTCAGCTATATCGATGGCCTGGTGCGCAGCCAGCATTTCGACCTGGCCCGCCAGGTGCTGCCATTGGCTCAGGGACTGTCCGTGGCCATGGTCAATGCGCTGACTGAACGCATGCCCGCCGTGGCGGCAGAGCCCCCGCCGGTGGCTGCGGCCATCCAGGAGCCTACCCAGGCTGAAAAGCAGGCCTTGGTGGACCATTTCCGACACAAGAATTACGAGCAAGGCGAGGCGCACGCCCGTGCCATGGTGCAGCGCTACCCCACCAGCGGCTTTGCCTGGAAAGCCCTGGGCACCATGCTGCAGCCGCAGGGCAAGAAGGAAGAGGCGTTGCAAGCCAAGCAGCGCGCGGTAGACCTGCTGCCCGGTGATGCCGAAGGCCTGTGCAATCTGGGCCGGGCGTATTTCGAGCTGGGCCGGATCGCCGAGTCGATTGCCGTTTTCCGCACTACCGTGGCGGTGCAGCCCGACTATGCCGAGGCCTTCAACAACCTGGGCCTGGCCTTCAATGCCGATGGCCAGATCCACGAGGCGCACCGCTGCTTCGAGCGCGCCATTGCGCTGCAGCCCGACTTTGCCGAGGCCTACAACAACCTCAGCGGCATCTTCAATGCGCACGGCCAGATCGACGAGGCCATAGATGCCCTGGAGCATGCGATTGCCGCCAAGCCCGACCACCGTGTGGCCTTTGACAACCTGCTGTTCGTCGCCAACTACCACCCCGATGCCAGCGCCGAGGCCCTGTTTGCCCGTTACCGTGACTTCGACCGCCGCTTTGGCCAGCCGCACCGCGCCGCCTGGGCCCCGCACGCCAACCCTCCCGCCGTAGGCCGCCGCCTGAAGGTGGGTTACGTGTCGCCCGACTTCCGGCACCATGCCTGCACCTTCTTTATGGAGCCGCTGTTGGCGCACCACGATGCCAGCGTGGTGGACGTGTACGCCTATGCCGAGCTCACCCAGGAAGACGCGGCCACCCAGCGCTACCAGCGGTATGCCGAGCACTGGGTGCCCACCCGGGGCATGACCGACGCAGCCCTGGCCCAGCGCATCCGCGCCGACGGCATCGACATCCTGGTCGATCTGGCGGGCCACACGGCGGGCAACCGGCTGGGCGTATTCGCATTGAAACCGGCCCCGGTCGCGTTGAGCTGGATGGGCTACGGCTACACCACCGGCCTGCAGGCCATCGACTACTACCTGACCGACGCGGCCAGCGCACCCGCGGGCTGCGAGCACCTGTTTTCCGAAAAGCCGTGGCGGCTGCCCGGTAGCTACACCGCTTACCGTCCCAGCCCGTCCATGGGCGAGGTCAATGCCTTGCCCGCCCTGGAGCGCGGCTACCTGACCCTGGGCACGCTGACACGCGGCGTGCGCATCAACCACCGCACCATCCGCGTCTGGGCCGCCATTCTGCTGCGCCTGCCCACGGCGCGGCTGGTGATCGACAGCAGCTCGTTCAAAGATGCCAGCGTCCAGCAGGCCGCAATTGCAAAATTCATAGCGCACGGCATAGATCCGGAGCGCGTGGATGTTGGTTTTAATAGCCCGCCCTGGGATGTGCTGCGCGGCATCGACATCGGACTGGACTGCTTTCCGCACAACTCGGGCACCACCCTGTTCGAGTCGCTCTACATGGGTCTGCCGTTTGTGAGCCTGGCGGGCCGCCCCAGCGTGGGCCGTATTGGCAGCGCCATCCTGCACGGGGTGGGCCATCCCGAGTGGATTGCCGACAGCGAAGACGACTACGTGGACAAAGTGGTGGCGCTGGCCAGCGACCTGCCCGCCCTGGCCCACCAGCGCGCCACCCTGCGCTCGCAGATGCAGTCCAGCCGCCTGATGGATGAGGCGGGTTTTGCCCGCCAGGTGGAAGCGGCGTACAGCCAGATGTTTGCCCATTGGGAGGCTGCGCCCAAGATTCAGGCCCCGGCCCTGCGGTTCAAAGGCAAAAGCACCGAGCCCAGCCTGGACGACATGAAGCTGCTGACTTCGTTTTTTGAGTCGCGCGACTTTGCCGCCGGGGTGGTGGCCGCCCGCGCCATGGCCCAGCAGTACCCCCGGCACGGCTTTGGCTGGAAGGCCCTGGGGGCCCTGCTGCAAGCCAGTGGCCAGGCCGAGGAAGCGCTGGCGGCCAAGCAGCGGGCAGCAGAACTGATGCCGCAGGATGCCGAAGCCGCCTGCAACCTGGGCCATTCATTGCAAGACCTGGACCGCACCACCGAGGCTGAGGCATCCCTGCTGCGCGCCCTGGCGCTCAAACCCGCCTACCCCGAGGCCCTGAACAACCTGGCCATCACCTGCCAAAAAATGGGCCGCCTGGTGGAGTCCGAGGCCCACTTCCGTGCCGCCCTGGCCCTCAGCCCGGGACACCAGGGCATGTTCGACAACCTGCTGTTCACCCTGAACTACCACCCCGGCCACAGCGCCGAAGAGATTTTTGCCAGCTACCAGGCCTATGAGCAGCGCTTTGGCGCACCGCACCGCGCCCACTGGCAGCCGCACCGCAATGACCGCAACCCGGCACGCCGTCTGCGGGTCGGCTATGTGTCGCCCGACTTTCGCAGCCACTCCTGCACCTTCTTCATGGAGCCCCTGCTGGCCCACCACGATGCCGCGGTGGTCGAGGTCACCGCCTATGCCGACCTGGCCCGTGGCGATGCGGTCAGCCAGCGCTACCAGGGCTATGTCGACCACTGGGTGCCCACGCGTGGCATGACAGACGCGGCCCTGGCCGAGCGCATCCGCGCCGATGGCATCGACATCCTGGTCGATCTGGCGGGCCACACCGTGGGCAACCGCCTGGGCGTGTTTGCCCGCAAACCGGCCCCGGTGTCCTTGAGCTGGATGGGCTACGGCTACACCACCGGCCTGCGCGCCATTGACTACTACCTGACCGATGCCGCCAGCGCGCCACCGGGCAGTGAGCACCTGTTTTCCGAAGAGCCCTGGCGCTTGCCCGGCTGCTACACCGCCTACCGCCCCGGCACCGCCATGGGCGAGATCAACGCCTTGCCTGCCTTGGAGCGCGGCTATGTCACTCTGGGCACCCTGACCCGGGGCGTGCGCATCAACCACCGCACCATCCGGGTTTGGGCGCAGATCCTGCGGCAGCTGCCCACCGCGCGCCTGGTGATCGACAGCCGATCGTTCAAAGATACCGGTGTACAGCAGGCCACCATTGCAGAATTCATAGCGCAGGGGATAGATCCGGTGCGCGTAGACGTGGGTTTTAACAGCCCACCCTGGGACGTGCTGCGCGGCATCGACATCGGGCTGGACTGCTTTCCGCACAATAGCGGTACCACCCTGTTCGAGACGCTCTACATGGGCCTGCCCTATGTGACCCTGGCCGACCGGCCTAGCGTGGGCCGTATCGGCAGCGCCATCCTGCAGGGTCTGGGCCGCCCGGAGTGGATCGCCCAGACCGAAGCCGAATATGTAGAAAAGGTGGTGTCCCTGGCCCGCGACCTGCCCGCGCTGGCGCAGTTGCGCGCCACGCTGCGCGGCCAGATGCAGGCCAGCCCGTTGATGGATGAGGTGGGCTTCACCCGCCAGGTGGAGCAAGCCTACCGCCAGATGTTTACCCGCTGGGTGGCCGACGTGGCCCCTGGCGACGTAGAGGCCACGCCCAGCCCCGAAGCCATGAACGCCCTGGTGCGCTTGTTCCAGGAAGAAGCTTTTGACCAAGGGGTGGACGCGGCCCGCGCGCTAGTGCAGCGCTACCCCCGCCACGGCTACAGCTGGAAACTGCTGGGCTCCTTTTTGCACCGGCAAAAACAGATGGAGGAGGCCCTGCAGGCCAAGCAGCGCGCCGTGGCCTTGCTGCCCGAGGACACCGAAGCCCTGTTTAACCTGGCCCTGGCGTACGCAAACCAGGGGCTGATGTCGCAGGCCGAGCATTGCTACCGACGCGTCATTGCCTTGCAGCCTAGCGATGCAGAAGCCCACCACAACCTGGGCCTCGCCCTGTTTGGCCAGGGCCGCCGCGATGAGGCCCTGCCGTGCTACCGCGAAGCCCTGCGCCTGGATCCCGATTTTGTGCAGGCCCACATCGGCCTGGGCGGGCTGCTGCAAGAGGCCGGCAAGGTGGTGGAGGCCGAATCCATCTGGCGCAGCCTGTTGCGGCTCAAGCCCGACGACATGCAGGCATCGCTCTTCCTTAGCCGCTGTCTGCAACGCCAAGGTCGCCGGGCCGAGGCCGAGGCCTGCATCCGCAGCGCGGTCGTGGTGAAAGAGGACGACTACGAGAGCTACTTCCACCGGGGCAACTTCCTCGGTGAACTCGGACTGCTGGTCGAGGCCGAAGCCGACTTCCGCCGTGCGCTCGAGATCCAACCTGGATCCGTGCCGGTGATGAGCAACTTGGGAGCTAACCTGAAAGAGCAGGGCCGCCTGACCGAGTCGGAGGCCGTGCTCAGTGAGGCTGTGGCGCTGGATCCGACGTTCGCCGCCGCCTGGGCCAACCATGCCATCGCCTTGCTCATGCAGGGCCGTTTGGCCGCCTGCCAGACCAGCTTTGTCCGCTCCCTGGAGCTGTGCGATTACGCCGCTCCCATCTACTCCAGCCTGCTTTTCGCCCTGAACTACGACCCGGACAAAACCGGCGAAGAGATCTTCACCCACTACCGCGACTTTGACCGCCGGTACGGCCAACCGCACCGCGCCGCCTGGGCGCCGCACACCAACCCGCCCCGCGCAGGCCGCCGCCTGAAAGTGGGCTACGTCTCGCCCGACTTCAAAAACCACGCCTGCAGCTTCTTCATGGAGCCACTGCTGGCCCACCACGATGCGGCGGTGGTGGAGGTCTATGCCTACGCCGAACTCACCCACGAGGACCACGCCACCCTTCGCTACAAGCGCTATGTGGAGCACTGGGTACCTATCCGGGGCATGACCGACGCATCCTTGGCCCAGCGCATCCGGGCGGACGGCATCGACATCCTGGTCGATCTGGCGGGCCACACGGCGGGCAACCGCCTGTCCATGTTTGCCCGCAAACCGGCCCCGGTGTCGATGAGCTGGATGGGCTACGGCTATACCACCGGTCTGCAGGCCATCGACTACTACCTCACCGACGCGGCCAGCGCCCCGGTGGGCTGCGAGAGCGTTTTTTCAGAACAACCCTGGCGACTGCCCGGCAGCTACACCGCCTACCGTGCGCCCGCTGCTGCCATGGGCGAAGTCAGCCCCTTGCCCGCCCTGGAGCGAGGCTACGTGACGCTGGGCACGCTGACGCGCGGCGTGCGCATCAACCACCGCACCATCCGCGTGTGGGCGGCGATATTGCTGCGCCTGCCCACGGCCCACATCGTCATTGACAGCAGCAGCTTCAAGGATGCTGCGGTGCAACAGGCTGCCGTAGACCGCTTTGTTGCCCAGGGTATAGCCCCCGAGCGGCTGCACATCGGCTACAACAGCCCGCCCTGGGACGTTCTGCGCGGCATCGACATTGGGCTGGACTGCTTTCCACACAACTCGGGCACCACCCTGTTCGAAACGCTGTACATGGGCTTGCCGTTTGTGAGCCTGGCGGGCCGCCCTAGCGTGGGCCGCATCGGCAGCGCCATCCTGCACGGTGTGGGCCACCCGGAGTGGATCGCCGATAGCGAAGACGACTATGTCGAAAAAGTGCTGGCTTTGGCCGCCGACCTGCCCGCCCTGGCCCATTTGCGCGCTAACCTCAGGGCCCAAATGCAGGCCAGTCGCCTGATGGACGAAGCAGGCTTCGCCCGCACCGTAGAGGCCGCTTACCAGGACATGTTTACCCGTTGGCAGGAGACACACACATGAAAGCCGTAATACTGGCCGGTGGCCTGGGCACCCGGATTTCCGAAGAAACCCACCTGCGCCCCAAGCCGATGATCGAGATCGGTGGCAAGCCCATCCTGTGGCACATCCTGAAGATGTACTCCGCCCACGGCGTGAACGACTTCGTGATCTGCTGCGGCTACAAGGGCTACATCATCAAGGAGTACTTCGCCAACTACTTCCTGCACATGTCCGACGTGACCTTCGACATGGCCAACAACCGCATGGAAGTGCACCACAAGCACGCCGAGCCCTGGAAGGTGACCCTGGTGGACACGGGAGACGACTCCATGACCGGTGGCCGCTTGAAGCGCGTGGCCGACTACGTGCAGGACGAAGAGGCCTTCTGCTTCACCTATGGCGATGGCGTGTCCGACGTGGACATCACGGCCAGCATCGCCTTCCACCACCGGCACGGCAAGCTGGCCACCGTCACCGCTGTACAGCCCCCGGGCCGTTACGGTGCCTTGCGTATGCAGGGCGAGGTGGTGCAGGGCTTTACCGAGAAGCCGCGCGGTGGTGATGCGGGTGGGGGCTTGATCAACGGCGGTTTTTTCGTGCTCTCGCCCCAGGTGTTGGGGGGCATCGCGGGTGATAGCACCAGCTGGGAGGGCGAGCCGTTAACCCGCTTAGCCGCCGAAGGCCAGCTCATGGCTTTTGAACACACCGGCTTCTGGCAACCCATGGACACCCTGCGCGAAAAGAACCTGCTCGAAGAACTCTGGCTGTCCGGCAAGGCCCCATGGAAAACATGGTGATGTGGCAGGACACCCCCGTTTTCCTCACCGGCCACACCGGTTTCAAAGGCGGCTGGCTGGCCCTGTGGCTCCACGCGCTGGGGGCCAAGGTGCACGGCTACGCGCTGGACCCGAACACCACGCCCAGTTTGTTTGAGGTGGCCCGGGTGGCCGAGGTACTGGCCAGTGATACCCGGGCCGATTTATCTGATTTGAATGCGTTGCAAGCGGCGTTAACTGCCGCCCAGCCCACCGTTGTATTCCACCTGGCCGCCCAGCCCTTGGTGCGGGCCAGCTATGCCGACCCGCTGGGCACTTTCGCCACCAACGTCATGGGCACGGCCCACCTGCTGGAGGCCGTGCGCACGGTAAGTAGCGTGCGCGCCGTGGTGGTGGTGACGACAGACAAGGTCTACGACAACCGCGAATGGGTCTACCCCTACCGCGAAAGTGATGCCCTGGGCGGGCACGACCCCTACAGCGCCAGCAAGGGCGCGGCAGAAATCGTCACGGCCAGCTACCGCGCCAGCTTCTTCCACACGCCCGGTTCGGCGCAGATCGCCACCGCCCGCGCGGGCAATGTGATTGGCGGTGGCGACTGGGCGGCCGACCGCCTGGTGCCAGACTGCCTGAAAGCCTTTGCCGACCAGCAGCCGGTGCAATTGCGTTTTCCGGGCGCGGTGCGGCCCTGGCAGCATGTGCTGGAGCCGCTGTCGGGCTATCTGCGCCTGGCCGAGGCTTTGCTGAATGGCCCCGCTGCTGCCAGCGCCTGGAACTTCGGCCCCGACGCGCGCGGCGATGCCACCGTGGGCCAGCTCGCCCAGAGACTGGCCGCGCAGTGGGGGCAGGGCGCACGCGTTGACATGCCAGAAGGCGGCCAACATCCGCATGAAGCCGGCCAGCTGCGCCTGGACATCACCCGCGCCCGCGCCGAACTAGGCTGGCAGCCGCGCTGGAGCCTCGATGTAGCCCTGGCCCAAACCGTCGCCTGGCACCGCGCCTGGTTGGTCGGCGACGACATGGCTGCCGCCAGCCGGACGCAGATAGCTGCGTATGGACGGTTGGAGTAATTGCTATGTTTAAAGTAGCTTGTCACGCTTATGGAATAAGCGCTAGGGCCCTATTTGATGCCTAAACTTGTATGAGCCGCTTTGTGCTGCACCCCACCACTATCGCAGGCCTGGTCGCCATCGAGCGCCTGCCGCTGGGCGACGCGCGCGGCTTTCTGGAGCGGCTGTTCTGCGCCGACGACCTGGCCCCCGCAGGCTGGACCGGCCCCATTGCCCAGATCAACCACACCTTCACCGCCGAGCAAGGCACGGTGCGCGGCGTGCACTTCCAGCGCGCCCCGCACGCCGAGGCCAAGCTGGTCAGCTGCCTGGCGGGCGCGGTGTGGGACGTGGCGGTGGATCTGCGGCCCGGATCGCCCACCTATCTGCACTGGCACGCCGAAGAGCTGTCTGCCACCAACCACCGTACGCTGCTCATCCCCCCCGGCTGCGCCCACGGCTTCCAGACGCTGAGCGCCGACGTGCAGATGCTGTACTGCCATTCCCAGGCCTACGCCCCGCACAGCGAAGGCGGCCTGCACCCCCAAGACCCGCGCCTGGGCATCCAGTGGCCGCTGCCGGTACACGGCCTGTCGCCCCGCGATGCCAGCCACCCATTCATTGAAGGAGAGCATTCGTGAAATGCCGCCATTGCGCTACGGAACTGACCCTGCCGTTCCTCGACCTGGGCAGCGCCCCGCCCAGCAACGCCTACCTCACCGAGGCCAGCATCAACGCCCCCGAGGTCTGGTACCCCCTGCGCCTGCTGGTGTGCCAACACTGCTGGCTGGTGCAAACCGAAGACCACGCCGGGCGCGAGGCCCTGTTCACTGACGACTACGCCTACTTCAGTAGCTTCAGTACCTCCTGGCTGGCCCATGCGAAAAGCTATGTAGAGGCCATGCAGGCCCGCTTTGCCCTGGGCGCGCACAGCCAGGTGGTCGAGATTGCCTCCAACGACGGTTACCTGCTGCAATACGTGCAGGCTGCAGGCGTACCCTGCTATGGCATCGAACCCACCGCCAGCACCGCCGCAGCGGCCAAGGCCAAAGGCATTCATGTCGTCGAACGCTTTTTTGGCGTGGCGCTGGCGCAGGAACTGGCCGCCCAGGGCTTGCAAGCCGACCTGACTGCCGCCAACAACGTGCTGGCCCACGTGCCCGACATCAACGACTTCGTGGCCGGGTTTGCCGTGCTGCTCAAGCCCCAGGGCGTGGCCACGTTTGAATTTCCGCACCTACAGCAAATGGTGCAGCAGTGCCAGTTCGACACCGCCTACCACGAGCACTACTCTTACCTGTCGCTCACCGCCGTGCAGCGCATCTTTGCGGCCAACGGCCTGCAGGTGTTCGACGTGCAGGAGTTGCCCACCCACGGCGGCAGCCTGCGGGTGTTTGCCCAGCGCGCCGACACCGGGCAGCAACCGGTCGCCCCCGCCGTGCAGCAGGTGCTGGTGGCCGAGACGGCTGCGGGCATGCAAACCTCAGACTTTTACAGCCAATTTGGCCTCCAAGCCATGCGCATAGCGCGTGAGCTGCTCTCGTTTTTGGTCAGCGCCGCCCACGCAGGCCACCCGGTGGCTGCCTACGGAGCCGCCGCCAAAGGCAACACCCTGCTGAATTTTGCCGGGGTGCGACCGCACCTGCTGCCCTATGTGGTGGACAAAAACCCGGCCAAGCAGGGCAAGTTTCTGCCGGGCAGCCGCATCCCCATCCTGGATGAGTCCTTTCTGCGCGCCCAGCAGCCGCGCTACGTGCTCATCCTGCCGTGGAACCTGCAAGAGGAAGTCATGGCGCAGCTGGCCTACATCCGCGACTGGGGTGGCCGCTTCGTCACCGCCGTGCCGGGCCTGGCCATCCACGTATGAAGATTTTGCTCACCGGTGCCAGCGGCTACCTGGGCCGCCACGTGCTCACCCACCTGCGCCAGCAGGGGATAGACGTGGTGGTGCTGGGCCGTAGCCTGCCTGCGGGCTTTGACGATGTGCCCCTGGTGCACTGCGATCTGTTGGATGGCGTGAACCTGGCGCAGGCGGTGCAGCAAGCCGGGGCGACCCATCTGCTGCACCTGGCCTGGACCACCGAGTACGGTGTCTACTGGACATCCCCGCTCAACTTCCGCTGGGCCGATGCCACGCTGCGTCTGCTGCAGGCCTTTGCCGACGCGGGCGGCCAGCACGTAGCCATCGCGGGCACTTGTGCCGAATACGACTGGGCGCAAGGGACTTTGGTGGAAGATGTCAGCCCCTACGCTCCCGCCACCCTGTACGGCGTGGTCAAGGATGCCACCCGCCGCATGGCGACTGCTTTGTGTGCACAGCGCGGCGTGTCGCTGGCCTGGGGCCATATCTTCTTTCCGTTTGGTCCGGGCGAAGCGCCGCAGCGCATGCTGCCCTCGCTGGTGCGGGTGTTCCAGGGCCAGGCGGCACCATTTGGCGTGAACATTGCCGCCTACCGCGGCATGCTGCCCGTGGCCGATGCCGCCAGCGCCCTGGCCATGCTGCTGGTGCAGGGCTGCCAGGGCAACTTCAATATCTGCTCCGGCCAGCCCGCGCTGATCGGCGATGTCGTCAAAACCCTGGCCCGCCTGTGCGGTGCCGACCCCGGCCCGGTGCTGGCGCTGGCCTCCGCCCGTGCCGGTGACCCGCCGGTGCTGGTGGGCGACACCACCCGGCTGCGGGCTACCGGCTGGCGGCAGCAATCCACGCTGGAGCAAGGCCTGGCGGCCATGCTGAACCACGAAAGATCCAGATGACTCCCAACCATATGAACAACCTGTTCTACGGGTTGGCAGACCGCCCTGCATTCATCAAAGGCGTGCAGCATGCCATCGACCAGATCAGCGACCCGGGGGGGATTTACGCAGGCGATAACCTGTTTGCCTACCACCGCAACCTGGGTTTTCTGGAGGACGAGGCCTTGATGGCATCCGCACAGAAGAACGCGACGGATGTCGAGCGGGGCATTCTGTGGCGCACTTCCATGCTTCTGTGGGCGGCCCGTAATGGCCTGCACCTGGAAGGCGACTTTGTGGAATGCGGTTGCTACAAAGGGACCAGCGCCAAAGTCTTGGTCGATGCGCTGGACTTTGGCAAGCGTGAGAAGCAATATTTCCTGTACGACTTGTTTGAACACAACGCGGCCATGCCGCACCACGCCATGCCCGCGCACGGCTCGGAGCTGTACGACTCCGTGGTCCAGCGCTTTGCCGATACCCCCAACGTGCGCGTAATCCGGGGCAAAGTGCCAGAGGTGCTGGTGGACCATGCGCCCGAAAAAATCGCCTTCCTGCACCTCGATCTCAACAGTGCCGAGGCGGAAATCGGGGCCTTGGAGGTTTTGTTTGACCGCATGGTGCCAGGGGCCGCCCTGGTGCTGGACGACTACGGTTGGGTCTACTACCGCGCCCAGAAGCTGGCCGAAGACCCTTGGCTGGCTGCCCGTGGCTACCATGTCGCCGAACTTCCCACAGGACAGGGACTGGTGATCAAGCGCTAGTTGGGGCCTGTCTGAAATCATCCATTTATCCACACCCATTAGGAGCTGCCATGACCCCCGAACAACAATTTGCCGCCGAGCGTGCCGAACGCCTGGCTGGCTACGCCCAGGACACCGCGTTCAAAGACCTGTCGCGCCAGTGGCTGCAGACCTCGATGGACAAAAAATACGTCTACAACTACGACTGGCTGGGCCGCCCCATCATCCAGTACCCGCAGGACATGGTGGCGATCCAGGAACTGGTGTGGACGGTGCGGCCCGACCTGATCATCGAGACCGGCATCGCCCACGGCGGCTCGCTCATCCTCAGCGCATCCTTGCTGGCCATGCTGGACATGTGCGATGCCATCGACAGCGGCAGCACCATCGACCCGCGCAAGTCGGCCCGCAAGGTGATCGGCATCGACATCGACATCCGCGAGCACAACCGCGCTGCCATCCTGGCCCACCCCATGGCCAGCCGTATCCAGATGGTGCAGGGCTCGTCCATCGCCCCCGAGGTGGTGGCCCAGGTGCGCGAGGCGGCGCAGGGTTACAAGAAGGTGATGGTGTTTTTGGATTCCATGCACACCCACGACCATGTGCTGGGCGAGCTGGATGCCTACGCGCCGCTGGTCAGCCCCGGCAGCTACTGCGTGGTGTTCGACACCTTTGTGGAAGACATGCCGCCCCATTTCTTTGCCGACCGCCCATGGGACGTGGGCAACAACCCCAAAACGGCCACCCGCCAGTGGCTGGCCCAGCACCCCGACTTCGCGGTCGATACCACGATGGAGTCGCGCCTGATGGTGACGGTGGCCCCCGAAGGGTTTTTGCGCCGGGCCGGATAATTGCTCTTATTTCGATAGCTTCCCGTGCTTGTCTTATAAGCACGGGCAGCCGTTTTGACGTAAAAAAGGCCCCGAGGGGCCTTTTTGCGGTGGGGGGCTGTTTACTGCTGCAGCAGCGACAGCACACCCTGCGGCAGCTTGTTGGCCTGGGCCACCATGGCGGTACCAGCCTGTTGCAGGATCTGGGTGCGTGACAGGTTGGCGGTTTCCATCGCGAAGTCGGCATCCACGATGCGGCCCTTGGCGGCGGCCAGGTTTTCCACCTGGATGCTGATGTTGCTCACCGCGCTCTCAAACCGGCTTTGCAGCGCACCCAGGTTGGCGCGGGCCGAGTTCACCTGGTCGATGGCGGCATCGATCTTCTTGATCGCCACCCAGGCATTGCGCTGGGTATCGATGCTCAGCGTGTCGATACCCAAGGCATCGGTAGAGGTATTGGTGGCACTGATCTGCGAGGCCAAACTGGCGGCAGCAAAACCGGTGCCGGTGGCCGAGAAGCCCGCCAGGGTGACCGCGGCCGGGTCGCCATTGGCATCCAGCCTTTGCGACACCAGATCAAAGCGGTAGCTCTGGTCGTCGTTTTGCGACAGATAGGCAGTGACACCGGTGTCGGACGATTTGCGGTTGATGGCTTCCACCACCTGGCCCATGCGTTCTTCGCCAGAGCTGGCGGCCTTGACGGAGCCCAGATCGATGGCTGCGGCAGAACCGGCCACCGAAATGGTCAACACATTGGAGGCAATAGAGGTCAGCACGGTGACGCTGCTGGCGGCCACGGCGCTGGCCGACTGGTCATAAGCGTAGGCCACATCGGCCAGGCCCTTGGCGGTGGAATTGGTCAAAGCCCCCAGGGAAGCCACATCGCCCGAGTTGGCACCCACCTGGAACACCGCACCGGCAAAGGAGCCGTCCAGAATCTTTTTGCCGTTGAACGAGGTTTGCTTGGCAATGCGGTCGATTTCATCGGTCAACTGGCCCACTTCGGCCTGCAGCGCGGCGCGGTCGGCCTTGCTGTTGGTGGCGTTGCCCGCCTGTACCGCCAGTTCGCGCATACGCTGCAGCATGTCGCCGACCTTGCCCAACGCGCCTTCCGCGGTTTGCGCCAGTGAAATGCCGTCGTTGGCGTTACGGGCACCTACCGTGAGGCCACGCAACTGGGTGGTCATGCGTTCCGAAATGGCCAGGCCCGCAGCATCGTCCTTGGCGCTGTTCACACGCAAACCAGATGACAAACGCTGCATGGAGGTCGCCAACGACGCGCCCGAGGTGGTCAGGTTGCGCTGTGCATTCAGCGAGTTGACATTGGTGTTGATCGTGGCAGCCATTGCGGAGCTCCTTTAAGGAAAATGTGGGCCAAAGCCGGTTGAGGTCAGCTCAGCTGGCCAACGACCATGAGCGGTAAGTAAATTGTGGTCATTCAGGCCCGCGCTGTAGCGCGGATAAGCGGCAAGAAAACCCCGGTTATTTACGCGTTAGCCCTAAAGTTTTCGCGCGGACACCCGAAAACCTATCCAACGGGCCTTTTCACTGGTTCGTCATTGGACCCACACCTTAGGAGCTTTGAAATGACCACCACTATCAATACCAACGTCAATTCGCTGAATGCACAGCGCAACCTGATGGCTTCGGGCGGTTCGCTCGCCACCTCCATGCAGCGCCTGTCTTCCGGCCTGCGTGTCAACAGCGCCAAGGACGATGCGGCTGGCTTGGCTATTGCAGAGCGCTTTCAAGGCCAGATCAAGGGTTTGAGCGTCGGCGCACGTAACGCCAACGACGGTATCTCGCTGGCGCAAACCGCTGAAGGCGCGTTGGGCAAGGTCGGCGACATGCTGCAACGTATGCGTGAACTGGCCGTGCAGTCCAGCAACGCCACCAACAGCAAGGCCGACCGCGCCGCGCTGCAGGCCGAAGTGGCCCAACTCACCGACGAAGTGGACCGTATCGCCAAGCAAACCTCGTTCAACGGCCGCAAGGTGCTGGACGGCACGTTTGCCGGTGCCGCCTTCCAGGTGGGTGCCAACGCCGGTGACAACATTACCGTGGGCGCACTGACCAACTCCACCGCCAAAGGCTTGGCCGATGTGGCCTATTCGTTTGACCAGTCGGCCAGCGCGGTGGATGCCAGTTCCGTCAGCACTTTGGCGACGATTGCCACCGGTGTATTGACCATTTCCATTACCGGCGGTGCCACGGTTGATCTGGGTGCCATTGCTGCCGCTACTTCGGGTTCGGAGCGTATGGGTCAGGTCGTGGAGGCCATCAACCGTAAATCGTCCGACACCGGCGTGACGGCCTTCCTGTCGGTGAACGACACCGGCACCTACCGTATCGACCTGATGTCCGAAAAGCTGGACTCGGCAGGTGATGCCGCCGTCGTGACCCTGTCTGCTGGCTTTACTGTGGCCACTACCGGCAAGGCAACGGGTGTTATCGCCTCTGTCATCAACGCCACCAACACCACTACCGATGCACTGGGCATCGATAGCCTGACGGTCGACACGCAACGCAACTCCTGGGTGGCTATCAAGAAGCTGGACGCGGCCATCAACCAGGTCAACTCGGCCCGTGCGCAACTGGGTGCTCTGCAAAGCCGGTTTGAAAGTGCTACCGGCAACATCGCCATCAGCGTGGAAAATCTGTCCGCATCGCGTGGTCGGATTGTGGATGCCGACTTCGCCTCGGAGACCGCCAACTTGTCGCGTACCCAGATCCTGCAACAGGCCGGTACCGCCATGGTGGCCCAGGCCAACAAGCTGCCACAAAGCGTGTTGTCCCTGCTGCAATAAGACGCAAAGGCACCGCCTCTTGCATACCGCTAAAGGTTTGCAAGGGAGTCAATAGGTGCTAAAACTGAAAGGCGGATAAAGGAACCCCCTTTATCCGCCGTTTTGCCTTTTGGAATGCGGATACAAATACGCCTATTCGCAGCCATCGTTCCGGCAGCACGTCATTGGTCTGGAGAAAATCATGGGTATTTCATCTACAGGTATCGGCAGTGGTCTGGATGTCGAAGGCATCATCACCAAGCTGGTCGCGCTGGAAAAGCAGCCCCTGACCACCCTCCAGACCAAGGCCACCTTTATCCAGACCAAGATCTCCGATTACTCGCAGATCAAGTCGCTGATGTCCACCGTGACCGATGCCGCCACCAAGCTCACCCTGGACAGCGGCTGGAATACCGTGTCCGTGGGCTCCAGCAACAGCGCGGCCGTCAGCGCGTCGGTCACCGGTATTGCCAGCGCCACCAGCTTCAGCGTGGGCGTGCAGCAACTGGCCAAGGCCCAGTCCACGGTGTCGGATGCCGTCACCGCCAGCACGGCGGTGGGCTCGGCCGGCACGCTGACCCTGCAACTCGGCACCTGGGGCCCGGCCCGGGCCAACGCCACGGGCAGCCTGTTCACCCCGGGCACTGCGGCCAGCGTGAATGTCACCGTGGCCGCCACCGACACCCTGGCCCAGATAGCGGCCAAGATCAACGATACGGGTTCAGGCGTAGTGGCCACCGTGCTCACCGATGCTTCGGGCGACCGCCTCATGCTGCGTCCGGCCAGCACCGGCGAGGCCACCGGCTTTCGCGTGCAGGCCAGCGACACTGGCGACGGCAACAACACCAACGATACCGGCTTGTCGGCCCTGGCCTTTGACCTGGACCTGGACCCCGGCAACACCGGCACGCCCTCTGTGGCCGCCTACGGCATGGGGGCCAACACCTACCAGGCCGGGCAAAACGCCAAGGCCACCATCAACGGCATCGCGGTGACCTCGGCCAACAACAGTTTCAAGGACGTGGTGGCGGGCCTGACCATCACCGCCAGCACGGTGACCACCAGCGATGTGGAGCTGACCACCACCAACGACAAAGCCACGCTGACCAAGAATATTCAGGCCTTTGTGGATGCCTACAACGCCATCAACAAATACCTGGCAGATGCCACGGCTTTTGATGAAGCCACCAAGAAAGCGGGCAACCTGCAGGGTGACTCCACCGCCATCGGCCTGCGCAACTCCCTGCGCAGCCTGTTGGGCACGGGCGTGGTGGGCGGCAGCAGCACCCGCCTTTCGCAGATCGGCCTGAGCATCTCCCGCGATGGCAGCCTGACCGTGGATGCCACCAAACTCAGCACCGCGCTGGACACCCCGGCCAACGTCAAGACGCTGTTTGCCCAGAAGAACACCGACAGCTCTACCAACGGCATTGCCCGCAAGATCAAAACCTTTGCCGACGGCATGCTGGCCTTCAGCGGCGGCTTGAACAACAAGTCCGATGCCTTGGCCAACGAAACCAAGCGCAACACCACCGACCAGGACAAGGTGAACGCCCGGGCTGTTGCGGTGGAAAAGCGCCTGCGCACCACCTACACCGCGCTGGACACCAAGATGGCCGGGCTCACGGCACTGAGCACTTACATCACGCAGCAGGTGGAAGCCTGGAACAGCACGAAGTAATGGCAATTTACGCAATGGGGCTTGAGTTTTTGAATGCGCTGCCGATAACTAATACATCAAGTTCAAATGGATGCCCCCACCATGTTTACACCCGTAAGTGCCCGTGCAGCCTCCGCTTACAAACGCGTGGGTGCCCAAACCAGCATCGAAGGCGCCAGCCCCCACCAGGTGATCTGCCTGCTGTTCGAAGCGCTGGTCCAGTCCCTGAACTCCGCCCGTGGCGCCTTGGCGCGCGGCGATATGGAGCTCAAGGGCCAGTCGATCAGCAAGGCCGTGCGTATTTTGGAAGAAGGCCTGAAAGCCGCTTTGGACGTGGAGTCGGGCGGCGACCTGGCAGTCAACCTGCGCGGGGTCTACAACTACAGCATCCTGCGCCTGACCACCGCCAATTTGAAGAACGACATTGCTTTGATTGAAGAGGTAACCCAGTTGATCGTGCCTGTATTCGATGCCTGGAAAAGCATCTCCGTGCCCCCTGTCGGCAACGCCTAAGCCCCACCCACTTTGCCGGACCCAGACCATGTCACAAATTCTGATTGACTACTACAAAGCCATCGAAGACAGCAGCCACAAGATGCTGAAGGCCGCCCAGATCGAAGACTGGGACGAGGTGGTGCGCTACGAGGGTGCCTGCGCCGTGCTGATCGAGCAGCTGCGCCACCAGTCGCAGGCCGACCAGCTGACCCCCGAGAACCGCACCGAAAAAGCCCGCATCATGCAGCGCATCCTGCGCAACGATGCCCAGATCCGCTGCCTCACCGAGCCCTGGATCCAGCAGTTCGAGCAGATCCTGGAGCGCAAGCCACAGTTGCTGCATTGATGAAATTGATAGCTGCTTGCGCTTATGGAATAAGCGCTAGCAGCTGATTTGATGCATAAAAAAGCCCCAGAAATGGGGCTTTTTCTGTTGGTGCGATGGACAACAGCAGGTGCTATGAATAATAGAGCTTCTCATGCCGATGGAATGGGCGCTGGCAGTCTAAAAAGCATTGAATCCACTAGGCAGATACCCCTTCGTGAACTGCGCAGGACTGGCTTTGCCAGACTGCTGCAGTTGCCCCCTGCAAGGGGGTTGGCGAAAGACGCGAAGCGCTGCAGCCTGGGGGCGTGCCTATTTCAGACCTGCATGTTCATGATGTCGCTGTAGGCCTGCACCATGCGGTTGCGCACGTGCAAGGTGGCCTGAAAGCCGATCTGCGCCTTCTGGATCGCCACCATGGTTTCTTCCAGGCTGACGTTCGGGTTTTCCATCTGCACTTCTTTTTGCAGCCGGGTGGATTCGTTCTGCGCCGCGCTCACCTCGGCCAGCGCACCCCGCAGAGCGGTGGAAAAGCCGGGCCCTTTGGCATCCGCGATGGCGGGTGTGGATGGGCGCTGCACCGCGCCCGTGCGGGTGGGAAGGGTGGTTGAAACAGGAGACAGGCGGAGATCCATGGCAGTTCCCTCCAGGGGATGGATACGAATGCCCTGATAGTAGATGGCCGCGGCGGGTGTATGGTGCTGAAAAGGCAGCCAAAACCCTGGCTTATCAGGGCGCTGCCGCAGCGGCTTGCCAGAATAATCAAGCTGTTAATTGATACAACTTGTCTGGCTCGGGGTGCTCTGCACCCGAGTCCATGCAAGTTGATGGAGCAAGCTCGCGCCATACCACCCGGAAAGCATGATGTCTGCAGTCGCCGAAATACCCGCACCGACCCTCTCGCCACTGACGCAACGGCTGTCCAACCTGGACCGTACGCAGCGGATGCGCTTGGGCGCGGGCATTGCTTTGCTGGTGGTGGGGGTGTTGGTGGCGGTGCTGATGGGGCGGCAGCCCGAGTACAAGGTGCTCTACACCAACCTGGCCGACAAGGACGGTGGTGCCATCGTCGCCCAGTTGTCGCAGATGAATGTGCCCTACAAGTACACCGAAGGCGGCGGTGCCATCATGGTGCCCGCCGAGAGAGTGCACGACACCCGCCTGCGCCTGGCCTCGCTGGGGCTGCCCAAGGGCTCGGTGGTTGGCTTCGAGCTGATGGAGGCGAATCGCTTCGGCATGACGCAGTTCCAGGAGCGGCTGGCCTTCCAGCGCGGGCTGGAGGGTGAGCTGACCCGCTCCATCCAGGCCTTGTCGTCGGTGTCCAGCGCCCGGGTGCACCTGGCCCTGCCCAGCCAGAACGGATTTTTCAGAGAGCAGCAAAAACCCTCGGCCTCGATTCTGGTCAGCCTGCAGCCCGGCCAGACCTTGGACCGCACGCAATTGGCCGGCATCGTGCACCTGGTCGCGTCCAGCGTGCCCGAAATGCTGCCCGCTGCCGTCAGCGTGCTGGACGACACCGGCAAGCTGCTGTCGCAGTCACCCGACGGTGCCAGCGGTGCCGATGCCGAGCAGCTCCAGTATGTGCAGCGCATCGAGCAGCAGTACAGCCGTCGCATCCTGGAGATGCTGGAGCCCATCGTGGGCCGCCAGAACGTCAAGGCCCAGGTCACGGCCGAGGTCGATTTTTCGCAGGTGGAGTCCACCGCCGAATCGCACCGACCCAATTTGTCCAGTGACGCCAGCGCCGTGCGCAGCCAGCAGGTGGTGGAAACCGGTGCGGGTGCCCAGGGCGCACCGCAGCCCAGTGGCATCCCCGGTGCCACCACCAACCAGCCACCGGCTTCGGCCACCGCGCCCATCAACGGCCAGGCCGTGCCGCTGCAGGCGGCAGGGGGCGCGGCCAACGCGGCGGGGGGCGCGGGCGCAGCCGCCGGTGCCAAGCGCGAATCGGTGACCAACTACGAAGTGGACAAGACGGTGCGCGTGGTGCGCGGCGGCTCCGGCTCGATCAAACGCTTAAGCGCCGCCGTGGTGGTGAACCACGCTGCCGCCACCGACGACAAGGGCGCAGCCACCACCAAAGCCCTGACCGAGCAGCAAATCGAGCAAATGACGGCCCTGGTGCGCGAGTCCATCGGCTTCAACAAAGACCGGGGTGACTCGGTCAACCTGATGAACGCACCGTTCTTGGTGGATGTACCGGTGGTGGACAACACGCCGCTGTGGAAGCAGCCCGAAACCCTGGAGATGGCCCGCAACCTGGCCTGGCCCGTGGGTAGCGTGCTGTTGGCTTTATTGGTTATTTTTGGCCTGGTGCGTCCTGCCTTGAAGGCCATGGTCACGCCGAAATCGGCCACACCGGGTTCCGTGGCGCTGGGTCCGGACGGCAAACCGCTGCTCGGTTCGGATGGCCGGCCGCTGATGGTGGGCCCGGATGGGAAGCCCATCGTGGTGGGTGCGGACGGACAGCCCCTGGCGCTGGGTATGGGGCCGCTGGGTGGCCCGCTGGATGCGCTGGTGGCAGGCGATACGCCGCGCGGCACCATCATCGGCCCCGACGGCATCCAGACCCTGGCGCCCACCGACCACCAGTTGCGGCTGGAGGATGCGCGCCAGCTGGCCCGCACCAATTCCACCGCCGTGGCCAATATCGTGAAAAACTGGATCAACGGCGAAGACTGAGGCAACCCCATGGACGAACAAGGTCTTACCGACGCGGCTATTTTTCTGATGTCTCTGGGCGAGGAGGAGGCCGCCGAGGTCTTCAAACACCTGTCGCCCAAAGAAGTGCAAAAGCTGGGCGAAACCATCGCCAAAACCAAGGTGGTCACCCGCGAGAAGGTGGACGAGGTGCTGGTGCGGTTTACCGCCGCGGCCGCAGCCCAGAGCCTGCTGGTCAACGACACGGCCGACTACGTCAAGGCCGTGCTGCGCCGGGCGCTGGGCGACGACAAGGCCTCGCTGCTGATCGACCGCATTTTGCTGGGCGGCGACGTATCGGGCATTGAAAGCCTGAAGTGGATGGACCCGCTATCGGTAGCCGAGCTGCTGCGCAACGAGCATCCGCAGATCGTGGCCGCCATCCTGGTGCACCTGGACTACGAACAATCCGCCGCCGTGCTCAAGCAGCTCACTGAGCGCCAGCGCAACGAAGTGCTGCTGCGCGTGGCCACGCTGGAAGGTATCCAGCCCACGGCCTTGAAAGACTTGAACGAAGTGCTGTTCAAGGTGCTGGCCGGTGGCGACAAGATCCGCAAATCCTCGCTGGGCGGGGTCAAGGCGGCGGCCGAGATCATCAACTTGCTGGGTGCCAATATCGAGGGCACCGTCATCGAATCCATCAAGGGCTTCGACTCCGACCTGGCGCAGAAGATCGTGGACAAGATGTTTGTTTTCGACGATGTGGCCAAGCTGGACAACAAATCGATCCAGATGGTGCTCAAGGAAGTGGCTTCCGAAACCCTGGTCGTGGCCCTCAAAGGCGCTTCGCCCGAGCTCAAGGAGAAAATCCTGGCCAATATGTCCAGCCGTGCCGCCGAATCCATGCGCGAAGACCTGGAATCGCGCGGGCCCATGCGCCTGTCCGAAGTCGAAGCGCAGCAAAAAGAAGTGCTCAAAATTGTGCGCCGCCTGGTAGACGAAGGCCAGGTGGTGCTGGGCGGAGGAGGCGACGATGGTTTTGTCTAACAACCGCAGTTCCTCCCGCGCCCACTCGCGCTTCATTCGCAGCGAAGAGCTGGGCGAGGTGTCCGAGTGGCGCTTTGGCGCGGTCGGCCCCCTGGTGCCCACCCCGCTGGACCTGCTGCCCGAACCCGAACCCGAGCCGGAACCCGTAGAGCCCGAGGAGGTCCGCCTGGACCGCGCCTGGGCCGATGGCCACGCCGCCGGTCTGGCCCAGGGCCAGGCCGAAGCCACTCTGGAAGGCAACCAGAAGCTGGATGATTTTGTGCAAAACCAGGGTGTGGAGACCGCACAGCACCTGGCCGACATGCTCACCGCCATGCAGACCCGCCTGGCCCAGTTGGAGCAAGACATGGCCCAGCAGGTGCTGGCCCTGGCCTGCGGGCTGGCGCGCCAGGTGGTGCGCCGGGAGCTGAGCGTGGAGTCCGTTGCCCTGGAGCCGGTCATCCGCGAAGCACTGGGCATGCTGGTGATGGACGGCAAAGCCGCCGTCATCAAGCTGAACCCCCAGGATTGGGAGGTGCTGCAAGCCCCGCTGAAAGCCGCCTTCCCCCTGCCTACACTTACCTGGCTGGCCGATATGGCGGTAGAGCGCGGCGGCTGCCTGGTCGAATCGGGCGGCACCGTGATCGATGGCACGCTGTCCAAGCGCTGGGAGCGGGCCGTGGCCAATCTGGGCCTGGCCTCGGCCTGGACAGATGGCGATGTGGATGCCGAAGATGCCAGCTGACCACTCCCCGGATACCCAGGTCTGGCCCCAGTTTCTGGCCGATGCGCAGCAGCGCGTGGACACCGGCAGCACCCTGGAAGTGCGCGGTACCCTGACCCGCCTGGCGGGTTTGGTGCTGGAGGCCGCAGGCGTGCGCAGCGCCGTGGGTTCGCAATGCCTGGTGTCCATGCCGGGCCGGCCTTCGGTGCTGGTGGAAGTGGTGGGTTTCTCCAACGACAAAGCCTTTTTGATGCCTGCCGGTGACGTGCACGGCCTGCGCAGTGGGGCCAGCGTGGTGCCTGCGCCGCCGTTTGTGTCGGTACCGCGCCTGGGCGATGCCCGGCGCGACAAGGCCGCCGGGGTGGCAGGCGTGTTGCGTTTGCCGATTGGCGACGGCCTGCTGGGCCGGGTGGTGGATGCCCAGGGCGCACCGCTGGACCATGGTGGCCCCATCCGCAACGTGCGCTCGCAGCCGCTGGACCGCAGCCCCATCAATGCCATGGACCGCGACCCGGTGCGCGAGCCGCTGGATACCGGCGTGCGCGCCATCAACGGCATGCTGACCGTGGGGCGTGGCCAGCGCATCGGCCTGTTTGCGGGCTCGGGCGTGGGCAAAAGCGTGCTGCTGGGCATGATGGCCCGCTACACCCAGGCCGACGTGATCGTGGTCGGCCTGATCGGCGAGCGAGGCCGTGAAGTCAAGGAATTTGTGGAAGACATTCTGGGCGCGGATGGCCGTGCCCGCTCGGTGGTGGTGGCCGCCCCGGCCGACGCGCCGCCGCTGCTGCGCCTGCAAGGGGCCGCCTACGCCACTGCGGTGGCTGAGTATTTCCGCGGCAAAGGCCAGCACGTGCTGCTGCTGATGGACTCGCTCACCCGTTTTGCCATGGCCCAGCGCGAGATTGCCCTGGCCATTGGCGAGCCCCCGGCCACCAAGGGCTACCCGCCCTCGTGCTTTGCCAAGCTGCCGCAGCTGGTGGAGCGCAGCGGCAATGGCCTCAACGGCGTGGGCTCGATCACCGCCTTCTACACCGTGCTGACCGAGGGCGACGACCAGCAGGACCCGATTGCCGATGCCGCCCGGGCTATTCTGGACGGCCACATCGTGCTGTCGCGCTCCCTGGCCGAGGCCGGGCATTTCCCGGCTATCGACATCGAGCAATCCGCCTCGCGGGTGATGCACAACGTGGTCAGCCCGGCGCACTTCGAGGCGGCGCGGCGCTTTCGCATGGTCAACTCGCGCTACCAGAAGGGCCGCGACCTGGTGCAGATTGGCGCCTATGCCGCAGGCTCCGACCCCGGGCTGGACGAAGCCATCCGCCTCAGCGGCGGCATGGCGGCGTTTTTGCAGCAGGGCATGTATGAAGCATCGCCCTTGCCGCGCAGCCTGGCCGAGATGGAGCAGAGTATTTCCAAAGCTGCAGGTGCGCGATGACTAGCCGGAAATGCGTATGTCGCTTTTAAGAACCCTGGCCTTGGCGGTGGAGGTGGCCATGCGCAAGCGCGACGCGGCCCACCGCGCGCTGGGCCAGGCGCAGCAAAAATACATCGCCGCGCACGACCAGCTGACCCAGCTGGAAACCTATGCGTCGGAGACCGAAACACGCTGGATGACGCAAGCCCAGACCTGCGCCCTGCCCGAGCTGATGCAGCACCACTACCAGTTCATGGACCGTCTGGCGCAGGCCATTCAGATGCAGCTGGGTATCCTGGCGGACAACGCCCGCTGGGTCGAGGCCGCCAAAAAGCAGCTCGCCGACACAGAGATCCGCGTGGCCACCCTGCAGCAGGTGTGCCGCAACAAACAACTGGAAGCCGACCGGCTGCAAAACCGCCGTGAGCAAAAGCAGATCGATGAATTTGCGGCGCAGCGGTTTGGCAAATCCATAGACCAACAATTTGGCGAGGACTCCCATGGCCATTGAATCCGTTCCCGTGGCCCTGGTCCCCACCAAGGCCGTTGCATCCGTGGCAGGGCCTGGCACCGGCAAGCCCACCGCCAAAAACCAGGCTGCCGACAAGGCCGCCAAAGACTTTCGCAATCTGCTGGAAGGTCTGGAGGCGGCAGTGGATACGCCTGCCGATGCCGCAGTGCCCGATGCTCCCATGGCGGGCGATACATCCGCTGGCCTGGAGAAACCGCTGGATGGTGCCCAGCCTCCCGTGGCGGGCACCACCAGTGCCGATGCCGCGACCTGGATGGCCGCGTATTTGCCCCCGGTGCCTGTTCCGGTTCCGCTGGCGACTCCCGTGGCCACCGCTACATCCGCGGCTACGAACGCAGTGCAAGGCCCCGACGCGCCGGTGCTCGCCGTGAAACCCGATGTTGCCGGGGTACCAGATACCAAAGCCGCGCCGACCAGCCTTACCGCCACTACGGCAACCAACACCCCGCCGCCCGCCGCAGTGCCGGATGCGCGGGCCCAGTCGATCAGCCTGGCCAACTATGCGTCGGTGTTTGAGCAAATCCAGAGTCGGCTGGCGGCCAGCGGCACGGCTGCGCAAGAAGGTGCCGGATCGGGCTCCAAAGGCCTGGCCAAGCCGGTGTTGGGTACGGCGGCTGCCGATGCGCGTGCCGACCAGGTAGCCAGCGTGGCCCGTGGCAGCGTGTGGACCCTGCCGGTGACCGAGGCCGCCGCCTTGCGGGCCAGCACGGGTGCCACCGAGGCCATGCAACTGGCCCTGCGCGACACCGTCGACCCTCGCGAGAGTCTGGTAGCCGACAAATTGCCCGAGGGCAGCGTGGGTCAAAACCATTTCACTCCCACCGTCCATTTCGAGAGCGCCACCGCCAGCGTGGATGCCAGCCAGCCCGCGCCCGAGGCGGCTGTGGCCGACCAGGTCAGCTACTGGATATCGCAAGGCATCCAGAACGCCGAGCTGACCTTCGAAGGGGCCGATGCCCAGCCGGTGCAGGTCAGCATCAGCCTGTCGGGCAACGAGGCACATGTGGAGTTCCGTACCGACCAGATGGAAACCCGCGACCTGCTCACCGGCTCGGCTGCGCATTTGAAAGACTTGCTGCAAAGCGAGGGCATGGTGCTGTCGGGCCTGTCGGTGGGGTCGTCGGGTGCCGGTGGAACCAACGCACGCGAGCGCCGTGCGCCCTCGGAGGTGCCGCAAAACACCGCCCGGCCTGCGCCCGAAGTGGCGGCCGTGCGGCCCAGCGCGCCCAAAGGGTCTTCGGGGCGGTCGGTCGATCTGTTCGTCTAGCCTGCTGAGACAGGCGAATGCGGCGGTTTTGCACCGCTTATCTGGCTATTATCAGATCCGTCCGGGTGAATAATCCGGGCATAGGCTTCGAATTGATGGCGAACGTGGGCTGCAATCTGCCCCACCCGGAAGGAATTATTGTGTCTGCACCTGCTGCCGCTGATGCGTCTGCGCCCCCCAAGGCCAAGGGCAAGAAAATGCTCGTCATTATTGTGGCGGTCGTGCTGCTGCTGGTTCTGGGCGGTGGGGGCTGGTTCTTTTTCCTGCGCCATCCGGCCGGTGAAGAGGGCGAAGAGGGCGCGCCTGCGGCCCATGCGTCTGCCAAGCCCACTACACCTCCCGTGTTTTTGCCCATGGACAACATGGTGGTGAATCTGGCGGATGCCGGTGGCGAGAAATTTGTCCAGGTGGGCATCACCATTGCGGTGCAAGACCTGAAAACTTCCGATGCCGTCAAGGCCAATTTGCCCACCATCCGCAGCGGGGTGCTGCTGTTGATTTCGCAGCGTACCTCCGATGAGCTGCTGACCAAGGAGGGCAAGGAGAAGCTGGCCCGCGAAATCCTGCGCGAGGTGTCCACGCCCTTGGGCTACGAGGTGGAAGACGAAGAGGTCGAGGAAGACCCCGCACCCAAAAAGAAGGCCAAAAAGAAGGCGGTCGCCGCCAGCCCGATCCTGAACGTGTTGTTCTCCAGTTTCATCATCCAATGACACGCCACCATGGAGTAACTTCATGAGTGAATCATTTCTCTCCCAAGAAGAAGTCGATGCCCTGCTCGAAGGGGTCACCGGCGAGAGCCAGAAAACGGTAGAAACCGTTTTCGAGACCGGAGAAATCCGCAACTACGACATCTCCAGCCAGGAGAAGATCGTCCGGGGTCGCATGCCGACCATGGAGATCGTCAACGAGCGTTTTGCCCGCAACTTCCGCATCGGCTTGTTCAACTTCATCCGCCGCAGCCCCGAAATTTCGGTGGGCACGGTGCAGGTGCAGCGCTACAGCGCGTTCTTGCGCGAGCTGGCGGTGCCCACCAATTTCAACATCATGGCCATCCGCCCGCTGCGTGGCAGTGGCCTGATCGTCTGCGAGCCCTCGCTGGTGTTTGGCGTGATCGACACCTTGTACGGCGGTGTGGGCAAGTTCCAGACCCGCATTGAAGGCCGCGAGTTCTCCATGACCGAGCAGCGGGTGATCAACCGCATGGTCGATGTGATTTGCACCGAGTACAAAAAGGCCTGGCACGGCATCTACCCGCTGGAGCTGGACTACCAGCGCTCGGAAATGCAGCCGCAGTTTGCCAACATCGCCACGCCCAGCGAAATCGTGGTGTCCACGGTGTTCCAGCTGGAGATTGGCGACATCACCGGCGCCATCCACATCTGCATGCCCTACGCCACCCTGGAGCCGATCCGGGATGTGCTGTACTCCAGCACACAGGGCGACTCGGTCGAGGTGGACCGCCGCTGGATCACGCTGCTGAGCCGTGAAATCCAGTCTGCCGAGGTCACGCTGGTGGCCGAACTGGCCCGGGCCGATGCCACGGTAGAGCAGCTTTTGAGCATGAAACCCGGCGACTTCATCGAGCTGGAGCGCGAGCCGCGCATCCGGGCCTCGATCGGGGGCGTACCGATATTTGACTGCCAGTACGGAACCCACAATTCCAAGTATGCGATCCGCATTGAAGAATGCCTGCGCAAGGAAGATGGCAATCACCAGGGAGAAATGAATGGCAACGGATAAGAAAACAGAAGACGAAGAAGACCCGATGGCCGCCTGGGCCGAGGCCCTGGAAGAGCAGAAGGTGGCCGAGGCCAAGCCCGAAGACACCAGCCAGGGCGGCCCCCTGTTTGGCAGCAGCCCGACATCTAAGGACAAAGACCTGGGCTCCAATGACATCAACATGGTGCTGGACATCCCGGTCACCCTGTCGGTGGAGCTGGGCCGCACCAAGGTGCCGATCAAATACATCCTGCAACTCGCGCAGGGCTCGGTGGTGGAGCTGGATGCGCTGGCGGGCGAGCCCATGGACGTGCTGATCAATGGCTACCTGATCGCCCAGGGCGAGGTGGTGGTGGTGAATGACAAGTTCGGTATCCGCCTGACCGACGTGGTCACGCCGTCCGAACGGCTCAAACGCCTCAGCAAAGGCTGATCCGCCATGGTCATGGGGCAGACTTTGCTGCTGGTGGTGTTGTTTGTGGCCGCCATGGCCATGTTGCCGCTGGCCATCAAATGGATACAGCGCCGCGCCCAGGGGGGCGGGGTGGCTGCGCCGGGCAATGCCCGCGTGGTGTCTGCCGTAGGCGTGGGTCCGCACCAGCGGGTGGTGACGGTGGAAGTAGGCCCCGAAGGCGCGCGGACCTGGCTGGTGCTGGGCGTGACCGCGCAGGCCATTACCTGCCTGCATACCGCGCCGGTTCCGGCAAGCCCTTCTTATGCCGCCGTGGCCGCCAAACTGGAAGACGGGAGTTCGCATGTTTAAGCGCCTGCGCTGGGGGCTGCTGGCACTGGCCAGCCTGGGCCACGCCCCGGTGTTTGCCCAGGCAGCGGGCACCTTGCCGCTGCTGATTGGCTCTGGCGGGCAGGGCGTTAACTACTCGGTGCCGATCCAGACGCTGCTGTTTTTTACCTCGCTGTCGTTTTTACCGGCGATTTTGCTGATGATGACGGGCTTTACCCGCATCGTCATCGTGCTGTCTTTGCTGCGCCAGGCGCTGGGCACGCAGTCGGCACCGCCCAACCAGATCGTGATTGGCCTGTCGCTGTTCCTGACCTTTTTTGTCATGGGCCCGACCTTTGACCGGGTCTACAAAGAGGCCTACGCCCCCTATACCGCCAATGCCATCAGTTTCGAGCAGGCGCTGGAGAAGGGCGAAGCCCCGGTGCGCCAGTTCATGCTCAAGCAAACCCGGCAGTCCGACTTTGCGTTGTTTGCCAAGCTGGCCCGGCTGGAGCCCAGCGTGACGGCAGAGACGGCCCCGCTGCGGGTGCTGGTGCCTGCGTTTGTGACCAGCGAGCTGAAGTCGGCGTTCCAGATTGGCTTCATGATCTTCATCCCCTTTCTGGTGATCGACATCGTGGTGGCCAGCGTGCTGATGTCGCTGGGCATGATGATGCTGTCGCCGGTGCTGGTGGCATTGCCGTTCAAGCTGATGCTGTTTGTGCTGGCCGACGGCTGGAACCTGCTCATCGGCTCGCTGGCCGCCAGTTTTGTGCAATAGCCGGAGCACGCCATGAACTCGCAAATGGTATTGACCGTGGGGCAAGAGGCCTTGTGGCTACTGCTGATGGTGTCGGCCCCGATCCTGGTGACGGTGCTGGTGGTGGGCCTGCTGGTCAGCGTGTTCCAGGCCATCACCCAGATCCACGAGGCCACGTTGTCCTTTGTGCCCAAGCTGATTGCCTGCATGCTGGTGTTTGCACTGGCCGGGCCGTGGATGCTGGCCACGCTGGTGGACTACATCCGCCGCACCATCGAATCCATTCCGACGCTGGTCTTGTAGCAGCGGGCGGCTGGCGGTGTTTACCTTTTCCGAAGCCCAGCTCGCGGAGTGGCTGTCGCCCATCCTCTGGCCATTCTTGCGGGTGCTGGCCATGTTCAGCGTGGCCCCGGTGTTCTCGCTCAAATCCATTCCGCAGCGGGCCAAGATCGGCCTGGCTTTTTTTGTGGCCCTGGCCGCCCAGGCCAGCCTGGCCAACCAGCCGCAGATCAGCATCAACAGCCCGGAGGCATTTGGCGCGGTGGTGCAGCAGGTGGGGGTGGGCATGTCCATCGGCTTTGCGGTGCGGCTGGTGTTTGCGGCGGTGGAACTGGCGGGCGAACTGGTGGGTTTGCAGATGGGGCTGAACTTTGCCTCATTTTTCGACCCCGGCAGCAACACCCAGATCAGCGCGGTGGCCCGCTTTATGGGCCACATGTCGATTCTGTTGTTTGTGGTGATGAACGGGCACCTGATCGTGCTGATGGCCGTGGTCAAAAGTTTCGACAGCTTTCCGGTGGACGGCAACTTCCTGGAGGTGCTGGCCCAGGTCAAGCTCTACACGCTGGGCACCCAGCTGTTTGCCAGCGCGCTGTGGATGGCCTTGCCCATGGTGGCCATGCTGCTGTTCGTCAACCTGACCATGGGCGTGATTTCCCGCGTGGCCCCGCAGATGAATATCTACGCGATTGGCTTCCCGGTCACGCTGACCATGGGCCTGGTCGGGGTGACCGTGACCTTGCCGATGATGGACCAGCCGGTGATGGCGCTGATGGAGCGCGCCATCGACCTGTTCGCATCCAAGCGCTAGCATTTTTACGCATTTTTTCAGGCATGAAATCAGCTTTTTGTGCTTATGGAATGAGCGTGAGAAGCTATGATTTTTAGACCAAATTATTGCGAATTGCGTATACGGTAAGTTCGGCGTTGTTGGCCAGCTTGAGCTTTTCCAGCACCCGCGTGCGGTACACGCTGACGGTCTTGGGGCTGAGCAGCAGCTCTTCGGCAATGTCGGACAGGCGTTTTCCCGAGGCAATTTTCAGCAGGGTCTGCATTTCGCGCTCGGACAGGGCGGCGTGCGGCACCTCCAGCACCGGCTTGGACAGGCTTTCCACCAGCATCTGCGCCACCTCGGGGGTGACGTATTTGCGCCCCTGCATCACGGTGCGCACGGCCAGTACCAGCTCTTCGGGGTCGCCCGCCTTGTTCAGATAGCCCTGGGCTCCGGCGCGCAGGCAACGGATGGCGTACTGGTCTTCGGGGAACATGGACACGATCAGCACCTTGATGGGCGAATGCGTTTCTTGCAGGCTGGCCAGCACCTCCATGCCGCCGCGGCCGGGCATGCTCAGGTCCAGCACCAGCACGTCGCAGGCGGCGGTGCGCAGCAGTTCGCGCACCTCGGCATAGCCCGAGGCTTCACCGGTGACCTGGATGTCCACCGCCTCCGACAGCATGTCGCGGATGCCACGCCGGACCATGGCGTGGTCGTCGCATAACACTACGTGGATCATGGGGTGCTTTCGGGGGAGGTGTCCGGCACAAGCGGCACCGACAGGATGATGGAAGTGCCCACGCCGCCGCGGTTGCTGATGTCCAGCCAGCCGCCCACGGTCTTGGCCCGCTCGTGCAGGCCGCGCAGCCCGAAGGCCTTGGGTTTGTCGAGCAGCTCCTTGGTCAGGCCGCGGCCGTTGTCGGTGACTTCCAGCGTTAGCACGCCTTCGCCATCGGTGAGCTCGATGCTGACCGCGCTGCATTCGGCATGCTTGGAGATGTTGGTCAAAGCCTCCTGGGCAGTCCGGTAGGCCACCAGCTGGATGGCTTTGCTGGCGCTGAACTGCTCAATCGTGGCGTGGAAGCTGGTGGCAATGCCGGTACGCTTCTGGAAGCTTTGCGCCAGCCACTGCACGGCGGCGGTGAGCCCCTGGTCCAGGATGGGCGGGCGCAGGTTCAGCATGATGCGCTGGCTGGCCCCCAGGGCATGCTGCAGCATCTCCAGCGCCGAGCCCAGGTGCGCGGCGGACGGCGCGTCCTTGTGGTGGCGTGCCAGCCAGGCCAGGTCCAGCTTGACGGCGGCCAGCGAGCCGCCGATATCGTCGTGCACCTCGCGGGCAATCGCGGCGCGCTCTTGTTCGATCGAGCTTTGCAGGTGCTCGGCCAGCTCGGCCAGGCGGCGTTCGGAGGCGGCCAGTTCGGCATCCGCGCGCTCCTTGGCCTGGCGTACCTCGCGCACCTCGATGGCACGGGCAATCACGTGCGCCAGCTTGTTGATGTCGTCCTTGAGCAGGTAGTCGCTGAAGCCCAGGCGGATGGCATCTACCGCCGCCGATTCGCCAATGGCACCCGACAGCAGTACAAAGGGCGGTTGCTGGGCCTGCTGCTGCAGCGCGTGCCAGGCATCGATGGCGGTAAAGCCCGGCAGCCGGTAGTCGGCCAGAATCAAATCAAACGGCGTGCTGCCGCCGGTCAACTCCGTGAAGGCCGCCAGCGTTTCCACCCGCTGCAGGGTGCAGGCCAGGCCTTGCTTTTGCAGTGCCCGCACCACGATCTGGTGGTCGATGGCCGAGTCTTCCAGGTGCAGGATCTGGATGGCTTTGTGCTTCTGCCACGGGCTCATGTGCGCTCCTGAGCGCGGCTGGCGTGAGCTACATAAAAGGCGGTTGTCAGCATGGTAGGCGTGGAGATGCAGGGGGATAGCAGTCGATTTATCAGATTGTTCGTAACAGGATGTGAAATAGAATTAACATTCGTGCAAACGAGGCAATTTGTCTTAGGCTTTCCTGCAGCGACGGAGAATACATGCAAACAGAGCCAACCCCACCGACAGGACCTGTAGTGCAACTGCCGGTCATGCTGGTCGCTGAGTTGCAGGATTCCCTGATGGTGGTGATGCACGATTTGAGCCGTTTGGAAAGCCTGCTCAGCCACACTATGGACAATTTGATGTCCCGTTTCAACAGTGTGAACCTGGGGCTGCAGGGGGCGGCTTTGCCGGATACGGTGGCCATGGACAATGTGCGCAGCGACCTGCGCGCCGCCGTGACCGAGCTGCAATTCCAGGACATGGCTTCGCAATTGATCGTGCATACCACCTTGATGCTGCAGGGTTGCGCATTCCGCCTGGCATCGGAGACCATGGGGCAGGACGAAGGCGAAGAGCCTGCACCGTATGCGGCCATGGTGCCTGACCGCCCCAACCCGGTGACCCAGAGCGAAATGGACGCGGGTTCCATCGAGCTTTTCTGACATGCCGGCCCCCCACAATTTACGCGCGTTCTCATCTTTAGCTGGAGCTTTTCATGCATTCGATTCTTGCCGTTGACGACTCACCCTCGATGCGAAAGATGGTCTCCTTCACCTTGACCGGGGCGGGCTACCAGGTCATCGAAGCGGTGGACGGGCAGGATGCTTTCGAGAAGGCCCAGTCGCATTCCATCGACCTGGTGCTGGTAGACCAGAACATGCCCCGGCTGGACGGCATCGGCCTGACCCGTCTGCTGCGCGAGCACCCCAAGTACAAGACCATTCCGATCTTGATTTTGACCACCGAATCCAGTGACCAGATGAAGCAGGCAGGGCGCAGCGCCGGTGCTACGGGCTGGCTGGTGAAACCCTTCGACCCCACCCGGTTGATTGAGGTGATCCAGAAAGTCATCCGCTGAACCCCGGCACCCCAAGGAGCACAACATATGGCTGAGACACATACCGACAGTTCGGGTTCAGGCGCAGACTTTGACCTGACCCAGTTCTACCAGATCTTCTTTGAAGAAGCAGGCGAAAACCTGGACCAGATGGAGCAGATGCTGCTGGATCTGGACCTGGCCAATACCGACGACGAAGAGCTCAACGGCATCTTCCGTTGCGCCCACTCCATCAAGGGCGGGGCCGCCACCTTCGGCTTTTCCGATGTGGCCGAGCTGACCCATCAGATGGAGTCGCTGCTGGACAAGCTGCGCCGCCATGAGCTCAAGCTGATCCCTCCCATGGTGGATGCCCTGCTGGAATCGGCCGACTCCTCGCGCAGCCTGCTGGCGCGCCACCAGGCGGGTGGCGAGGGCGAGGCCATCAATACCTCGGCCTTGGTCAAGCGCATCAGCGTGCTGGCCTCGGGTGCCGCTCCTGCGGCCGCTCCGGCCCCCGCACCCGCACCCGTGCCTGCGCCCGCCCCGGTGGTGGTGGCTGCCCCGGTTGCGGCCCCTGTCGCGCCGGTGGCCCCTGCCGAACCCCGGGCCCCGGGCACGCGCTCGCTGGTGATTCAGATTGGCCCGCTGGACAAGCCGGACCAGGCCGATGCAGTGAAAGAGCTGTTCCGCGACATTCCGGGCCTGGGCACAGTGACCACCCTGCCCAGCGAAAGCGCCGACACCCGCGTGTTCGCGGTGGAGACCACGTCTACCGACGATGATTTGCTCGACCTGTTTGTGTTCCACGTGTCCAAGGACGTGGTGCGCATCCGCGATCTGGATGCCGAAGCCCCCGCGGCTGCTGTCGCCGAAGTGGCCGCTCCGGAGCCCGCTGTGGCCGCGCCCACCGTGTCGGTGGAAGAAGAGTACGGTTTCTTCGCTGGTTCGCCCGGCCACCCTGGCGAGCACCCCGTGGCTGCTCCCGCTGCCGTGGCCGCCAAGGCCGAAAAAGCCGCCGGCCAGACCCCGCTGGAGGCCACCACCATCCGGGTCGACATCAAAAAGGTCGACCAACTGATCAACCTGGTCGGCGAGCTGGTGATCACCCAGGCCATGCTGGCGCAAAACAGCCAGGGCCTGGAGCCCGCCATGCACCAGCAGCTGTTTGCCGGACTGGCCGACCTGGACCGCAATACCCGCGACCTGCAAGAGTCGGTGATGTCGATCCGCATGATCCCCATGTCCATTGTGTTCAGCCGCTTCCCGCGCATGCTGCGCGACCTGGCCAACCGCCTGAACAAAAAGGTGGACTTTGTGACCCAGGGCGAATCCACCGAGCTGGATAAGGGTCTGGTTGAGAAGATCACCGACCCATTGACCCACCTGGTACGCAACAGCTGCGACCACGGTATCGAAATGCCCGAGGAGCGGCGCGCTGCGGGCAAGCCCGAAAACGGCACCATCACCCTGTCGGCTGCGCACCAGGGCGGCTCCATCGTGATCGAGGTGCGCGACGACGGCAAGGGCATGTCGCGCGAGAAAATCCTGCGCAAAGCCCGCGAACGCGGCTTGGACGTGAGCGACGCCATGAGCGATGCCGAGGTCTGGCAGCTGATTTTTGCGCCCGGCTTCTCCACCGCCGACGTGGTGACCGATGTGTCGGGCCGGGGCGTGGGCATGGACGTGGTGAAGCGCAATATCGCCTCGCTCAATGGCACGGTCGATATCGAATCGGTCGAGGGTCTGGGCATGAAGGTGTCGGTGCGCTTGCCGCTGACCCTGGCCATCATGGACGGTATGTCGGTCAGCGTGGGTGACGAGGTCTACATCCTGCCGCTGTCGTCGGTGGTCGAGTCCTTCCAGGTGAATGACGAGTCGGTGAGCACCGTGGCCCAGGGCTCGCAGCTGGTGAAGGTGCGCGAGGAATACATGCCGGTGATTGCGCTGGAGAAGATCTTCCAGGTGCCGATTGCCGATGCCGAAAAGGCCAACAACATCATGGTGGTGGTCGAGTCCGAAGGCAGCCGCGTGGCCCTGCTGGTCAACGAGTTGCTGGGCCAACACCAGGTGGTGGTGAAAAACCTGGAGTCGAATTACCGCAAAGTGTCCAACGTGTCGGGTGCCACCATCATGGGCGACGGCAAGGTGGCGCTGATTCTGGACATTGGTGCGCTGGTGCGCCGCTCGCGGCACTAAGCCGCGGTTCATACAAGTTGACGTTGAAGGAGATGGTTATGGGAGCAATGGAACGTTCGGGGGCTTTGGCCACCACCGCAGCCAGAGAGTATTTGACATTCCGCCTGAGCCAGGAAGAGTACGGCATCGATATCCTGAAAGTGCAGGAAATTCGCGGCTACGAGCCACCCACCCGTATCGCCAACGCCCCGTCCTTCATCAAAGGGGTGGTGAACCTGCGCGGCACGATCGTGCCCATCGTGGACATGCGGCTCAAGTTCAACTGCTCCGAGGCCGAGTACAACAGCTTTACCGTAGTCATCATCCTGAATTTGCGCAGCCGCATCGTCGGCATCGTGGTGGATTCGGTCAGTGATGTGCTGGAGCTGCAACCCGAGAGCGTGAAAGCCGCGCCCGACATCGACAGCATCGTGGACAACAGCTGCATTCTGGGCCTGGGCTCGGTCAGCGACCGCATGCTGATCCTGCTGGACATCGAGCGCCTGATGTCCGGGGCCGACATGGGCCTGTCGGCCGACTGAGTACCACCGCTCCATGCGCCCATCCCCTGCTGTCGCCCACACCGGTCCTGCGCTGGAGGGCCGCGAATTCGTCTGGACCGATGCCGACTTCGAGCGCGTGCAGTCCCTGATCTACAAGCACGCCGGTATCAAGCTGCACGACGGCAAGCACGCCATGGTCTACAGCCGCCTGTCGCGGCGGCTGCGCGACACCGGACACAACAGTTTTCGTGACTACCTGGGCTGGCTGGAGCACTCTACCGACGGGCCGGAGTGGCAGGAGTTCGTCAACGCGCTCACCACCAACCTCACGGCCTTCTTCCGCGAACAGCACCACTTCGAGATTTTGGCCACGCTGTTCAAGTCCAAGCCCGCCAGCACGCCCTGGAACGTGTGGTGCAGCGCATCGTCTACCGGCGAAGAGCCGTATTCCATCGTGATGACGGCGCTGGAGAACCTGGGCCCTAGCCCTTCCTTCAAGCTCACCGCCAGCGACATCGATTCCAAGGTACTGGCTTCGGCGGCCCAGGGCATCTACCGGCTGGAAAACCTCAAGGGCCTGGACCAGGGGCGGATGCAGAAATTTTTGCTGCGCGGCAAGGGCGACAACGCCGGGCTGGTGCGCATCCGGCCCGAGTTGCGCCGCATGATCGATTTCATCAGCGTCAACCTGATCCGCGACGACTGGCCGTTTCGCGAGCCCTTCGACGTGGTGTTTTGCCGCAATGTGATGATTTACTTTGACGCGGCCACCCAGCGCGCGGTGCTGGAGCGTATCCACCGGGTGATGAAGCCTGGGGCCACATTGTTTGTCGGCCATGCCGAAAATTTCAGCGAATCGCGCGATCTCTTCATCTTGCGGGGGAAGACCAGCTATGAACGTTGCTAACCCATTCCTTCGCGAGCCGTTCGGCTTTGGCGTGCGCACTTAAACACTATGGATATCCCCAGAACCACGGGCCCCACGCTGTACCAGCGCATGGCGGCGGGCACGCTCCCTGCCGGAGCCGATGGTGATCGCCGCCGGGCCTCCCGGGTCGGGGGGCTTCCGACCGGGCGGCCCGCCAGCGAGCGCCATAGCACGATTGACGAACTCAAGGCCCGTCCGCGCAAACCGGGGGAGGCCTCGTTCTTCTATCCCGACCACCATTTCCAGTACAACGCCGTCAAGGTGTTACCGGGCGAGTACTTTGTGTCGGACGAGGACCTGGTCATCATGACGGTGCTGGGCTCCTGCATCGCCGCTTGCCTGTGGGACACGCGGGCCCAGGTGGGTGGTATGAACCATTTCATGCTGCCCGATGGCGAAGACGGCATTGGCGCGGGCCGCTACGGGTCGTATGCCATGGAGTTGTTGATCAACGAGATGCTCAAGATTGGGGCACGCCGCGAAACCATGCAGGCCAAGATTTTTGGTGGTGGCCAGGTCATGTCCAACTTCACCACCATGAACGTGGGTGAGCGCAACACCAAGTTTGTCATCGACTACCTGCAAACCGAGCGCATTCCGCTCTTGTCGCAAGACGTGCTGGATATTTATCCCCGCAAGGTCTGCTTTTTCCCCACTACCGGCAAAGCCATGGTCAAACGGCTGGCACACGCCCACCCCGACCAGGCCTCCAACGAGCGGCGCGGCAATGTGGCCACGGTGGTGCAATCTACGTCCGGCGGTTCGGTCGATCTGTTTTAAGTGCGTGCTGCGATGAAGAAAATCCGTGTACTGGTGGTAGACGACTCGGCGCTGGTGCGCAGCCTGTTGACCGAAATCATCAACCGCCAACCCGATATGCAGTGCATAGGCGCGGCCAACGACCCGCTGATCGCCCGCGAAATGATCCGCGACCTCGACCCCGACGTGATCACCCTGGACGTGGAGATGCCGCGCATGGACGGCATCGATTTTCTGGGCCGCCTGATGCGCCTGCGGCCCATGCCGGTGGTGATGATTTCCACCATGACCGCCCAGGGGGCCGAGGTCACCCTGCGCGCCCTGGAGCTGGGTGCGGTGGACTTTGTGGCCAAGCCCCGCATCGGCCTGGCCAATGGCTTGCGCGACTTGGCATCTGAAATCGTGGACAAAGTGCGTGTGGCGGCGGTGGCCAAGTTCCGCCGCCCCTTGCTGCCCACGGTGTCCGCGCCTGGCACGGCGGTGGTGCCACCGGCTGCGGCGGTGCGCTCCACCAATGCCTTGATCGGCCGTGTTTCGACCGAAAAGATGATTTGTATCGGCGCATCCACCGGCGGCACCGAGGCCATCAAGGACATTCTGGTCTGCATGCCGGCCGACTCGCCCGCCATCGTCATCACCCAGCACATGCCGCCGGGCTTTACCACCAGCTTTGCCGCGCGCCTGAACAGCCTGTGCCAGATTACGGTCAAAGAGGCCTCGCATGGCGAGCGCATCCTGCCCGGCCACGCCTACATCGCGCCGGGCGGCAAGCAGTTCCGCATCAACCGCAGCGGGGCCAACTATGTGGCCGTGGTGGAGGAGGGGGAACCGGTGAACCGCCACCGGCCTTCAGTGGAAGTGCTGTTTCTGTCTTGCGCCGAGATGGTCGGCCGCAACGCCTACGGCATCATGCTCACCGGCATGGGCAACGACGGGGCCCGCGCCATGCGCGAAATGCACGACAAGGGCAGCTACAACTACGTGCAGGACGAAGCCAGTTGCGTGGTCTTCGGCATGCCGCGCGAAGCCATTGCCCACGGAGCAGCCGACGAGGTGCTGCCGCTGGACAAAATCGCCCCGGCCTTGCTGGCCAAGCTGGGTGCCAGTGGCGACCGTTTGCACAATCGAATTTAAGTATCAAATAGGCCACTCGCGCTTATGGAATAAGCGTGAGCAGCTATTTAAAATATAGCGATCAGGCGCTCAGCATTTCCCAGCGCTCCAGCGCCGCCAGCAGTTGCTCGTCGATATGCGCATTGCGCTGGCCCAGGGTGGCGGCGCGTGCAGCATCCGTGGTGTAGAGGCTGCCATCGGCCAGGGTGGCAGTGATGTCGGCTTGCTCTTTTTCCAGCGCCGCAATCTGCTCCGGCAGGCCGTCGAGCTCGCGTTGCTCCTTGAAGCTGAGCTTGCGGGCCTTGGTGGCCACTGCGGCCGTCACTGGCTTTTGCTCTGTATTTGATAGCTTCTCCTGCCCTTCTGATGGGCGCTGGGGCGTGTTTTTCCTATTGGTTTCGGCAATCAGCTTGGCGCGCTTGCTCTGGATCAGCCAGTCCTGCACGCTACCCTCGTACTCGCGCCAGAAGCCGGGCCGTTCCTCGGGCTCGTGGGCAATGATGCTGGTGACCACGTTGTCCAGAAAGGCCCGGTCGTGGCTGACCAGGAACACCGTGCCATCGTAGTTCTGCAGCAGGTCTTCCAGCAGTTCCAGGGTGTCGATGTCCAGATCGTTGGTCGGCTCGTCCAGCACCAGCACGTTGGCCGGGCGGGCAAACAGGCGCGCCAGCAGCAAACGGTTGCGCTCGCCACCCGACAGCGAGCGCACGGGGGAATTGGCGCGCGCCGGAGAGAACAAAAAGTCGCTCAGGTAGCTTTTGACGTGTTTGCGCTGGTTGCCAATCTCGATCCATTCGCTGCCGGGGCTGATGAAGTCTTCCAGCGTGGCATCCAGATCGAGCGCGTTGCGCATCTGGTCAAAGTAGGCTACCTGCAGGTTGGCACCTTGGCGGATCTTGCCGCTGTCGGGCTGGATTTCGCCCAGGATCAGCTTCAGCAAAGTGCTCTTGCCTGCGCCGTTGGCCCCCAGAAAGCCGACCTTGTCGCCACGCAGAATCACGTCGCTAAAGCCCTGCACGATGACCTTGTCGCCAAAAGCCTTGCTCACATTGGTCAGCTCGGCCACGATCTTGCCGCTGGATTGGCCCGAGGCCACATCCAGGTTGACGCTGCCCTGGGCATCGCGGCGGGCGGCGCGGCTGGAGCGCAGCGCTTCCAGGCGCACTACGCGGCTCTGGCTGCGGGTACGGCGCGCGGCCACACCCTGGCGGACCCAGATTTCTTCCTGCGCCAGCAGCTTGTCGGCCTTGGCGGAGATTACGGCTTCTTGTGCCAGCTGCTCTTCTTTTTGCAGTACGTACTGCTCGAAGTTGCCGGGGTAGGAGTTGAGCTTGCCGCGGTCGAGTTCCACAATACGGGTCGCGACGCGGTTCAGGAAGCTGCGGTCATGGGTGATGGTGATCAGGCTGCCTTTGAAGTCGATCAGCAGGTCTTCCAGCCACTCGATGGAATCCAGGTCCAGGTGGTTGGTGGGTTCGTCGAGCAGCAACACATCGGGCTTGGCCACTAGCGCCTGGGCCAGGGCCACGCGTTTTTTGGTGCCGCCCGACAGGGTGCCGACAATCGCTTCGGGGTTCAAATGCAGGCGGTGCAGGGTTTCTTCGACGCGCTGCTCCCAGTTCCAGGCATCAAACGCCTCGATCTGCGACTGCAAGGCATCCAGATCAACGCCATCGGCCCCGGACAAATACAGGTCCCGCGCCGCAATCACGCTGGCCAGGCCCACGCTGGCGGATTTGAACACCGAGTCCTCCGGGTCCAGTACCGGTTCCTGGGCCACGTAGGCAATGCGCAGACCTTGCTGCACATGCATCGCGCCGTCGTCAGGCTTTTCCAGCCCGCCCAGGATCTTGAGCATTGACGATTTGCCCGCTCCGTTGCGGCCAATGAGACCCACACGCTCCGTGGTTTCAAGGGAAAAAGCGGCTTTATCGAGAAGTGCGACGTGTCCAAAAGCCAGTTGGGCGTCGAGTAGGGTAATGAGTGCCATGTTGGGGGGATTATCCGGCCTACGGGTTTCACCCCTTGGTAGATAGGTCAGGAGGAGTTGCACTCTCTATATAGGAGGTGCATGGCTGCGGCCTGTTCCCAGGGGGCCATAGGCCGCGCCACCATGGCTTTTGTTGGTGTGTTCAACTTTAAAGTGCCGACCGGTCAGGTGTCGATGCAAACCGTGCTAAAGTCGAGGGCTGCACTGATAACGCACAGCAATGTGCAGGATGCGAAAGCAAAGTCAGCAAGTAGCAGATGTTTCGGATACAGGTAAAAACCAGTATATAATTCGAGGCTCTGCTGAATACGGTAACGTTAAGGTTTACTCCAAAACGCGCCGCGGCAGATAAGCAAGAAGTTTAAAGATTTTTGCGGCAAGCTCCAAAAAGCATGCTAGAATACAAGGCTTCGCTGATCACAGCGAGTTGGACAAAGTGGTGTAAAAGCTGCGATGTTGATCCTTAAAAATATACAGCCGATAAGCGTGGGCGTTTGAATGCGATTGCCAAGTTCTTCGGAACTAGTGCTTAGCACTACAAACGCTCATGAAGTAAAAGAAGATGTGAATATCAGAAATGAAGTTCATGTCAATTCCAATTTATGAGTGGCCCCTGGTGGTAAAAGTCAGGGGCAAAAAATTCAAGATCGAACTATAGAGTTTGATCCTGGCTCAGATTGAACGCTGGCGGCATGCCTTACACATGCAAGTCGAACGGCAGCACGGGAGAAATCCTGGTGGCGAGTGGCGAACGGGTGAGTAATATATCGGAACGTGCCCAGTCGTGGGGGATAACGCAGCGAAAGCTGTGCTAATACCGCATACGATCTCTGGATGAAAGCGGGGGACCTGCAAGGGCCTCGCGCGATTGGAGCGGCCGATATCAGATTAGCTAGTTGGTGGGGTAAAAGCCCACCAAGGCGACGATCTGTAGCTGGTCTGAGAGGACGACCAGCCACACTGGAACTGAGACACGGTCCAGACTCCTACGGGAGGCAGCAGTGGGGAATTTTGGACAATGGGCGCAAGCCTGATCCAGCAATGCCGCGTGCAGGATGAAGGCCTTCGGGTTGTAAACTGCTTTTGTACGGAACGAAACGGTCTGCCCTAATACGGTGGGCTAATGACGGTACCGTAAGAATAAGCACCGGCTAACTACGTGCCAGCAGCCGCGGTAATACGTAGGGTGCGAGCGTTAATCGGAATTACTGGGCGTAAAGCGTGCGCAGGCGGTTATATAAGACAGATGTGAAATCCCCGGGCTCAACCTGGGACCTGCATTTGTGACTGTATAGCTAGAGTACGGTAGAGGGGGATGGAATTCCGCGTGTAGCAGTGAAATGCGTAGATATGCGGAGGAACACCGATGGCGAAGGCAATCCCCTGGACCTGTACTGACGCTCATGCACGAAAGCGTGGGGAGCAAACAGGATTAGATACCCTGGTAGTCCACGCCCTAAACGATGTCAACTGGTTGTTGGGTCTTCACTGACTCAGTAACGAAGCTAACGCGTGAAGTTGACCGCCTGGGGAGTACGGCCGCAAGGTTGAAACTCAAAGGAATTGACGGGGACCCGCACAAGCGGTGGATGATGTGGTTTAATTCGATGCAACGCGAAAAACCTTACCCACCTTTGACATGTACGGAACTCGCCAGAGATGGCTTGGTGCTCGAAAGAGAGCCGTAACACAGGTGCTGCATGGCTGTCGTCAGCTCGTGTCGTGAGATGTTGGGTTAAGTCCCGCAACGAGCGCAACCCTTGTCATTAGTTGCTACATTTAGTTGGGCACTCTAATGAGACTGCCGGTGACAAACCGGAGGAAGGTGGGGATGACGTCAAGTCCTCATGGCCCTTATAGGTGGGGCTACACACGTCATACAATGGCTGGTACAAAGGGTTGCCAACCCGCGAGGGGGAGCTAATCCCATAAAACCAGTCGTAGTCCGGATCGCAGTCTGCAACTCGACTGCGTGAAGTCGGAATCGCTAGTAATCGTGGATCAGAATGTCACGGTGAATACGTTCCCGGGTCTTGTACACACCGCCCGTCACACCATGGGAGCGGGTTCTGCCAGAAGTAGTTAGCCTAACCGTAAGGAGGGCGATTACCACGGCAGGGTTCGTGACTGGGGTGAAGTCGTAACAAGGTAGCCGTATCGGAAGGTGCGGCTGGATCACCTCCTTTCTGGAAACTGCAATCAAATTTGAATGCCCACACTTATCGGTTGTTGGAAGGTTGTCGCTAAGGCAATTTTGAGGAAAAGATCGTTGATCTAATTCTTAGAGTTGATCGCAGAGCGACCGGCTTGGGTCTGTAGCTCAGTTGGTTAGAGCACCGTCTTGATAAGGCGGGGGTCGTTGGTTCGAAACCAACCAGACCCACCATCCATTCAACAACACTGCCGTTTTTGTGGGGGTGTAGCTCAGCTGGGAGAGCGGCTGCTTTGCAAGCAGTAGGTAGCGGGTTCGAGTCCTGTCACCTCCACCAATCATTTGGTGCTTATATATTCAACACCAAAGTGGCTTTAAAAGAGGCTACTTTGTTGTTGATCAATATCTATTGATCGATATAAATTAACTTGAAAAGGTTAATCGGCTGTTCATTAAAAATTCATAGAGTTTAATCAGCGTTGCTAGCCAAATAGCTACCTCTGGGAAACTGCACATTCGTAAAGGTTTAGTGCAGACCGTGCCCGGTGGTGGTGGTTAGTGACAAATTTTTGATTGCGTCAAAACGAATGTTCAGACTTTAGTTTGAAATTCAAAATTAACGATGAAGGCTCGAAAGAGCTGTAGTTGTTTACGGCATAACGCGATTGGTGAAAGACCAATCAGACATTCCTTGAAGACAATAGAGATGTTTCTGTAAGGAGACGTCAAAGTTATAGGGTCAAGTGAATAAGAGCATGTGGTGGATGCCTTGGCAATGATAGGCGACGAAAGACGTGATAGCCTGCGATAAGCTTCGGGGAGCTGGCAAATTAGCTTTGATCCGGAGATTTCTGAATGGGGAAACCCACCCTTAGGGGTATCGCATGATGAATACATAGTCATGCGAGGCGAACCGGGTGAACTGAAACATCTCAGTAGCTCGAGGAAAAGACATCAACCGAGATTCCGAAAGTAGTGGCGAGCGAAATCGGAAAAGCCTGTTAGTGATAGCGCGACTGTTAACGGAATAGCTTGGAAAAGCTAGCCATAGCGGGTGATAGCCCCGTACGTGAAAACAGACGCGTGGTACTAAGTTAACGACAAGTAGGGCGGGACACGAGAAATCCTGTCTGAATATGGGGGGACCATCCTCCAAGGCTAAATACTCATCATTGACCGATAGTGAACTAGTACCGTGAGGGAAAGGCGAAAAGAACCCCGGGAGGGGAGTGAAATAGATCCTGAAACCGCATGCTTACAAAAAGTAGGAGCCTTGAAAGGGGTGACTGCGTACCTTTTGTATAATGGGTCAGCGACTTACATTCAGTGGCAAGCTTAACCGAATAGGGAAGGCGTAGGGAAACCGAGTCCGAATAGGGCGATTCAGTCGCTGGGTGTAGACCCGAAACCAAGTGATCTATCCATGGCCAGGATGAAGGTGCGGTAACACGCACTGGAGGTCCGAACCGACTAGTGTTGCAAAACTAGCGGATGAGCTGTGGATAGGGGTGAAAGGCTAAACAAACTTGGAAATAGCTGGTTCTCTCCGAAAACTATTTAGGTAGTGCCTCAAGTATTACCGTCGGGGGTAGAGCACTGTTTTGGCTAGGGGGTCATGGCGACTTACCAAACCAATGCAAACTCCGAATACCGACGAGTACAGCTTGGGAGACAGAGCACCGGGTGCTAACGTCCGGACTCAAGAGGGAAACAACCCAGACCGCCAGCTAAGGTCCCTAAAATTGGCTAAGTGGGAAACGAAGTGGGAAGGCTAAAACAGTCAGGATGTTGGCTTAGAAGCAGCCATCATTTAAAGAAAGCGTAATAGCTCACTGATCGAGTCGTCCTGCGCGGAAGATGTAACGGGGCTAAGCCAGTTACCGAAGCTGCGGATTTGCAATTTATTGCAAGTGGTAGGAGAGCGTTCTGTAGGCCTGTGAAGGTGGCGGTGTAAACCCTGCTGGAGGTATCAGAAGTGCGAATGCTGACATGAGTAGCGTTAAAGGGGGTGAAAAGCCCCCTCGCCGTAAGCGCAAGGTTTTCTACGCAACGTTCATCGGCGTAGAGTGAGTCGGCCCCTAAGGCGAGGCAGAGATGCGTAGTTGATGGGAAACAGGTCAATATTCCTGTACCGATGTGTAGTGCGATGTGGGGACGGAGAAGGTTAGCTCAGCCAACTGTTGGATATGTTGGTTCAAGCCTGTAGTCGTGCCTGGTAGGTAAATCCGCCGGGCTTAGATGAGGGGTGATAACGAGGCTGCTTGCAGCCGAAGTGAGTGATACCCTGCTTCCAGGAAAAGCCACTAAGCTTCAGCTACACACGACCGTACCGCAAACCGACACTGGTGCGCGAGATGAGTATTCTAAGGCGCTTGAGAGAACTCAGGAGAAGGAACTCGGCAAATTGACACCGTAACTTCGGAAGAAGGTGTGCCTCTAGTAGGTGAAGTCCCTTGCGGATGGAGCCCAACGGGGTTGCAAAAAATCGGTGGCTGCGACTGTTTATTAAAAACACAGCACTCTGCAAACACGAAAGTGGACGTATAGGGTGTGACGCCTGCCCGGTGCTGGAAGATTAAATGATGGGGTGCAAGCTCTTGATTGAAGTCCCAGTAAACGGCGGCCGTAACTATAACGGTCCTAAGGTAGCGAAATTCCTTGTCGGGTAAGTTCCGACCTGCACGAATGGCGTAACGATGGCCACACTGTCTCCTCCTGAGACTCAGCGAAGTTGAAATGTTTGTGATGATGCAATCTCCCCGCGGAAAGACGGAAAGACCCCATGAACCTTTACTGTAGCTTTGTATTGGACTTTGAACAGATCTGTGTAGGATAGGTGGGAGGCTTTGAAGCAGGGTCGCTAGATCTTGTGGAGCCAACGTTGAAATACCACCCTGGTGTGTTTGAGGTTCTAACCTAGGTCCATTATCTGGATCGGGGACAGTGCATGGTAGGCAGTTTGACTGGGGCGGTCTCCTCCCAAAGCGTAACGGAGGAGTTCGAAGGTACGCTAGTTACGGTCGGACATCGTGATGATAGTGCAATGGCATAAGCGTGCTTAACTGCGAGACTGACAAGTCGAGCAGATGCGAAAGCAGGACATAGTGATCCGGTGGTTCTGTATGGAAGGGCCATCGCTCAACGGATAAAAGGTACTCTGGGGATAACAGGCTGATACCGCCCAAGAGTTCATATCGACGGCGGTGTTTGGCACCTCGATGTCGGCTCATCTCATCCTGGGGCTGTAGCCGGTCCCAAGGGTATGGCTGTTCGCCATTTAAAGAGGTACGTGAGCTGGGTTTAAAACGTCGTGAGACAGTTTGGTCCCTATCTTCCGTGGGCGCTGCAGATTTGAGGAAGCCTGCTCCTAGTACGAGAGGACCGGAGTGGACACACCTCTGGTGTATCGGTTGTCACGCCAGTGGCATTGCCGAGTAGCTAAGTGTGGAAGAGATAACCGCTGAAAGCATCTAAGCGGGAAACTCGTTTCAAGATGAGATCTGCCGGGGCCTTGAGCCCCCTAAAGAGTCGTTCAAGACCAGGACGTTGATAGGTCGGGTGTGGAAGCGCAGTAATGCGTTAAGCTAACCGATACTAATTGCTCGTGCGGCTTGACCCTATAACTTTGATTCCAAGCAATTGGATTCAAGGACTAGTTATGCCAAGTGACGCATTCAAAAACATATCCGGTGCGATGCCGGAGCTGATTAAATCTCTATGAATTCGTTGCCCTGACGCATGTCAGGGTGGCAACAAGTTATGCCTGATGACCATAGCGAGGTGGTACCACTCCTTCCCATCCCGAACAGGACAGTGAAACGCCTCTGCGCCGATGATAGTGCGGGTTCCCGTGTGAAAGTAGGTCATCGTCAGGCTATTACAGCAAGAAACGCCCAGTCCAGCGGACTGGGCGTTTTCTTTAGTACTTGCATCAAGCGCTAAAGAAAACGCAAAACGTTTTAAGGTGTGCCAAAAAGCATGCTAGAATACAAGGCTTCGCTGATCACAGCGAGTTGGACAAAGTGGTGTAAAAGCTGCGATGTTGATCCTTAAAAATATACAGCCGATAAGCGTGGGCGTTTGAAT